>CAZCIR010000029.1:0-32524 GCA_964499145.1 uncultured Pirellulales bacterium | reverse complement strand
CCTCGCCAGCCCGCTTTGATGCCGCTTCATTGAACAGCCGAGGGCGAGAGAGTATTTACTTATTTGAGGATTACTGTTTCTCCTTCTTCGCAAATTTCCCTGCATGCCGCGCCCGCCAGTCTTAGGCTAAATGTACTTGAAAATCACCATTCAAGCCAATTTGTAAGTTAATTTCATGGTAAGTAAGGATCGCTTCGAATTTTCCTTGAAATACTTTGCCCTTCAAATGACCGGAAGCTGTCGTCTGTGCCTGAACGTGCATATTCATCGGAAAAGGTTCTTCTTGCCATTTTGAAAGATTTAATACCATCTCCCCTTGGGGAAGGATGTGACTGGTAGATGATGTAAACACTATAGGATTATAAGTGTCCACCGAAATAGTGTCGCTTTCGCTAAGCATGCGCATAGAATCCAATCCAAGTTTTTCATTTAGGTTTTGAAGAGGCTGAAACGGGATATTGGTTTGAATATACGCTTCTAACTTACCAAAGTCATTGCGCTTAATATATCCCCCTACGATAGACATATTGAGACCTATTAATGGTTTAAAATTCAAAGTATTGCTTTGATAAATTATTGAGCCGTGTGTGATCTCCACTATAGAACCCAGTCCTAGACCAATAGGAACATCATTGTTACTTTTGTACTTCGGTAACAAGCCAATTCTCACCTTTATCGCTTTTTCAATCTCATCTATTGCCTTAGGTATTATTTCAAGCAATTCATCAGCTTCGTCGTGTAACTTGTCATCAAATTTTTCAGAACTTAACACCCTTTTGACTTTATAGATATAACCTCGACATAAAACGAGAAATTCCTTGGTTATCTTGCTTACATCATCATGATAAAAAGGACGATTATTTTCAAATAAGTTCTTAGCTTTGTTAAAGTCACCAATCGCAATATCACATCTGTCCTTGTATACATCATAAGGTAATTTTCCTTTTGGCATAATATCAAGGGAGGGTGTAATGATTATTGATAAACGTACATCAACAAGCGATTTCCAAAGTTCACCGTAGAGTTGGATTTCTTTCTCTAATTGAAGATTCTGAACATTTTTATATTTATCATATACAAGTTCGTTAGAGGCATTTGGCTTCTCAACTATAAGTTTCTTAAGTTCGGACACAAGCTTATTACTTTGGTCAGTGTCAACCATTTCCAAGGCTTTATTAAGTGCCTTCAATGCAATTTTTAATTCTTCTGGGTCTGCGCCCGTGTGAATATCTCTTCCTGCTACGTTGCCTTTGTTACCATCGGTGATGATAGCTGTAGGTCTGTTACCTTTTTGTTTGACTGTCTTTTGTTGTGTTGGAGATTCTTTCTTTTTACTGAATAGCCATTTGAATAACCCCCCGATGATCGCGAAACCAACAGTCACTCCTGCTGTAAATATTGCAATTTGCCAACCTTCACTCAGGTTCTTGAACCATTCTATCATTCTCACATCCTGTGTCTTTTACAAAGCCACTAACCCCGCGATGCTTTTTTCGAAGCGAAGCGGAGATCCCAGAATGTCTTTATCTGGGACCTATCTCCGTATACAAATTTTACCCTCGAAGCGCAGCGAAGATCCTCGATTGTTGCTCACTTGTTCTTCTGTCGAGGACCCATATCCTATATTCTTTGCTAAATTCTCACAACTCTTTTAATTGAAAATAAAATCCCCGCGAAGCGGCTCCACAATTTTGCATTTTACATTTTGATTTTTAATTTTCTTTACGTTGCGACCTCTGGAAACAACAGCAACTATGGCCTACCCGCCCCTCAGGGGCGAGGCGAGTCGGCAGCACCACACGCTCCATCTTTTTCTTTGTGCCTGTGTGCCTTTGCTACTTTATGCCTTATGTTTAACTTTCAATCAAAATTGGGGGTACCTGTTGAGAAAATTCAAATTTTTCAAAAATTTATAACTACTTTTCTCACAACGACTTACAAGATTTTTGCTCCCGAAAAATCCTCGATTTTTCGAATCAAACGCGCGGGTTCATCCAATTATGAAGGGGCGTACTTCTGCCCCAAATCGCCCAGCAGGGCAAAGTCTTGGGTCCAGCAGGCCTGGGTCAGAAACGACTGGTAATAAATAGTGTAGTGGAGTTTACCTCGCCGTTTCTAAGGCGATTGGTAACCCCATAGGAGATTCTATATCAACTATGAACAAGAAAATCGATCAATCAAAATGTATAAAATTATGCAAAACGAACCCAATTTTCAAAAGACTAAAAATGAGCGTAAGCGTAGCTTACACAATAACTAAGAAGAAAAAACTATGAATTATGAACTACCAAAAACGAACCCAAAACGAACCCAATCGAACCCAATTTTGTCTCTCGGCAGGTGGGCATTTCAATTTACAATTTGTGATTTAGTGTTACAATTGGGTGGAGATTGGTGTAAGTCAGGTTTAATATAAGGTAGAAAACAGATGGCGGAAGAGAAAACAGGTAATCCGGAATGTAAAAGTGAATCGCATAATAAGCACCTGTGCTATATCGTTTCGCAGGGCTTTCATCTCAGCGATGCGGAAGAATACAAGGCCCTTATCCAAAACGCAAAGTTTAAATGCCGGCATTGCGGACGCGCAGCAAAGAGCGCAGATAATCTGTGCGAGCCGATTGAATTGTAATCTCGACGAAAAGATTTGAGTAAAGAAATTCTGGATACCAGATAAAGACATTCTGGTATCTTCGCCCACAGGGTGAAACTACCGCTTCAAGCGGCTGGTAAATTTACGATTTTCATGCAATAAAATGGGGGTAGCGGTGCGTCTATACTAAGCTAAGACTTGATTTAGAGGGCGGTTTTTGCTATAACAAAGAAATATAGCTTCGATGAGGGGAAAGGCAGGAAAACTTGGCCAATAATAGGAGCGGGGTCGTTAAAAGGTCGATGAAAAGAATGTGGCGGTGGCAGCATCGGCCATTGGCATCAGTAACGGGAAATTGATAATGGAAAATACAGCCGGCTTAGATACGATTAAGACGCGTTTTTTTCGGCCTAAATTCCTGGTTCCGGCAGGGATTGTTTTATTGATAGTGATTGCGGTCGTAGCTTTTGACCGTTCCGGCTCGAAGGCTGTTTCAGCGGAAGATATGCCGACTTTTGTGGTCAAAAGGGGACCTTTGAGGATAAGCGTGACCGAATCAGGGACCATCCAGGCACGCGAGCAGATAATTCTCAAGAACGAGGTCGAAGGGAGAACCACAATTCTTTCTTTGGTGGAGGAAGGCACTCGGGTCAAGAAGGGGGATTTGCTGGTCGAGCTGGATGCGAGCGCATTGTTAGATGAAAGAGTTGATCATGAAATTAAAGTCCAGAATAACGAGGCGGCTTTTGTCGGGGCGCGAGAGAATTTAGCTGTGGTCGAAAATCAGGCGAAGAGCGACGTCGATAAGGCGGAACTGGCGCTTGATTTTGCCGGGCAGGATTTGAAGAAATATGTCGAAGGAGAATATCTGAATCAGCGAAAGGAAATGGAATCGCAGATTACTTTGGCGAATGAAGAGCTGCAGACAGCGGAAGAAAAATTAAAATGGTCAAAAAAACTTTTCGAGAAGGAATATATTTCACAAACAGAATTACAAATTGACGAGCTGGCGTCGCACAAGAAGAAGCTGGACCTTGAGCTGGCTGAGAACAATTTGCGCCTTTTTGAGGATTTTACTCATCCGAGGAAGCTGGCGGAACTCGAAAGCGATGTGAGTCAGTCGGAAATGGCTTTGGAGAGAACAAACCGCAAGGCCAAAGCAGATGTAGTGCAGGCGGAGGCGGAGTTGAAGGCGAAAGAATCTGAATTTGAGCGGCAAAAGGACAAGCTGAAGAAGAACGAGGAGCAAATAGCAAAGACAAAGATTTATGCCCCGGCGGATGGATTAGTGATATATGCGACCAGCGCCAAGAGCCGCGGCTGGCGCGGCAATGATGAACCGCTGGTCGAAGGCCGGGAAGTTCGTGAACAGGAGGAGCTTATTTATCTGCCGACGGCATCTGCGGTGAAGGCCGAGGTCAAAGTTCATGAGACCAGTCTGCAGAAAGTAAAGCGTGGTTTGCCTGTAATAGTTACAGTTGATGCACTGCCGGGGAAGACATTTACGGGCTATGTTGAAAAGATAGCACCCTTGCCTGATGCTCAAATGGTTTGGATGAATCCGGACCTGAAGGTATATAATACCGAGGTTTATCTTGAAGGCGAAGGAGATTATCTTCGGACGGGGATGAGCTGCAAGGCGGAAATCATTATAGAAAAGTATGACGATGTAATATACATACCTGTTCAGGCGGTCCTACGCATCGGAGCAGAGCCAACCGTTTATGTGCAGAGCAGTAGAGAATTTGAGCCTCGCAAGGTTAAAATCGGACTGGATAATAACCGGATGATAAGAATCGTTGAAGGTTTGCAGGCCGGTGAGGTTGTGCTGCTTACGCCGCCGCTGGCCCCTGCTACGGTTGAACAACAAGCAGTTGACATGGCCGTCAGCGAGAGGAAAAAACCGGATACCGAGGAGATAGAACAGGAACGTCCAAAGAGCGAAACTTTGCCTGCGCCAGAACAGATGCAGAGGCGATTCGAAAATATG
Organism: uncultured Pirellulales bacterium; assembly: GCA_964499145.1. Lineage (GTDB taxonomy): Bacteria > Planctomycetota > Phycisphaerae > Sedimentisphaerales > Anaerobacaceae > CAIYOL01. The sequence continues at coordinate 27,944 of CAZCIR010000029.1, read as the reverse complement.
TCCGAGGAAGAAAGAGCGAAGATGCGGGAGAGGTTTGAAAATATGTCTGACGAAGAGAAGGAGAAGATGCGTAAACAATGGGAGGGGAGGCGCCAAAGGCGAGCCGGGGAAGGTAAATGATACGTGAGGCGCAGTCCAATTCCAATGGCGAGATAATCAAGCTGAAAGATGCCACGAAGATTTACCAGATGGGCAGCAGCGAAGTGAAGGCTCTCGGCGGCATAACTTTGTCATTCGAGCGAGGCAGCTTCTGGGCGATAATGGGGCCGAGCGGCTCGGGCAAAAGCACAATGATGAATATCCTCGGCTGCTTAGACCATTTAAGCTCCGGCAGATATGTTCTTGAAGGGCGGGACGTGAGCACCCTTGATGATAATTCACTCAGCGAGATGCGGCTGCGGCATCTTGGTTTTATTTTTCAAAGTTTTAATCTCATACCACAGTTGACAGTCCTGAGAAATATCGAGCTGCCGCTTTATTATCTTGGATGGGAAACGAGCAAAAGCACCTCACGTGCCGAGGAGCTTGCCGAAAAAGTGGGACTCGAAGATAGAGTACACCACCGTCCGACGGAGCTGTCCGGAGGCGAGATGCAGCGGGTAGCGATTGCGAGGGCACTGGCGAACGACCCGCAGATTATATTTGCGGATGAACCTACGGGTAATCTTGATACGGCGACTGGAAAAGAGATTCTCGGATTACTGGTTGAGCTTAACGAGCAGGGCAAGACGATAATTATGGTGACCCACGAGCAGGATGTTGCGGCATACGCCAGGCAACGGCTGCATATGCTCGACGGTCTGGTGGACCGCGTCGAAGGGGCAGAACGATGAGGCAGATTAAGCTTGCCCGTAATATTCTGCTCGGTGTAGAGGACCTGTTTTTGCACAAGCTGCGTTCTTTTCTTACAACTCTTGGTATTGTCTTCGGGGTCGGCAGTGTGGTGGCGATGCTGTCGGTGGGGGAAGGGGCGAGTAAAGAGGCACTGGAGGCGATTCGGAAGCTCGGCAGCAATAATATAATTATCAATTCGATTAAATCGGTAGAGGAAGAAACGACCAGCACGACCCATTCTCATCTGGGTATCTACGGACTGACATACGAAGATTATGTAAGGGTGGTTGAAACTTTTAAGACGATAAGACAGACAGCCCCGGTGAAATTGGTACGAAAAGAAGGGCGATTGGGTGAAAGGGCACTGGAGCTGCGTATAGTAGGGACGACGCCAGTATGGTTCGAACTGGTGCAGAGGCCTGTTATTGCCGGGCGGGTTTTGATGGCTAGCGATGATGATGAACGTGCGCCTGCGGCGGTTCTGACGGAGTTCGGCGCCAGAAAACTTCTGGCAGCTGAAAATACAATCGGCCAAACTCTTAAGATAGGCGGCGACCGCTTTGAAATCGTCGGAATCGTCAAAAGCGAAAGCGGCCAGGCTGGCAATATTCAAATACCCGACCAGGAAGTGGACGTCTATATTCCCATCAATGTCGCACGTTCGTATTTCGGCGATGTAACTGCGAGAAGAACATCCGGCACATTCGAACGGGAACTGGTTGAGCTGCATCAAATGATAGTGCAGGTCGATTCGACCGAAGATGTCGAACCTACTGCTAACGGTATCGAGGCTATGCTGGAGCGATTCCATAAGAAAAAAGATTACCTTGTAAGTGTGCCGCTGGCTCTGCTGCGCCAAGCAGAGGCAACAAAAAGAACGTTTAATATTGTGCTGGGTTCGATTGCGGGTATCAGCCTGCTGGTGGGCGGAATAGGGATTATGAATATTATGCTGGCATCGGTAACAGAGCGGACCCGCGAAATAGGGATTCGACGGGCTATCGGCGCGAAAAGAAGACAGATTATCAGCCAGTTTTTGATAGAGACGGTCGTCCTTTCAATAATAGGCGGCCTTATCGGGATAGGGCTGGGGGTTTTAGTGCCATCTTTGATAACATATTTTGCGGGTATGCCGACGGTCATTACGGCGGCAAGCATTGTGCTGCCGTTGGTGATTAGTTTCGGCGTCGGGATTATATTCGGATTGTATCCTGCGGTGCGGGCGGCTAAGGTTGACCCAATAGTTGCACTTCGACACGAATAATAAAGCGTGTTAAACGCCGTATCTTTGGCTTGCATTCTTATTTGCCCTTCGAAATAGGTTCGACCCATTCGACAAGCTCAGAGCAGGCAAGCTCACTATAAATTGGGTTCGTTTTGGGTTCGTTTTTGCATCGCAGGGATGTTCGAATTATTGCCGTATTCACTTGTCAAATAACAGATTACGTTCGATTTTTCGTTTTTAGAAATTGGGTTCGTTTTGCATTTTTTGTTCATTTTGGTTGAAATTTCCTTCTGCGCAGACGAGCTGCGCTTCCGTCTTCGCTTCGCTACTACGGAAAGCGAGAAATTCGAAATACGAAATACGAAACAAATTCGAAAATCTAATTCTCAAATGCTCAAAACAAGATTTAACGAATTACTTCACTTTATACGGACGGCATTGGCGACTCCATTTGCTATTTACGATTTACAATTTATTATTTTCTTAAGGAGTAAAAAAGACCTCCTTCTACAATAGGAGGTAGCCGCGGGTTTGATGCGAAAAAAGTACTCGATTTTCGATGCTGGATTCTCGTAACTCGTTGTGTAGAAAAGAATAATAAAAATATGAAAAAATTGGATTTTACTCAGCAGGTACCCCCATTTTTGATTGATTTTTAGCATGTGGTTTGTGGTATGCAAGTTGGAATTAGCCGTTCCCTCGACTGCGATCGGGACAGATTTTGGTGTGGGGGTAGCCCCGTTTTGATTGATTTTTAACCACAAAACCTCAAGGTACTAACCCTTCGAACGCATTCCAAGAGGGGATGATTAGTTGTTTTCTTTGGGTAGAGGTTTAAAGTTCTTGCACCTGTCGTCAGCCCACGGCCTTAACAGGTAATTATTGACTCTATCAGGATACCACTGGCCATTTACGTAATTGAATAAGTCTTTTTGAATAAATTCCCATGATGCATTTGGGTACATAGTAATAATTAAATGATCGCAATCCCACGATCCAAATTCAGAAAATTGTGGGAAATAGACAAGAATTCCTTCGGGGTCGTATGATTCGCAACCATTAATAATATCTATCCCAGGTATTTCATATCTTAACTCAGGGTCTTCGCCCGGTTCATCATGATTAAGATAATATTCACCTGTATAAATTTCGAAATTAGTAACACGCAGCTCATTTGGTGAAAATACAGTAAACCACTTAACCTCGAGATTCACTTTAACTGCATGGGTGTATTCGATTTTTTTCTTGGAGTGTTTTTCTAAAAAGTGGACAAGACTATTTGGAATAATGTTTCTGATGTCATTCATGATATTTTCGTTATGTTAAACTTAATTTTAAACACAATGCAAAAACGTTCATTAAAGATTTTATAGTGGTGCTTTGGTGAAAGCAACAAGAGATTAGTCGCTGGTCGATATGATGAATGGGGAACAAGATAACCCAAACACACTGAATTACCGTTCCATAGCTGTCGCGGCTCTGATTTGTTGTTTCTTGACATTGGGGGGTTGTAGGCATAGTATTTAGGTTATGGTGAAACGAATTGCGATTTTAGGCTCAACAGGCTCGATAGGCAAGAATGCACTGCAAGTAATTGACTCGCTTGGAGCTGGGTATGAAGTCGTCGCACTGAGCGCTCATAGTAATGTCGAACTGTTGGCTGAGCAGGTGAAGCGATATCAGCCGAGATTCGCTGCTATTACGAATGCCGATTATTCTGAGCAGTTTCGTGATTTAATTGGTGATTTAGAAGTTGAGGTTTTGGCTGGGCCGAGCAGCCTAACAGAGATTGCGCAACTTGAAGAGGTTGATACCGTTCTTGCAGCAGTTGTCGGAGCGGCGGGGCTGCCGGCGGTTCTTTCGGCGGCAAAGGCGGGCAAGACCTTAGCTATCGCTAATAAAGAGCCGCTGGTCATCGCGGGCGAGCTGCTTATGCAAACTATAAAGGCAAGCGGGGGGCTTATTTTACCGGTGGACAGCGAACATTCAGCGATTTTCCAGGCGATGCAAGCAGGGGCGCATGAGGAGGTCAGTAAAATTATTTTGACATCTTCCGGCGGGCCGTTCAGGAAAATGAGTCTGGAGGAGATTGAAAACGTAACGCTCGAACAGGCACTTTCGCATCCTGTCTGGGATATGGGGCCTAAAATCACCGTTGACTCGGCGACTATGATGAATAAGGCGCTCGAAGTTATCGAGGCACACTGGCTTTTTAATATGCCGGTCGATAAAATAGAGGTCCTGATTCATCCGGAATCGATAGTTCATTCGCTTGTTGAGTTCGTGGACGGCTCGATGGTGGCGCTGCTCAGCCGGCCGGATATGCGCATTCCAATTCAGTACGCTTTGACGTATCCGAAGCGTGTGGCGGGAGTAGCCGAACATCTGCAGCTTGATAAAATAGGTGGGCTTACGTTCGAGAGGCCTGATACGGAGACGTTTCGAGCGCTGTCACTCGGTTTCGAGGTAGCGCGGACGGGCGGGACGGCTGCGGCTGTTTTTAACGCTGCGAATGAGACGGCAGTGGGGCAGTTCCTGGCGGGCAGAATTAAATTTGTAAGTATAGTCGAGTTAATCGAAGACTGTCTGAATAAACATAATATTAAAAGGAGCGTGTCGCTCGAAGAACTTCTCGAGGCGGACGGATGGGCAAGAAGAGAGGTCGAACAAAGAGCACGAGAGTACAAGAGCATAAGAACGTAAAGGGATTTATTATTTAGGGGTCAACGTATGTCTAAAACAAAAGGTTTGTTCGAGCAGTATGTATATGCGATTTTGTGGATTGTTGTTTTTGTGGTGGTTATTTATTTTGCAGCTCGAAACATCGGCACTTTTGGCAATATTCTTTTAGTTGCAATTGGTTTTGGCGCGTTTGTTTTAGTCCATGAATTCGGTCATTTCATTTTTGCCAAGCTATTCGGTATAAAGGTCGAAGCCTTTTCAATCGGCTTTCCACCTACTTTTATGGGTATTTTGAGAACCGAGGGAGGCTGGCGTATCCGTGTTTTGCCCCAGTTTTTTCCCAAAGGTGATGAATCCGACGACGGCAGGTTGAGTTTTACTGTCGGCAAGAAGGGGCACCGGGCGGGTGAGACCGAATATCGCATCGGAGTTATTCCGTTTGGCGGTTTTGTAAAGATGCTCGGCCAGGAAGACGTCGGGCCGGTTAAAGCCAGCGATGACCCGCGCTCGTTCGCCAATAAGCCGGTCGGAGCCCGTATGGCTGTGATAGCAGCAGGGGTGGTTTTTAATGCTATCAGCGCACTTATAGTTTTTATGACTGTTTTTATGATAGGTATAAATCGAGTGCCGGCAGTGGTAGGAGGAGTGATAGCGGATTCACCTGCGGCTGCTGTGGGACTTAAGGCAGGGGACGAGGTAATCGAGATATCAGGTAAGAGCAAGGACCTTGATTTTTACGATATCGCAGTAGCGGCGGCTTTGTCGGACAGGGACGAAAAGGTCGAATTAAAGGTCAGGCATCAGGACGGCGGTGTCGGAGAGTATACGATTGTTGCTGAAAAAAATGCGGGCGGTGAAGTAAAAGAATTCGGTATTATTATGCCGCAGAGTTTGACCGTTGCGGAGGTTTCAGACACTAATGAGCTGCTAAAGAAAACGGGGCTTTGGCCCGGAGATAGAATTATATCTGTTGACGGAAAGAGTGTGCAGCATTATTGGGAGTTCGAAGAAACAGCTTTAGACTGCATCGAACCTTCGATAAAGGTCACGGCTGAACGCATCGAGCAAGGCAGAAAAAGTGAGATTGAAGCAAAAATTAGATTAAGTTTGATTGCCACTGATATAAAAGACCAGGACAAATCCGAAACCGGTCATATTTGTTCGATGGTGCCGCGATTGCGATTGGAAGCGGTTTCCAGGGGAGAGGAAATACCGTCTATTAAGGTAAAGCTTAAGGTGCTATTAAGCGGTGAGAAAGAAGATGTTGAAGATATTAAACCCGCAGAGGAACTGCAGAGCGGCGATATTATACTTGCGGCGGGAGAAGTAGAAAACCCCACTTATAAGGAACTTCGCGAGGTTACTACAGAATACGAGGACAGAGAACTGCAGATAAGAGTATTGCGCACAGGAGCAGACGGTGCGGAAGAGGAGCTTACCATTACGGTCAGGCCCAAACGTTCGAAGAAAGACGGGCGAGTGGTAATCGGCATCTTTCTCGTGCCGGCTTTCGACGCGGAGCATCCTGTCGTTGCAAAAACTATTGCTACGGAAGATTGGCCTGAAAAACTGGAGATTCCCCGCGGCGCTGTGATAACAGCAGTTGATGGGGTCAGGATGTCAAGTTTTTACGATGTTGTCCGTGAAATTAAACAAAAAGCAGGTAAGCGTATAAAGATTGCCTATCGTCTGGGTGAGAGAAAAACCGGCAGTGTTGTGCTGGATGTGAAAGAAAGTGAGAGTTTTTCGGCTGTCACATCGGTTTTTGCCGACTTTGTTCCATTTAAACCTTTGGAAAGACTCTATAAGGCCAGCGGTCCGGTTAATGCAATCGGGATAGGATACAGAAAGACTATTATGTTTATCGCTCAGGCGTATATAACATTAAAGGGTTTGGTGACGGGGCTTTTCAGTCCAAAGAGCCTTATGGGGCCTGTTGGTATTCTGACGTTCAGTTATAAAATTGTCGCTGAACGGCCTTTGATAGACTATGTCTACTTTCTTGGCTTGATAAGCGCATTTCTTGCGGTGTTTAACATTTTGCCGCTGCTGCCTTTTGACGGAGGATATATTGTGTTTCTTCTGATTGAGAAAATTAAAGGCTCGCCGGTTGCTGTGCGCGTTCAGGAGAGAATTGCCTCTGTCGGCTGGGTGCTTGTGATTGCACTTGTTCTTTACGTGACGTTTAATGATATTGTCAGAAGTTTTTTCAGCTAAGTGGTTAGCGAGTGTGAGATGCCGTTCGTTAAGAGGAGTTTTGAAGAATATCATGAAGGGCAATTCGGTGCTCTGAGAGAGGCGGACGCCCGGGTTTATGAGCTGATAACAAAGGAGTATGAAAGACTGCAAACGAGTATAGAACTTCTCGCTGCGGAGAATCAATGCTCGCAGGCGGTTTTGGCGGCGCTTGGTTCAGTCGTTCAGAACAAGACGGCTGAGGGTTTTCCGGGAGCGAGGTTTCACGGCGGCTGCGAAGTTGTTGATGATGTGGAGAGACTCGCAATCGACAGAGCTAAAGAGGCGTTCGGCGCGCGATATGCAAATGTGCAGCCTCATTCCGGCACGAGCGCCAACCAAATTGTCATTACCGCAGTACTGGAAGCGGGTGATAAGATATTAAGTCTCGGTTCGGGGCAGGGGGGACATTATTCGCACGGGGATGCGGTTTCCTTAATCGGTAGGTTTTTTGACGTAAAGAATTACTGCGTCGATAAGAGAACATTGCTTCTGGATTACGATGCCGTCAGGAACGAAGCAGTTAAAGTAAAACCCAAACTGATTATATGCGGAGCCTCGGCCTACGTCAGGACGATAGATTTCGAGAAGTTCAGAGAGATTGCGGATAAGGTGGGAGCGTATCTTTTAGCGGACATCTCACACATATCGGGATTGGTGACGGCCGGCGTTCATTCATCACCGGTGAACTGTGCACATTTTACGACAACAAGCACTTATAAACCGGGAGGCCCCAGAGGCGGCCTTATACTGATGGGGGCAGAATGCGAAAAAAAGATAAAAGTGCAGGGGAAAGATACGCCTTTGTGGAAGCGAATTGAGGACACAACGTTTCCGGGTGTGCAGGGGACGTCTTATTTGAACCACATAGCGGCTAAATCGGTCTTTTTCAAAGAGATGCTTACTGACGAATACAGAAGCAGACAATTCAAAATTGTGGAAAATGCCAGGAGATTGGCAGGTGATTTAGTTGATTTGGGGCTTGACGTGCTCACAAAAGGGACAGATAATCACATGATTCTGATAAATGCGGGGAACTCGCGAGAGGGTTTGACGGGCGTGACAGCGCAAAAATGTCTTGGAGAGTGCGGTATAATCGTCGATAGAACGGTGCTGCCTTATGATAAGAGACCGTCTACGATTACCAGCGGCATCAGATTAGGCACGCCTATTGTTACGAAAAATGGAATGGGGAGCGAACAAATGCAGAGTATAGCAGAATTGATAGATAAGATGCTAAAAGGCGTAGAGATAATAAGTGACAGCGAATACAAAATAGACAATTCATTAAGGGAACAAGTAAGAGCTAAAGTGGCTGAATTGTGCGACAAGTTTCCGATACATTAGCTTTTTTACTCAAGATTGCTGTGCTGGGCCGAATTTTTGAACAGCTCAGCCAAGCGGATATCACAGGGAGGCTATAATGTACAAAGAACATACGGTATGTGTGGTTGTTCCGGCATATAACGAAGAAAAACTTATCGGCAGAGTTCTTGAAACTATGCCGGATTATGTCGACAAAATAGTGGTGGTGGATGATAAAAGTACGGACGGGACGGCGGAAGTAGTTCGCAATGCATCTGAAAAGTCGGGCGGTCGGATTGTTTTGATACAACACGAAGAAAACCAGGGCGTTGGAGGTGCCATAGCAAGTGGTTATAAATGGGCCCGTGATAATCAGCAGTCTGTCGCCGTTGTTATGGCTGGTGACGCCCAAATGGACCCGGATGATTTGCCGAACCTTCTGGAGCCTGTTGTATCAGGTCAGGTAGATTATGCCAAGGGGAACCGGCTTTTTACCGGCAATGCCTGGCAAATAATACCAAAGGTACGGTACCTGGGTAACTCTTATGTGTCTTTGCTTACCAAAATAGCATCCGGCTACTGGCACGTGGCGGATTCGCAGACGGGGTACACGGTGATTAATTTGCGTGCGCTAAAGATACTTAATTTGGACAAGATATATAAAAGCTACGGCATGCCGAATGATATGCTGGTAAAACTCAATGTTTATAATCTGAAGGTCTGTGATGTGCCGATACGGCCGGTTTACAATATCGGCGAAAAAAGCGGTATAAAAATTTATAAAGTTGTGCCGAAACTCTCGTGGCTGCTGCTTAAGTGTTTTCTGTATAGAATCAAGGAGAAGTACATTATCAGGGATTTTCATCCGCTGGTGTTCTTTTACGTGTTCGGATTTATATTTAATATAACTACGGTGGTTTTATTTGTGCGCCTTTTTTACAAGTGGTTCACCACCGGACATATCCCGCCAATAAATGCTTTGGCTGCGATGTTCTGCTTTATCTCGGCTGTGCAGTTTACGCTCTTTGCGATGTGGTTTGATATGGAGTCCAACAAGGATTTGAAATGAGAGATTTTACTACGCAGAAGTATGAGCAGCTTCTTCAAACAATAAAAAACCATAGCATACCCGTTTACGGGGTCAAGAGCTGGCAGGAGCACAAACCGGTTGAGGGAATCTTATTACGACACGATGTTGACAGGAAACCACGAAGCTCTCTGAGGATTGCTGAAGTTGAAAATAAATTCGGGGTTCAAACTACATATTATTTCAGGATAACAAGAGGTTCCTTCGATAAATCTGTAATCAGGCAGATTTTTCAGATGGGTCACGAGATTGGTTATCACTATGAAGATTTGTCTACTTCGAGGGGTGATTATGCAGAGGCGTTCGAGCAGTTCCAGAAGCATCTAAGCAGCTTAAGACTGCTGGTGCCGGTAGAGACTATTGCGATGCATGGCAGCGTTCTTTCGCCGCATGATAACCGTGATTTATGGAACCGATATAATTATAAGGAACTCGATGTATCGGCGGAAGCGTATCTCGATGTTGACTATTCGGAAATGTACTACCTGACAGATACAGGCAGGACCTGGGGGCAAACAAGAGCGAATATCCGAGACAATGTCGGTAGCAGCTTAACGGCTGATGTTTCTACTACTGATTCTCTGATTGCTTTTATAGCAGAGAACCCGACAAGCAGGATTGCGCTGGTTATGCATCCTGAGAGGTGGCAGGAGAGCGGAATTTCCTGGTTTAACCAATTAATCAAGGACAGAACGGTAAATATAGCTAAATGTATAATTGCAAAGTTCTACTGAGTGATAGTACCAGCTATAAAGCGGTGGTTATCGTCAGCTTTCTGAAGTCACTTTATCCGGAGGTTGAAGTTTACACTTGCGACAGCCGTGCTGCGTCGAGGTTTTTTCATACGAGGTATACAGACCATCATATTGTTCTGAAGAATAACATCGACAGTCCGTTGGATTATAAAGATGAGATATTAGGTATCGTTCTGGAAAATGGAATCGATTTTTTTATACCGGTTAACAGTGCTGAGATGGAAGTATTTATGTCACACAAGGCTGAGTTCGGCAGAGCTTTGTCTTATTGGGGCAGTTTTGAATCATTTGTTTTATTGAACGACAAGCAGCAGTTGCAGAATCTTTGTCAAGGCCTTGAGGTCAGCATACCTCAGTCTTTCGATAGTCCTGCGGACGTCAGGTTTCCAGTGGTTATAAAGCCGAAATTATCATCGTCGTCAAGGGGAGTTTATTATTTCGAGCAGCGGGAAGCACTGGAAAGGTATTTGAGAAGCAGGCCGGAATTAGAGGGTGCTGTGATTCAGGAATATATCAGCGGGGCAGGAGTGGGCTATTCAGTTTTTTCAGTTGAAGGAGATATCAAAGTCGGTTACGGCCACAGAAGAATAGCCGAGTACCCGATTACCGGCGGCTCAAGTATGTATCGTGAGTCTTTTCACAACGAGCAAATGATTGTTGTAGCCAAAAAGTTACTTGAAGCAACGAAGTGGTCGGGCTTTGCGATGTTTGAGTATAAGCTGACGACAGATGATAAACTGTATCTTATCGAAGTAAATCCACGTGTTTGGGGCTCTATTAACCAGGGACTGCAAAACGGGGCGAATTATTTAAGCACACTTTTAGGCCAGCGTGATATCCATCGTAAACGCGGTCAGATAAGAACGTATTTTTCTCCTTTTGTGTATTGGTCTCTGTTGTTGTATTCTTTGAAGGGCCGGTTCGGGCCATTTGTAGGATTCTTTAGCCATCTGTCCACAAACAAGTCTGATATCAATTTGTTTAAGGACCCGGGGGGCTGGCTTGGTTCGCTGGTGAGGTTGGTATGAAGCTTCTTAATGTAGTTGACCTCGACAAAACACTGATAAATATAGATTCGTTCAGATATCTTGTTTTTAAGAAGATGAATTTTCATCTTTTTTTTCTGACAGTTCTTCGAGTGTTTAAGCTCATTTCGCGATATAGATTTGCCCGTGGGGCGACAGAAATTCTGAAAGATGTCTTATCTGACGAAAGTCAAATCGGGCAGATAGTCGAACATTTAAAGAGTAAAATAAACAGAGATGTCTTACAGAAGATACAGCAACATTCTGCGAATGATAGTGTTACGGTTGTATTATCTTCATCTCCTCGGGAGTATGTAGTGAGATTTGCACAAGAGTATGGTTTCTTGGGAGCGGGTTCCTGCTGGGAAGGAGATAAGTATTTTCATTGTTACGGAGAAAATAAAATTAAGCGGCTTAGTGTAGATTATCCTCCGACGGAGTATAAATACAACTTTGCCGTTTCAGACGACGAAAGCGACATTAATTTATTGAAAATGTTCGGAAATTATCAGCTTTATAAAAGAAATAAATGAAAGTTTTGATAGACCTTACACATCCTGCTCATGTGCATTTCTGGAATGCGGTCGGTAAAGAATTAAAGAAAAAAGGGCATCAATTCGCGATGACCGCCCGTGACAAGGATGTTTTGGTAGAGCTCCTACAGAATTTCATGCTTGAATATAAGTTGCTAAGCAAAAAAGGCACAGGTAAATGCGGATTGCTGAGGGAATATATTGTAAGGCAGTTGAGGTTGCTGAAATTTTGCATAAAATATAAACCTGATATCCTCGCGGCAAACGGCGGTCTTTTCGTTTCGCATATCGGCTGGCTGTTGCGAAAACCGGTGGTAGTCTGGGACGATACAGAAGTCGCACGATTTCTTCATAGGATAACATATCCGTTTGTCAGCGGTTTTTATACGCCAGATTGTTTTGAAGGTAATCTGGGTAGAAAACACCACTTTTATCCCGGTTTACATGAGCTTGCTTATTTGCACCCAAAACGTTTTACCGCTGAAGTTGAGATGGTAAAAAAAGCGGGAATAAATCCGGAAGAGAAGTATTGTATAATTCGGTTCGTGAGCTGGCAGGCGCATCATGACGTTGGTCAACACGGCTTTATTAGCGGACAAAGGTTAACTTTTATTAACCAGATAGCCAAATATGCAAGACCCTATATCACCTCCGAAGCTCCTCTGCCGAAGGAGTTCGAGCATTACAGATTGAATATTCCGGCGCATCTTATACATCATATATTGGCATTTTCGGCGCTTTACGTCGGCGAAGGGGCTACAATGGCCACAGAATCTGCAATTTTAGGTGTTCCTGCCGTTTATGTTAATACGCTGGAGTCAGGTAATATAAAGATGCTCGAAAGATACGGCCTGGTAAGGCAAGTTACAGATGGCAATCAAGCTCTTCGGTGTTGTATAGACTGGCTCTGTGATCCGCAAGCCAAAGAAAAGAGTCGGGCCGCCCACGAAAAACTGCTGGAAGACAAAATAGACGTTACTGATTATGTTGTTGACGTTATCAGTAGTTACATGAAAGACCAATGAACAAATCGTTGGAGCCTCGAAATATTACGGCGATAGTATGTCAGGGGTGGTGCACCGGATGTGGTACCTGTGTGGCGTTTTGCCCTGAGGGAGCCTTGGAAATTAAGTACAGTGTTGATGGTAGATATTTGCCGAGAGTGGTAGAGAGCAAGTGTAGCGGCTGTGGGCTTTGTTTAAGTTTGTGTCCGGCAGCGAATGAAAATTTCAGGCAGCTTAATCAGTTTGTATTCGGCAAAATTCCCGACAATAAACTTTTGGGCAATTATATTAATTGCTTTATCGGTTATTCGCAAGATACATCGTTAAGGTGGAAGGCTACATCAGGAGGCATAGCGACATCACTGTTGCTTTTTGCGTTAAAAGAGGGCTTAATCGACGGAGCTGTGCTGACGAGGATAAGCAAAGACGACCCGTTGAGGGCAGAGGCCTTTATTGCAAGAACGGCCGAGGAGATATATTCAGCTATGGGGGCGAAGTATGTGCCGTTGCCGTTGAATTTGCTGTTAAATAAAATTTTATCTGAAGACGGCAAATTTGCTATTGTTGGGCTTCCGTGTCATCTATGGGGAATTCGCAGGGCCGAGTTGAGGTTACAAGGACTGAAGGACAAGATAACGTATCATATTGGCTTGGTGTGTTCGCACACAATCAGCTTTAGAGGAGTTGAATTTGTTCTGGCAAAGCTGGGGGTTTTGCCGAGCCAAATCGATAAACTTCAGTACAGAGGTAACGGATGGCCGAGCGGATTGAAAGTATTACTGAAAGATAAAACCGAAAAGTTCATTGGTAACTTGCATTCGTGGTGGACAGAGGTTTTCGGCGGATATTATTTTAGCCATTACTACTGTACGTTGTGCGGTGACCAATTCAATGAATTCGCAGACATATCGTTGGCAGATGCCTGGCTGCGCAGTATTGTAAAGAGCGACACGGTTGGTACCTCGATTGTGGTAACAAGGACAGGTGCGGGACAGGATTTAATAGAGAAAGCAACGGCGAAAAACCAGATAAAGCTATTATCTCTTAGTTCGGCTGAAGCGATTCGCTCACAATCGGCTCCGGTTCTTTTCAAGAAACGAAATATTGTAGCTCGTATGAAAGTTCTCGCCCTTGTGGGGAAAAAAACACCCAAAGACCTTAGAGAGAATAAAAATCATCTTCTCAAGCCCACATTTCTTGATTATCCTGCGGCGATAATAGTATATACGAACAGGTTTATATCTAAAAACAAGATGCTGAAAAAGCTTTTAAAATATGTTCCATTTGCTATATTGAGATTTAATCGATTAATATTTAAGCTGTTTTTGAGTTATAAGAAAAAAATAATTAGAAAAATCTAAGATTTATAATGGAGTTATCAATGACTCAGCAAGAAGCAAATCTTATTACGTTTACGGTTTGGTTTTTAAAGGGATTTTTTAATTTTATGGTAAATCCTTTGCGTTCGCAGACTATAAATTACGGAGGAGTAATTCTCCCGGCAAAGCACTTAAGATTTGGTGGGAAAAATTTTCAAAAAGACAAAGACTTCTTTGATTCAGCTTGCGGGGAAGCAGAGAGACTTGTGCAACACTGTGGGCTGACACTTGACAGTCGTGTGCTGGAGATAGGATGTGGTCCAGGACGCCTACCGATTGGGATACTGCAAAAAGTCGGTGATATAAGACAGTACAGCGCTATAGATGTCGACAGAAAATCTATAGAATGGTGCAAGCGTTACATTCACAAAGGTCATCCAGCCTTCACATTCACACACATCGATGTTGCCAATCTTCGCTATAACAAAAAAGGGAAAATAGCGCAGACCGGAATAAGACTGCCCTTTGCTGACCATTCGTTCGATATCATTTATCTGTACTCAGTGTTCTCTCACTTAACCATAGAAGATGTAACAGCATACTGTAGAGAATTCCAACGACTTCTTCATCCTGAAGGCAAAGTATTTATAACTGCCTTCGTAGAAAAAGATGTACCGGAGATGACCGTAAATCCTCAGGATTACCGAGGTTGCAAGTGGACCGGGGCACTGCACTGCGTACGGTACAACGGACAATTCATGGAACAGCTGTATAAAGAGCATGGATTTGTGGTCGAGAGATTTGGGTATGGCGAAGAAACTAATGGTCAGAGCGCATACTACCTCTCCAAAGTTGGAAGGTAGTTAAAGAAACAAGAATTATGAGCAATAACACGGTCAATATAGTTATTACTAATTCCCATTCAGACAACAGGGGAGATGAAGCCGCTCAGAGAGCAATGATAAGTACTCTTGGGAAATTGATGCCCAGTGCGAAATTCACCGTTGTAACTGCAGCACCGCGTGGGCTTGACCTCCAGGAAGGCGTAGATATTTTTAAATTCACAACTTTCAGCAGGCAGTTCCCTTTTGTTTCTTTGCCGTTTGTTTTTTTGTGGCTGTTTTTTAAGTTGTTGGGTATTGAACTGTCCTCTTTTTTCCCAAAATTTGGAGTTTTTAAGGCATTGAAAGGTACATCTGATGCTGATATTATCATTTCAGCTCCCGGTGGTCCTTACTTTGGGGACATTTACAAGGCGCACGAGATTAGTGGGCATCTGTTGAACATATTTTTAGCCAAGCTGTTTAAGAAGTCAGTAATAATATACGGTCCATCTATGGGGCCATTTAAGATACGCTGGAGAAATGTGCTTCGCAGATACCTTTTGAATAAGGTAGAGATAATTACCTTGAGGGACCCTGTTTCAGGAGGATATTTAAGTGATTTGAATCTTACGAAGCCGGTTGTTTATGTTACCGCTGATTCTGCTTTTCAAGACGGTATCAATATTGATGGGGCAAAGATAGACGATATTATGGCAAGCGAGGGATTAATCGAAGCGGCCGGTCATGGGAAGGGGCGTAAGGCCTTGATTGGAATAACGCCTGCCGGTATTCACTGCAATTATCGCGATTGTGCCGAACCGGAAAAAGAACAGGGAAGATATAATGAATTGGTAGCCAGGGCGATAGATTATATGATAGAGAAATTTGACGCTACCGTCGTTTTTGTGCCTCAACTTTACGGCAGAAGTAACGATAGGCCTTTAATAGAAAGGATTATAGAACTGGTAGGGGCGAAGAATTCGGTCAGAGTGTTGTCGAAAAAGTGGAATTCCGAAATTCAGCAGGCGATTATTTCTCGGATGGATATGGTCGTCGGCAATCGCTATCACTCGGTTATATTTGCATTGAAGTCGGCGGTTCCAACGGTGTGTATAGCTTATGAGCATAAATCCGTTGGTGTTATGAAAGCGGTTGGCATGGAGAAGTATTTGATTGACATAAAAGAGCTTACTTACGAGGAACTTGTTGATAAAATAGAGCAAGTCTGGGATAAGCGCCGGGATATTAAGGAGCTACTTGGGCCACAGGTTGAAATTCAAAGGAATCGCTCATTTATGAATTCAGTGCTGACTAAGGCACTGGTAAACTGTATACTCGCGAATAATACACAAAAAGAGCGGCTTGAAAAAGAGATTGATATTCTTATACACCAGTTTAAGTTGGAATCTCTGTATACATCAGGAAAGGATAAGCATCAGAACGGGATGGTTCGTTTTTAGGATTCAGCATAGTCCCTGTGATGGCGAAGCAGATCATGTCCCCCCAGAATCAGGCCGAGTGTGCAAATAACACAGGTTCCTACTACTCGCATAAGTGCCACGACAAGAACTCCCTGTGCCATTCCGATACCCATCTGCTCGCTGAGAAAACCATAGGCAACTTCCTGTACACCAAGGTTGCCGGGTGTGATGATAACAAAAACACTGAGGTGGAAAAGGGCGTAGAAAACGGCCAAAGCAGACATGCTGACGTGTATATCGAAAACCGAAAAATATATATAGAACGATGCGCAGGTTCGGATGAACATAGCAAGGCCCAGCAGGAGTATTTTGAGTAAATAAGTTGTGTCTCTTAGATTGTTTACAGAGACGGTCAGGACTTCTGATAATTTTAAGTGCAGCCAGTTCAAATGCCTGTTTTTGAAATTTATTTTGTGTAAAAGAACTTCAGCTAAAATAGGCAGGATTATAACAACAACGGCCGGGATGGCCAAAATCTTCCACGCAGTGAATTGGCCTATCCGCAGGTCAGGACTTAGAGCCGCAACCGCCACCGTTGCAATTATCAGGTTCATGCAGGTATCCATCCAGGCAAAAGAAGTGAAGCTACTGATATAGTCGGTATAGGAGATGTTGTAGTCCTTCTTTAGACGCACACCTCGGTAGACGTTGCCTGTCTGAGAAAAAATCGTATTTAGGAATCTACCCAGAATCAGAATTTTGAGCCACGGGAAAAATGGAAGTCGATGTCCGCTGCACTTTTCCAGAACAAGTTGAAATCTATAGCTGTGCAGCAGCAAATAAATGATGAAGAGCGTAACAATATAAACTATCGTTAAAATATTTAGATTGAAAGCAACGTCGAGAGAGTCCCTGTTTGTGTAGAAAAATCTGACCAGATAAATAATACAGGCAACTGCTATTATGGATTTCAGAATTTTTTTTATTTGTCTCAAACTACGTTTCTTTCTCTTTTGCTAAACTCACTTTGAAACTGTTCGATACATTGGTGCCAGAAATCTGTATCACCTGCTCCGGAGGTTCTCCAAACTCTGGAGCGAGTAGAATATTTATGGGTCGCGATAGGTTCATTATTATAATAATAAAGCTCAAATTCACCTGCGAGCTGTTTAAACGCAGCAGTTTCACTGCCTGCCACTTTGTCATCGGGCAGAACTGACATAAACAAGACCGATTTTATATTGTTTTGCTTTGCCTTTTTTGCTATTCGGCAGCCGGTATCATGGCTACAAACTCCGATTAACCGCTCTAAAAAAGTCCAAAGCCTTCTTATAATTGGATACTTCTGATACCTTTTTCTGTTTATGAGTATGCCGCACCGTAGTATCTGTCTTCTTACAAAGTTATAGAAAGTGACAATTGGGTTCTTTGAGTAAGGTGTCCAATCGGCCTCCATCTGTTTAAAATCTTTTGTCCGAAATAAACAGAGTACAGGGTTGGGGAAATTATGATATTTGCCAAGCTGCCAGCGTGGATAGCTTATTCCAATAGCGTAACAGTTTTTTGTGTTTATTTCGTTAATGGCGAACCAGTCCCAGTTGTTTTTGAAGACGTAGACATCTGGGTCAACGGCCAAGGCAAATTCCGTTTCCAGCTTACTCAAGGCAAGGTTTAGCCCTGACGCGTGGGCAAAAGAACCGGTTAGTCCTTTAGTATCATTGGTGTATATTTTAACAGGTATTGGCATATGCGTGAGACGTGATATTGAGTGATCCTTACCCGCCGTGTTATCGATGACTATATACTCAATCTTTTCGGGGAATTTGGCCTTATCATTTAAGTTTAGCAGCAAAGGTTCTATAAGCTCTGCAGAGAACCAGCTTATGGTAAAAACCGTCAGCCAAGAATCGGCACTTTCCTTTTTTTTCATGCCCCTTCACCTTGACCGACAGGCTTGCTATTGAGATTAAAGATCATATACGGATACATCCCTGCTTTGAGGAATTTGCCGTCTTTAGTTGTTTCGCTCTCGACACCAGGAATATATTGAAACTCATATTTTTTCTGCAATGGTTTTATCAGAGGCGCTAATCCATCCACTGCTGGGACCAGATAATAGGGGAAGTTACCTGTCTTGGCGTATTCCTGAACTTGTTCGAGAGTATTCGCCTGCACAATATCTCGGTCCAGATACCATGCTATCTCCGGTCTGTAAAAGGCACCTTTGGCCTTGTGCTGATGAACAATTAAGGGTTCAAAGCTCAAGAGGGCCTTATTGGGTGGTATTCTTTGATTAAGCATTTTGAACATTTCTATTTTTTCCGGTGGTTGCCATCTTACAGCATAGTAGTAGTTGGTGCCGATTATACAATAGACAAGGAAGAGCCCTACCAGAGCTACGGTGCCGAGATGGGCTAACCTGCGATGTAGTTTTTTCAGAATATCTGCCAACAACATTACACCCAGAGCTGCAGCAATGGCAATGAGTGGGCCCAGCGGTCGTTCCCAGGTCTGGTGTTTCCATAAAGCCCCCCTCAAAAGCAACAGTTGGGAAAGCGGTATGATTGCAAACAGGCAAAATTGAGGAAATTGTCTTGGTCTGCGTTCATTTTGCCCTTCCGGTTTTTGCCCCATAAATACAATTAGTTGACCAAATGTCAGATAAGCGATTGTAGTGATTAGTATCGGCGTCGTGAAATTTGTTACACCAAATTCCCAAAGCTTGGCAAGCCAGGCTCCCCATTGAAACTCCGGCATCTCACCTTTTGCTGAGCGCCACTTATACAGTTCCACTATCTTGGTAAAATCCCATCCGTAGCCGGCGGCCATAATTGTAAAATTCAGGGCCAGACTTGATAAAGGTGCAATTATTAAAATTGCCAGCAGTCCCTTATCCGGCAATTGTCTGCGAAAGATACATCGAGCAACGTAGTGGACTCCGATAGCAAAGGGACAGAAAAAGCCGTGCCAGCCGAACTGTAATGTCAAAAACAAGCTTGCAGCCAGTCCTATCCTGTGAACCAGTTTGGGTTCTGGTGCGTTCTGGAGCGAACGGATTAGCACAAGGTAGCACCATATGGCCCAAAAACCTATCAGTGTAACCCATGTTCCAGTACCGAAGTAGCCTGTCAGTGGAAACAGGGTGTATATGAGGCCGGCTAAAATGGCTGTTTTATCATCAAGCAGTCCTCTCAGTATTTTAAGGAAAATAATCAAACTTATTAGGTCTGATATCGTTTTAGATATCCGTGATCCCCATTCATTGATTCCGAAAATGTACATAGATGCTGCTTTAATAAGACATCCCAGTTGGGGATGGTCAAAATACCTCTCAGGGTCTTTTTTGGGAGGATAACCAACCGCCCAGGTTGAAACACCTTTTGTGTATTTTAGGCCGTATATGAGATGAGACCTTGCTGCCCAGGCCCCGCTGGCCTCGGCCCAACTGTGCAGGCCGTAGAAAGGGCGGGTTATGTCACGAGTCATTATTGAAACCATTAGTATGACAAGCAGTCCCGCGCAGAACCAGAAGTTAGGCATCTTGCCTGTCTGATTTATGCTGTCTTCTTTTTTCATAATCTGTTCCTGTTGGTTCGCATCATAATAATACTTAAAATGTCAGTTGTAAAGCCATATCTGGTTGATTAAAATCTCAAGATGCTCGCATTGAAGTGAGATTATTATTTTCCAGGTGGTAGAAAAAAGTGATTATGTTTTCCGAAGATTGTGGCATACGGGGAAACAAGTTGTAAAGAAAGGTACAGTTGCGATTTGGGTCTGGATGTTGAATCCGGTCCCTCTGAGGTGCCTTAGAAAGGAGATATGAAAGATGCCTCAACACCTGATTGAGCCGCATGGTGGTTCTCTCGTAAATTTGTTAGTCGACCAGCAGCGGGCAGCTGAGATGAAGGTTCTCTCTCGTGATTGGCCATCGTGGGACCTGACAGCACGGCAGCTCTGTGATCTGGAACTTCTTATCAGCGGCGGCTTCTCACCTCTCCGAGGATTTATGTGCAAAGCCGACTATGAGAGCGTCTGTGGTGAAATGCGCCTTTCGAGTGGAATCCTTTGGCCAATGCCGATTGTACTTGATGTCTCCAGGGAAGCTGCTGAAAGTCTAAAAGTGGGCAGCATTTTGGCCCTGCGGGATTTTGAGGGTACTATGCTGGCAGCCCTCAATGTTGAACAGATTTGGCAGCCGGACTTAAACGCTGAGGCGCAAAATGTTTTTGGTACTGCAAATTATGAGCATCCCGGCGTAGCTTATCTGGCCGCCAGTACGAACCCCTACTACATAGGCGGGACCATCGAAGCTGTTACTCCGCCTCACCATTACGACTTCGTTGACCTCCGCCTGACCTCTGCTCAGGTTCGCCAGAAATTTGCCTCATTAGGCTGGCGAAAAGTCGTGGCCTTTCAAACTCGAAATCCTATGCATCGTGCTCATCAGGAGCTGACTTTTCGCGCCGCTGCTAACCTGCAGGCCAATTTGTTGATACATCCGGTAGTTGGAGTGACCAAGCCAGGTGATGTAGACCACTATACACGTGTTCGCTGCTATCAGGCGGTACTGACACACTACCCAAAGAACACAGCTATGCTCAGTTTGCTGCCGTTGGCGATGCGGATGGGCGGTCCGCGTGAGGCCATCTGGCACGCAATTGTACGGAAAAATTACGGCTGCACGCATTTCATCGTAGGCCGGGACCATGCTGGTCCAGGCTCTGATTCGTCCGGTAGACCCTTCTACGGGCCGTATGACGCACAGGAACTTCTCACAAAATTCCAAGATGAGCTGCAAATCGAGATGGTACCGTTTAAGATGATGGTTTATGTCGAGGACCAGGATACCTATGCGCCTGTAGATGAGGTCGGCGAGGGTGTGAATGTCAAGTCACTATCAGGAACGGAGCTGCGGCAGCGTCTGGAAAGCGGACGGGAGATTCCATCGTGGTTTTCTTTCCCCGAGGTTATTGCGGAACTTCGCCGAACCTACCCACCCCGAAGCAGGCATGGATTTACCGTTTTCTTTACCGGCCTGCCGAGCAGTGGTAAATCAACGCTGGCCAACGTGCTGATTACGAAGCTAATGGAGATTGGCGGCCGACCCACAACACTGCTCGATGGCGACCTCGTGCGCAAGCATCTCTCTTCAGAGCTGGGTTTCTCCAAGGAGCACCGCGACATCAACATCCGCCGTATCGGCTGGGTGGCCTTGGAGATTACCAAAAACGGCGGCATAGCCGTTTGTGCGCCGATTGCTCCCTACGACAGCATCCGTAAAGAGATACGTCAGATGATACAGCCAAGAGGCGGATTCATCCTCGTACACGTTGAGACACCGCTAAAGGTTTGCGAAGAGCGCGACCTTAAGGGCCTTTATGCCAAAGCACGCGCCGGCGTTATCAAGGAGTTCACCGGGATATCAGACCCGTACGAAGAGCCGAAAGATGCCGACCTTACCATCGACACCACTGAGTTATCGCCGGAAGAATGCGTCCAAATAATTATTCTCCACCTGGAAAAAGAAGGTTACATTGGTACAACCGATTAAGTTGGAAACATCAGGTCACAGTTTGCTCCGGACTACGCTATGGTGATGATTGAAATGTTGGCTGTAAAGCTATATTTGGCCGGTTAAGATATCACCAACTCCTTGGAAATTTCTTGCTTAATTAGGTCTTTTATGTTAAATTGATTTTTTCTATGAACGAATATTAAATTAATATCGTAGTTAGATTGGAGTTAGGATTATGAAACCCAATTGTACGATTTTAAGTGCTTTTATTGTTGCTTCTGCCTGTCTTTTGTGGATTGGCTGTGAAGGACAGGCCGTGGCGGCAGAGGAGCCTAAACCTGAGTTAACAGCGCCTGAGGCAGTAACTGATTCGGTAAAAGCTGAAGCTGCCCCCGCGTTTGGTAAAGGTGGGCCGGTAATTAAATTTGAAAAAGTGGTTCATGATTTCGGCAACATCGGGCCCAGGTCAAAAAATTTTTGTGAGTTTAAATTTGCAAACACAGGGGACAGGTTGTTGAAAATAAAAAATGTTAGCAAGACGTGTGGTTGTACGCCATATACGCTGGCGAAAAAGGAATATGAACCTGGCGAGAGCGGGACCTTGAAAGTGAGGTATAATGCGAGCAAGCGCGCCGGTTCGGTAAAGAAAATCCTGTTTGTATACAGCAACGATGAGGTAAAGTCCAAGGTTGAACTGGCTATAAAGGCCAATATTGTGGAGAAAATTCATTACCAGCCGAAGAAACTCGTCCTTTTGCTTAACAAGGAAAACGCCGGTTGTCCGGAGATTATGATTAGAAGCGTTGATGGCAAGCAATTTTCGATAAATAAACTCAAGGTAATCGAGCAGCCCAGATCGGCAAAAGATGTCATAACGGTTGATTATGATTCTTCAGCGAAAGCGACGGAATTTGTTCTTCAACCGAAGGTCGATTTAGAAAGACTGCAAGAAAAATTGGGTGGGCGTATAGAAATTACCGTCACTCATCCGGAAAGCGGTGTGATTACGATTCCTTTTGAAGTGTTACCGAGATTTAAGTTTACTCCACCGTCCCTCATTGTTTATAAGGCTGAACCTGAAAAGCCGGTAACAAGGCATATCTGGATACTCAGCAATTATGATGAGGATTTCGAGGTTGAGTCGACATCGTCGCAAAAAGACACTATAAAGGTTTTGAACCAGGAAAAGATTGACAATCGTTATGAATTTGAGCTGGAGATAACGCCTCCACCCAGTGAAAAAGACCGATTTTTCACGGATAAGTTTTTTGTGGATATAAAAGGCAGCGAGAAACTAGAAATTGTCAGCAGGGTATTTTATCCCAAAAAAGCAAAGAAATAGTTCCCCGATCAATTGAGCTTAGGCTTACGCCTAAAAGGCAAATGGTACTCGTGTTACGTTCCTTCAAACTTAAGCGGCTTGTGGGTTGCGAGAGCTTTCTGTGAAACATTCATTTATGAAAAAAGCTAATCAAACCGTTATGTTTGTGACAGGATTTGTTCTTATCGTCGCGGCCGTGCTGAAAATCCATCATTTGCTAACCGAACCGATTATGAGCGAAGGTTTCTGGGAGTCGTGGGAGTTCTTTTTAATCCAGATACCATTGGAACTTGGGCTGGGAATATGGCTTGTCTGTGGACTGTTCAGGAAGCTGGCCTGGATGGTTGCGGCGTTGGCTTTCGGACTGTTTATAGCAGTAACGCTGCAAAAAGGTCTCGTCGGGGCAGAGTCCTGCGGCTGTTTTGGCAGGGTTAAGGTCAATCCATGGATAACACTTTCGGTGGTTGATATACCACTTTTTCTCGGCCTTGTGATTTTCCGGCCGAAGGATCTGAAGCTCCTGCCGCCGCCGTGGCCTTCGGCGAAGCACTTCTTTAGCGTTGCGATACCGACATTTATTGCTATTGGCATTATCATGCCGGTTTTGATATTCAATAAGCCGCCCGATAAGACAGATAAATACGAAGTGGTAAAACCCGAAGAGTGGATTAGAAAAGAACATTCTGAGGGATGGTCGATGCTCGAGCACATCGATATTGCCGCTTCTCTACGGTTGGATATTATCATTGTGGTGTTTTATAGTGCCGGATGTGATACTTGTCATTATACCATTCCACTATATGACCAGATGAGCCGCGATATGGCCGGCAATGAGGACTCAGTACGGTTCGCATTTATTGAGATTCCTCCATACGCTTCGGAGATAGATAGTATTGTTCCAGTCGATACGCCCTGCCTGCGAGGCAAGCTTGATTCGAGCAAGGACTGGTATGTTCAAACCCCTTTGGTTGTGTTGTTACAGGATGGTTTGGTGGTTAGATTCTGGGAGGGCGAAACCCCGCAGCTTAATGAGATACTGGACGCAGTCTTTGCAGAGAGTGAATAGTTTTCGTTCAGGGAATCTATTTGCGTATAAGCTAACAGGGGTTATCTTTGGGGAAAAAGCTCATTATCGGGAACTAAATGTTGTCAGCAGTGTCAAAGAATGAGGGGGAACTGGAATGCCGATATGATAAAGACATTGCGGATAACAAGTATTATAGCTGTAGTTTTAGCGGTTGTTTTTTTTGGTTTTCCTGCGATTTTTGGAGTTCGCGGCGATAAGCAGATTGAACAATTTTTGAATTCTGCCGGCGCGATAGAGCAGTTCAGGCAGGCCAGAGGTGATAAAGTCGAGGATAAACGGCACGAAATCTCCCCGCTTGTAAAGCAGGCGGAGGCTTTTGCACTGTATTTGAATCCACCACCTAAGCCTAAAGAGAAGTCAAAATATTCGAGGGTCCGCAGCAAACCGACCAGACCTAAGTCTGTCTCACCTAAATTCAGGCTTGTTGGCACCAGTTGCTATGCGTTACACCCGGAGTTGTCACTGGCCTTGATTGATGAGCCTGGTAAGGGCTTGCGCTGGGTAAGACCATTCAGCGAGGTGGGGCATTTAATTATTGAGCAGGTAAAAGATGGTCTTGTAGTTGTTCGAGACGGCGAAAGCACTTTCGAACTTGTGGCGGAGAGGCCGGAAAAAAGAAGTCTTCTTAAAGCAGGCTCATCACCCGGTGGCCGTATTACCAGCAGTGAGCCTCCAGAGAAAGATGCTGAGTTTCAGATGAGTGCCGAAGAAAAGGCAGCGTTAGATGAGGAAACAGAAGCTGAGATGAAAAAGGTATTGGCTGAGCTGGATACTATGCAGGACGAACTGGGAGCTCCCCATACAGATGCAGAAGCTGATATGATTGATAATGCTAAGGAAATCGCGGCGACGAGGAAAAGGCCTGTTAGGAGACCTGTTTCCAAACGTGAAGCTATGCGTATAAGCGCCAGAGAGGCAAGGGGACTGGGCCGTTTAGGCCGAAGGTTAAAGAACGTTCAGCGGGAGCCGAATCGAGTTGGAGGTGATAGAGCTAAAAGTGATGCAAACTTGATTGAATCAAACCTAGACAGGCTGAACTTGAATGATGTGAATGTTCCGGGGTAAGGATAGTCTCCTGTTTTGCGGTTTTCCGGGTGCAATAAGAGGTGGTTGGGTGCCCTGCAATAAGTCGCAAGATGGGAATCATCAGCAAATTCTTAACTGAAAATAAGGAACTTTTTGGCGTTTTCTGTGTCTGAATTAGTATGGTGGGGGGTATTCGAGGCAGTCGAAGCCTATGCCTGGCAGGGTAGCATTGGAGGCTTATGTAAGGTCTTGTGAAGAAAGGACTTATTTAGGCGGTTTTCGGCAAGATGTCCGATAAGTACAGAGAGTTTTGGATGAATAGAATTTTAGTGTAGCGAACTACGGAGTAATTTATGATAACAGAGCGGCAGATTCAAGGCCGTGGGAAGGCGAAAGTTTTTGTTGTTATTTGTGCAGTAGTTGTTTTTCTGTGCGGTAGTTTCCTTTTTGCTGCGGAGCAAGGGGCTGTTTCAGTGGCTGCGCGATACAGAGTTTTTTCCTTAAAACACGTGTCCGCTGAGCAAGGCAAAAAATATCTTGATGAGGCTGGCCTCGGCACAGTTTCGCAGCTTCCCGGCGTTAATGCGCTTTTGGTAACAGCTCAGCCTGAAGAGTTGATTAAAGCAACCGTTATTCTGGAGCTTGTTGATGCTGAGGAAACTTTTGATATAAAAGCGATTACTTTTGCCTCAGGGATTGCGAATTTACCCTCTATTGAGCAAATAGAGGCTGAGGTTAATGATATATCAATAGGGACCTTCTCAGCTCCACCAAGCGATACTGAAAAAGCCAAAGCAATTATAGACGTTCACGGAGATGTAGTAATAGCTATCGCTCCAATCGGAAAGCTTGAGAAGATTACTTCTGCTATCGAGAAGCTCCGAGGCAGCAGAGCACAAGCTCTGCAAAGTTCCGAGCCGAACAAACCGGCTGAGGTGAATGAGGCAAGCGGAGCGGAAGAAGGAAAAATCACAGAGGCTGAGCTTGAAAAAGCCAGGGCGGAGGCAGAGGCGGAGCTTGAAAAAATAACCGCTTCTTCTGAAGCTGCCACTCGGGGCGAGGAATTGACCACAGGCGCAGAGGGCAACGAACCGAATGAGCTTTTCGATGAACTTCTCAATTTGTTTACCGAGACTGAGAAGGAACCCATTTTGCAAAAAGAAGGCGAGAAAGAAGCCAAGGAAGAAACAGCTGAGGAGAAGACTGAGCAACTCAGTCAGCCAAACGCTGTTGCAATTGCACTGGAAGCAAATGAACCGAAAGAACCTCCCATTGATTTGAAGCCGGCGGAAGAAACAGCACCGGCGGCTGTGGAAGAAGAACCGGGGGAACCTAATTTAACTGATGAGGAACCGGAATATAAGCCTATCTCAAGGGTCCGCTCATACGAGCCGGCGCCGATTGCTGATGGAAATGAGATGCTTGAGCTGGATTTGCCGGAAAAGCTTAATATCATAGATTTGGTGGATTTGGTAGGTAAGTATTTACAATTAGACTATTTGTATGATGAAACACAGGTCAGAGGTGAAGTTGCGCTGAAGCTTCAAGGCCCTATCAAGATAAGGGATTTATATCCTCTGCTTGAATCTGTACTGAAGTTCAGAGGGTTCGTTATGACCCGTAAGGGTAATCTTGTAACTATTGTCCCTGCTTCTGAAGCATTGGGTATAGACCCTGTTTTGCATCCTGAAGTCGGCGATGTGAAGTTTGGAGATGTAGTTATAACGCGTGTTTTTCATCTGAATTATATAAGCACAACCAGTGCGCAGAATCTTTTGGTTAGTATGAAGCTCGGTGCAAACATCTCGCCGATTCCTGAGACAGGCACACTTATCGTTACCGAATATGCCTACCGTATGGCGCGCGTAGAGGAACTTTTGGAAATGGTTGACCAGCCCGGTGAGCCGAAGGAATTCAGGTTCAGGCAGTTAAAATATACGATGGCTGCGACGCTTGCTCCGAAAATTAAGACTCTTGCTGAGCAGTTAGGAACTGTATCAGTCACTATAGGAGCGCCTTCACCAGCACGGACACCTACCAGGCGCACGAGGAGGCAAGCTGCGCCGAAGAGGACACCAACGACCACTGAGCCGGCGGCTGAACCGCCTGTATACCTGGATGCCGACGAAAGAACAAACCGTATCCTGATGATAGGCCTTGAAGAGCAATTGATAGTTGTTGATAGTTTGATAGATTCTCTTGATGTGGAACAACAGGACCTTAGGACTCTGCGATTATACGATATTCAGCATGTCGGGGCCGAAGAGGTGGTAAGCAAGCTGGGGGAGCTTGGTATAATCGGCGGAGCGGTAACCGGCAGAATTACTGCCAGGGGCAGAACCGCCGCCAAGAAGGGAGCCACTGCGCCTGCAGTGATCGCTGAAGCAGAGCCACTTGCGGAAGAACCGCAAGTGGTGGTAATTGAATCGACCAATTCGCTTTTGGTAAATGCCACGCCTGAGCAGCACATTCAGATAGCTACGATTATCAGCTATGTAGACAGTGTGACACTCGAACAAGCGATACCGTATGTAATTTATGGGCTCGAAAACCAGTCCCCCGAGGATTTGGCGGAAGTCTTGCAGAAACTTATTCAGGAGACTATCCAAGACAAAGAAGGTAAGATTCAACAGACAATAAGGAAAACAGAAGAAGACATTATAATCGTACCTGATGAAAACACTTTTTCGATAATCGTTTATGCCAGCAAGAAAAACCAGGAATGGATAGGGAGTTTAATAAA
>CAZCIR010000028.1:0-32952 GCA_964499145.1 uncultured Pirellulales bacterium | reverse complement strand
AAATTATCCCGGCTATGATGGTGCTGATTGTGATTTATACGCCTGGCCGGCAACAACCACTGCAGATGACCTTGGTCGAATCAAGCTTGTAAGCAACATAGACCCATGCAGTCCGGAAGGCGAGTATTTCGCTTATCTCAACGCCTTAGTGATAGTTCCGTTCAACGCGTACGTCGCACCAGTAAAAGCCCAACGTCCGGTGCCGTTTGATGGAGCAGAAGAAGTGCCCATAGATGCATCGCTTAGCTGGACAGCGGGAGCTGGTGCTACCAGCCACCGCGTATATCTTGGCACCAGTGAAAGCGCTGTGGATGCGGCAACTACATCCGACCCTGAATACCAAGGCTTAGAGACTTCCGCCAGCCATGACCCTTATGGTGCTCTTGGCTACCTCAGAATGGACCAGACTTACTACTGGCGGATCGATGAGATGCCCGGACCACAACACGGCGAAGTCTGGAGCTTTACAACAGAAGCATTTTGTAAACTGGAGGATTTTGATTCGTATGTGGACACCGCCGCTCTGAGGCAGGTTTGGAAGGATTTTTGGAGCCAGGAGGAACCCAAGACCTCTGCGGAAGTTTTTGTTGAATTCTATGTTAACGATTATGAGTCTACCGTTATCGATGGTAGCTCGATGAGGTATTGGTACCAGAATCATGGGTACGAGCCATACTATTCTGAGGCCAGAGCGACTATTGGTATTGGAGCTGGCAAGTTGCATACTGACCCGAACTGGCTTGGCATCGGCGCTAAAGCATTGTCGCTGTGGTTCCATGGGGAAGAGTTAAATCCCAATGGTGCGCATGATGATATGTATCTGAAGGTGATCGATAGCGACAGTGGTAGCGCAACAGTACATTACACCGATTACGGTGATATAAATGACCTCCAGCTTGAAGAATGGCGGGAATGGAATATTGTCCTGACAGACTTCAGCGGCGCGGATCTGACCAAAGTTTCGAAAGTTATTATCGGCTTTGGCGACGAAACTCAATCTGTACACGATGGTAACATGTACTTTGAAGATATCTACCTGTATCCGACCAGATGTGTCCTTACGGAGCGTTCAGCCGGTATTGCCGCGGTGGACTACGCTCCTGGCGGTGAGCATCCCGGGGACTGCGTTGTAGACATGCAAGAGCTTGATGAAATGGCTTCCGCCTGGCTCGCTACAGACCAAGTCGTTGATACCTGTGAAGTGTACGATACCAATCTTGTTGTATACTACCCGCTCAACGAGGCAGACGGCAACTGGGCCTATGACGGCAATAAGGTGTATAGCCATCCAGATTACGACAATCCTGATGTTTGCGATACTAAATGGACCGGGACTATGTACAATTGGAGCGGAAACGCTCAATACCCAGTGGGAAATAAAGGCACCTCATGGTCGATAGACCACGCACCCGGCATAGGCGGCAACAGCTGCCTCTACGTAAACGGTGACTACGGCAGCGTAACTAGTTGTGGAACCTATGGAAATTCTGGTCTCGGAATTGGTAATGGTGACGATGAAGTAGCAGCAATGACTCTGTCTGTCTGGGTCAAGTGGTTAGGACCACGATTCTGGGACAGCTATCTCCGTGGCAAATCTCAGGGCGTTCTCGGTAAAAGAGGCGGCTGGAGTGATGAGACGATGGTGTGGATACTCGAGCTTGATACCGGCGAAAACGGTGCAATGGGTCTCCGGTATTATAATTCTGGTGACACCAAGACAGGCCCTGTGTATTCCGCGGTAAATAGAATGAACCAGTATATCAACTCATGGTGCCACTTAGCCGCGACGTTCCCGCATGCTTCGGCAGACCCGTGCGACGCGAACGACCAAGCCAGGATCTATATCAATGGTGGCTTAGTAAATGAAGGACCATGGAGATTTAGTAACGGGCCGGATCCGAACATATTCCTGTCAATAGGTTGTACCATGGATGTAAACGCTTGGCGATCCAGCTGCCCAGAATCCTTCTATGGCTACATAGACGAAGTCAAGATCTTTGACCATGCTATGGAACCCAATGAGGTTGCATACCTGGCTGACCCGACCCCTGACGACGGCAAACTGGTGATTGCGGTGCCATCACTCGCTGAGGTGTACTCAGAAGAGGACGAAGGCGAGAAGATAATCAACTACCTGGACTTTGCTATGGTGGCTGAAAAATGGCTTGAGGAGTATCTGTTCCCGTATGAACCATGATACAAGGCCAATTAGATTCCCGCTGCTTTGACGACACTCTCAGGAAAAATTAAGCGGGAGACAACAAAGACTTGCATCAATTCGGGGCCTATACTGATTAGTTCGGTATAGGCCCCGGTTGTTTTTACAGCCACTGTCGAGTCAGTGCATTCTGACCTGCGGCTAACTTTCCCCCGGCGTCAAAGTAATAAAGCTCTTGCAAGAGTAAGAGCTTTTAGTTACCTTATCTCCTCCGTTTTACTAACAAGGATACATTAGAGACCCTTATTTTAGGAAGGTAACGATGAAGGTTTTTGTAAAAAACCCGGGGCTATCCGAACTTGATGAGCTTTGCATTCAAACAATTCGGCTTCTATCCGTTGATGCAATCCAGAAAGCCAATTCCGGTCATCCGGGAATGCCGATGGGCATGGCGCCGGCGGCATACGTTCTCTGGACGAAACACCTTCGGTACAATCCGGCCAATCCACAATGGCAGGCAAGAGACCGCTTTGTCCTTTCTGCAGGACATGGCAGTATGCTGTTGTATTCACTGCTTTATTTAACCGGCTATACCTTAAGTTTAGAAGACTTGAAGAATTTCCGCCAATGGGGCAGCAAGACACCGGGGCATCCTGAACACTGCCCGGAGCTGGGTGTTGAAGTTACGACCGGGCCGTTGGGACAGGGAATATCCAACGCGGTCGGAATAGCGATAGCCGAAAAGTACCTGGCAAACCATTTCAACAGGAACGGTTTCCCCATTATTGACTATATGATTTACGTAATTGCCGGTGACGGTGATTTAGAGGAGGGTGTCTCAGCAGAGGCCTGTTCACTGGCAGGGCATTTGGGTTTGAATAATCTTATAGTTATTTACGACGACAATCACATCTCAATTGACGGCCAGACAGAGCTTTCCTTCACTGAAGACGTGGCGAAGCGCTATAAGGCCTACGGCTGGAACGTGCTGGCAGTTGACGGCGACGGCAATGATATGGAATCATTTGAGAAGGCATTGAAGAAGGCCAAGTGTGAGAAAAACCGTCCGAGCCTTATAAAACTCCGGACACACATTGCATACGGTAGTCCAAATAAACAGGATACAGCCGGTGCGCACGGTGCTCCTTTGGGCGAAGATGAAATTAAATTAGTTAAGGAAAAATTCGGCTGGGACCCGCAGAAAAGCTTCGTTGTTCCGGAGGAGGTCCTCACCCATATGCGAAAAGCTGTAGACAGGGGAAAACGAGCCGAGAAAAAATGGAACAATATGTTCGATAAGTACACCCGCAGTTTCCCGGAGCTTGCGGAACAATTCCACAATGGTACAACAGGCAAGCTGGATGTAGACCTTGATGAGTTATTGCCAAAATTTGAAGCAGGCAGCTCCATTGCAACACGCAAGGCCTCAGGAAAAATGCTGAATGCAGTGATGCCGAAGCTGCCGTTGGTTCTGGGTGGCTCAGCAGATTTGACTCCTTCCAACCTTACAAGGTTCGAGGGGACTGAAGATTTTCAACAAAGTAAACGCAACGGCAGGTATATTCGTTACGGTGTCAGGGAACATGCGATGGGGGCGATAATGAACGGGATTTCCGTCAGCGGCCTGACGAGGGCGTACGGCGGGACGTTTTTAGTATTCAGTGATTATATGCGGCCGGCGATTCGCATGGCGGCTCTATCCAAATACCCGACTATATTTATATTTACCCATGACAGCATTGGTGTCGGCGAAGATGGGCCGACACATCAGGCGGTAGAGCAATTAGCAAGCCTTCGGGCAATACCGAATTTGAATGTTTTCAGGCCTGCTGATGCAAACGAGACAGCCCAGGCCTGGAAATATACATTAGAACACCAAGATAGGCCCGCAGCCTTACTGCTCACTCGGCAGGGATTGCCTGTGCTGGACCAAAACAAATACAACTCGGCGGCAAACTTATACAAAGGCGCTTACGTTCTTATCGGAGAGAACAAGCCCGATGTTACTCTTTTAGCAACCGGCTCGGAAGTTTCTATTGCATTGGATGCCTATGAGAAACTTACAGCAGAAGGGATTAGTGCGCGGGTAGTTAGTATGCCCTGCTGGGAACTGTTCGAAAAACAGGAGCAGGCATACAAAGATTCAGTTCTTCCACCGGCTGTTAAGGCACGCGTCGGTATTGAAGCGGGCGTGGAGCAGGGCTGGGGCAGGTGGCTCGGCGACAAAGGTATCTTTATCGGTATGTCGTCATTCGGCGCTTCGGCGCCAGCGAAGGTCTGCTTCGAAAAATTCGGCATAACCGTCGAAAAAACGATAGAGGCGGCTAAAAAATCTATGGCAAGCTCCAAATAATGTAGCCAGCCTTTTAGAATTATTGATAGCAGCGCTTTTATGGAGCTTGGTCGCGACAGGATAGTTTGTGAGATAATCTCCCGGCTCAAGATCGCCCGCGGTGGGGGGGCGGTTAAAGTTGAGGGGACATGGGGGTCGTTTGCGCCACTACTGGCAGCTTATATATCAAAAAAGCTTGGTCGGCCGATTTTGTATATATGTCCGCACATCAATGATGCCGATAAGGTTGCGGATGACTTACATACCTTCGGGGCTAAAAATGTCGAAACTCTTTCCGCATGGGAAGGCGAAGAAGAGCTGGCGGACGCCACCGATGAAATCAGAGCCGAAAGGTTAAAACTCATATCTCGAATCTCGCATATCGCACCTCGTCCAGATGAAAACAGACTTATTATACCGACATCGATACAGGCAATCTGCCAGCCGGTACCAAAGCCGCAGGCGCTGGAAGAAAGCTGTCTTCGATTACAGGCAAACGAAACAATACCACTGGAACACGTAGCCCAGTGGCTCGTTGAAAACGGATTTGAACGCGTTGAAAGAGTAGATTTACCGGGGCAATTCGCACATCGCGGCGGAATCATTGATATATACGCACCGTTGGTCAGTGAAAAGACTTTCCTCGATAAATCAGAGGAAAAAGGCCTAACGGAGACTGCTGAAGCGATTCGAATAGAGTTCTTCGGCGATACAATAGAGAGTATTCGCGAAATAAATCTGGACACGCAGCGGTCAAGCCGACGAATAAAAGACGTCAGCATGCCCTCGGCGATATGTGGAGTCACCGTAGAGCAGCGGGAACTTTTCGTGAATATCCTGCCGAAAGATACCATAATAATTCTTGAAGAGCCGAACGATATTGAAGAAATTGCAACATTATTCCGAGAAAGACTCGAAGACACAGGCCAGCTTTATAGTTGGCAGGATATTTACGAGGCAGCGGCAAAATTTACACAATTGCACATCTGCAGATTTGCCCCCGCTGCTGTCTTCCGACAGGAAGACACGGGGGTACCGACCGAGCTTCTTAAGGTCGACATTAAAAGTGTGCAGCAATTTCATCACAAGGCTGCCTCATTATGGGCAGGACACAAGGAGGCCCTGCAGGAATTAGTTCAGGAGGCAGAGCGGGGGAAGAAAGTATTACTCTACTGTGAAAGCTCTGCTGAAAGCAAACGGGTAACTGAAATTATAACAGAAAGTATTGGGAAAGTACCGGCGAATTTTAAGCTGCTGCAGGGATTTATTCACCAGGGGTTCATCATAAATTCGCTGAATACAATCATAATAAGTCACCATGAGCTGTTCGGGCAATATACACTCAGGAGGCGGCCGCGGCTGGCGCAGGCAGGCGTCCCGGTGGATACACTCGCGGATTTACAGAAGGGCGACTATGTAGTTCACGCTTCCTACGGCATCGGTAAGTTTTTAGGGATAAAAACCATACAGGAAAAAGCCCTTACATCGGAATATCTCACGATTGAATACGCCGACAGTGCAAAAATCCAGGTTTCTGTACGGAATATCGCTCTGGTGCAAAAGTTCATAGGGACAAGTCCGAAACGGCCAAAACTGAGTAAGGTCGGCTCAAAAAGATGGCAGAAACGAAAAGAAAAGGTTGCCCGTTCCGTTCAGGACCTGGCCGGTGAGCTGCTTGAGGTTCAAGCGCAGCGTCAGACAAAAGGCGGCATTGCGTTCGGAGCGGATTCCGCCTGGCAGGCTGAGTTCGAAGAGTCCTTCCCTTATCAAGAAACACCTGACCAGACCACCTCTACAGAGCAAATCAAAATAGATATGCAAGAACCCGTGGCGATGGACAGACTACTGTGCGGCGACGTGGGTTATGGCAAAACAGAGCTTGCGATGCGAGCAGCATTTAAGGCGGTGGAAAATGGAAAACAGGTAGCGGTGCTTGTGCCGACCACAGTGCTTTGTGTGCAGCACGGCAGAACTTTTACCGAGCGTTTCGCCGATTTCCCCATTTGCATTGAGGTTTTGAACCGTTTTAAGACAACAAAGCAGGCGAGGGACATCATCGCACAAACAAAGCAGGGAAAAGTTGATGTGTTGATAGGAACACATCGGCTTTTGAGCGGTGATGTTGGTTTTAACAATTTGGGGCTTTTAATCATCGACGAGGAACAGCGATTTGGAGTTGAGCACAAGGAGAAACTCAAAAGATTGCGTATCAATGTTGATGTTCTTACAATGACAGCTACGCCAATTCCACGGACGCTGCATATGTCTCTGTTGGGTCTGCGTGACATAAGCTCGCTGGCAACGCCTCCATTGGACAGACGAAGTATAGTAACAACCGTAACCGCCTACAATGAGGAACTTGTAAAAAAGGCAATCTTCCGGGAATTAAATCGCCGAGGCCAAGTGTTTTTCCTGCACAACAGAGTCAGGACAATTGAGAAAAAGGCTTGGGAGATTCAAAAGCTGGTTAGTGATGCAAAGATTGCAATCGCACATGGGCAGATGGCCAAGAGTGAACTTGAGAAGACGATGATAGATTTCGTAATGGGTGAAACCGACATACTTGTGTGCACAACAATCATCGAATCCGGTCTGGATATCCCAAATGCCAACACAATTTTTATAAACGATGCAGACCGGTTCGGCTTGGCTGAGCTGCATCAGCTTCGCGGCAGGGTGGGCAGGTATAAGCACCGCGCATATGCGTATATGCTGCTGCCAAACTCAAGGCCGATTACACCACTGGCAGCGAGGCGACTTAAGGCAATCGAAGATTACTCACATTTAGGTGCCGGTTTTAGAATTGCACTTCGTGACCTGGAGATTCGAGGAGCAGGCAATATATTAGGGGCTGAACAATCCGGGCATATTCAACTGGTAGGCTATCAGATGTATTGCAATTTGTTAGCAGACGCTGTCAGGAGATTAAAAAATGAACCTGTCGAAGCCGAACCTGCTGCTGTCGTCGATTTGGGGCTTGCTACATATATACCAAAAAATTACATACCCTCCGACAGATACCGGATGGATATTTACCGCAAAATTGCGGTCACCAAAACGGCTGAGGACCTTAAACAGATAAAGAACGAATTGGCTGACGTATACGGGCCGCTACCGGATGAAGTCGAACTGCTGCTGGAACTGGCCGGTCTTCGGATAAATGCAAGCAAGCTGGGCATAAAAAGTGTTGTTGCCTCCGGCGAAAATTTGATATTCTCGTTCGAAAAAGACGCTACAGAGCAAGCTGATTCTTTGCTTGCCGGGGTAAAAGGGACGGTGAGGGTTGCAGGCCCGAAAACGGTGTATTTACGCCTGCCGCAGTCCTATGGACTCCCTGTGGAGAACTACTTCGAGCCAAAGACGTTAATGAATGTTCTACGAAAGATTCTTAACACTAATTCATAAAATCACATATAATATAAAAAGATTAATAAAGTACATACTAAGAAATACTCAATAGAACTACAAAGAGGTCGTCATGTTCAAGGATAGAGCCGCAATTTGGGTGCTTGAATATATCGCAGGTGGGATGCTGGCCTTCGTGCCGTTGATAGCCCTGGGTCTTAGGCAAATCAACTGGACGGACGGACATACCTGGGCTACAGGACTATTTGTTGTCTGTCTCGGTGTGACCCTGATATCTTGCGCCAGCTCAATGAGGCAGCGAATGCTTCTGGCAAGGCGCATAGATATGATGGCTAAACACATAGCAGGTGGTTCCACATCCTCATAAAAGTTTTTTAGTGCTCAGTTCTGAGCTGGTTAGTGGGAGATTAGGTTATGCGTAAATGCTCTTTTGTAATATTGTGGGTACTTTTATTGACATACGGCTGTGAAAGTGGCAATAAGCCAAAGTTCACCGAGAAAGAACTGGAGCTTATCCCTCTTGCGCAAAGGGAAGGTCTGCCGGAGGCCTCCGGTGGATTTGTCCTGGTGGCAGGTGGTGAAACTATATCATGCGATGAAATAATTACTGAGCCGTTATTAGAACATTTCAAGCCAATTGCACAAAAAAGCAGTTTCCAGCAGTTTAAAGAACAGGCCAGGCCCGAACTCGAACAAATTATAGAGACGAGAATATCGAATATCTTACTTTATCAGCAGGCCAGAAGAGAAGCAGGAACAGGAGCAGGCCTTGAGGATGCCCTGGAAAAGGCAACAGAAGCAGAAATGAGAAGATTTATTAACGGCTTCGATGGCGATTACGCCAAAGCCGAACAGGCCCTGAAAAGGATGGGAATGGACTGGCGCACCTTCAGAGAGTACCAGAAAAAAATGATTCTCAGCCAAGACTACCTTCGACGGCAACTGCCGGAAAACGAACCTGTTACATACAGTAAGTTAGTGAACTGCTACAATGAAATGAAGGATGAATTTTTCACTACACCAGCAACGATAACATTTCGGTTGATTGATATCCAAATACCAAAGCTGGAAGTGACAGACTCTAACCGAAGTCGGCCCGAGCAAGCCAGAATATCCGCCAATGAATTGGTGAGACGACTACAAGAGGGCGAAGATTTCGGGGAGCTGGCGAAGCAACATTCGCACGGCCACAGAGCATCGTTCGGCGGATTGTGGCAACCCTTGCAGCCAACATCGTTAGCTAAACCGTATGATATTCTCGCCGCTGAAGCTGAGAAAATGACGCCGTCACAGATTGCCGGGCCTATTGAGGCAAACGGGCATTTCTTCATAATGAAACTGGAGGAGAAAAGGACAAAAAATTTCCAGCCCCTCGAAGCCGTGCAAAAAGAGGTGGAAGCAAAAATCCTTTTTGACCGATGGAAAAAAGCCGTCGATGAGTTTAGCACCAAACTTGTGCAGCAAACGGCACTGAGCGAAAGAGACAATTTTACAGATTTTTGTCTGAGAGAAATCTACCGGATGTGCCGCCAATAAAAATCAAGAAGCGAGAATTGAATATATGGAAGCCATCGCGCATGGTATAGACCTTGTAGATTTTCCGCGAATAGAAGAGATGCTAAAGCGGCACAAGGAGCGTTTCCTGGAGAAGGTTTTTACTCCCGGTGAACAGGCTTATGCCGAGGCAAACAAAAATGGAACAGAAAAATTGGCCGGCCGTTTTGCTGCAAAAGAAGCTATTCTTAAACTGATGGGGACCGGCTGGCGGGGCAAGATTGCCTGGACCGATATCGAGATAGTAAATAATCCGACAGGTCAGCCGGAGGTTACTCTATACGGCGAAGTAAAAAAAATCGCCGACAAACTCGGTATCAAACACATAAGCTTAAGCATCACACACACGGCTAATTTCGCAATTGCATCGGCGGTTGCGCTCACTACAACCGATGAGAAAAAATGAATTCGACTGTATTGTAATAGGTGCCGGCCATGCCGGTGTCGAAGCCGCCAACGCTGCGGCCAAAATGGGGGCGCAAACCTGCCTTATTACCTTCGATAAAAATAAAATAGCTACGATGAGCTGCAATCCGTCTATCGGCGGACTTGCAAAGGGACAGATTGCACGCGAAGTCGACGCACTGGGAGGGTTGATGGGGCTGGCTATAGATGCAACGGGAATTCAGTTCCGTATGCTGAACCGCTCGAAGGGACCAGCTGTGCAGTCGCCACGCGCCCAAGCCGACAGAGGCAAATACGCAAAGTGGATACAGCAGAGGCTCGAACAGATAGAAAACCTGACGATTATCGAGGCAATCGCAACAGAGATAATAACTGAAAATGACAAGGTTCGGGCGATAGCTTGTAAGGATGGGTCAGTTTATCAAACAAAAACAGTTGTCGTAACACCGGGAACATTCCTCGGCGGCAAACTGTATATCGGCAGCCATTGCTGGGAGGGCGGCAGGCTTGATGAGCCGCCAAGCGTAGAACTTTCACAAAGCTTGAAACGAATGGGGCTGAAACTTGGACGGATGGCAACCGATACGACACCGAGGTTAGATGCGCAGACGTGCGATTTGGACAAGTTGCAAGCTCAGCCCGGGGACGAGCCGCCGATGCCGTTTTCATTTATGACCGAATCGATAGATCGGCCACAAGTGCCGTGCTGGGTTACCTATACCAATGAAAAGATACATAAGCTACTCCGAGACAATCTGCACCGTGCTCCACTTTCCTCAGGCCAAATAAAAGGCACCGACCCACGTTACTGTCCAAGCATTGAAGCCAAGATCATCAGGTTCGGCGATAAAAAGCAACACCGAATCCTTCTGGAGCCGGAAGAAGAGAGCATAAAAACAATTTACAGCAATGGTATTTTTACCTCGATGCCGAAAGATGTTCAGGAGCAAATGCTCAAACTGCTGCCGGGAACAGAGAGGGCACGTATAATTCATTACGCCTATGCGATTGAGTATGATTACTGCCCGCCGACCCAGCTAAAGAACAGCTTGGAGACCAAAAACATATCAGGGCTGTTCCTGGCAGGGCAAATAAACGGGACCAGCGGCTATGAAGAGGCCGCGGGGCAGGGCATCATAGCCGGCATAAATGCAATCAGGAAAATCCGGTCCGAAGAGCCGATTGTTCTCGGCAGAGACCAAGCGTATATCGGCGTACTGATAGACGATTTATTAACAAAAGGGGTCGATGAACCATACCGGATGTTCACCTCGCGAGCCGAGCATAGACTGGCATTAAGGGCCGATAACGCGGATAGAAGATTGACGCAAATCGGCAAATCGGTCGGGCTTGTAGACGAAAAACGATGGCAAAGGTTCCAAAATAAGCTAAAAAGCATTGGTAAACTTAAAAGCTATCTGGAAAACACCCGTTCGGAAGGCTTAAGCTTGTGGGAGCATCTTAGGCGGCCTAACAGTATTATTGCTGAACAATTAGCAGATAATCCTGACATTAAAAATATGAAATCCGGTAATGATGCGCTACAGGCAGTAATCATCGATGCTAAATATGATGGTTACTTAGTCAAGCAACAGCGGTTAACCGCCAATTTGCATACCTTAGAGAATAAAAAGATTCCCCCAGACATAGATTTTGACAAGATTGAGCACCTCCGGGCTGAAGCGAGAGAAAAGCTTTCGGCTTTCAGGCCAGCTACTTTAGGGCAGGCAAGCCGAATAAGCGGCATAACACCTGCGGATATAACCGTGATACGGATACACCTGAAGAAACATTACCAAACGAGAACAAACAACAAGAGCGACACATAATGAATCTATCCGACAACATTTACAACAAAGATGCCGGCCGAGACGAGCCAAAACTCAAACTGTGGCGCTCGGCAGGGCTGCTGGAGAAAGCCGTAGACGCTGGCTATAAGAAATCGAAAGTTTACGCAGATAAATGCCATTTATGCACCAGCATTAAGAAATTTATGTTTGATAAAGGCCTCGAAAAGTCTATAATCGGGCCACAGGAGTTATATAGCTAATAAGGGGGTCAATTATGAAGACAAGCAGGGTCAGTAGGGTCGTTCAGCTTTTAACGACACTGCAGTCGGGAGAAAGCTACGCCGTTAATGATTTGGCGAAAATCTTTGGTACAAGCCGCCGGACTGTCTTTCGCGATTTGAAAGAGCTGCAAGCAGTAGGAGTGCCATATCGTTATAACGCAAAAACCGGCAGTTATGCGATTGACCCCGAGTTCTTCCTGCCGCCCATAGACCTGAATCTGCAAGAGGCGCTCGGCCTGCTTCTGCTGGTCCACAAGGCAAGCAGTCAAATACAACTGCCGTATAAGAATTCAGCACTGCTGGCCGCCCTGAAAATCGAAAACAACCTGCCAGCTAAAATCAGGCAATATTGCAATACGACCCTGCAAAATATCTCTACAAGGGTTGACCCTCAGGCGACGAACAGAGAGCTTGATAAAACCTTTGCACAGTTACAAAAAGCCATCGCTAACAAAAACAAGGTAAGTATGCGGTACCATTCACTTTTCGAGGGTCAGATTATCGACGTTGAGTTTTGTCCCTATCACTTGATGTACAACCGCAGGGCGTGGTATGTACTGGGCTTTTCCGACCTGCATAAAAGTGTTCGCACTTTTAAGCTTAACCGCATCAAAGAATTAAAAAATACAGAAAAACGCTTCGTGGGCGGCGAAAGCTTCGATTCATACGATTTCTACGGCAGGGCCTGGTCAATGATACCGGAAGGCAAAATCTACAACGTCAAATTGCGGTTTTTGCCTATGGTGGCCAACAATGTCGCTGAAGTGCAATGGCACAGCACACAAAAAGTCGTACACAACAACGACGGCTCAGCCATTATCGAGTTCAGGGTCGACGGCATAAAAGAAATAACCTGGTGGATTCTCGGCTACGGCGACCAGGTTCAGGTACTTGCACCCAAGGCCTTGCGCAACAGAGTTTTAGAAACGGCTAAAAATATGATTAAGCTCAACTCGCAAGCCTGGCCCTGATGCTCAAATAATTCTGCTTAAGTCACAAGAGCATAAGAACTTAAAAGAAAAAAAGACGAATTCGGGGAAAATTGGGGATTTAAAAGATTTTTGAATTTTTGGGGTGAATGTGGGTTTTTGGGGTAAAAATGAGGGTGGGGTGGCGAAAAATGCGAGCAAGTACAAGCGTAAAATGGCTTGAAAGGGGTCAACGGCGCTGGTTTACGGGCATACGATGGAAAATATTCGAAAACGTTCGAAAACCGTATAGAAACGTTCGAAAAAAGTATAGAAACATACAAAAAACGTATAGAAATATTCAAAAGTTGAGTAGAAATATTTAAAAAAATTTGAATATTTCAGTTCATCGTCAATTGTTCATAGTTCGTTGAGAAGTTCGTGGCTCGTGAAGCGTGAAGCGCATCTTGTCGGAGAAATTTTTAGCAGCAGATACCACCTATGGTGCAAGCTAAGGCATAAATTACCTAAATTAACATGAATTCTTTTGCCGCGGAGAGCTAAGAAAGATACTCCTTACAATAAGACCCAACACAGTTGTTGGCAACAAATCTGTTGTGATTATCGTTGGTTAATTGGGAAATGGTTTAAGTGTAAACAAGCTCAAGACAGATAACGGATGACGCATTTTCTGTCGCGGATTGCGCAGAAAGCTGCCTAAGTTAACAGAGTTTTTTTGACATTGACGAAGGTTGAAAAAGGGGTAAAATCCGCCATAGGCGAGATAAATTGGTTGAGCAACTTCGGATAGGAATTGCGATTTTGGGTATTTGTTGGCCACAGATACACACGAATTAACACGGGGTTAGGATATCCCAGATGAATGCTACTAGTTTTATTTGTGAACACAGTGCTGAATTTGTTTTGGTTCCTCTTTTAATTCAGCTGTTTTCGGCTCATAAACAAAACCTTATCCCTTTATATTTTTGGAAAAGTCGTGAAGGAAGTTCGATATCCAAACGATGTGACCCTGATACACCAATACGTCTTCTCGCGATGTATGCACGACGCCCTAAAATATATGCCCCAGACCAAGATTATATTTTAGTTAAAATTAACGATATATTATTTGAACGCGCCTATTATTTGAAAGAAAATGGGATTCCAACTATTGTCGGAGTACCACGAGTGTCGTCTATTACACATCTCCATATAGGCTGTCCTTGTTCATGGTTTAACTTATGTCCAGATAGAAGCTTCAAGTCTGACGTTGAATTTACGATAGATATCAAATCAAACAAGTGCGACATCGCATTACCACCAAGTATTCAAGGACCTTTAGAAGATGTAGAGTTATTAAGCTTATTTAACAAAGGTACACATTTACCATCATGGCAGGATGCTATACAAATCTTACGAGCAGAAAGGTTAGATGATAGGTTCTACGGAAATTCATTTTATTGGCGAATGGGTATATACAAACCTGTTTATTTCATAAGCCGGTAGGGTGAATTCTTGACATTTTGATTAACCCATTTTTCAAATGAAGATTCAACAGAATATTAAATTTTTGCTTTTACAGAAGAAACGGGGTAAGTTATACTAAAAGTCGCCGATTTAGCATTATCGCGGAGCTGTAATAATGAACAACAAACTGAAAAACAAACTAAGATTTTGGATATACTTGATTTTGATTATAGCTTTATATGGCGGTTTCATGGCATATTTTTGTATAGCTGAGCCATGTGAACCGAATGATGTAATAATAGAAAAGGAGAAAAACGCTGAAACTATAAAAGAAGAGAATAAAACAGAAACTCAAAAGAGTAAGGATATAGCAGGTTATCAGGCGGTAGATAAAAATAAAACGAACGAGCAGGAGGTAGAAGCAGTAAAACAGGTTGGGCCAGAAGTTTATTTATGTGAAATAACAGCTTTTTATGAACGGGTAATAACAATATTATCGATTATAATATTTCTTATATTAGGGCTTAATTTTTTGTATATACACCGTAGCTCAAGAAGTCAATCTGAAGAAATGGCAAGAGATGCGCTTAAGGATGAATCTTTCAGTATAATCATGGGCAAGATGATTAACGAACGTTTTGCTGAAGCCAGAGATAAAGGTGAGATTTCGGAAATTCATGAAGTATTAGATGAGCTCGACGCAAGAATTGGATTCTTAGAAAAAGCCATAACAGAAAAAAGTTACGCTTCTCTTGAGGAAGGACCCTCGGAAAGAAAGACTGAAGAAGAAAACGAGAGAGAAAACTAATGGCAATAATTAGAAAACAGTATTTTGCAACTCCTGACGAACAAGATCCCCGTGATATATCATTGATTGATACCCCAGAGAAGTTGGTGAGGTTTGCAGAACTTAGAGGATTGTCCATCGTTCCTTTAGATGTAAAGGGGGTGGCTAGTGAGTTCGGCATTCGCGTAGAATGTGTTTCTATGAAAGAAGATATGTCAGGAGTTCTCGAGAAGGACGAAGGCAGTAATGCTTGGAGTATTCGTATTAACAAAGATCATCATCCTAATAGGCAGAGATATTCGATTGCCCATGAACTAGGACACTTTTGTCTACATAAACATCTAAGCCATTCTTTTGAAGACAATATATTTTTTAGAGGTGGAGAATCATCTTCTAAAGAGGAATGGCAGGCCAACGAGTTTGCAAGTGCTATATTGATGCCGGAACAAAGTTTAAGAGAAAAAGTTAGATCGGGAACAAGAAGTATAGAGGACTTAGCAAAAGAGTTTGAAGTTTCTACTCTGGCTTTAAGAATAAGGGCTAAAAGCCTTGGAATGTCAGGGCACGGATTATGAGCGATATTATTTACGTTCCTATAATTAAAGTAAGCGTTGCGGAAATGAGAGGGGTTGAAACACTTTCTGACGAGGTCAAAGATGCCATAACTCCGGTTTTTGAGTTGGCCAGATCGAGGAGAACAAAAAGAGACCCAGAGGGGAATATTTTTCAAAGTTTAGAAAAACTTAAAGAGGTTTATGGCGAGAGACAGTTTATTCTGGATTTAACTTCAGATACTAATTCCAGAAATGAACAAATAGATGATTTGCAGGATAATACTAAAGGATATAGAAACTGGATTAAGTTTCTCATTTTGACAAAGGAAGAATTTCCTGAAATAATACCAGTTATACAGATTTCAGATATAGGTACTAAAAGCAGGGAAGATTTCTATGACAGGATCAAGAAACAAGTAAAGCTGCTGGATGAAAATTTTGACAATGTTGTTTATAGGTTCCCATTAGAGTACACAGATTTTAGCAATGATCTCGATGCTATTTGCGAAGAAATATCCGGTGACAAAATTATCTGTGTCATAGATGCAGGATTTATTACACAAGAAAAATCTGGAATTTATTCACCAAAAACTGTTGAGGTCATAGGAGAATTGGAGGGTTTTTCTTTAGGAAAAGTCGTTTTGGCGGCGACATCGTTCCACAAAAATCCAACTGAATTCGGCGGAGAAAAGTACGGAGAATTCCGGCTTGAAGAATGTTTATTTTATGAAAAAGTAAATAAGGCTGTGGAGTCGGAGTTAATTTATGGGGATTATGCAACAATAAATCCTATAAGAGTGCTTCAAGCTGGCGGTCGTGGATGGGTTCCCAGAATTGATATGACAACAGAAGAAATAATTTTTTATCATCGTTCAAGAAAAAGAGAACTTGAAACAAGTTATGCAACTGCTTATACGAGAGTTGCCAAACGGATATGTAGAGACGAAAGATATAGAGCAGTGAGAAACAGAATTGGTGATTGCTGGGGGATTGAACAGATAGAATTATCAGCAGAAGGTTATCCGCAGGGTCTATCGCCTTCTTTCTGGATTTCC
Organism: uncultured Pirellulales bacterium; assembly: GCA_964499145.1. GTDB lineage: Bacteria > Planctomycetota > Phycisphaerae > Sedimentisphaerales > Anaerobacaceae > CAIYOL01. The sequence goes on along the minus strand of CAZCIR010000028.1, from coordinate 16,295 downwards.
GTAAGAATGAATATTCATATTACGCTTAGAGCATCTCTCCTCTAGTACAGTTCATTGATCCGCCCACAAAGACCTTTTAGTTCATCCGATATGATATTTCCACCTGTATCTTTCATAAAGAGCCTGAAAAGTTCGTCGTAACGGCTCTTGAGGGAAGAATAAGCAATCTTGCGAATCTCTTTTGTGCTTAGCTTCTTGGCGGTTAGTATTCTTACCTCATCCGTTGAAATATTGTTGTTATTTTTTACCTTTAACAAACTGTTCAGTTGATTTTTGTTTAAAAACATCAACAGCGAATGTTTATCCAGCCTTTTTCGCTGCCTGGCAAGTCTTTTAACTTTAAAGCTCTTGCCGTCAAATAAAATCAATCCCGTATAAGGTTTGATGATTTTGTTAATCTCATTGAGATGTTTCGGAGTTGTTATAACAGATACCTTATCGAAAGTCTTATGATAATCATCTAATTGCCCTTTGAGTTTTCTCGGATCATCAAGATACCCCTTGATCTCTAATGCATGAAATTTCTGTGAAAGGATAAGCAGGTCAACCCGCCTTCTGTTGGCTGAAAAAAGAACTTCGGCGCCAATAGCATCTTGCGAGATATCGAAAGACAAATTACCATCAAGAAGCCATTTTATTACTCTCGTTTTTATGTATTCAGCATCACTCATTATAAGTTACTTAATAATTTTGATTTCTATAGTATCTCAAAAAACGAGTCCCAAGCAAGCAAATAAACCCTGTTGGGATATTGATAAAACGAAGAGAATAGAAAATTGAGTAATCTCGGCGTCTACGCCGTGACGAGTCGAGCGGCGGGCTGAGGTTGTCTTTGGCGGACCTGCTCGACAAAGGCCTCGAGGCGAGTCGTTAAAGTCGAATCCTCCTGGCCATCGAAGCTTAAATTCAATATCGGCATATCACCGCACTCGGCGCTTATACGCATTGTCTGGGTGCTGACTATCGTCGAAGGCATACAGCTAAAAGGCATAACATTAACCACGCCGCCGAAGCCCTCTAAATTATACTCTACCATTTTGCCTATGCTCAGGACGGCTTCGCCCTCAAACGAATGATGCAGATACGGCTGAGCCAATTCGATTACGTGCCCAATCGGGCCTTCGGCCAATCGGCCGAACCCTGCCCCTCCGAGGGGCTGGGCGAATCTCTTCTCCAAAGGCTCAGCAAGTTTTCTTTCGAACCTGTGTTGCATATAGTCCTGTAAATTATTGGTGAACCAGTCCCTTAATCGGCCTTTGCGTCTGGCCATTCGACTCCGGGTAAAATTGGTATAGTAAATCCACTCTGCAAACGAAGCCAAATCACAGACGGCACCAAGCTCTTCGAGCCGAGCGATGATATTGCTATTGGCGAAGGGGTGGCTTCGGACATAAATCTCGCCGACTATTCCTATCCTCGGCTTATTGAGCCTTCCATCGGTTTCGACCGCTGCAAAATCGTCTGCGATAGATTCCATAAGCCGGCGCATCTGTTTTAAGCTCCTGCGACTTTCAACGGCCTGTATCCATCGCTTGAGAGCCTGGTTATAAACCCGCTGAGCGTAGTTGGCATCGAGCGCTTTCGGCCGAAGCCGCAAGATGGACTTATGCAGTAAATCTATTCCTATAACCGCAATCCATATATCTTTCATAAAATTTCCGCCGGGAGAATGGTCTATTCCCTCCGTGAACTGCCTGTAGAAACCGCTATCCTGGTTCGGCGCAATAACCGGAACATCATGCGCTCCGGCGTATCTTAGAATCACCCTGTGCAGACAGCTATACATTCCAAACCTGCAGGGCCCGGAGGCGGCGGGCATAAAAAAGGCTGTCTTAGAATGGTCAACATCTTCGCTGTTAATTACCTTCAGCATATCACCACTGGTAATAGCGCAAGGCAGACACTCTTTGCCTGAAGTAAAAGCCCTGCCCTGGACAAGGGTTTGTTCGTCCGCAAGGGGCATCACCTCGGCCGGCTGACCATAGGCCCTGAAGCAGGCAGCTACGCCATAAGCGCAATCACCCATATACGGGATATACAGCTTTCGTTCGCGGCTGATACCTTCTGTTGCAGGTTTCTTAACAAGGGGCTGTTTCTCCTCCGCAGGGCAGTGATAATGCCTCAAACTGTCAAGGAAGGCTTCCAGCCGCGTAATCACTCCGGCATCGGCGGAATGTTCGTCAAGCTCCAACAGCAGGCAGGGTTTTTGTGCCATTATATCTTTGAAAAATGTCAGAAGGAATGAATCCGGTCCACAACTAAAGTTCGACAGGTATATAGCGAAAAGCCGTGGGTCGGATTTGATTATCTCAGCGGCCCTTAAAATCTTTTGGCCATAGGTCCAGTAAACCTGACGGTGCAACGACTCATCGCCCAGCTTCGCTTCATCGAGAGCCAGCATATCCATCGGTATGGTCTTAACACCAAGCTCATCGAGCTTCTTCGATAATTGAAGGTTCACACCCTCATCGCAACCATTATACGGTCGCGAAACCAGCACAAACAGCCTTTCATCCGGCTCAATCTTATCAACAATCTCTTTGCCTTTTTTTAGCAACGCTACTTCAAAACCTTCCTGGGCGGCAAGTGATTCCCTGACGGCTTTATTAACCAAAGCGGCGGAAAGGCCTAACTTTTCACCAAGCGCAGCGAAACTTCTCTTTAAAAATTTCGTGCCATCACCAAGTCTCATAGGAACTGTAAGTATCTTTGTATCACCAAGTTTTCCTGCAAAAGCTGTTTTTGCCTGGTACGGCAGCGACTGAATATACGGGCACAACTGGTTTGACTTGTTTTCAGGATAGCTTTCAGTCATTGAAACGATGCTTGGCAAAAAGATATAATCAACCTTTTTATCAATCAACTCCGCAATGTGTCCGTATGCCACCTTGGTCGGAAAACAAGGCTGAGCGGTAACAGATTCGACTCCCATACGAATAATTCGCTTGTCGGTCCGCGGGGAAACGACGACATCAAATCCTGCGGACTTAAAAAATCTTGCGAACATAGGCAAAAGCTGCCAACTAATCAAGGCCATCGGAATACCAATCCTGGCCTTTTCTTCGCCCCGCCCCTCGGAGGGGCTGGGTAAACCTGCATATTCAAGCAACATCCGCGTTCGATACTCAAAAGCCCCGAGTCCTTTCGCTTTCGCCGTTTCCTTCTTAAGATTGTATCTATCACATCTCGAGCCGTAGTATAACGGCATAGCTTCAGGCAACTGAACTTTCTTGATTTCACAGTGGTTTGGACAGTGCTCACAGGTAAAAGATTCAACCTTGTAATCAATAGAGCTAACGTTCTCGAAACCTCTGAAACTTGTCCCTTCTCCTTCGTTCCTGGTCCCTCGTTTCTTTTTGATATACTCGGCAGCGATAGCAGCGGCACCTATAGCGCCGGTTACTTCGTGATGATCCGGTACCATAATAGGCTTTCCGATAACCTTCTCAAAAGCGGCGCAGACAGCCTTGTTAAAAGCGGTTCCTCCCTGGAAGCAGATATTGTTTCCAATTTTACGCCGTCCTACCACCCGGTTAAGATAATTTGCAACTATCGAATAACTCAGGCCAGCAACCAGTTCGCTTGTTTTTGCACCCTGTTGCTGATAGCTTAGCAGGTCGGATTCCATAAAAACGGTACACCGTTCGCCCAGCTTTATAGGTGCATCGCAGCTTGTGGCCAGCTCTTCAAATTCGTGGTTAATATTTATAGCGAGCCGTTGTGCCTGCTCTTCCAGAAACGAGCCGGTGCCTGCGGCACAGGCGTGGTTCATAGTGAAATCGACGACAACTCCGTTTTCGAGAGATATGTATTTGCTGTCCTGTCCGCCGATTTCGAAAATTGTATCAACGCTTGGATTAACGATAGCAGCGCCTTTAGCCTGCGCGGTGATTTCATTAATAACGACGTCAGCTCCAATGAAATCTCCTGTAAGGTACCGTCCTGAACCGGTAGTCGCCGCCCCAAGAATCTTCACCTTTTCGGCCACCTTTTTGCCAACTATATCGAGGCCCTGACGTACCGCCTCCAGCGGATTGCCCGCGGTCATCAAATATTCCTTGGCAAGCACCCGTTTTTGCTCATCAATAACAGCTACGTTCGTACTTATCGAGCCGACATCAACCCCAAGATAAGCATCTATCGGCTCGACTGCGTTTGACAGTATTTGCTCATAAACAGGACTTTTGGGATATGGCAAACCTGGTCTGCCTAACGGCTCTCGGCGGGGGGCATTCTCTAAAGCAGAACCTCGTTGCGCCAGATAACTATCGATTTTCTCAAGGTGTATTCGCCTGTTAGAGCCTTGCCTACTGACTCTATCCTTCGCTACGAGCACCGCACCAAGGGCGCCGGTGAAAAAGTGTTTTTCGGGAACAACAAGCCCGTCTTTCGTTAATTCAAACACCTTCTCCAGTGCCCTGACTACGCCGACATTAGCCGCCACACCCCCTGTAAATATAATTGGCTTTATAAATTCCCTTCCGCATCCTAAGTCGCTTTTCAGGTTCCTCGCCAGTGCCAGACATAATCCCGCTATGATATCATAGTTAGGCGTTGCCTGTTGCTGAAGGTGAATCATATCAGTTTTTGCGAAAACCGAGCACCGTCCAGCCATTCGCGGCACAGTTTTGCTCCGCAGGGCCATTTGGCCAAACTCACCCTCGATATTTACACCCAGCCGCTGTGCCTGCTGGTCAAGAAACGAACCTGTGCCCGCGGCACAAACAGTGTTAAGAGTAAAATCCCGCACCTTGGCTTGTCCTTTTTCGGTAGATAAGAAAATTAGTTTGCTGTCTTGTCCCCCCATCTCAATTATCGTTGCTTGCTGAAACTGCGGATATAAATGGTATATTGCTGCTGCTTGAGCTGGAACCTCATTTATGAAAGGAATATCCAAGAGTTGAGCTAAAAAGCGGCCTGCCGAACCAGTCGCCGTTGCAAGGACAACCCCTAAAGGGTTTATTTGGCTGAATACCTTATCTAACTGTGAACGTACTGTTTCTATGGGCTTTCCTTTTGTGCGCTGATAATCATAGAAAACACTCTTGTCTGCACCGTCAAGAACAACTATGTCACTGCTGGTCGAGCCAATATCAATGCCTATATAAAACATTTGCCCATTATGTAACGGTATGCGCTGATATTGTCCTTCTTTGTCTAAAGCTGTTATATCTGACCGTGTTTCTTTGTTCATACTATTTGATTCCTCCTGTTTGCTATCCAACATAATTACTTAACCTAATATACCTTATACTAAACTAAAGACAAGGCTAAACTAACCTTATAATACAAAGCCACATATAAACGGTTAATAAATCTTTCATACCCAGTAATATTTAACATATTTACTTTTTACTTTTTACAAAAAACCCCGTCTTGTTAGTTCCACTAGACTTCCTTACTAATGATTTAACAACTTATCCACAAGAAAAACCGGGCGGCTTTTCTCCTTTAACAATTTACTATACAACACCTTAAAAATCAACCACATCCGTAACATAACAATTTTACAACTGTTATGATTACTAATATTATTTTGTTAAGTAACATAATATTAATCTAAACTTTTAAAGATTACCTTTATGTGTTGATTTGACACATTTGTAAACATCGATGTTTTTTCCTAAAAAAGGTTGCAAATACGCATTTTTATGTTAGACTTCGTTTGTATTTAGAGCGTTCAGAGGCTTGAAGTTTGAGCACTTGTAACCATATTTAAATAGGGGATTATTATGAAGCTAAATTTTAACAGAGAGGCTCTGGCAGACGCGTTGGGCATATTAACAACCGTGGTGCCAAGCCGAACACCGAAGCCGATACTCCGTTGTATTCAAATTACCGCGGATGATAAAAACGTTCATATCTGTGCAACAGATCTTGAGGTTGGTATTAACTACATAGTTCCTGAAGTTCAGGTTGAAGAGGCTGGCGAAGTTGTTGTCCCGGCAGACCGGTTAGCTGCTGTAGTACGCGAGAGTACGGAAGACGTTCTGCTGTTAAAGTCGGACGATGGTACTTGTAAAATAGAGGGTGCGGACAGCCACTTTACAATCTATGGTCAGGAACCAGGCCAGTATCCTGTTGTTCCAAGCTTTGACGCACAGGCGGATATAGAAATTGCTTTGAGTAATCTACAGGCCGGCATCAAGCAGTGTTTGTTTGCCGCAGCCAAAGAGAGCACCCGCTATGCACTTAATGGTGTATTATGGGAGATTAAAGGTAAGAAATTGTCGCTGGTTGCCACCGACGGCAGGAGGTTGGCTAGCTGTAAAGTCGGCTTAGCCTCGGCACCAGCAGAAAAGATTGCCAAAGCGAAGATAATTGTTCCAGCCAAGACGATGATGCTGTTAGATAAAATCGGTGATGGTGATAAAGATATTGTATTAGTCAAGTATGTCGACAATCAAATACTGTTTAGTTGTGCGAATGTAGTTATAAGCTCGAATCTTGTCGAAGGGAATTTCCCCAAATATGAGGATATAATACCGCGGGATTATGATAAGAAGCTGGCGCTGCCAACCGAGGCGGTCTTAAGTGCGGTACGCCGTTCGGCATTACTAACAAGTGAGGAGTCAAAGGGGATTAAGCTTTCGGTTGGAAAGAATAATCTGGTATTTTCCGGCAGGGCGCCGGAGGCGGGCGATGCTCAGATTGATATGCCTATCGATTACAAGGATGAACCAATTGAAATCGCGTTTAATCCGCAGTTTTTGATAGACGTCTTGCGGGTTATTAAGACAGCGGAATTCGAATTGGAGCTGGGTCAGGCGGACAGACCGGGCTTGATAAAAAGCGGGGCGAATTTCCTTTATGTTCTGATGCCAATTAACCTGGGCTAAAATATGGCAGGCAAAGCTGAACAACTGCACAGGGTTGCCGGTTGGCGAGCGGCATATAAGACACGCAACACAGCTAGCTTAGGCGATGTCTTAAGCGAGCTTATGGAAGGCCGGATTTCACCGCAACAGACCAGATTCGGATTGATATCCGAGGCTTTGAGCCAGATGCTGCCGAGCGAGCTTTATCAGCACTGCAGAATTGTCGACATTTCCGGCGGCAGGATAAAGGTAGCTGCTGACTCGCCGTCATATGTGTACGAATTGCAATTACTAAGTTATGAACTTCTTAAAGAATTGGCTTGGCGGTGTCCTCGGGCGCGAATAAAAGAGATCAAATTCGCTGTCGGCTGAATAATCTGTGACAGAAAGATAATATGCAAGACCACAAATACGATGCGAGCAAGATAAAGATACTCGGGGGAGTGGAGGCGGTCCGCAAGCGGCCGGAGATGTATATCGGCGACTGCGGCAGCGGAGGACTGCACCATTTGGTCTATGAGGTGCTGGATAACTCTATCGACGAAGCTTTGGCTGGTTTCTGCAATAATATACTCGTACACATCCAGGCTGACGGCAGCTGCACGGTCGAAGATAATGGCAGAGGAATACCAGTCCAGGAGCATAAAGAGGCCAAAAAAAGTGCTTTAGAGGTCGTTCTAACGACTCTACACGCCGGCGGGAAGTTCGACAGTGACAGCTATAAGGTGGCCGGTGGCCTACACGGCGTAGGGGTCAGTGTAGTCAACGCTCTCAGCGAGTGGCTTGAAGCAGATGTATATTGGGACGGAAAGCACTATCACTTCGAGTGTGTAAGGGGTAAGGCCAAAGGCAGGGTTAAGGAAGTCGGCCCAACCGACAAGCGCGGCACTATGATATCCTTTATGGCCGACGAGCAGATATTCGGTGATACAGAGTTTGCATACGATACACTTGCCAAGCGAATTCGCGAGATGGCCTATTTAAATGCCGGATTACAAATTACTTTCAGGGACGATAGAAACAACAAAAAGCAGGTTTTCAAGTTTAATGACGGTATTAAGGCCTTTATTAAACACCTCAACGAGGGCAAGGAGACCTTACATAAGAATGTCATTTATTTTGCCAAGGAAGACACCGAAGCGAAAATGAGTTGTGAAGTAGGGATGCAGTATAACGACGGCTATACTGAAAATGTGTTGGTCTTCGCTAATAACGTTCGCAACATCGACGGCGGCACGCACCTTTCGGGTTTTAAAACAGCACTGACGCGGACAATGAATTATTATGCCAAGAACAATAACTTACTGAAGAACAGCCAGGTTACGACGGGTGATGACCTTCGCGAGGGATTAACCGCGGTCGTAGCGGTAAGGCTTACCAATCCGCATTTTGAGGCTCAGACGAAAGTGCGGCTGACCAACCCGGAGGTAAGCGGTTTTGTTGAGACCACCGTTAACGAGCAGCTCGGCCATTTTCTTGAGGAGCACCCCGCGGAGGCAAAGCGGATTTTGAACAAAGCGATTCAGGCTGCCGCGGCCAGGGAGGCTGCCAGAAAGGCGCGCGAATTGACCAGGCGCAAGGGCGCGCTAAGCAGCGCCAGCCTGCCGGGCAAATTGTGGGATTGTACGAGCAGGGAAAAAGCGGGTACCGAGATATTTATCGTTGAGGGTGACTCGGCAGGCGGTTCGGCAAAAGCTGGCAGAGACAGAAATATCCAGGCAATCCTGCCGCTCAAGGGAAAAATCCTCAATGTTGAAAAGGCCCGTCTGGAAAAAATGCTTGCGCACGAAGAAATCCGAACAATTATAAGCGCTCTGGGGGCCGGCATCGGCGCCGATGAGTTTGATTTAAACAGGTGCAGGTATGGCAAGATAATACTGATGACCGATGCCGATATTGATGGCGCTCATATACGGACACTGTTGCTGACTTTTTTCTTCAGGCAGATGTCGCAATTATTTCTCAATGATATGATTTACATCGCTCAACCCCCTTTGTATGAAATAAAGGTAAAAGGCAAAAAGAGCTCTGAATATGTTCTAAGCGAAAGCCAGATGCATAAGCGGATGATTACTCGCGGCCTGGAAGGCACAGAGCTTGCTATAAGGGACGGCAAAAAAGGCGAAAAGGGTAAAAAAACACAAAAAGTTTCAGGCAAGCAGCTGGCAGGTCTTGTAAAAATTCTCGCTGACGCTGAACGCAGCATAGCAGTCCTGGCCAGGCGGGGGATTAACTTTGCTGATTTTGTTCGGGCTTATTATGATGGCAGGCAGCTTCCGCAGTTCCATATTTGTGTTGGCGGCCAGGAGGAAGTTTATTATGCAAGGGCCAAGTATGAAAAGCAGCGCGATAAACTGAAGAAGAGCTCGGAAACAGCAGCAGAGGGTGAGGGCGAAGAATCAATTGTTGCTGAGGAGCTTCATGAGGTGGCTCGAATCAACGAAATAAATGAAAGACTTAAGAGCACCTGGAATCTGGATTTGAAGGATTTTCTTCTAAAATCCGACAGGTCTGTCTCCGGCGAGGCGCTGCCGACGAAGTTTCAGCTTATCAACGACACAGATACATACGACGTTGCATCGCTGGGTGATATTTGCGCCGGGATAAGGCAGATTGGCGGAAAGGGAATTGATGTGAAGCGCTTTAAGGGCTTAGGTGAGATGAACGCCGAGCAGTTGTGGGATACGACGATGAACCCCGGCTCCCGGACTTTATTGAGCGTGAAGCTTGAAGATGCCGGCGAGGCGGACAGGCTCTTTAGTATTTTGATGGGCGAAAATGTCGAGGGACGCAGAAATTTCATCCGTGACCATGCACTCGAAGTCCAAAACCTTGACATTTAGGCCTCCTCTGAAGGAGGGAGTCTTATTTTCTGACGGAGGGGAAATTGGAAGTTGGCAGGATGAAAAAATCACGGGCGAAGATTTTGGCAGCTTTTTTTTTTGTTGACTTTTGGCTTGGCTTGTTTTGCGGACACATTTACAAATCGCCAGACCGGAGAAGTTCTGCATGGGTACATTTCTGGTCAGGCCGAAGACGGCGGAACAATCGTCAATACCAGGGAAAAAGGCCGGGTCGGGCTCGACTTGGTGCAGTGGCAGATTGTTACTGACCGGCAGGGAAGAAATAATAAGATAATAATTTTTACAATCGAAGATGAGATTAAGTTTGAGATAGAGACACAGGCCCTGGAGAGGGAAGTGGCAAACCTCTCGAACGAAGGGCCTTTGTTTATTTTGTTTGAGATAGATACACCAGGTGGCCGGGGAGATTTGACCCGGCGGATTTGCGGGGCGATTACACAGATTAAAAACTGTCCCACGGTTGCTTTTGTCAAGGGCGGAAAGTACGGAGGAGCCCTCTCGGCCGGGGCCGCTATTGCGTTGGCATGTGATAAGGTTTATATGGCTGACAATACTGTAATAGGCGCTGCAACAGGGATAACCATTTCTGAGACCGGCCGCCCGGAGAGTCTTAAAGAAGCTTTTGGAGATGATGTGGCTGAGAAATTTGCTTCAGCCTGGCGAGCGTATTTAGCTTCTTTGGCGGAGCGAAACCATCGGCCGGGACTGCTGGCAAGAGCAATGGTTGATAGGAATATCGAAGTTATTGAGGTAGCCGAGGCCAATGAGAGATTCTTTATCGACCCGGTTAACAAAAGGCCTCAGCAGAGCCTTGTGCATACCTGGAGCAAAAAAGGCTCGCTCTTGACGTTGACCGCAGCAGAAGCGGTTGAATGTATGGTTGCCGATAAGGTTATTAATTCACGCAGGGAACTTCTTGCTGAATTGGATGCGGCTGGCACCGAGATTGTGATAAACAATGAAATCCGAAAGGCCGGAACGGAATTGAAAAGGGCCAGGGGACAAGTAAACAGAATAAGAAAGTCCATTGATTTCAAAATCGAGCAGTCTAAGTACCGCCATCCACTGCCGAAAGTACTCAAAATTTTGCGCAGCGCCAAAAGCGAATTTCAAACTTTGATAAAGTTGGCCAGGAAGTACCCCGATTTGGAACTGAATATACAGGTGCTGGAGGACGAATTAAATTCCATCGAAGCGGCCTATCAGGATGCGAAGAGGAATTCAGGTCGGAGGTAGGTTTTACGCCATAATTTAACTATGTGATTAACGCCGCCTCTGGTCGGTGCGCCCTGCTTTAAACGACATTAACTGCCTTCTAATACTCTCGGCCAATTCTTTCTGTCCGGCGGATAATGCGAAGCTAAGTGCACCTTCAGCGGCATCTATGGCTTCAGGAAGACGGCCGGTAGCTGCATAAGCAGAAGCCAGAGCGTTCAGCATTTTTGCTTTATCAAGAATGGAAGCTTCACCGGCAAGCAGCAGGGCCTTTCTGTATTCTGTAACGGCCTTGTCGAACTGTTTGGTACTGAACCAAATTATACCCAGGTTGAAGTGCGCATCCGGGTTGTCAGGGGCAAGAGCTACCGCTCGCTGAGCAGCGGTCAAAGATTGTTGCATCTCGCCTTTATGCTGCATAGCGCTCGACCTAATCATCCAGGCGATGGCTGATTTAGGATGGATTTTGAGTATCTCACCGGATAAAACCAGAGCTTGGTCTGTTTTACCGGATAGTATCATCTTTACTCCGGAAGAGAACAGCTTTGCTTCGACCGATGCTTTTGCGGCGAGGAAAGCCGGTTTGTCAGGAAATATTCTTAAGCCGGAGAGGATATAATTGAGATGGGACAACATATCGCCGGTGCCTTCTAACATAAGAACATAGCCGCAGGCCTCATAAAGACGCTGGTAATCAACAAGCCATGCCTCTTTTTCATTTTTAGTCAGGCCGGTCCAGTCGATATGCTCGAAAATTGAGTCGCTCCGGGTGCGTAAAACAAATTCACTGAATATTTGTTCTTTGGTAACATCCACGTCTGTATTGAATTCAACAAAAGGGAAATAGTCGCTGTTTACGGAAAACGCCGCAATCGTTTTTCTTAAGTCGTTTTCATCGCCTATGTAACAACTCAGCACGTCCATATTGTTTTGGATGTTCAATTTAGACAGATTGTTGCGTATATTTTCGTTGAGCAGTGACTTTTCTATGTGCTTCGGAGAAAAATACTGCTGTTGTTGTGAGCCGGCTATCAGAACCAGTGGTGCCGGATGAGGTGTTGGATACCATAGTGTAACGTGGGGAAAAACATCCAGTAATGTGCCGATTATGCTGTTGAAGACCGGGGCAGACATCTCATAGGTAGGAATCCAGGATATAATTACCCCGTTTTTATTAAGCCGTTTCCGTGCTGATTGGAAATATTCTTTTGTGTAAAGGGATGCGTTTTCGGCGAAATTCCTGGGATGGATAGAATCATTAACAATCAAATCGTATGTGTTGTCGGTCAGATGGATATAGTTTTTCGCATCCATAAATATCATGTTAACATACGAGCCCAGCTTGTCTGCGAGATTAATGTGCCTGAAGAACCTCAAAGCAACATCGACAACTTCCGGAGCTATCTCGACGCAGTCGAGACGTTCCAGATTGTGCTCTGAAAGGCACAATGTAGTTTCACCTGATCCGAAGCCGACCGACAAAACCTTTTTACAATCGCGGTTCAGTAAAACTCCAAGATGGCCTAACATTTTCTGGTCACCTCGTTCGATGTAGTCGTCGCCTGCTATACTCTGGCCCGATGAATATAGATGTAATGAGCCGCTTCTTGAATCTCTATGCAGTGAAACCGTCGTTGTCAGGCCTTCTTCCAACAGCACGAGGCTATAATCTTCCGGTGTAAGCGGGCTTAGCTCGACTACCGTTTTAAACAAGTCTGATGGTGTTTTCACAGTAAATATTGTCAAAACGATGGCTGCCGCTAAAAAAGCCCACCGCCTTGCGGGCCTTGTGTTGCGAGTAAACAACAACCACATAGCACCGGCTATCCAGACTCCAATTAAACCGAGGATTGAAATGGACAATTGCAGTCCCAGCAGCGGTATAAAGACAAAGCCCGTTACGATGCCGCCTACCACAGCACCTATCGTATTCGCTCCGTAAGCCGTTCCTGTGGACCGTCCCACTTTGTGGATATGATTTGCCCAGGCCTGTATAGCTATCGGAAATCCTATACCCATAATGATGGCAGGGATAAGGAATAGAAGTATGCTCTGTACGAGTGGATTAATCATATAAGGAGAGATCGGGACCCATCTGTTAATTGCCTCCGCCGCCCGATTAACCGATGGCAGCACTTTAGACGTCCATAATATTAAAAATGGAAGGTAAAAAATACCGCACAAGCCCAGCAGAGAAAAGGTTACCGCAAAACCGGCGGCTGGAGCCTTTAAACGTTTTGTTAATCTGCTGCCGATTCCCGCCCCGATTACATTTCCCAAAAGGTAGATTGTCAACACCGCTGAAAATACGTAGGTAAATCCACCGAGCAGATGAACAATGCTGCGCATCCAGAGCAACTCGTAGCCTATGCTTATCAAACCGCTGGCGAAGAAAGCGAGAACCAGCAGGAAGAATTTGCCATCGGTTTCCTTTTTCGATACAATTTTCTGCCTTCCTGTCGCGTCAGATACATCTTGTTGCTCTGCGATAACGCTGGAAAAGCGGGATAAAAACCATCCGCCGAATGCTACCAGAAGATTTAGGGTTGCAGCGATATAAAGTGTCCCCATAACCCCGAATGCCCGAATCAAAACGAAGCCGGCTAAAAAACAGCCGGCTGCTGCTCCCAGAGTATTTAATGCGTACAGCTTGCCTACTAAATGACCGGCCTCTTTCTCGAGTGCGGTAACGAATCTGCCTAAAAGTGGCAAAGTGCTGCCCATCAACATCGTTGGCACAAGCAATATTGAAGCTGATATTATTACCTGGACAATCAGCAACTGTGCCTGCGTAGGGTGATATGTTTGATATAGTCGGATATAAACTGCATCTGCAACTTTTAGCATCCAGGGAAGGGACATTGCCGATATTGTTATTAAAGCTTCTATCAAAGCGTATAAACGCAGGTGTTTTATGGCTCGGTCGCAATACCGGCCCATAATCAGTGCTCCGAGTGCAAGCCCTGCCATAAATACCGACACTACGATGCTTGTTGCGTATACAGTATTGCCGAGTGTCAGTTTCAATAGTCGCACCCAAACAACCTCGTCAATCAAAGAGCACGCACCGGAAGCAAAATAGACTAGCATTATACAGTTAATGCTCGCCTGTCTGGTAATAGCCGGGTTACTATCATTCGAATGCCACATACTACCTCATCGAGATATATTCGACAGCTGCTATTACAAGTTTATGTAACGCAAGTGGTTATGAACGTCTATAATAAAGTTGCTTATATATACATTTAGCAAGGAGAAAAATCATCATTTTTTTATTTTTTTCCTGTTCGGTTTTCTATCATTTACGAACAGGACGTCGATATCGTTTTATTTTAAAAAAATAAAAAATTTACTTGCAAAAATCTTTCGTCTTGTAAGAATAACAGTGTTTTGGTACTCAAAGTGCAATAAAACATATTAAGAGAGAATGGGGTGCAAGCTATGACATGGAGGCGAGAACAAATAGGTACGCTAAAATCTATAGGTCTGGCATTTTTGGTTTGCATATTTTTACTATGCGGCTGCGGAGGAAAGGCCAAGGCGCCTAAGGAGATTGAGAAAACAACGGCTGAGAAGGAAAAGGCCGAACTGCTGAAGGAAATAGAACGTAAATTCGAAGACATTGATGCACATTTCAGGTTAGGCCAGTTGTATCAAGCTGACGGACAGTGGAACAAAGCGGAAGACCAATATAGCATCGTATTGAATTTTGAGCCTGCTCACAGGCAGGCCCAGGCAGCGAGGGTAAAGGTGCTGACGGATAGCGGCAATACGGAAAGAGCAAGGCTGTTGGCGAATGAGTATAAAGAGCTGGCTTGCGTTTCGGCAGAGGGCTCTCGCCAGCTTGCACAAGCGTTTCAGCAGCAAGGCCTGGATGAATATGCGCTGGAATGTTATCAGCAGGCACTTCGTTTGGCACCTGATTCAGCAAAAATTAACAAGCAAATCGGCTATTATTACTTGAATAAGGGCAATAATGACGTGGCGAGGGAGTATTTGAGCAGGAGTTTTCAGCTAAATCCGAATCAGCCGGATGTGGCGGGGGAGCTGGGACGACTCGGTGTGCCGGTGAAAAGACCACAAAAGACTGTCAAAAATACCAAGAAGCCAGATAAGATGGAAAAATCCGAAAAAAGCCCTAAGTCCCAGTAAGTAAAGAGGTTAGGGCGAAAAAATTAACTAAAAATTGTGGAAAGTTCTTTATGGCCCTGTGGCGAACGGATGCGCCGCGGGGTTTTTTTTGTTGAGATTTCAGGGGTGTTAAAATGGGGAGATTGAGCAAAGTAGGCAAGGGGAAATTCGCCTGGGTTTTTTCGTAAAATGCATCGAAAGGGGGTAACGGCGCTGGTTTACGAGCAAACGTTTGAAAATATTCGAAAACGTTCGAAAACTGTATAGAAACGTACAAAAAAAGTATAGAAACATACAAAAACTGTATAGAAACATACAAAAACTGTATAGAAATATTCGAAAAAATCTGAAGATTTTAGCACGTTGTTCATTGTTCATAGTTCGTAGAGGAATCAGCCATAAATTGCCCAGATTAACACAGATACTTTTACCGCCGAGGACGCAGCGAGAGAACGCGTGGATAAGAAGATGCGTAAATGGGTAGATGAGTAAATGAGTGAATGCGTGGATGAGTGAATGGGTAAAAATGTAGAGAAAAATCCAAGTAATATAGAATGAATACAAGGTAGTAATTACTCCTATTGACAAAGAGAAGAAGCGGATAATAAAAAGCAAGATAGTCATCAAATGAAAGGAAAATCCAAAGTGCGAAATTCGATCCGGCTTCGCCAAAAGACTACCCGTCTACGGCACAGGGCTTCCGTCTTCGCTAAAGATATAGCGGGACAGGCAAAGAAAATCAGAATAAGAATTCGCTGATTAAGAAAAGAGATTTTTTTTGGTCTTAGAACCTAATCGCAGCGTAGTGAGCAGGCCAGCAATAAAGCCAAATACAAAAGTGAGCATTAATAAAAATGCTCTCGGCATAGTGATTTTGGCAAAAAGCAGCTTCGTCTCAACAGATTGAGTGTTTTGTAAAATGACTATCAAAACTAACAGTAATACAACCGAAATCACAATTATTTTAAACTTTTTCATCGTCTGCCTTTCTTAAATTTCGCTTTTTGTTTTAAGGTACAAAGGTATAAGAGAAGATAATAAGATGAACAATGTAAATAATCAATAATTTTTTGTGCATAAGACGTGAGAGCACAAGACGGAAAAGCATAAGAGATTAAGGGCAAAAGCAGAATTCAGGAGTCAGAAGACAGAATAATTTAAAAATTAAAGCTGAAAGTGCAAAACCAAAGTGTAAAATTCAAAATGGGGAAAGCTTAAAGGCGGATTACTTAATTGACGGGTTAAAAATTTTTGGGTAGTGTTAACC
>CAZCIR010000027.1:0-33595 GCA_964499145.1 uncultured Pirellulales bacterium | reverse complement strand
ATGAGCATATGATGGAAAATATTCGAAAACGTTCGAAAACCATATAGAAACGTTCAAAAACTGTATAGAAACGGACAAAAACTATATAGAAATATTCGAAAGTTGATGCTAAACCTTCAACAATATTCTAAAACTTAGGATGGTTACACGGTTAAATAGTTAATTGGTTAAGTAGTTAATTTGTTAATTTGGTTAAGTGGTTAATTGGTGAGCGGATGCCAGATACTCGATACTGGATGCTCGATAGAAAAAACAGGTATTTAATGCGCTTCGAGAGAATTTTGGGGGAGGCAGCCTACTATGTGGCAATGCCATATAGCGCAAATATCCACGATTGGGACAAATAAGACTGTTTTTTTCAGGTACTCGGCTGCAGGTGAGTAATAGCGGAACGCAGAGAGTTAATTAGTAAGAAGAACTTTTCTTCTTTGCGTAACAGCTTTTGCAATAAACCGGCCTACCTTCTTTAGGCTGAAAAGGCACTTCACATTCCTGTCCGCATTCTGCACAGGTAGCTTTGAACATTTCGCGTGGACCAAAATCTCTTCTTGTGCCCCCTTTGCTGAAATCTCTCACGTTTTTTCTCCAAATTTACATAATGAAAAAGTGTTTAGAATATAAATACAAAAAAGTAGTTATAAGAAAATTATATCCAATTATCAAGACGAATCTTTTGAAATAATACGATTTTTTTAAATTCAGGTTCCTTCGACTCTTTCGACTGCGAACAGGGTTAAAAGCTACGCTACGAGGGGCAGGTAAATTTACAATTTTCTATTGACTATTTACTATTGGTAATTAATAAGCGGGGAATTTCGTGTAGTTAATTTGTTAAGTGGTTAAGTGGTTAAGTGGGGAGTGGATGCGTAGATGAGCGAAGGGGAGAGAACGATGGATGACGGACGATATACGATGGACGGTAGAAGACAGAGAGGAGAGAAAATTAAAAATCAAAATGCAAAAATAAAAATTGCGGTACTATACTGCTCCGCAGGGAAGCGGATTTTGAGAAATTTGCATATAGTCCTTTCGACTAATCAAAAGGACTACGAGCATTTTATACGTCGAATTGTTTTTAAGTAAAGAGCTGATGCCCTATCATAGCTTGAGTTGAGGATATATACTTCGCTACGAAGGACAGGGAGATTTTTCACATCATACAAGAACAAGAGATAAGCGGGGAAAGGTATATATTACTCTTGACAAAATGTCATCTTACAGCTTATAATGAATCATCACGCTTTGTGGAGCAGTTTGCATCTTAAGAAAGCGAGGAGAAAATATGATGAGGGGAGTTCAAAACATTATAAAACCAATAATTAGTTATTGGCTGCTTGCGGTTGTTGTTCTGATAAACCTTATAAGCCAGCCGTGTTTTTCGGAATGCGAATTTGACTGGAAGCCGGGGCAAGGTCTGCCGGGTGTATATGGCGTTGTTTATACAGTAACAAGTTGGGACCCGGACGGTAATGGACCAGAGCCGGAACTGCTTGTTATTGGAGGTGATTTTTTAATTGCCGGTAATGTTTTTGCAAACAACATCGCGGCATGGGATGGTAGTAGTTGGCAAACACTTGAAGGCGGCATGGACGGTATGGTTAGAGCTCTCACAGTTTATAACGGTGAGCTTATAGCGGGAGGCTGGTTTACTACAGCCGGTGGTGTAAGCGCCAATCGTGTAGCTGCGTGGGACGGCAACAGCTGGCAGGCACTTGGAAGTGGAGTGAACGATTGTACTTATGCCCTTACAGTCTATAATGGCGAGCTTGTTGCAGGAGGGTATTTCACCATAGCAGGCGGGATAGATGCCAATAGTATAGCCGCGTGGGACGGTAATAGCTGGCAGTCGCTTGGAAGCGGGATGGGTGGTGTTAGTTATCCTTGTGTTTATAGTCTGACGGTCTATAACGACCAAATTATTGCAGGAGGTGGGTTTACAACAGCAAGCGGCGCAAGCGCTGATTATATAGCTGCATGGGACGGTAATAGCTGGCAGGAGTTGGGAGGCGGGATGAACGGTTATGTTTTTGCTCTAACTGTTTACAACGGCCATCTTATTGCAGGGGGTAATATTACAAAAGCAGGCGGTGCAAGTATCAAGTATATTGCCCGATGGAACGGAAGCAACTGGCAGGGTCTTGGAAGCGGGTTAAACCAGACAGTTAATGCTCTTACTATTTATAACAATCAGTTAATTGCAGGCGGTCATTTTGATACAGCCGGTGGTGTAAGCGCTAATAATATTGCTCGATGGAATGGTAGCTGGCATGCGCTCGGAAGCGGTGTTAACGCAGATGCAATTGTTTTCGCTCTTACCAGCTATAACGACCAGTTAGTTGCAGGAGGTTATTTTAATACCGCAGGAGGTAAAAGCACGAAAAACATTGCCGCATGGTACGGCAATAGCTGGTATCCGCTTGGATGTTTGACGAACGGCTCTGTCTTGGAAATGACCATTTACAATGACGAGCTTATTGTAGGAGGTTATTTTACCACAGCCGGCGGTGTGAGTGCCAATCGTATTGCCCGGTGGGACGGTAATAACTGGCAGGAGTTGGGAGGTGGGATGAATGATCATGTTCGTGCCTTAACTGTTTATAACGGCGAGCTTATTGCTGGAGGTGAATTTACTACCGCTGGTAGCGTGGATGCTAATTATATCGCTGCGTGGGATGGAAATAGCTGGCAGGCGCTCGGAAGCGGAATGAACAATCATGTCCGGGCTCTAACATTCTATAACGGTCAGCTTATTGCAGGAGGTTATTTTACCACAGCCGGTGGATTAGGAGCCGATTATATTGCCGCTTGGGACGGCAACAGCTGGCAGCCGCTGGGAAGTGGGATGAATGATGACGTATATTCTTTAACTGTTTATAACGGCGAGCTTATCGCTGGAGGAAGTTTTACCACAGCAGGCAGTTTATACGCCCAATATCTCGCTGCATGGGACGGCAATAGTTGGCAGGAACTTAGGTATGAAATGAACAGCTCAGTTTATGCCTTGACGGTCTATGACGGGAAACTTATTGCAGGAGGCAGTTTTACAACAGCCAGCGGTGTAGGTGCTAATCATATAGCAGCTTGGGATGGAAACGGTTGGCAGGCTTTAGGTAGCGGAATGAACGATCATGTCTGGGCCCTAACAGTCTATAACGGCCAGCTTATTGCAGGAGGTCCATTTACCACAGCTGATGATATAGATGTTAATAATATAGCGATATGGGATGGCAGCAGTTGGCAATCTTTGAGAGGCGGGATGAACGACTCTGTCTTGGCCCTGACGGTTTATAATGGAGAGCTGATCGCAGGAGGCAATTTCACCATAGCAGGCGATTATGTTTCAGCGTATTTGGCGAGGTGGGGAGTACCGGAGGTTTATAAGGGTGACTTGAATCACGACTGCAGAGTGGGATATTCCGACTTGGAATTGTTTGTCGAGCGATGGCTCGATGAGGAATGCCTTTACAACGGGTGGTGCTATGAGGCAGATTTGGATTACGATGGGGGCGTGGATTTCTCAGATTATGCCGAGTTTGCAGAAAACTGGCGAAGCGGGAGAATCCTCTCTGACATTGATAATGACTGGGATGTGGATTTTGCAGACTTCGCTTTATTTGCCAATTATTGGCTGGAAGAAGACTGCAATGAGCCGGGATGGTGTGAAGGCGCCGACTTTGATAAAACAGGACAGGCGGATATACTCGACCTTTTAATCCTGACGGAACACTGGCTCGAAAAGGATTGACACAGGCTATTCAAAGCCGACGAGCCAATTTTCTGCAAGAATTTTCACATCGGACAATCCAACATCACCACTTTGGTCCACATCGGCCCTATCACACCAGCTCGGCTCAGCGCAATCGTTCTCCTGCCACATACCGGCTAATATGCTGAAATCTGTCAGGTCAATATCATCTTCCAAGTCAAGGTCGGCAGGTATCGCTGCATACCAGAATGAATTGGGCTCATTATAGGATATTTGTAGAAGTCTGTTGTTTCCGACGAAATTAAATTCCAGCTCAAGGGTTGTTTTTTTCAGGCCGGGAGTTGTTTGGGGCGGGATGGTATAGACATAAGAGAGAGTTATCGAATTGGCATCATTGGGTTCGAGAAGTGATACGGCAGGAAAGATTTTCACAGAATCGCCGGGCAGATTCGGCTCGTTGGGCTGGCTATAATAGAGATGTGTTGCTACAACATTGAGGTCTTCAATTGTCTCAATTGTGTTGCCCAGGATATCAGTTATATTAGTCAAGGTTATGGATTGATTAACATCTTTACCGATTTGATAGACGGGAACATTGTTATCGATAAACGCATAGTCAAAGAATTCAAACTCATAGTCGATGGGCCAGCTGGAAGAGATAAGGTCTATTGAGCCGATATTGGCATCGTTTATATCAGTTTGAGCAGCATAGATTTTGCCCTCTCCCTGATATACCGGGTCGTAAGTCTGGCCTGCAAGATGATGGGCGGAATGCTTCATTACCTCCCAAAGATAACCATTGTTCACAACAACATTTTGCTGTTTAGCGTATTGTGCCTGAAGAGCGATTAAGGCAGATGCATGTGGAGCAGCATAGGATGTCCCCCATCCCCACGAAAGCGAACTGTCAGGATCCATTACGACAACCTTTGCGCCCGGCGCTACTATGTCAACACCACCATTAGACTCATCCCATAAAGTTTGGTCTTCTGCATGGGCTCCTACCGAGATAACGTTTCCAAATCCAGCCGGCCATCCTGAATATGAATAACCTTCGTTGCCGGAAGCAGCGACCAGAATTATATCTGCCTGATATGCGGCATTACAGGCAGCTTCCAAATCATCCACGGCACCACCATCAGAATATGTACCAAAACTCATATTAATTATATCTGCCTTATCGTCAGTATTGGGGTCGCCGTCCGGGTCCATTGCCCATTCTACTGCGGCTATAGCATCACTTACAAGAGCTGCGATTCTAACAGCATAAAAATCTGCTTTATAAGAAGCACCAATTGCAGCAGAGACGCCTTCAGCGACAACTAAAGAAGCAACTTCAGTACCATGGTATTCATAATTAGGGTCTCCGGGATTATTTGGACATATTGGGTCATCGTCATTATCTATAAAATCATATCCGCCCAGGTAATTATTCTCAAAATCAGGTAAGTTATACCGTACGCCTGTATCTATAATTGCTATTTTAATTCCATTGCCATTTGAATCAAAATTATTCCACGCGGCCTTTGAATTTACACCCGCTTCCAAATTATTCCAATATATCGGTACGTTTCCGTCATATCCCTGTGGCATAATCTTATCTGTTTTTTCCTTCCATTCGTCTATTGAGTCTACGGGCACTTTTGGGGGTGTGGGGGTGCTGATTACCACATCAGAAACCACATCTTTTACATTTTCCTCCTGCTTCAATGATTCAATGCTGCTCTGGTTAATCTCACATACAACGGCATTTATGATTTTGAGTTTTCTTATGACTTTACCCTCGTATTTAGTAATGAGGTCAGGGTCTATTCGGCTTTCAAATCTAACAATAACTCTATCTTTCCCCTGATTATGGAGTGCTTCAAGATAAGGTAGAGCAGAGGACTTTTTTCCGGCAGCAAAGGAAAAGT
This sequence comes from uncultured Pirellulales bacterium, assembly GCA_964499145.1. Lineage (GTDB taxonomy): Bacteria > Planctomycetota > Phycisphaerae > Sedimentisphaerales > Anaerobacaceae > CAIYOL01. Next base: position 27,976 of record CAZCIR010000027.1, on the reverse strand, counting down.
TAGAAGTGCTCAAACAATAAATCAGAAAAACACAAACCTTGCTTGTTTTCCGCATAAGGTGATCCTCCTTCTTATTAAGACCTTATAACAACTCAGGCGCTAGAAGTCAAGAAAAATGCCAAGGGATTTTTATCATTGTTTGGTAAAAATTGGCCGATTACGCGAAATATCCTATGGCATCCAGAACAAAAGCAACATAAGCAAATTAGTTTGTTAGTGAATGGTGAAAAGTTGTTAGCAGAATGGGATGGCCGCAGGGTAGAAATAAAAGCATTCCTCACGCGTGCACCCCACGGCGAAGCCGTGGGCTAAATACGCCGCCGACAGGGTAGGCGGTTTTTAGGATTGGGGTGGAATTTACCGCTTACTTATGTGTGCGGCTCTGTAATCCGTGCAATAAATTGCGATGCTAAATTTTTTGAGATTGGGCAGACATACAAGTCTGCCCCTACTTTTTGCTTTTAACTTTTAACTTTTTCTATTATGCTATGTGTATATGCAAATATTACTGACAAACGATGATGGTATTTTCGCACCGGGGCTGGCAGCTATTTACAAAGAGCTTGTCAAGCTCGGTAATGTAACGGTTGTTGCGCCCGCTGCCAGCCGTTCCGGCACCAGCCATAGCGTTACATTCTTCGAGCCTCTTATCTGTGATAAAATTGATATTAACGGACAATTCGTCGGCTTTAGTGTTCACGGCTCACCGGCAGACTGCGTAAAACTGGCTGTTATGCAGCTTTGCGATAAGCCGATAGACCTGCTTGTCGCCGGTATAAACAACGGCGCAAATGCAGGAATAAATATATACTATTCCGGGACCGTCGCCGCTGCGATGGAAGGGGCGTTATTAAAAATCCCGGCGATTGCAATGAGCCTGGCCGTCGATGACCATATGAATTATCAAAAGGCGGCTGAATACTGTGCGAAAGTCCTCGAAAAGCTTATGCCTGTTGACAACGGCTATGTTGTGAATATCAATATTCCACAATTATCGAAGGGAGAGCCAAAGGGCATAAGAGTTGTTCCTCAATCATCCGTCGGCATATACGAGCATTACATCACCCAGAAAAACGAACAGGGCCAAACTGTTTTTCAATTGGCCGGCGGCCTGCATCACGATGAGCAGAACCCTACGGACATAACTTCACTGGCTGACGGCTTTATAACTATAACCGCTTTGGCACCGGGTATGACAGACCATGAAAAAACCGCCCAGCTAAAGCAAATAAAATGGTAACCCAATAATCACTTTTAAAGTGTCGATTAAATGTTCAATGTATTTGAACATCCGTGGGGCTTGACAACCATAGCGATTATCGCCTCGCTCATCCTGCTGATATTCCGCAGCATATTCCCGGAAAAACGCTGCTGGTGGCAATGGCTGATACCGGCCTTTTTAATTCTCGCAGCTTTCGGACTTGATTCGCTCGTCGAAACTGATTCGGAGAAAATCGACTCCGTTATTAATACAGGCGTAAAAGCCGTCGAAAACGAAGACCCAGATACTATAGAGATGATTTTAGCAGATAACTACAGCGATTCATTCCACAGCACAAAAAGTGCTTTGATGTCATACTGCAGAGCAACACTGTCGGAGCCCCTCGTTGAAAAAAACATAAAAAGAACCGTCTCTATAGAAGTTCAGCCGCTAAAAGCGACTGTAATTTTTACGGTGAGGATATTATTCGACAAACAAAGCTACGTCTATCAGGGCTTCAAACAACAAGTCCTAACAGAAGTACAGGCGGACCTGCAAAAGCAACCAGACGGTCGGTGGCTCATAAACCGCGTTGAACTGCTAAAAATCGACCTGCACCCGGCTGACTGGCGGACCATCGGACAGGCAGGCCGGTAAAAACACAATTTATCTCTTTCAAATAATTTACTCGACCGCAAACGGGCATTCTGGTATACTCTGCCGCAAAATGTAAAACCGAAATTTTGATAAGGCCCGGCTGATTCAGGATAAACATAATATGAATTACAGAAGAATTATTCCCTGCTTAGATGTAAAAGACGGCCGACTGGTTAAGGGCGTCAATTTCGTTAAGCTCAAGGATGTTGGCGACCCCGCCCAAAACGCCGCAGTCTACAGCGCCGCAGGTGCAGATGAGCTTGTCTTTCTTGACATAACAGCCACCATTGAAAACAGAAAAACACTACTCGATGCCGTCAAAAGAACCATCGAGAGAATTTCAATACCGTTAACCGTCGGTGGAGGCATTAAAAACTGTAAGGCAATCAAAGAACTTGTAGATTTAGGCGTTTCAAAAGTATCAATCAATACCGCTGCCGTCCGCAATCCGGATTTCGTCAGAGAAGCCGCAGACGAGTTCGGCAGCGACAAAATTACCATTGCGATAGACACGAGCAGCAATTCCGACGTGCCTTCGGGTTTCGAAGTTATGGTCAGCGGTGGAACCGTAGGAACGGGAATGGACGCTATCCGGTGGGCAAAAAAAGTCGAGGATTTAGGTGCCGGCGCCATCCTGCCGACAAGTATGGACACCGATGGCACACAGGCGGGCTACGATATCCCGATGACCAAAGCGATTGCCGACGCCGTCGATTTACCTGTAATCGCCTCCGGCGGCGCTGGAACACTTGAGCACCTCTACCAAGCCATTGTCGATGCCGGCGCCGATGCCGTTCTAGTTGCTTCAATCGCACATTTCGGCAAGTACTCTATAAGGCAGATGAAAGAGTATCTATATCAGCGACAGATACCGGTAAATTTTTAACCGGATTACATCAGAGACCATCCTTTTTATGATACATCAGACAATAACCTTTGCCGTCGATTACCCTGCGCATTTTCCCAAAGTCGTTGTATAAATTGGCCGATAGGAGGGTGATGACTCAAAGCTGTCTCAACGCCGCGTGCGGGAAAAACTAACGATGTTTAGCAAATTAGAAAAAAACAAGTTGCCTCTGAACATTAAGCTGTTCAATATACGTTGGTATCCGAGCAATAGAAGCTGTGTTAACAGGGCCAATCAGAAAGCTAAGCCTCAACAGATGCCGCCATTGATGGTCCGAAAGCCCGAGTGGCGAAGATGAATCCTCTCACAGTATCACATATTAGATACGTTTTTTCCCTTAAAAAAACACGTTATCATCAAAATGACTTACGCTGAAACAAAACATCCTCGGCAATCAATGCTAATTTTTTTTTGTCCGATAAAGGCAACGCTTAAAAATATTCTATTTGAAAAGGTCTCAACACCGGATGACATCAACAGTAAAAAATATTGAACAAGTCACAGGACAAATACATAAGCTCCTGACAATCAAAGAAGACGACACCGTCGCGCAGGCAGCCAGGAAAATGAGCGATAATCAGGTCGGATGCCTCGTAGTGGTTGATGCGCAGAATAAATTTGTCGGTGTAGTTACCGAGCGGGATATGCTTGCAAAAGTAATGACAAAGTCTTTACCGCCGGACAGTTTATCTGTCGGGGACATTATGACCGCTGATGTAATATTCTGCACTGCGGAGACTCCAATTGCAAAGGTTGAGCAGCTTATGGCCGAACACAAAATACGACATCTACCGATTATTGAGGATGGTATCCCCATAGGTATGGTCTCCAGCAGAGATATCATAGCTCATCAGCTCAATAATAATGAGGCGATGAAAAATGCAGCCGAACAGCTTGCTATGCTTCCAACAGGATTAAAGAGTCTCGATTTTGAAGATGTTGTCGCATTAGCAATAAACGAAGTGCCAAAAAGCTTTAACGCCGACCGGGCTGTCCTCTGCTTCGCTCAAAAAGGTTCTCCACCCAATATAATTTATCGAAAAGGTTGTCCCCCTGGCATAGAGAAGGTGCTCAATTCTGAAAAAATCGAGCAATTATCGCGAAACGAGCGAATTGTCTTCGACGACCCCTGCAACGGAACCTGCAATCAGTGCAGAATCGCCAGCGGCCGGCCATCCGGACTCATAATTCCACTTGGTATCTGCGACCAATCCAACGACACCGCCGACAGTAGCGTAACCACTCATGGTTTTCTCTGTATGTGTTGGCTCAATCCGGACTCAGCCGGGGCCAAAGAGCTGCTGCTATATAAGGCTTCACTATTGCGCGATGTCCTCAATGTGAACCTAACCAACGCAAAACTCTACCAGAATTACCAGGAAGCCCGACGGGACAGCGAGACAGACCCTTTAACCGGACTTGGAACACGTCGCGTCCTTGAAAAGGTCCTCAAGGCCGAATGTGCAAGAGCGGCACGCTACAATCGCTGTTTTTCCGTCGCTATTATGGATGTCGACAACTTCAAGCAAATAAATGACACCGCCGGCCATCCCGCCGGTGATACTACGCTCAGACACCTGGCCAAAATTATGCGACGCAATATGAGAATGACGGACGTTATAATCGCTCGATACGGCGGCGATGAATTCGTCCTGCTGATGCTCGAAACAAAACTCAGTGGTGCTAAAGTCATCCTCGAGAGACTGCGACGTCACGTTAAAACTATTTCACTGCCTAAAGTTAAATCAGTTACGATAAGTTGCGGCTTGACTGAATGGAACGAAGGACCTCCGCTGGATACTACAGAAACCATATTAAAACGTGCCGACGATGCACTCTACGAAGCAAAACACTCCGACCGAAACCAGGTAGTAACTTACTGCTCCGCCGCATCGCAGAAATAGTTGATTGTCAATAGTCCACCTCACCGGATCAAGTGTAAAGTATCAAAAACCGGTAAAACCTTAAAAACCCATTGAAATCCCAGGCATTTATCTTGACCATCGCTTTTATGCTAATATAATCGCGATTTATTATCTTAAATATACGCAATTAAGGTGGTGGATTTAATTTGGAGAGCAATGATGAACGCAGTTAAGGCTAGTTACCCTCTTTTATTCGCAATCTTAACCTTATCAATTCTGCTTTTTTCAACTGGTTGTAATACCCCTAAAGATAATCTAAAGGTTTTTAACACAAGTTTCGAGGCATCAAATTACGACAATTCTGCCCTTTTTGCGCAAAAAAAGATAGGTTGTCGGAAAGACCCGGCCGGTGAGGACCTGCTGTGGACGTTGCAGCTTGGCACAGTTGAAAGAATCCGCCAAAATTTCCCCAAAAGCACAGACTGCTTCGATAAGGCGGAGGATATGCTCAAGTATTATGACGAGCAGTTCAAAGGGGGTGATATTATCGGCTCAACGGTAGCAAGCGATAATGTAAATCCTTACAGAGGAGAAGAATATGACGGCGTGATGGTCAATACTTATAAAGCTCTCAACTTTATGGCTGAGGGCAAATTGGACCTGGCCCGCGTTGAGTTTAACCGAGCGCTCGACAGGCAGAGACGTGCAAAAGAAAAATTTGTCGAAGAAATAAATAAATTAAACGCCGAGCTGGAGAAGAAACAGCAAGAAAACGCATTTACAAAATCAAACGTCGAAAATCAAACAACATACGACCTGCTGGCACAAAAATATCCCAATCTCTATAACTTCCAGGCTTATCCTGACTTCGTCAATCCCTTCGCAACCTACCTTGCAGGTGTATTTTTTAATCTCGCCGGCGACCACGCCAAGGCGGTGGATTTACTTAAAGAATCCTACGGCATGGTCGGAAGTAATCCCTTTATAGCCGAAGACCTCAGTACTACCGAGGAGATACTCAACGGAAAAAAACAGCTCGAAAATACAGTCTGGGTGATATTCGAAAACGGCCTTGGTCCTGTAAAAAAAGAATTCCGTCTCGATATCCCCTTGTTCATTGCGACAAATAAAATTAAATATGTGGGCATTGCTCTGCCAAAACTGGAGTTTAGAAACAAGGCGTTCCCGTATCTGATTATAAATTCTGACGGCACTGAGTATATGACGCTGCCGGTCGCCGATATGGACAGAATCGTTCAGACGGAGTTCAGCAAGGATTACGGCGGGATTTTAACAAGAGCTATCATATCGGCAACGGCAAAAGCGCTTGCTCAGTATGCCCTCGAGGAGCAAGGCTCCAATGAGGCCTCAATCGCTTCTATCTTCGTGGCGGCATACAGCTTCGCGTCAACTGCTGCTGATGTCAGGATATGGACGGCTTTGCCGAAGGATTTTCAGGTTGCACGCCTGCCAAAGCCTGAAAACGGCAAATTAAAAATTACTCCTGCGGGCTCCTTCACGCTTGACATCGATATTCCTCAATGTAATAATGCCATCGTATATGTTAGAATAATAAATAACCAGGCCGTACCGGTATGTAATGTTATGACTTTTTAAGGGGCAAAAAATGAAAAAGATTACATATATATTGCTTTTTGCTTCTGCTTTTGCGCTTACAAGTTGTTACGAGCAGAAAGACCAAATTCACCTCAGAACCGAGGTCAGAAGCGACGACCTCGGCAACAACATCGTGACCCGCCCGGTAGCGTTTGCCTTTAGCGCGTTAATCGGCGAGGGTATAGAAATCAACGAGGCCTTCACTCGCATAAACAAGGGCGGGTTTCTTGAGCTACACATCAACGGCTTCAACCGCTCACAATTTACCAAGAAGTTCAAATATAGGGTGGAATGGCTTGACCAGGATGGAATGTTAATTCAAACCAAAACAAGCGTCTGGCAAAGAATGTCGGCTATGGGCAAATCTCCGTTTAGCTTCAAAGTTGTGGCGCCGAGACGCGAAGCTGTAAATTTCAGAATGGATACAAGAAAGTGGGAGTAAATTATGAAAACAGGAATATTCCAAATTATCGCACTAACCGGTGTTCTAATTGCAGGATGTGAACAGAAAACCTCATACATCGACACTATGCACGATACCGGCAAAGCTGTTATGGCACTCGATTACAGGGATTTTGACCAGGCCGCCAGTGAAATGGTCCAGTCTATGCTCGCTTCCGGCGCACTGAATAAAGCCGATGGCGGCAGGTATGTTATGACAACAGGCCGTATTATGAATGACACTATGCAGAGAATCGATACCGACCAGCTGATGGCCAAAGTCGAGGAGGAGCTACTCAATAGCGGCCAGGTCGTTATGACCTCCGCCGTCGGCGGAAAAGGCGCATCCGACCAGATGATTTACCAGACGAGAGATATCAGGGATTCGGACGTCGGTGATGAGTTCGATTCCGATACGGTCGCTGCCAAAGGTCAGTTGATTGCCCCTGAGCTGAGTATCGCCGGCAAGATTTTCCAGAGAAATATCCGTTACGACAACAATCGCCAGCAGGTTGAGTATTACTTTCAGCTTCAGGTTACAAACCTCACTAATGGCTTGAGGTTCTGGCAGAAAGAGACACTCATCGGAAAACGCGGCAGCAATAAATCCGTGGCCTGGTAGTAAAAAATTTGATTGTATTGTTTCATATTTAAGGGAGGCTTAAAAATGAAAAAGATACTTCTCTTTGTGATCATCCTAGCGTTAGCTGCTATGCCGCTGTCCGCAGTAGAAACCCAAACAAAAGTCGTCGAAACCAAAGGCCAAGGCATCAACAGGGACGAGGCAATCAATATGGCCCTCAAGCAGGCCGTCGCACAGGTCAAGGGCGTTGCTGTCAGCTCGCTCGACACCAATTTCGTCTATCGCTCAGCTTCCGCCGACATCGAAAGAACCGACTCCGGTAAAAGAGTCGAGTTCGACGCCGTAGGGGTTCAAACCGGCGGAACTACCCTCAGGACCAATATGGCAGGCCTGGTCAAAACTTACGAGGTCCTGAATGAGAAAAAACTCGATGACGGCACATACGAGGTAACACTGAAAGTTACGGTATACGACTACGAGTCCCCCGAGACTACCGCCCGACTCAGACTTGCTGTAATGCCGATAAGGACACTTGCCGGCTCTTATACCTTCGGCAACCTCGTAGTATCGTCCTTCGACCTATCGAGCAGGTTCTCACAAAAATTATCAGCGGCCCTGACTCAAACAAACAAGTTTGCCGTTCTCGACCGCGAATACCTTATGGAATTTGCACGAGAGAGAAACATTCTGCTGTCCGGTGATGCCTCTCTCGAAGAACAGGCCAAGCTCGGCGAGGTCCTCGGCGTTGATTATATGCTCGTCGGAACCATTACCGAGGCCGGAATCGAAAGAGACCAGCAATGGTCGCCCGCTATCGGCAGAGCCACAAGCGAATATGAGGCCGATTTTAATTTCGAGTATCGCCTCATTGTCGGCCCGACAAGGCAAATCAAATCGGCTGACGTGCTCGATATCTCGCTCGATGAGACCGAAGAAATCAAACAGCTCGTTAAAAAGTGGGAGCCGCAAGACCTGGATTACAGGGAAATGATGGACAATTTCATTTCCATGGCAGCCAACCAACTGGTTGAAACAATCATCGATAATATCTACCCCATCCGCATCGCAAGTATTACCGGAGACGGACAAGTCATTATCAATCAGGGCGGCTCGAGAATCTCCACAGGACAGTTACTGAATATCTATTCCCAGGGCAAAGAACTTTTTGACGCCGATACCAAAGAATCACTGGGTACAACTGAAATCCTCATAGCAACGATAAGAATCGATAAAGTCATGCCGAGAATCTCCTACGCAAAACTTATCGAGGGCGATTTGGCCAAAATTACCGAAGGGCTGATTTGCCGGCCGAGAGAGGCTGAGGCAAAACCTATCGAAGGCCGAAAAAGCAAAATAGAAAAAACACCAGCAGGCGGTGTGAAACTACCCTTCGATTGACCTTCGGCAAGTAATAGAGCTGTTTAGCCCGCCGGCAGCGGGCCCGGCGGGTATTTTTTATCTACAATGAGGCTATTTCTATTTTTATCGAAGGACATCGATTATGAAAAGGAATACCGCCCTTAAAATCTCAAATCCAATTTTGCTTCTGTTCTTTATCAACCAAGCGGTAACAGTATTACTTCGAGAGCATCTCTCACTTAAGGCATTCGGCCTTTTTCACAAAACAGGCGGCGCCATACTACTCTGTCTTATCGCCATTCACATTGTCTTAAACTTTAACTGGATAAAAGCCAACTTCTTCCCCCGTAAGTAGAAATTCTATGCTTTCGAGGCGTTGAGCCAGTCCTCAAGATTCTTCGCCAGGATGACTACGTCCTTTTTGACCATAATATGCTCAACTATCGCCGGCTTTACCTTGAGTTTCAGCATAGCCTTGTGAACTTTCGACCACAGCCGGTCCTGCTTAGGCTGGCTGTCGGCAAGGTAAAGCTGGCTAACCAGCTCCTGAAGTTTGTTAAGAGTTATCGAATCGAGATTTTCATAATATCTGGAAATAACGTCTCGCTGATAAGCTGAATATTCTCTATTGGCCATTGGCAATTACCTTAAACACTGCTTTTCAATACCTTATGGCATTGTAAATCGTTAATCGTAACTTGTAAATTGACAAATCCGCCTTTTAAAATTGGCTTTGTTTGGGTTTGTTTTTAATGGTTCATTTGTTTATAGTTTTTTGTTCTTAGTTATTGTGTAAGCTACGCTTACGCTCATTTTTAGTCTTTTGAAAATTGGGTTCGTTTTGTATTTTTTGTTCATTTTGATTGACTCTTCCTCTGCGCGCTCCAGTGGCGCAAGCCACAGTGGGCTTTTCAAAATGGATGGGCGATATGAACTTGTCAAAGGACGTTACAAGGGAAGACGTCTGTTCACAATAGGAGATACCCGCGCGTTTGATTCGAAAAATCGAGGGTTTTTCGGGGGCGAAAATCTCGTATGTCGTTGTTAGATAAGGAATTATAAAATATTGAAAAAATTGGTTTTTTGTCAGCAGGTACCCCCATTTTTGATTGATAATTTCCTCCGCCGATTGGCAGAGGAGTTCATAGTTGATAGTTCGTAGTTCATTGAAGATAGCTCCCTCGTCAATGCTTGGGATCTTCGCCCACAGGGCAGGCTGCCGCTCCGGCCTGCGCTACCTTAGGCATGGCTTATGCCATTTTGATTGATTTTTGGCCCGCCTAAAGGATGGGCTATATGAATGGACAATTCCCAGCGAATTCGCCTGTTGAAATTTTGGTTAAATATGTAGACATATCTACAACAAGGGTATACGTGCACGCCAGAACCAGACATACACATTGTCACTTACCTGAAAGACAACTCGAGAGCCATTGGATATATCTTCTGATATCTTTTCTGAGATATCACGAGGTGACAAACCAATAACTATACCCCATTCGGTAAAAGCCAATCCTAACCTATACAAAGAAACGAATTCCCCGTGTCTTAATATGTAAAAAGTCTTTTTCTGCCAACTGTATAATACATATATATCATTAGTGTTAGTAAACTGTTTTATATACTCAGGTTGTTCTTTGACATTTACTGGAACTCGTCCCACGCCTTTAAGATAATATGAGCTCCTAGGAATGTTAGGTTCTTCTGAAGGAACCTGATGCTGTGGCAACCATTTAAGGATAGATGATGTATCAATTTGTTTATTTACAGTTCTTGCCATTCCTCTTAGAAAGAGCTTTTCACTCGACTCGTAGATATAAAATTTCACTATGCATGCTAATAATATTGCGAAAAGTAGTAAAAGACATATTTTCTCAGAATCGTAACAATCCAAGTAAAAACGAATCAGCAAATATATAATAAAAACAATAAACAAAATCAAAAAACTGGGGCGCACCAAGAGCAGGAACACCCACAAATCTACACTTCCAGAATTTGACAAAATCCTACTGCCACAATAATACCATAGGTACCCCGGAACATTGAGTAGTATCAATCCAACAATAACTATATTGCAATATAAGTCCCCTCTAAACATAAACAAATTCTCTTTATTATTAAAGCTGACACAAAATACAAGAATTGAAAATATAAAGAAAAAGGAAGAAACAGGCAGGCCAAAAAAGGGTGAAATAAAGTAACCTACTATTGAAACAGCCAATAGCAATACAGATATGCATTTTAGTATGATATTTAGAAGTTTCATAACTATTGCTTACTTTTCTGGTTAGCAAGTTACCGTTGCTTCTTTAACGATCGCCAGACAATTCCACTCGTCCTTCGTAGAAGTTTAACTTCTGAGAATGGATATCTAGCGTTGATTCCACTCCCGGATGTCTCACCATATTTTACCCCATTTTATAAATTCGCACAATCATGAATCGAATTATGTGACTTGGATCACCATTTCGGCCTTATACTTCTGGTTTTCAACTTGTGTAATAAACAAGTAAGCGTATCCACCCATACACCAAGGTGTTCGGTTGAATAATTTCCAGTCCAACTGACCTATAAACTCATACTTTTTTCCATTCTCATTAACCGGCCATTCTGGAAACTGGACCCAGCTTGGCCATCCACCAATTTTGGATTTACTTACATGCTTTAGGCCGGGGTAGATATCTTCATCAAACTCGTCTTTGCCCTGAGGATAATCTTTTGGTTGATCAACAGTTTCAATATTAGCGTATACGCATAATGCCCCCGGCACTTCCTCAATGTCAAGAAATGAAATACTGTATGATTTTGTCAATGGTGGAGCCACAATGCCTTTCATGTCTGTTGTTTGCTTATCAACGTTATCAAAGATAGATAAGTCGTAACCCCTGTTCTCATTGTCAAAGAAACCATAGGATGCCTTTACGTCTGAGGAGCACTTATCACAGTAATGAAATGACAGCAACGAGTTTTTGGGCATATTAGGAAGTGTTGTGTCCGATAGAAGGATTTGCGCGATAAAGTTCATGTTATGCCCAAATCTGCATATGGGCCGTTGGATTCCCTCAGGCCACCAAGGCTTTCCCGAAATTTTAGTTACAGGCAACGGTTCATCGGCTCCCTCCTGTACCTGAAACTCCCGTGTTTTCTTCACGTGCCTTAACATGGCTTGTCTAAACTTATCGGGGTCTCCTATTCGAGGTTTTATTCTGAAGAATGATTGTTTTACAGGGAAAACAATATGAACCCCTTTTGAGCGTAGCCAAATCCGGAACCTAACGGCTTTTAGAACGGCTTTCCAATATTCTAAATAATATTCTAATGACTTGAATGGCTGCATCACTAAACACCAAACACTGACAACTATACACGCGATGCTTTTCTCCGCCGTTGCTTGTCCCATTTTACCCGCAAAATTAGAAACTGTCATAGTTGTTAACCAAATTTTACATCAGATCTTCCTATTTACAAAGGCAAAATTCATGAAACAAAATAACCCACAACGTAAAGTTGTGGGCTAATCGATTTTGAGATTACCGCGAATAAAATCCGTATATCGTGATGCGTATGTCGTATTGCGTGAAGGGTATGTTGGTTAAAGAGCAAACCTCACCCCGATGAGATAGTAAAAGAGAATTTAGAATTGAGAATTTAGAATGTAGAATTGCAAAAATCGAGGGCAGGCATATTAGTCGCTGGTCTCTATTCTCCAGTAGAATAAGATTGCCACGCTTCCGTCTTCGCTAACGCTACGCCGGACAGTTCGCTCGCAATGACCCCGATGAGATAGTAAAAGACACATCTCACGGGGCAAGCTGGAAATGGATTCCGTGTCAAGCACGGAATGACAATTCGATGGCCAGATCCCTCCGCTTCGTCCGCCTGCGGCAGGACTTCGGTCGGGATGACAAGGTGAGCCAAATTTATTGTCCCGAATGAAAAGTCATTGATAGTCCGGCAGAGAAGAGTAGAATATGTTCGTGAATCGTGATTAGTGATGGACGAGTAACGAGGGACGAAAATGCGTATCGGCTTAGGACAATTTAACGCCGTGGTAGGCGATTTGGCTGGCAATGCCGAAAAGATGAGAAGTATCTACGCAGAGGCAGAGCGCTATAAAGCGGACCTGCTGGTCTTTCCGGAACTGGCAGTCTGCGGGTATCCGCCGGAAGATTTGCTGCTAAAAAAACATTTTTTAGAAGATAACCGCATAACCTTAGAAAAATTGGCTGCTGATTGCCCCGCAATGACTATAATAGTCGGATTCGCAGAGGATGCAGAAGATGAGTGCTACAATTCGGCAGCTGTGCTGAAAAACGGCAAAATAAGCAACATTTACCGAAAGGCACTTCTACCAAATTACGGCGTATTCGATGAGCGAAGGTACTTCCTTACCGGCACCAGGCCCGTTGTAATCAAGATAGCCGGACTAAATGTTGCTGTCACCATTTGCGCAGATATATGGAATATCGAATGGCTGGCGGATTCCCTCAAAGAAGCAGGGCGAACCCCGCCCCTCCAAGGGGCGGGGCGAATCCAAATGGTCATTAATATCTCGGCCTCGCCCTTTCACGTAGGCAAGACCAGGCAAAGGCAGGAGGTACTGAGCAAGTGCGCGAAAGAGTTTAATTGCGCCGTTTGCTACTGCAACCTCATCGGCGGACAGGATGAAATAGTATTTGACGGCAGAAGTATCCTGGCTGATTCGAGCGGTAAAATCGCCGCCTGTGCGAAGGCGTTCGATGAGGATTTATTAATCGCAGATATAACCGCTACAGATAAAGGCGTGCAGGTAAAACCAGTAACAGCACCAGCGCAGCAGCCGAGCGATGAGATTGATGAGATTTACCAGGCGCTTGTGCTTGGAACGAGAGACTATACCCGAAAAAACGGTTTTACGAAAGCCCTGCTGGGACTAAGCGGAGGTATAGATTCTTCCGTAACCGCTGCCGTCGCTGCCGCCGCCTTAGGTGCTGAAAATGTCGTCGGCATTACGATGCCCTCAGAATTCAACAGCCCCGAAACGAAAGCTAATGCAGAGAAACTGGCAAAGAATTTAGGTATAGAATTAATAAAGCTGCCGATTGGGCCGATACTCGAACAATTCGACCAGGTCTTACAGCATACCGCAGCCTGGGACAATAAAGGTATCGCATACGAGAATCTGCAGGCCAGAATCCGCGGCAGTATCCTGATGTCACTGAGCAACAGCAGCGGCTCTTTGGTGCTGACAACCGGTAATAAAAGCGAAACCGCGGTCGGCTACACCACTCTTTACGGTGATACGGCAGGCGGCTTTGCGGTGATAAAAGACGTGCTGAAAACGGTTGTCTATAAGCTAGCCAAGCATATAAATAAAACAGCAGGGCGACAGGTTATACCCGATGACGTCATAACCAGGGCTCCGAGTGCTGAGCTGAGGCCCGGGCAAAAAGACAGCGACAGTCTGCCGGATTATGATTTGCTCGATAAAATCCTAAAAGGCTATGTTGAAGAGGATAAATCAGCAGGCGAACTTATCAAGGCGGGCCTGCCGGAACGAGAGGTGCACAGGGTCATCCGTATGGTTGACCGTAATGAATATAAAAGAAGGCAATCACCACCGGGCGTGAAAATTACACCAAAGGCGTTCGGCAAGGACAGGAGGCTGCCGATAACAAATCGTTACAGCTCCAGCAAAGAGACAATGTAGCTGTTTTGAACTGTTACTTTAGCTCAGTCACCATTTGTTTCGACGGCTGTAACCACACCCTTTTTGGCGTGGTTATAAATCAGATGAAGATTGCGGATATATATAAGTGTATTCAGCGAAAAGCCCAGCATAAATACAGGATTTTTTATGTGAATGGAGTAACTAAGCAGAATGAGACTGCCGATAAGCGAAATAATCCAGAAAGAAGTCGGCACGTGTGACCTTTTCTTGTATTCGCTGACTATCCACTGAAGTATAAATCGGCCACCGAAGACCATTTGTCCCACGAGGGCAATCGTGGCCCAAACGGGGTCACCTACTATCTGCTCTGCTATCGCACTTTTTATAAATTCAATTACTGAAGCGAACATAACTTTTCTCCAATTTTTAATAAGCTGTCCATTACATCATAAACAACTTTTTGGTAAAATTAAAGAATCAACCAAGTTTTAATTGACGATTGATTATTGTAAATGGCTTTATCGCGCCGACAAAAGTTAACTATCATCACACTGCTGGTATACTGGCCCGCTGTCTTTATCCTTGCACATATACCCATTCCGCAATTGGTCTATAAAGCCCAGGTGTCCGATAAAAGCCTTCATTTCATTGCGTATTTGATTCTGGTTTTTCTGCTGTGGTTTGCAATCAGTCCCAATAAAAAGGTGAATTGGCGCAAAGCTACTGCCTGGTGGGTGCTTATTGTGGTGGTTTGGTATGGGGTCGTTGACGAGGTGCTTCAGGGTTATGTAGGACGCAGTTGTGATGTTAAGGATTTTTTGGCAAACTTGGCGGGGACGCTTGCAGGCTTAATCCTGTTTTCGTTTTTTACCTTTTGGTCTGTGCTGCTTGTGGTAACGGGCGCGACTATCTTTACTTTAACAAACCATATACGAGCAAATCTGGCTGAGCTGGTGCCGATTACAAATGCGATGTTTCATCTTTTTGGCTACGGGTTTTTTACTATGTTGTGGCTTCGATATATACACCTTTTCCTGAAGGTGAAAGCTGCTAAAGGCAAATGGATGATAACAGCATTAGCTCTGCCCACAGCTCTTCTATTAACTGTAAAATCATTTTCCGTAATTTCCGGTAAAGACTTCGAGGTGCAAGATGTAATCGTCGCCGCTATCGGAATAACAGCTATCATTGCCACAACTTACCTGATTGCTTTATTTCGCAGGGGTCCCGCTCAAAATCGTCACCCTGATGCTTTTTGAGGTTTTTAAAAGGCCTGTACATTGGGTCGCCTATCAAAACCATCTGCCAGGAATTAAATGGCTTGGTGTGATAGTACGCCTCAACGAGGCAGCGACCGTTGAATAGCTCGAGGAAAAATTGCTTAGGCTCAGGAAATGAATGAAGATACGGCTCAGCCACGGCCCCCATCGTGGCAGTTATACCATCGGTGAGCATAGCCGGGCACCACTGAGGACTGTTGGAGTCGTGAAGGTCAGCTGCTTCCAGACTCGATATATGATAACCGATTGCACCATTGACAAAATCGAAGGCATCAATATATTTTTTCAGGCTGTACCAGCCGCAATAAATAGCTGTTTGGGGACACGACCCAGGTTCAAAAAGCTCTTCTGTTTGCTCCTGTTTAACAACCATTTCCGTTCGAAATCCCGTAAGTGCCGCTAAATCCCGCAAGGATTGGTCGAAATGGCCGAGAGAGTAAAGTTTTTTGTCATCTTCAACGCCCCGTGAATCGAAGTAAGCAATGCCCCTTAACCCTGTTTTTTCCGCTGTTATTGCTTTATCGATAAGACCTTTCGAAAGCTCAAAGCCCGGCCCATCAAGGCGTGAAACCATAAGCGTGTTAGAAAATGGGCCCAGTAAATTATCCTTCAGCCGATTCGGCTGCCAGCGATACAACTCATAGTTGCTAAACAGTACCATTGATAGCTCACTGTCCACCGATGCATTTGTTTCTTTGCCAGTTATACGGTCGATGTCAGATTGCAACTCAGCCAGTCTACGTTTAATAGCTTTCATCTCTTTGGAAGTGCCGGATACGCCTGTTTGCTCTAAGCGCATAATCTTATTTTTTTCCTGCTCAGCCAGTTTTTCCAGTTGTCTTACTTTGGCTTCCTGGTTTTTTAACGGCTTCCGCTGTCCTACTTTGATTGGCACGCCGTATGTCGTCAGCAGACATCTGATTTTAGCGGCAAATTCATAGTCGGATAATTTTTTGCGAATCGGCTCAGCAAGTAATCTTTCATAGCTGTTTCTACTTATTGTGTCGTTAAGATTTTTCCCTAAAGAAACAGCAAGGATATTATCCTTCGGAACCTTCCGCTTTTTACAATAGTATTTGGCAATGTGCACAGATGCCGCGATGTCCTTGTTTGCTATTATCAGTATTTCATTCGGCTCTAAAGCAAATCCAACTGCACAACTTAATAAAACCAGGAAAAAAACTGCCTCAGTTCTAACTGTCATCTTCAAATTGCCTTGCAAATCAGCAAAAATTGCCCCCCGGCTGAACCGGGGGGCATACAAACTACCAAAAACTCAAAATTCAAAACTTCAATTCTACTCCGGCCCATATGAACGGTAGGGCAGATTAACAGAATAATCGCGAATTATCTCATCGTAATCGTCAAGCCAGTATGCATTCGGATTACTTTTAAAAACCAGAAACCTTCCACTATCTTCATCCTGGGCCGCACGGTGGTATTTAAAGTAGACCTTATCTCTCGTTTTAGCTACTATTTCTATTTTGCCGCTCGAGTGAGACATCACAAACCGAGCCCGCTTTGCCAGTCCTGATACCTGCGCTTTGGCCAGCTCCACAATCTCATATCCCTGTTCAATCGGCAGTGTATAAGCCCTGTTTCCCAGAGCCGGCCGACATTGGAAAATATAGTAGGGAGCCGCACCGATAAAAGAAAGTTCCGCAAGCAATTCCGCCAAAACTTCAGGTTTGTCATTTATCCCTCTTATAAGCGGCATTTGATTGACTACAATTGCACCGGAGCGACGAAGCAAACGAACCGATTTGACCGCCAAGTCCGTTAACTCCCGCGGATGAACAAAGTGAGTCATAAAATATATTTTCCTTCTTTCAGTACTGTACCTGCTGACCATTTTCATTAAAGCAGGGTCTTCAACAATGCGATAAGGATTGAACGCCGGTATCTTTGTCCCAATACGAATTATTTTTACGTGGTCAATTTCCCTTAGTTGTCGGATGATATTCTCAATTTTCGGGGTTGTCAGCATCAGTGGGTCCGCCCCCGTTAGCAGAACGTTGGTTATTTCGTAATGGTGCTTTATATATTGCAGTGCCGCCGGCAGGTTTTGTAGATATTCTTTTTCTGATTCTATGAAGATGCGTTTACGGAAGCAGTACCTGCATATACCGCCACAAACGTTACTCACCAGAAGCAGTACGGTGGAATTATATTTGTGCTCGAGCCCCGGTATAACCGTATAGCTTTCTTCATCCGACGGGTCAAGCCGGCCCCACTCGTCGAGTTCCTGTATATGGGGGATTATAATTTGTCGTATTGGGTCATTGGGGTCGTCCCAGTTGATAAGAGACAGATAATAGTCATTGGCGCGGAAAGCAAACCTTTCCGTAACCTTCTTTAGCTGAGTTTTCTCTTCCTCGCTCAGCTTCTCCAACTGCTCTATTTTTGTTATATACTTGGCCATCTCGTATTTAGTATGTCGTATCGTGCGCTGCGTAAAGTTATCATTCTGAGTGCAGAGAAGAATCTATTCTTTTCTCCGTGACATCCTGCTGCTGTTCTTTCCCGTCGCCTCTTGTCTCTTCGGTTTTGGAGTATTTTTTCTCGTATATATTCTTCCGCCCGAACACCTGTGCAATAGTTGCCAGAATTATCTTTATGTCGGTTAAAAAACCTGCTGTTTCCACATATTTTACATCGAGCTCAAGTTTTTCTTCACGCGTCAACTCGCCCCTGCCCTTTATTTGCGCCAACCCTGTCAAACCAGGTTTAACAAGCAGCCGTTTTTTTTGCCTTTCGTTCCACTCCGCCATTTGTGAAATATACAACGGCCGAGGCCCGACAATACTCATATTCCCCTTTAATACATTAAATAATTGCGGCAGCTCATCAAGTGAATATTCGCGAAGGGGTTTTCCTACTTTTATCAGGCGCGGGTCATCACCGGCCTTTGGACTCGGCCCAAACGGGTCGACATAAGATTTCATAGTTCGGAACTTGTAAAACATAAACGGTTTGCCATTTTTGCCGGCTCTTTCCTGTTTAAAAATAACATTCTCTTTACCGGTCAGCTTTATCATCAGAGCAATAATAACTAAAACCGGAGACAACAGCACTAACGCCAGCAATGAAATTATGATATCAAAAACCCGTTTCAATACTTTGTCTTTTCCTAAGAAATCTTCCAGCAAAGCTATGATATGGTGTTTTCAAAAAGCCTTAATCTATGTTCGACTATTGCTCGTATCACATTTTTGCTGTCAAACTTTTGTTTTACTCTGTCTCTTCCTCTTTGACCCATCTGTTTTCTCAGTTCAGCATCGGATGCAAGTTTCTTTAGCGGTTCAATAAGACTTTTACTGCTTCCTGGTTCGACTAAAAAACCGCTAACTCCATTTTCAACTGACTCACGAGGCCCTATTACATCGGTTGATACGACAGGCAACCTCATTGCCTGAGCTTCAAGATTGACTTTACCAAAACCCTCTCTGTAAGTAGGCAAACAAAAAATATCCATAGCTACATAGTACGGCAGGGGATTTTCCTGCCAGCCAACTGATTTGATTCTGGCGTTATCAGTAATTATCTGTTCGGTTGACGGCAACAAACGGTCTTTTTCCTCCTGGTCTCCGATAAGTAACAGGTAAAGTGACGGAATTTCATTGCTTAATATATCAAACGCGTTCACTAACTCATTGATCCCCTTGTCTCCTGTAAGTCGTGCAACTGTTCCTATAACAAGGGCTTGTTCAGGAATATTAAGATTATTGCGCAGCTTATTGCGGGAATCCTGCCACTTTTCAGGATCAAACTGCTGCAAATCTATCCCGCATGCACTTCCGTTGCACATAACCTCGCATTTTGACCTGTCGGCTAAACCTTCAGATTCAACAAAATCTATCATTTCATGAGCAATGGGCACTATGTTGGTACTGAGCAGGCAGATTATTCTTTCAAACATCTTGAGGATAAATTTTTTCAGGCCGCTCTGGCCTATATAATATAACCCCCATAAAATATAAATACGTATTGGCACACGCGCCAAAAACGCGGCGATAGAACCAAGCAGCGCCGCCTTCGGAGTGCTATACTGGACAATATCAAATTTCTTGTTTCTGAAAAGCCGGTACAGCTTCCAAAGCACTTTAACATCCTGAATCGGGCTCAATACCCTGCTAAATTCAACCGGAACAAAGCTTGTATCTACAGGTATGAAATTGCGGATTTGGGTGTCTTCAGCACAAATAACCGCTGTTTCAAATCCTGCATCATTTAAGGCTTCTATTTGGCCTTGATAAAAAGCCCTTATAGAATCCGAAATCGTTGTTAATATGCACAGACTATTTTTGCGATTGAAACTCATAGTATTTTGGTTATCTCAGTGGAAAACTATTCTGAGTCGAGACGGTCAAACCTTGAAAAGATGTTCGGTTCTTTATCAACCCTCGGAGAGACAACTCTTGCCGGCGCTCCAACTGCAAAGACATTATCGGGCAAATCCTTTGAGACAACCGCATTGGAGCCTACTATTGTACCTGAACCGACAGTGGCCCCGGATATTACAACATGGGCCGCAATCCACGATCCTCTACCCACCCTAACAGGTGTTAGACGTGAACCTCCAAATCTGACAGAGTTGTTTTTGAAGCAATGAACACTGGTCACTATTACCACGTACGGGCTTAATTCAACCTGGTCTTCAATCGTTAAACTTCCAATCCCGTCAATCCAGCAACCGGCAGCAATATAAACATCATTACCAATCTTAATACCGGATGAATTGAGAAACGTCACGTGGCGGGCCAGTTGAAAATTCTTACCACACTTACCCAAAAATGGTGCAACCAAGGTTCCTCTGATTCGTATAGTAACTCTATTTTCCGGTAACCAGTTAGTCAAAAGCTGCACACACCACAAAGGCAGGACATATCGAAATTGAAAAAATACCTGCTTGAAAATCCTTCTAAGCATAAGTCTCTATCCCTCTTGAACATCTGAACGAAGCGGCAGTTTCGCACTCTTTATTTTGCAAATTTCCTGATTGTAACAGGCCATATCCGCATCGCTCAAACGCTCAAATCTCCTGGCCATAAGCTTTTTCCGCAGACCTGTGGAAAACATTAGTACCGTTGCGGCAAATTTGCCGTATTGGACAAACCAGTTAGCAAAAGCCCGCCACCAGTTGCCTGCCTGCTTATAATGATTAAATAAAAATCTTGCGCTGGCCTCTCGTGCCACCCACTGTTGTTTTAAACTAAAAGATTTGTCTAATCTGTAATAATACAACGGCTCCGGAACGTTTGCAAATGTGCTATGTTTATACGTACGAAAGAACAGATTGAAATCTATCGCCAAGGAAATTGATTCATCGTAAAGATTTTTCTCAAACCAGGTTTTTTTACCTAAAAGCGAGCCGTGCGAAATTCCGAACGTTCGGCTGGGCCGGCGGCATATTTGCCTGTGCGACGGCTCAGCATACATATAACCAACCGGCTTGTCTGTACTATCAAGATAACACATCCCCGTTCCGACAACGTCAACGTCAGGTTCCGACTCTATGAGTTCGACCTGTTTTGCGATTCGAGTCATGCTACAGATATCATCGGCATCCATTCGAGCGATGTATTTGCCACGTGCTAATGTTGTTATTCGGTTAAGAGTCTTCGACCTGCCCATATTTTGGGGGTTGGCGAAGAGCCTGATTCTGGAGTCATCAATTGAGCGAGCAACTTCCAGGCTATTGTCTGTAGAACCATCATCCACCAAAATCAATTCCCAGTCTGTAAAAGTTTGAGCAAATACAGATTTAATCATATCAAGTAAATAACTTTCTTCGTTATAAATGGCACTTGTAATACTTACTAATGGCTCGGACATCTGCTTAAATAAAATACGACTCACTAAATAAAACACTCGTCGCTATTGCCAATCTACTTTGAAGGTTTATTAGGCTCTATGTAAGTGATTTTATTCATTGCCTCAACCACCTGTGGTATTTCATCTTCCCTGGGATATAACATCAGGCCTTTTTTATGTCCCCAGAGGTCCTGCCGTTCAAGAATCTCTTTCAAGGTAAAAAACGGCCTGTCAGGATAAGTCTCATTCTTTGTGGTTATGCTTACATAGGCCCCAAATACATCATAAGGCCTTCGTTTGTCATTATGCAGAGCAGGAATATTATAATACGTATGTTCCGCAATTTTTATTTTGGCTAACTGTATCAAGGCATTGTATGGGTGAGTTGGTTCAGCGTAGGCAGCAGGTAAAGCAAAATCCAGTTGTCCTTTTTTCCGAATAGCCCCATCAACAGCCTGTTTCATCTTATCAAAATCTTTTTTATTAAAGCCCTTTCGCAATTCCGCCTTAAAAGGAAAATACCCATATGGTTCAGTATCAATTGCCGTAAACTCTGCTCCCAGAATCTTTGCCTCCCGCCGAATTTGCTCAATAGTATTTTCATAATAAGCCTGTTCGAACAAACCAGACCTGGGAAAATTCCTGCCATAACTCGGCCAAAGACACCTACACCAGATAATGGGGATTTTATACTTTTTACAGATGTTCACCGCCCCCCAGGCATTCTCCTGTTTTTTCAAGGGAGTATCCTGAGTGTTACTATAAAGAATTAAAACGTGAGTTACTATTCCGCTTGAAAGTGCTTTTTCCAGTGTATCGGGTTTATTATGACCGCCATTGTGAAACCAGATTATAAGAGGCTTATCTATATTATGAACAGTGTTGCCGTCATTCACATCGGCAGCTGTTTTTTGGCTATTACCTTCGGCGAAACGACAGTTTATCAAGCCAATAATAAAGACCATAACCAAAAATACAGAAAAAACAAAAGCAGATTTTTTCAGTTTCTTTTCCACATCACTCACCTATACAGTGTCCATTGTAAATTATACACCACTTTTTTCCCCCAGGACAATTTTACGCTGGGGGTTTTATTGTTTCGAATTAACCTGTCTTTGTTCAACAACTGAACTTAATACTTTAAAAACCTTTTTTGTATGCGATTCAGGGGAAAAATTATTTTTTATAAATTCATAAGCTTTCTCAATAATTTCTACCGTCCTTTCCGGATTTGAAATCAGATTATCTATTTTATCCGCCAGTGCTTTATCATCACCAACAGGAACTAAAAAACCTGTTTCCCCGTCGGTAATCAGGTCTGTCACGCCGCCGACAGGAGTAGAAATCACCAGCCGTCGCAAGAGCATAGCCTCCTCAATAGCCAGACCCAAACCCTCTGAATGAGTGGGAAGGATTACAATATCACTGGCGTTAATAAGTTGGGGCATATCCTGTCGCCAGCCGAGGAAAAAAACATTGTCCTGTAAATTTAATTCACTAATGGTATTTTTAAGTTCATTAACAAAGCTATTATCTGCTCCTACCGCAACCTGTCCCGGAATCCATAAAGCTGGGTTATAACTCTTTTTTTTCAAATGGGCTAATGCCTTCACTGCAGTAATATGTCCCTTTTTAAGTTCAGGGCGGGCGGAATTGAGCAATATTTTCGGCCACATATTCATACCTGGCGCAGGACTTTTCAATGCCTGTTTAGCCTGCCGTTCAAACTTCTCCATATCAATAGCATTTGCCACCACGTGCAGTTTTTGCTCAGGAATACCGGCCAACTTTAGATTTGCTACAGCCGCGTTGGAAAGGGTCATTACGGCCGATATTTTATGTTTCAACAACCAGCGATAACGGGCATTGACCTGGTCAGCAGTGGCCTGGCCTTGATTAAATACGACTAAAGGATAATGGCGCAAGCGAAAGCTACTCGCCAGAAAGAACAGCGGCTTCTCACTGTTAATCCAGATTACATCCGGATCAACTTGCATTATCTTCTTAATCAGGCGAGATCGCAATCGAATCAGGTCGGGCAATTGCTTCATTAAAGCAGTAAACCTGGCTATCGGTCTACTTGCATTACCTATATAAGTCATTCTACTTTCCGGCATCAGAACATAACAGGGCAGGCCGGCATTTTTAATCGCATCAATATACGGTTGACAGCGACCATAGGCATCAATAATGTGAACCTCATTAGTTTCACAAAGCCATCGGGCCAGCCGGACCGACGTCTGAGGAGCACCACCGTAATTATTGTTAAAGTCAAAAAATACCAGCCGTAGTGCTGACACTAATAAACTAACTCCAGCTTAAAAGACGGTTATCTGTCTCTTGGTCGTAAGACCACATACCCATCTTAATAATAATGTTTTTGCCAATATATTTTAGTCTGCATTTGTAATACAATCTTCGAGCAAACACACCTATATGCCCGGGCCACCTTCTTAAAACTGCCTCGGCAAATTCCAGTAGTTCATACAATACTACCTTGAGAATAAGTTTTATCGATTTCAATATCATAGAACAACATTCTATCTAAGGTCATAGTCAGGCATAACACGGTTCGTTATAATAATCCTGCTCATCACCATAAAACAATTCCATTTCCTCCTGTTGAGCAAAGCAGTTTACACGATCTACTAAAACTACTAAGTAGAACAGCAAATATCTCGTATAATTGGAACTCAATGCATCTGCCGATGTGGCGTAAATCCCCCAAGCCAAAATTGCCCATACGCAACCTGCTGAAATTGTATTAAGTAAAGGATCAGCCACGTGCCTCACAGCACGGGTTTTTCTAAAGAATATTATCAATGCAATAATTGCCCACGCCACACCACCAAAACCATACACGGTGATGAGAGATACATATGCACTGTGGCTTTCCGTACCGTTACGCGCAACACCTTGCAAGGCTCCCTGGCCAAAAACATATATTTGAGGTGTCGCTGTTCTGAAATAATCCATCCACAACTGAACGCGCGCCTCAACGTTACCAGCCCACGTACCGGTTGTTACATCATAAGTTTCTTTAACCCTTTCCGCGAACATTTCTCTGGTACCGGCAAAAACAACGCTTACAATTATAACTGCCGCTATTATGAACCACGCAACTTTTTTACCCCTTCCCCAAAATGCCATCAAAACAAGGATGCCTCCAAATGCCATAAGCCCCGCCCTTGACTGGGTTAAGAGTATTCCTATAAGCAGTACAAATATAAACATGTAAACAATTATTTTTGAAATCATTCTTTTCTGTAAACGAATCGCCGTAGTAACAAGTGTCAAAGAACAAACCAGTACACAGGCAGCTGCGTTCGCATTCATAAAAGAGCCGGACGCTCTGCCCTGATACTGAAGGGCACCATGTTTCGCAACTATAGCTGGCGCCGTCCAGTGTATCATTGCATAGGGAAAGAAAAACTGCAGAATTACTATCCCAGCTCCCGCGACGGCCGCTACGGAGAACATAAAAAACTGCATCTTCAAATCTCGTTCGTCATCAATGCAGTGAATAATAGCATAGAACAGACACCAGTAAACGCCCAACTTAAGTATCTCCTTGAGATAACCAGAACGTAAGCTCGGCTCAGCATATCTCGACCCGCTGACGGTAGCAACAGCAGCAACAATGGTAAATGCGGTTATCACCCAAAACGCATAGCCAAATCTGACTGGAACACCCCCTAACAGGTTTCTTACAACTAAAACTGCGAAAAAAAGAATGATGCAAAATAAGTCGTCGAAACCAATATTTAAAGGTAAATACTGACGATAGAACCAAAAGCTGTGAGGATAGGTAAACAAAATCAGCCAAATCAGAAATGAGCCCCATTTAGGATTGATAACTATGATTCCAAGTGTGATTGCAACTGCTAATATTATCAATGCTTCCATACTTCTGCCTTTAGTTTTCGGAAAAACCGTTTCGGACTGGCGCACTTTTCTGTGCTGTAAGAAAGACGAAAATCAAACATCCTGTAAATCCCGTGCAATAACAAATCAAAAGCGACCACGCTGCACCGGCCATACCATAACGCGGAACGAGCAAGAACGCTGACACTCCGCACACGGCGGCCGAAAGAGCATAAATTGGTATCTGCACAACAAACTTTCTTGCCGCTGTCAGCCCGTTATTCATGCATGAAAATAAGAAAAAAATAGCACCTGCCAACATAAGCTGCACGAATACTCCACTGTGCCTGGCATATTCTAACGTGAAGAGCAAAGTCAGTATCTGTTTGCCGAATAGGATACTTACGATTACGCCTGTAACTCCTATCACCAAAGCCACTGTTGTCAGCTTGGTTAAAAGCAGCTTATACGCTCGTAGATTTTCCGCGTAATACTTAGCAAGCCGGGGTATCGTAGACTGCCCTAATGCCACCATCATCATACCACCAACCGCCAGTAATGAAGACAGTGCGGCAAAGTAACCCACTTCTTCCCTGCCTCCAAACTTGTCCAGAACCAGGCGAGGTATACTGGTAAACAAGGTTGTTAACCAGGCAACCAGACCAAGTGGTGCCGTAGTTTTTATAAGTGTCCAAATTTCCCTGAAATGCCAATGCGGAACAATTAACTTGGAATAGCCATTTTTTCGTAATAATTTTCTGGAAGCAGGCATATCATAAAAAATCAGTACGATTATTCTGGCAATAATCAATCCTGTAATTGCAAATACAAGATTTCCGGTAAACCATAAAAACGATACAAACAATAGAAACGAAAATAATCCCTGGAAGATTCTCGAACCTGCCATCAAATCTATTCGTTCATACTTCTGCAAAACAGCAAGAAATGTCTCTCTGAAGGCTATTATTGAATAACCAATGCCTAAGGCAGTTATTATCAAAGCGGTAGTAAGCTCATAAATACTAAATCCAACCACTGCAATAATTACAACAGTCATAATTGATGTGATAATACGCAGGGCATAATAATGGCCAAAATCAAATTCGTCTCTGGCATCGGTAACCTGTGCGACTTGAAGCTTCAAACTAAGCAGCATACTTATTGGCAGACCTACCGCCTGGGCTATTGCAAAAATCCCAACCGTTTCTACCGATGCCAATTTCGTCAGCACCACCAGCAGCAGCCACATGCAGAACGCAGACACCGCGTTGCCTACAAAAGCCCAGACAAAATTCTTTCGAAGTGATAAAGGCTGGTTCATAAACCTGAACTTTTCAAAACAACCGAGAGCACAGGATAATTTCTCTACGCCCTCGGTTTTCGTAGACTTACAGCACCACTATTGCGGTATTGCCTGATTCACTATCGCCGGCTTTGTTTACTGCAATGATGTGACATTCGAATTTCTTGCCGGTGGGTTGTTCGACCAGTGCGGACTTCTATCCCAAAAATGTCAGAATTGTCTCTGCCACGTAATCTTTCATCTGGTCGGTCAATTCCGGATATACTGGAATAGCCATAATCTCCTTGGCCGCTTTTTCCGCTTCAGGCAAATTACCCTGATTATATCCCAGATAATCAAAGCATTTCTGAAGATGCATCGGAACCGGATAATATATCTCGCAGCCGATTTTATTCTCTCGAAGATGTGCAAACAGCTCATCACGTTTCGGTACACGAATACAGTATTGATTATAAATGGTCACACAATCAGGACTGATATAAGGGGTCTTTACAGGTGTTCCCGCAAATTTCTCATTATAATACGCTGCGTTCTGCCGCCTGGCCTGTGACCACTCGTTCAAGTGCGGCAGCTTGACCAGAAGCGCCGCCGCCTGTATCGGGTCAAGACGGAAATTACCACCGATGTATTTATGATAATATTTCGGCTTGCTGCCGTGATTACGCATAATAAACAAACGGTTATAAAGCTGCTCGTCATTGGTAACAACCATACCTGCGTCCCCAATACCTCCGAGGTTCTTACTTGGGAAAAAGCTAAAGCAGCCGACTGTTCCGATACTACCAGCCTTTTTACCTTTGTAGGTGCTCGTAATAGATTGGGCAGCATCCTCAATTACCGCAAGGTTATATTTCCCGGCGGTATCCATAATGGGGTCCATATCCGCCATCTGCCCGAATAAATGGACAGGCATAATCGCCCTGGTCCTCTCCGTAACCGCTGAGGCGACAAGCTCGGTATTGATATTAAAAGTCCGTGGGTCGATATCTACGAACACCGGCTTTGCACCGGCACGGACGATACAGCCAATAGTCGAAAAAAACGTAAAAGGCGTAGTAATAACCTCATCGCCGCCGCCAATCTCCAGACTCATCAAGCTGTTCAAAATAGCGTCGGTGCCGCTGGAGGTCCCTACTGCAAATTTGCAATCGCTTATGGCCGCTATTTTCTCTTCCAGTTCGGCAACTTTCGGACCGCCTATGCATCTCTGAGTTTCGAGTACTTCCGAAACAGCCGCCAAAACTTCGTCTTTGATTGTCGCATACTGCGCCTTCAAATCCAAAAGTGGTACGTCCATTGTATAATCTCCTGTTAATCTGATTTCTTAAAATCATCATACGGTATTTTACCAACCGCTTTTTCCGGTGGCAGGGGTGACTGCTCATCCAAATCCAGACACCTGACCACCCCGGGCTCAACTTCTTTATAACGATAG
>CAZCIR010000026.1:0-34138 GCA_964499145.1 uncultured Pirellulales bacterium | reverse complement strand
TCTTTGTTCCGGCCGATTCTCCTTGTCACCTCACAACGTCTTGGCCATGCCAAAGCCCCCAGACCACCTGCTGCAGCCACAGCCATCTTCAAAGTAACCGGCCGACCGACCATAGACATTACTCCCTGATAGTTAGTATTACCAAAAATAAAGTATTCACCGGTAACATCAACAGGAACATGAATACTATCACCTGGCCTTATTACAATATTATAACGAGGGTCGCCACTTCGCAACTTATCTGCAGGAATTTCTATAACTCGCGTCTGCACCCCTCCGGTTCCTACCTCCTCCCAGCCGAATTCCTCTGGTGCTCTTTCCCTAAGCGGTTCGGCTGCTTTCTGAGGCTGGACCTGACCTTCAGGCTTTTCCGGCCTTGGCCGACCAATTTGAATTGGAATCCACCTTCCATCCTGAAAAATCCACTCAATACGGCCTCTTTCATCCTCATTTATTGGCCTACCAAATGTGGGAGGAGGCTCTTGGCCACCTGATCCAATTGATGATTCCGGTATACCTCCCACGTCTACCGGCTCCTCCTCGTTATCGACTAACGGTTCAAAACCTTCCGGTAAAGCTGCTTCGGCAAGTTCTTTATCCGTTATCATCTCCGTCGAAGTTATAACTAACCCGGCACCAGAAGAGTTGATGCTGGGCCACTGTTGTTTCGCCCTTGGTGCTATTATTTCCATCATTTCTTTTTCAGGTTCAATCAGTTTCTCCTCCTCTTCCTTCTCCTTCGCACCCTCTGGTTCAATAACTTCTGCGTCAACAGGCTCTGTCGTTACTTCTTTGCCTGTAAGACGACGGGAAACATAAACATAGCTTGTATTAAATTGTCTTATCCCGCCTGCTGTTGCAATTGCATCTGCCAGCCTAAAATCGTGCCTTGGAATTGGATATCTGGACGGTCGCGGTACACCATCACCCCATATTGTATATACGCGTTGCTGCGAACCTAGTAAGGCCACGGACACTGACGGGTCTTTCAGTATACTCGGCGAAAGGATTTGCTTTATTTCCTCCTCAAGCTGCGATTCAGTCAATCCTGCCACTTCAATCAACCCAACCTCCGGTATGGATATCTTGCCGGTTTCTGTAATTTCATAGTCGTTAAAAAATATCGATCCCTCTTGCAGCAGCTCATAAATGGTTATTCTTACATAATCGCTTGGGTGAAAGACATAATCAGTTTTATACGAGACAAGATCTATTGGTTTCGGCTCTTCCGCACCTTGCCAAACTGACGGAGTCTCCTCTGCCACACCCAACGAATCCAGTATCACATTCACAGCCGGAACAGGGCGAAATCTGCCTAACTGTGTGGGGTCAAGGAACTTATTGCCGCAGCCGACGAGGTAAATACTTAGAATAGAAAAAAGAGATACAACCGCTACTCCCTTTTTTGCCTTTGATAGAAGACAAGGGGGTATGCCTTTGAGTGCATCAGACCCGTTGCACGGTCTTGCGACGTGAGATGCAGTTGCGTGAACTGCCCCAAAGCACAAAGGGTATCTCGAATTCTGCATCAAGTTATTCCTCGCATGGAATTTCTCACGGTATTCATATCACACTAACGTCCCGTAAATACAAAGCATACGACCACAGGAACACCCGCCAAAAGTAACTTATGCACTTATAACTTATGCACTTATAATCGGTTTAACACATTGTTTGCTTAACTTTTTTAACAGCTATTAGGGCCAATTATTACAAAGAAATTATTAACATATCCGCCAAAAGCGAAATCTCGCCTACCGGCGGGGGCTGTCTCTTTATCGCGCTTCATATATCACAAAATACACTTAGTGCTTTTATCTGTTGCAACTATAGCATCGCAAAGCAGTTATGAGAGTTTGCGATTTTGGGATTATTGTAAAAAAGGTGTTCCTGAGACTAAAAGGATACGCTTTTTCACCTCACAAAACAGCTCCTCACTTTCTACAAAACAATCCATAACTTAATTATACTGTCTGAGTAAAGGATTTGTTCGCTATGGCTCTTCTATCTAAAGCCCTATAATTATCGCAAAACCAGTACAGATAAAAAGACCACTTGTATCAAGATTTACAGCACTGCAATAGAGATGAAATTACACACAAGTGTTTTAATAAGGGCTGGCTTTTGCGTGACGTTTTGTCGAGACGGAGAGTTTTTATGGTTTTCCCGTCTGGCAAGACAATTTTGCAAGCTGCTCCATCAAAGCGTACCTTTGGGCTGCATCACTGCTGGCAAGCTTGAGCAATTCTGCTGCTGCTTCTGGTTTTGATTGCACGAGCTGCCGATAACGATTCTCGCCGTAGGCGTACTCTTTGAAGTCAAGGGTCGGAGCCTTCGAATCAAGCTGTAGTGGGTTTTTCCCTTGTTTTTTAAGTTGTGGGTCAAACCTATACAACGGCCAATGGCCGCAATCAACGGCCTTTTTCTGCTCTTGATAACCCGCTGTCATATTGATACCGTGAGCGATACAATGGGAATAGGCAATTATAAGTGAAGGACCGGGGTAGTTTTCCGCCTCGATAAAAGCCTTTACCGTTTGGTTTGGATTCGCACCGATTGCGACCTTGGCGACATATATATTGCCATATACCATAGCCATAAGGCCGAGGTTTTTTTTAGGACTTGGTTTTCCCGCTGCTGCGAATTGGGCCACTGCAGCCCGTGGTGTAGATTTCGACATCTGTCCGCCCGTATTAGAATAAACTTCCGTATCCAGGACAAGTACATTGACATCAGCACCACTGGCAAGGACATGGTCGAGGCCGCCATATCCGATATCATAGGCCCAACCATCTCCTCCAAGTGCCCAGACAGACTTGCGGACGAGATAATCTGCAATATCCAGCAATTGCCTGCACTCAGCGCAATTGCTCTTCTCGCATTGCTTTTTCAATTCTTCAACGCGCACCCGTTGTTCTTCAACTAAGGCCTGCATTGGTTCATTGGCCAATACAGCATTGCGGATTTCTTCGGCCAAAGAGGTATCGACGCAACCTTTTTTCACAACCACATCCAGAAAGTAGAGAGCATTTTCTTTAAATTTATTGACCGTCAACCGCATACCCATAGCAAACTCAGCACAATCTTCGAACAAACTGTTACTCCAGATAGGGCCTTTTCCGTTTACGTTCTTTGTGTAAGGAGTTGTCGGCAGGTTCCCACCGTAAATCGACGAGCAACCGGTCGCATTTCCTATCATAGCCCTGTCCCCAAAAAGCTGGCTGAGCAGTTTTACATAGGCGGTTTCTCCACAGCCGGCACAGGCGCCTGAATACTCAAACAAAGGCTGAATCAACTGGCTGCCCTTTACGGTATCGAACTTGAAGAGTTTCGGGTCTGTATTAGGAATCGAGAGGAAGTATTTATAGTTTTCACGCTCACTGCTGCGAATCGGCTCCTGCAGCACCATATTGATTGCCTTTCGGCCTGTTGGCTGCTTGTTTTCATTCTTTTGTTCAGCGGGACAACTAAGCACACAGGCGCCACAGCCGGTGCAGTCTTCAGGTGCCACCTGAACGGTAAATTTCATACCGGTAAATTCTTTTCCTTTTGCATCAGTGTGTTTAAGCGTTGCCGGTGCATCTTTGAGATATTTTTCATCATACGCTTTTATCCTTATGGCGGCATGCGGGCAAAGCAGGGAGCACCTGCCGCATTGAATGCAAATAGCCGGCTCCCACTGTGGTATGTTTACGGCGACGTTACGCTTTTCGTATTGGGTCGTGCCGGACGGAAACTTACCATCAGGCGGCATCTTGCTGACCGGCAGTTTATCACCGCGAAATGCAATAAGCTCCCCAGTCACCTCCTTCACAAAATCAGGGGCATCCTCCGGTACAGGCGGACGCATTTTTATCTTGCTGGTAACCTTGTCAGGAACCTTAACTTCATAAATCCTCTCAAGAGCACCCTCAACAGCGGCATTATTCATCTGAACGATTTTCTCTCCCTTTTTGCCGTAGGTTTTCTTAATAGCATCCTGGATAGCCTTAACTGCAGCATCCTGAGAGATAATATTGCTTATTTTGAAGAACGCCACCTGCATAATCGTATTGATTCTGGCGCCAAGACCTATTTCCTGAGCGAGCGAAATAGCATCGATGGTATAGAACTTCAGCTTCTTATCGATTATCTGCTTTTGCACCTCCTGCGGCAAAGTGTCCCACACTTCATCAGGGCCGTGACTGCTGGTTAGTAAGAACGTTGCGCCCGGACGTGCAGACGAGAGCATATCATACTTTTCCAGAAAGCTCGGGTTATGGCAGGCAATGAAATCGGCCTTGCCTACCAGGTATGGCCTGCGAATAAGCTCCGGACCAAATCTCAAATGCGATATGGTCATAGCGCCGGCTTTTCTCGAATCATAAACAAAATAACCCTGAGCATAATTATCCGTTGAACCGCCGATAATCTTTATGGAGTTTTTGTTTGCACCTACGGTCCCGTCCGCACCGAGGCCATAGAACATACCGGAGAAGAATCTACTGCCTTCGATTCCGAATGATTCATCAACTTCAAGACTGGAATTAGTCACGTCATCAATTATGCCCACAGTAAAGTTATTCTTGGGCTTTGCTGCGTCCAGATTATCAAAAACGGCTTTTACCATAGCAGGGGTAAAATCCTTCGAACCCAAACCATATCTGCCGCCCACAATCAACGGATACTTCTCGAAGGGTGCCTGGTCCTGACCAATCGCATCACCGATTGCCGTGCGAACATCAAGGTATAACGGCTCGCCGATAGAGCCGGGTTCCTTCGTCCTGTCTAATACAGCAATTTTCTTGATGGTTTTTGGTAGAGCTTCAACAAAGTGTTTAGTGCTGAACGGCCTGTAAAGTCGCACCTTTACCACGCCAACCTTTTCACCTTTAGAGGCCAAATACTCAACCGTCTCGTGGACGGTATCAGCCCCCGAAGCCATAATAACGATGACCTTTTCTGCATCCTTTGGCCCGACATAATCAAACAAGTGGTAACTGCGTCCAACCACTTTCGCGAATTTGTCCATCGTTTTTTGAACAATTTGTGGTGTAGCTAAATAAAATTTGTTCACCGTCTCTCTGCCCTGAAAGTAGACATCGGGATTCTGTGCCGTGCCGGAAATCTGAGGTCTGTCGGGTGACAGCGCTCTTGCCTTATGTTGGGCTACAAACTTGTCATCAATTACAGCCCGCATATCATCAAAAGTTAGCTCCTCAACCTTTTGAACTTCATGGCTGGTCCTAAAACCATCAAAGAAATGTAAAAATGGAACTCGTGAAGCCAGAGTTGCCTGCTGAGCAATGAGTGCAAAATCGCTGACCTCCTGAATATTGCAGGAGCAAATCATAGCGAAACCTGTCTGGCGGCAAGCCATCACGTCTGAATGGTCGCCGAAAATCGAAAGTGCCTGACAGGCCAATGAACGGGCAGAGACGTGAAAGACGGTCGGCAGCAGCTCGCCTGCTATTTTATACATATTGGGAATCATTAATAGAAGACCCTGCGAAGCAGTAAACGTCGTTGTTAATGCCCCAGTGATAAGTGCCCCATGCACAGCACCTGCTGCTCCGCCTTCCGACTGCATCTCGGTAACAGAAGGAATAGTGCCCCAGATATTAGTTTCACCTTTTGCTGTTTTTGCGTCGGAAATCTCGCCCATAGGCGAGCTGGGAGTAATCGGATATATTGCAATGACCTCATTCGTAGCATGGGCCACATAGGCCGCCGCTGTATTGCCGTCAATCGTAATCATTTTGCGTTTCATATCTTCTCCAATTTGCTAATATACTAAAAATAAAGAACTTAATGGGCCTTGCTCTCGCTGCTTCGTTTTGGTGAAAACAAAACGGCCGGTGCCTGTATTATCCCAAAGGAACTTTTATACAGTTTTTTACTAAATTAAGCAATGTAAATTTCCTCAGCGGAATTGAAAAATCACAATCACGGAGGTCAAGCCAATTGATTCCTTGCCCCACAGCCTTAACAGAACAAAATTCAGATGAGCTCGATTGACGCCACCTATGAGTATTCTCTAACCGCTGACAGAAAGGCCTCAATATTCTCTGTTGAGACATCTTGAGGTATGCCGCCGCCGCAGGACATAATAATCCGCTTCTTGTCTTCTACCGAATCAAGGGCGGCTTTGACACTGTTACGCACATCTTCGGGCGTACCCATTGCGAGGACGTCACGTGGAGGGATATTTCCAAGTAGTGTAACTTTGTTATTCGTAAGCTTCTTCATCTGGTCTAAACTGTGTTCGAAGCTGAAGTTGAACAGGTTTATGCCTATTTCCTCGAGATATGGTGCGCAGACTAAACCAGGGGCGTCGTTGTGAAAGGATTTTACGGAAACATCAAGTGACTGGAAAATGCGCGTAAGATATGGAAGTGCTGCCTGTTTGAAATCGTCATCACCTATGAAACCGACAATATCGTCGAGAATAAATATGCCGTCGATTGAACGAAACGTCTCTGCCTGAAGTTTTAGCCAGTCAATGATGAAATCGGTAACAATGCCGAGCAACTTTTTTGTTTCATCAGGGTCGATGCGAATAGCCATAAGAAATTCTGTTGTTCCCATAAGAAACGATACTATGTTCAACGGCCCGCGCGCGACCGCAAACCTGATGGCGTGGCCTTCTTTTTCGATTCGGCCCTGGTAATGCTTTAGACGATTGAGGACAAAAGGCAGCAGACCGTCTGTTTTCGGGTCCGGCTTGCTGATGTCGCTAACACCTTGAATGTCCCTGAGGATTTTATCTGCAAAGGGCAGCTCATTTTCGTGCCAAATACATTTTGAGCCGAATGCCGACGGTTCGGTGCACATACCGAATTCGGACCAGAAACCCGGAAGGAACGTTATATCGGGAAAATGCTCGATTGCTTTGAGATTTGAATCGAACCATGACTGCTCATTAGTGAAATAATCGAGAACAGATATTCCCGCCCAGCCGGGCAGCCAGGGGCTGTCAATAATGAAACCTACGGGCAGAGGGTCAACGACCTCACCTTTTATTACGCTTACTAATTCTTTCCATTGTTCATCAGTCATTGGTTCTACTCCTGAATAAAAAGTTGCGCAAATATAAATCTATTTTTTAATCACCTGTTTTAGCTCAATAGGTAATAGGAATGGTGATTCTACTGCTCAATGCCGAAAAAGTCAAGCCATTGTTTGGTTTCGCTTTCACTATGGCCCTGGCGTTTTGCAAGAGGTTCTTTTACTTTCTTTTTGCGGCTTAATTGTTTTTGGAGATTGTCCCAGAAAACCTGCGACTTTAGCGTTGTTGCTTTCCTTTTTCGAGCTGCATCTCGAAGTCTTCTGTCGCTGCTGACGATTGTCAGTCTCTTCGGCGCGGTGCTCGCTTTTATTTTATCTTCAATTACCGTGTCGGCATCACTGTGCAGGCCGGCAAAAATGACCTCTAAATTGCTTATATTATCAAATCCACCCTTGTCCCGAGGTCCAGTGCCGTCAAAAATAATCTCACCCTTTTCGCTGATAAGCCTAAGGTATCTACCCACGATGTGGCATAATCGAACGTCGCTGATTGGGCCGGGGAAGTCGCTTATCTTTTGAATTGAGTGCAGCAAATTATGACCGTCAATAATAATCGCCATTTTATCAGTTGTCTGCAGAGTATCTTATTTCGCCGCCTACGACTGTTTTTTCAACTTTGCCTTTGACGGTCCAGCCATGGTAGGGACAGTTTCTGCTTTTTGAGCGGAATTTATTTACGTCGATTACGTATTCGGCATTCGGGTCGATAATAGTAACATCGCCTTGTTTGCCTTTGCTGAGCGTTCCTTTATCAACGCCGATTATCCTCGACGGTTTGGCCGTCATCAATTCGATAAGTTTCGGCCAATTCAGAACACCCGGCTCAATCAATGCTTTAACGAAAAGGGCCAAAGCACATTCCAGAGAAGCTATGCCGAAAGGTGCAGTTAAAAATTCCAGTTCCTTCTCACTTTGCAAGTGTGGTGCATGGTCGGTTACAAGAGCGTCAATAAGACCTTCGGCAATCGCTTCTTTTAGAGCTTCGATGTCTTTGGCTGTCCGCAACGGTGGGTTGACTTTGTAGTTGGTATCATACTCGGCGCAGTGCTGCTCGGTTAAAAGCAAATGATGCGGTGTCACTTCACAGGTAATCGGCAGAGAATCTTTCTTAGCGGTTCTCATTAGCTCAACAGAACCGGCTGTTGATATATGCTGGGCGTGGTAACGAATCCGGCCGGGGCGGATTTTCTTAACAAGCTGAATATCCCGCCACAACATCGCCTCCTCAGCCAGCGTGTCGGCCCCTGGCAGACCAAGTATGGTCGAATAGTATCCGGAATTCATCACACCATTGCCGGCGAAACTATTATCCTGACAATGCTGTGCTATCACTACGTCAAACATAGTGGCATATTTCAGAGCCCGCAGCATAACCGAAGGGTCCTGAACGCCGTTGCCGTCATCAGTGAAACCGACGGCGCCAGCCTCCGCCATAAACCCCATTTCCGCAAGCTCAACGCCTTTAAGGCCCTTGGTGATGGCCCCCATCGTATAAACGTGTGTCTTTCTTGTCTGGCGGGCTTTTCGGTGAACGTACTCGACATCAGTTTCGTTTTCGATAGGCGGGTTAGTGTTCGGCATACAAACAACCGAAGTAAAACCAGCCGCCACCGCTGCAACTGAGCCGCTTGCTATCGTCTCTTCTTCTTCGTCCCCTGGTTCACGGAAGTGAACGTGGATATCAATCAAGCCGGGCGTTACCAGCTTGCCTGCGGCATCGATAACTGTCTGTGCAGGTTTCTCGATTTTGCCAATCTCTGCGATACTGCCGTCAACAATAAGAACATCGCATTCTTTATCGATGCCGTTTGCTGGGTCTATCACCCGACCGTTTTTTATTAATAGTTCATTACTCATAGTTAAATCGTCAAACCGCAAATAATCATCTTCGCATTGCAGTGGCCTGATTAACCAGGAACAAGACCGCCATTCTCACAGCTAAGCCATTTTTGACCTGTTCGAGGATAACACTGTTTGAGCCGTCGGCTACTTCACTTTCCATTTCCAAGCCTCTGTTAATCGGTCCGGGGTGCATAACCAGAATATTTGGTTTTGCCTTTTTCATACGCTCTACCGTCAGACCGAAATAATGTGAGTATTCCCGCACCGAAGGAAAAGGATTGCCGCCGAGCCGCTCGAACTGAATCCGAAGCATATTTATTACATCAACCTTTTCGATAACTTCATCGAGCGAATAGCTTACACTGACCGGTAATCGGTCAACCTGTGCCGGCATAAGCGTCGGTGGACCGACGAATATGACTTCGGCGCCGAGTTTTGTCATCGCCCACATACAGCTTCTGGCAACCCTCGAGTGGGCAATATCGCCGACAATTGCTATTTTCAGGCCTTCGAGGCTGCCTCTAAATTTACGAATTGTATAAACATCCAAAAGACCTTGTGTGGGGTGCTCACAGAAACCGTCACCGGCGTTGACCACGCAGGCGTTTATATTCCTGCTCAAAAATTTCGGCGCACCGCCGGCGTTATGCCGAATCACAACAATATCAATCCCCATTGCCTCCAGATTCCTTGCTGTATCCAAAAGCGTCTCGCCCTTACTGACCGAACTGGCTCTCTCGGTAAATTCTATAACATCAGCGCTTAATCGGTTCGCCGCCAGAGTAAAACTGTTTCGCGTCCGTGTGCTGTCTTCAAAAAATAGATTGC
Source organism: uncultured Pirellulales bacterium (assembly GCA_964499145.1). Taxonomy (GTDB): domain Bacteria; phylum Planctomycetota; class Phycisphaerae; order Sedimentisphaerales; family Anaerobacaceae; genus CAIYOL01. Next base: position 24,421 of record CAZCIR010000026.1, on the reverse strand, counting down.
AGACCACTTTGCCTCGTAAAGGCGGGGCTTTTTTCACCGACCGGGTACTTATCTGCTCGAAACCTTTGGCTGTATCGAGAATGTAGGTAATTTCTTCTGCTTTCAAGTCACGTAAGCCCAATAAATGCTTGTGCTGCCACGGGGATTGCTTAGCTTTTCTTATCAGCGCCATAGTCTTTTGCAAAATAAGTCGATAAGTTCACTAATTTACTCAACTACTACTTCGTCTTTTCCGTCCGATTCGGAAAGAAAAACATGGACTGAATTGCCGGGTTCGACATCGGTTTTATAACCTGCGTAATCAGCCTGTATCGGAAGCTCCCTTCCAGCCCTGTCGACGAGGACCGCCAATTTTATCGCCTTTGGTCTGCCCAAATCTATAAGGGCGTCCATCGCCGCACGAGTCGAGCGGCCGGTATATAAGACATCATCGAATAAGATAACAATTTTGTCATCTATATTAAAGCCGATTTCAGTAGTTCGCACCTGTGGCTGGGAGCTGCTTTGCGGAGAATTAAGGTCGTCACGGTAAAGCGTTATATCAAGTGTACCGCACGGAACATTCTTACCCAGCTCTTCCGTCAATCGACTCGACAACCTCTGTGCGAGAATCTCTCCTCTGCTTCGAATACCGATTACAGCAACATCCAAAGGGGGCTGGATTTCGGAAATAATTCGGCTTGTCAAATCCCTGAGGATTTGCTCGATTTGTTCGGAGTTCAAAATTACTTTCATAATCGTCAAGATGGCTTACGCCGTTACGGCAATCCCTTAACCATAGGCATCCAGAATATCGGGGAGAGTATAACAACCACGCCCGATAAAGGCAAGGCTTCTAAATTAAGTTTTCCCAAACCCGCTTTTTAATACTGAAAAGCCATATTTTGTAGGTAATTTACTTGAAAAGAAAACCGGTTTATGGTATCATAGTGTCATATTACCAGGAGCTCAGTGGCAGATTTACAGGCCAAAAAATAGGAAGCGACTTTCTGCCTCCTGGATTTTACCACTATTTCCGGAGGAGCGGAATGGCTCAGAGTGGCAAAAAAATACTCGGCTTGTACCTGATAGCCTTTGCGGCAGCAATGCTGGCAACCGGGAGCACTGTCGCCGGGGCTGAAGGGCCGCAGGCTAAAGAAACGCTGCAGCCACAAGGACTAAATTGCAGTGGGATTTATGCGCTAAGGCAGTTAGATCCCAGCTTGACCGGAAACGGCGTAAAATTCGCTGTAATCTGCCGAAGTGCTACTTACATTGATGGCGAACCTCAAAACGACTACCGGCCAAACATCAAGCATAGCTGCTTTAAAGACAAACAAATAAATTTTAGCGACAGGGCAGAACCCACAGCTGGTATCTCGTCCCATTCAACAGCTATTTACTCCATATTACTCGGCGAAGACCCCAATGCCTCTAATCCTCAGATGGGACAATTCCACTATCAAGGAGCTGCACCGCAGGCCCAGGCCGATAGCTATGAATTTTGGTATTTTTTAACTAATAATATCTTCCCTTACTCACCGCCTGACGCAGATATTATAACCGCCAGTTTCGGTACCCAGTTCGAAGATTGGTGGACAAGGGGAATTGAATCGTTGGTCGAGCACGACGGTCTTATTGTCGTAGCTGGTGTAGGAAACGGCTCAAACGTTTATGACCCTTTACTTTACCCCGGTGCCGCAGCTAACGTTATTGGCGTTGGAGTCGTTAACTCTGTAAATACTGAAAATCTTACAGCCAGGTTGGCGCATTTTTCGTTGCCCTTTCCGGAGCATTCAAGTCTCGGCCCGACCGCAGACGGGCGATGCAAGCCTGATATTGTCGCCCCCGGCAATTGTCTGGCCGCCGACTCAAATGAACCAAACCGCTATGAAGAGACCGGTAACTGGTCGAGCTTCTCAACACCGATAGTTGCGGGGACTATCGGTCTGCTTGTTCAAAAAGCCAAAGAGGACCCGAATTTGAGCTCAGCCGTTGCATCTGATGGCGGAAACTGCGTAATGAAGGCTATCTTACTAAACTCAGCAAAGAAGCTACCTTACTGGCATAAAGGCCGGCTCCCAAAAAGCGACGACCACGAGAATCCGCTGGATTATATTCAAGGTGCGGGAATGGTAGACGCCGTGGTTGCTTACAAACAACTAATCGCAGGTCAGGCAAAACCCGGTGATGTCTTAATAACCGGCTGGGACAATAATCAGCTGCAGTCCGATGAAAAAAACGAGTACCTACAGAACGTTTACAGAATCAACCTGACGGAACCGGCAGAGGGATTTGTTACCGCAACAGCAGTTTGGAACAAGCATTACAACTGCGTTTATCCTTTTGAGTCAATGCCGGATAAAGATGCCGACCTCCGTCTTGAGCTTTGGGCTGTTGACCCCAACGACCCAAACAGGGACTATCTGCTCGATTACAGCGACAGCAGAGTTGATAATGTCGAGCATATTTATGCCAGGGGCGATGCAAACTACACCAACTATGAACTCGTTGTTACCTTCAGTGATAATAATGATGACCCGAACCAGATACCTGCAGCGCAGCGCTACGGCTTGGCCTGGAATGTTAGTAAAAAGCAAAATAGTGACAATATTCTCTGGTATGACCTGAATACCGATGGAATTGTCAATGATATGGATTTTAATATCATTCTCAAAAACCTTCTGACCAGTGTAAAATCACCTGAAGCTTACCTGCTCGGTGATATTAATGCTAACGGTATAATCGATGCAAATGATTTGCAAATCCTCATAAACCACCAAAATCTTAAGGCTGACTGGCACACAACACAATAAACAGGCCTTAATGGTTCATAACTCGTGATTCTGCCATTACTTAAGAAATAGACTGAGGTCTGCGCTGGGCGATTAGTTGATGGTTTCTGTTTTGTTTTTTACTGGTAAAATGGGAGATATAGGTAAAATGGGCAAGGGGAAATTCGCTCGAAATTTTTCGTAAAATGGCTCGAAAGGGGGTAACGGCGCGTGTTTATGAGCATATGATGGAAAATATTCGAAAACGTTCGAAAACTATATAGAAACAATCGAAAATTGTATAGAAACGTACAAAAACTGTGTGGAAATATTCGAAAGTTGTATGGAAACGTTTGAAAATATTGGAAAATATTTTCAGTATCTCGTGAAGCGTGAAGCGTATCTCGCAGGAGGAATTTTGGGAAATGAGGAGAGGTGCACCTTAAACTTTTACTCAGGGAACGGATGTTTCTTAATTACTCCAAAAATCCGGTTATTTTCTTGAATTTTCAGGGATATTGTGGTAGGGGGTAGAATATATCATTAAACCATTATGGAGGAAATGAATATGAGGACGTCGGCATTGTCCATAATCTTGTTAGGGGGTATTGTTCTATTTACAGGTATAGCAACGGCTACAGAACGGCACGTGCCAAGCCCATACGCAACGATTCAGGCGGCAATCGAGGCGGCGTCGAATAGTGATGTAGTCATTGTTGCGCCCGGAACATACACCGGCACCGGCAACCGCGACATAGACTTCCTCGGCAAAGCCATAACGGTGAAAAGCGAAAACGGCCCGCAAAATTGTATCATCGACTGCAATGGCACTTATGAGAACAGATATCGCGGCTTTTATTTCCACAGCGACGAAGAAGCTAATTCAATTCTGGATGGCTTTACCATCATGAATGGGTATGCCGGAGATGGTGGCGGAATCTATTGTAATGGGGCATCGCCAACCATAACCAACAATGTAATCGCCAATAATACCGCCTATTGGTCCACTATTACACCGAGCAGCAGGGGTGGAGGAATTTGTTGTGTTAGCTCTTCAGCCTTTATCGTGAATAATCTTATCGTAGGCAACCACGTTCGTGGATTAGGCGGTGGTATTTGTTCTGATTCCGGTACGATTATAAACAATACCATAACAAAAAACAATAGCGATGCTGCCAGTTTTGAATCCTGCGTTGGTGGAATTTACTGTACGGGTTCGTCGTCGTTGGTAAACACAATAGTATGGGGAAATACCGGTCATCATTCCCCAGAACAAATCTCTGGATGCAGCAGTGTTACCTATTCAGATATACAAGGTGGTTATGAAGGTCTTGGCAACATTGATCTTGACCCGTACTTTGCTGACCCGTGTGGAGATTATCATTTGAAATCGGAGGCGGGGCGATGGAACCCGAACAGTGAAAGCTGGGTAACAGATTCAGTAACAAGTCCCTGCATCGGTAAAGGTAATCCGGGTTGTCCTTTGAGAGATGAACCGAACGATGTAAATAATGTTCGGATTAATATGGGAGCTTACGGCGGCACAGTGGAAGCAAGCAAAACACCAGCCGGCCGGTTATACACTATTGCAGATTTAGATAATAGCCTGGTAATAAGTATCCACGATCTGGGAATTTTTGTCAGCTACTGGCTTAATAGCGGCCAGTGCATTCCGAGTGACCTTGACCGCAGTGAGTCTGTTGACTTAGTAGATTACGCGGTCTTTGCCCAGCATTGGTTGTATCCACCTCCTCCCGTTGAGGCAGGTATTGAATATGAAATAACCCCCTGTGATATGGGTATGTCAGTGACAGAGCAAACCGATGGAACACGCTTTACCGTTACAGTCCAGGGCAGTAATATTTACTTTGAAGATATGATGGTTGCCAACTGCTGTCCTGAGGCACTTTGGCTTGAAATGGACGTAACCGATAACCTCATCACTATCCACGAGCACGAGGAGCTTGGAGAGTATGGTTGCCTTTGTATTTGCGACTACCCGGTAACGGCAACGCTCGGACCTTTTGAGCCGGGCACTTATACTCTCGAGGTTTATGAGGATTGGGGCGGCTTTATTGGAAGCACAACAGTTACCATAGAGTAACAACACCCTGTAACTAATGATTATTTTCTTGACTTTTCAGAGGGATGGTGGTAGAAAATAGTTTGTATTATTAAACTATTGTGGAGGACTCAAAAATGAGAAAGCTACGAAGAGCACATCAAAAACACGCCAAAGAACAAGCCAAATGGCGCAAAAAGTTCAACAAACGGGCTGTTGCAGCCGGTACTGCTGCCGTAATTACATTAGGAGCAGGGGTGGGTATAAATAAAGCCCTTGCTGAATATACGCCTGACCCGCACGAACTGCCGGTCAGCCAGGATGCAGACAATGATTTACTTGCTGACTCTGAGGAAGCTGCCCTTGCATATTTAGCCTTCGACCCCGACCAGAACCGAAATGGAATACCTGACGGCATTGAATTAGCAAAACTTTGCGCAACCGATATCAACAACCTACCCTGGGAAAATGAAGCGGGTCCGAACGAGACATATAAATGGTGGGGTCCGCAAATGGGCCTGCACACATGTGATATTTGCGGCGCAACTATGGGTATGGGACCCGGAGGTGTAATAAATCCACGACTGGGAATATCCGTGAGTTTTGATTTTCAGCTGGCTTTGCATTATATGGAGCATGGTTCGTTCAGCTACGACGGTTACTATTTTGACCCGAATGACCCGGTAGATGGAAGGATTGATGTACCTGCATTACTACAGGCGCTTGAGTTGCGTTTGCCTTATGAACCCAATGACCATCAATTGCCAGTAGCAGATGATTCGGATTCAGATTTACTTTCAAACAAAGAGGAATTTGCCATTGGATATCAACCTTTCAATGACGACCAAAATCGCAACCAAACGCCCGATGGCGTCGAATTAGCGAAACGTTGTGCAGCCGTCATCAATGAACTGCCAGTATCTGATCCATGTAATCCATTAAACGAAACGTATAAAATCGGACACGACACGGATGGAACCGAAAGCTGTCACATCTGTGGGCAAGACATACACATGGGCGGTTGGGAAATTATCAATCCCAAACTCAACCTGAAGTATCCCGATCCTAACGACCCTCTGGATGGAACCTTTTTGCCAGACCTGGCACTGCATTATATGGAGCACGGCTCATTCGATTGTTACGGCGACATCCACCAGGGCAGAGTAAATCTCCAGCGACTAATGAGGGTAATTGAGTTACGATACCCCTATGAGCCAAATGAACACCAGCTACCACTGGATTATGTTGTCGACTCAAACCGGTTAGCTCCCGATGCTAATGACCTTGATGGAGACCTTATGGCCGACAGTGAGGAACTCGCAGCAGGCTATAATCTGTACGACGCTGACCAGGACGAAGACCTTACTCCCGACGGAATTGAATTGGCTATGCAAAGCAGCCGAGTTATTGGGAACCTTCCTGTTTGGGATGCCAACGGCCCTGAACCAAGCGAACCATATAAAATACACCATTTCGCTAGAGGTGATGAAACTTGCCAGATATGCGGCGCAGTAATAAATATGGGATTTATGGAAATTGTAAATCCTACTCTTGACCTGAGCATTAATGTCCCATACATCTCTGAACACTTCGCCCAGCATGGGTCATTTAGCTATGACGGAACACACAACTGGGGAAGACTTGATATCGCCTTGCTCACAAAAATCCTCGAAATGCCTCAGCAATGCGGTGATTTGGGAACACTTTACCTGCCCGGTGATTATAATAAGGACTGCAAGGAAGATTTTAAAGACTTTGCCGATTTTGCCGACAAATGGCTCGAATCTACCGACCCGAATGAGAACGGAACCGGCGAATGACAGATAGAGGCAGTGGCAAACTGGATTTCGACTCGCCAAAATTCCAGCAATGTGTCAGAGCACTTAAAAAAATCGACTTTGAATTGGCATACCTTGCCCTGATTACTTGCGAAGGACTCAAGCCGTTAAGTAGATGGGAAAAACCTTTAGATGACCACGGACTTGGATTATTACACCAAGTAGGCTTGCTTACAAAGCAAATCCGGCGAACAGTCAAAACCGGCAAGGTGGTTTTAGAAACCATTTTCAGCGTATCGGCCGGTTATATTCAACTCTACGAGAAACGGTTCGGCGATAAGCCGATAGATAAATCCGCTCAGGCCCAGCGTTTTGAAGGATTTTTGTTTGGTTTTCCTCCCTGCTGCGTAGACGAATATATCCGACATCCTTACGCTAAGAACAATCTTAGTTCTGAAGACCAGAAGATTTTATTTCACTGGGCCTGCAAGGACTGTAAAATCACACCTGTGATATTTCCTGCCTATAAAAGCATTTATAATTTGCTCCTGCAAGTAACATAAACGTTAGCAGGACCGTCAAAACCAGAAACTTCTTTTAATTCCTCATCACTTCTGGTAATTATAGAGCTTTATGAAGCTAATTGTAAGAAAATCCCGGCTTGCAGGTGAGGTGGTGATTCCCAGTTCAAAGTCTCATACTATCCGCGCCGTTGCAATCGCCTCTTTGGCAAAAGGCAAAAGCATTATCCGTAATCCCTTGGTTTCAAACGATACACAATCGGCGGTTGATTGCTACCGTGCTCTTGGTGCTGAGATTGATACGACAGAGCCGGCGTTATGGAAAGTAACCGGCACAGACGGCCAAATAACGGCCCCAGCAGAAGTTATCGATGTAGGCAATTCCGGAACAACGCTTCGTATTGCAATGGGTTCGGCGGCTCTGGCTGAGAGCGGCCAAACCACAACGATGACCGGCGATGAGCAAATCCGGAGCCGGCCTGTTGGGCCGTTAATGAACGCACTCGGTAAATTAGGGGCGAAATGTGAATCTATTAATAATAACGGCAAGGCGCCCATAGAGATAAACGGCAGACTGGCAGGCGGAAAGACCACTATCGCTGCATCTACCAGCCAATATCTGTCCAGTCTGCTGTTGTGCACGCCCCTGGCGGCGGCAGATAGCGAAATAGACGTTACCCTGCTCAACGAGCCGGGGTATGTGCAAATGACGCTCGACTGGCTCAACAAGCAGGGCATCGAATATCAAAATGAGGATATGCGGCTTTTCAAAATCAAGGGCGGGCAGGGCTATAAAAGCTTCGATACGGCAATTCCCGCCGACTTTTCCAGCGCGACGTTTTTTCTCTGCGCCGCTGCACTATGCGGCGATGAGGTAATCTTATCAGGGCTGGATTTCTCTGATAGCCAGCCGGACAAAGCGGTGGTTGATTATCTAAAGGCGATGGGTTCTGACATCAGCATCGGCCAGACTTCGGTAACTGTTAAGGCCGCTGCTCTCAAAGGCGTCGAGATAGATATGAACAAGACTCCCGATGCGCTGCCTGCTATGGCTGTTACTGCCGCCTTTGCCGAGGGCCAAACCCGCCTGGTAAATGTCCCACAGGCACGGACTAAAGAGACCGACCGAGTCAGTGCGATGGCCTGTGAGCTGAAAAAGATGAGCGTAAGCGTTGAAGAATTACCCGATGGGCTTATAATAGAGGCCAGCAGAGCCAAGTCAGCCGAGTTGCACGGCTGGGCCGACCATAGAATTGTAATGGCTTTATCGCTGGCAGGTTTGGTCCTGGATGGTCAGTGCACCATCGATACTGCTGAGGCGATGAGTGTTACTTTCCCTAATTACGTGAAGTTGATGAAGAGTATTGGTGCGAATATGGAAATGAAATAAAAGGAGAAATAGAAATGATTGGCTGTCACACAGGACGAATGTTTCAGGTAACGGTCGCAGGCGGTTCTTATCAGGAGGGCTTAACTTCCGTCATACAGGGCGTTCCGCCGGGAATGCTGCTAACCGAGCAGGAGATTTACGGTGATTTGCTTCTTAGAAAACCCGGGGCCGACGAACTATCGAGCCCACGAAAAGAGCCGGACCTGCCAATCATCTACAGCGGGCTGAACGCAGCCGATACCATTGCCGGTGCAGGGAACAAGAACCACACTAATGGAACACCGCTGACAATTCTGATTCCCAACCTGGACCGTCACTTTATCCACATCGAGCAATATCAGGATACAAACCGGACACCGCGGCCGGGTCATGCATCCTACGCTTCATTTATAAAGTACGGTCCCGACGATGATGCTGTCGGGGCGGGTCTGTTTAGTGGACGCTATACATCCACAATTGTCGCCGCCGGCTGCGTCGCCAAAAAAGTCCTGAAAAAATGTGGTATTGAAGTCTGTGCCTACGTCAAAGAACTCGCCTCAGTCCGATGCCCCGAAGTCGCCATCGGACGAGCCTTTGAATATACCGGACAGTATAAAAAAATGCGTCACGACCTCGACCCGTTTTATCAGCAGATTTATGTCAATGGCCGTATTACAATGGAGATGCGGTTTCTTGAAAAAACGAAAATACTGGCTGAGATTGAAAAGGAAATCGAAGCTATCCGCGATAAGGCACCAAGAATGAAACCTGCTGAGATTCAAAACAAATATGGTGTCCACCCGATATTAAACTGTCCTGATACCGATGCTGCCAACGCAATGGTCGAAGCCTGCAATCGCATCTCCGCCACGGGTGATTCTGCCGGTGGGGTGGTTGAAGTCGTGGTAACCGGTGTACCGACAGGGCTGGGTGAGCCGGTCTTTTATAAACTCGATGCTGAGCTGGGCCGAATGCTCGGCATTGGTGCCGTCAAAGGTGTAGAGGTTGGAGCGGGATTTGCTGTCAAAGATATGACCGGCAGCGAAAACAACGACCAAATGCACAGCGAAGATGGCAAGGTTATTTTCGAGTCAAATAACGCCGGCGGCATTACAGGCGGGCTATCTACCGGCCAGCCAATCATTGCCAGACTTACAGTCAAGCCGACACCCACAATTGACAAGACACAAAAGACGATTGATAAGTACACACTCGAAAATAAAGAACTGGCGGCTATCACCAGACGCGACGCTACGATTGTTGGCCGAATATGGCCGGTCGCCGAGAACTATACAGCCATAGTGATACTTGACCACCTGCTCGCACACTACGGTTGTCAGATGCTCAAAACCAAATAGCATTCAACAGCTTTTATTTATTGAAAAAAAAAGGCCCGGGTGAAAATCCGGGCCAAGTTTATTTTGTTGTTATCAATGTTAGTAGCACGGCATAGAAGTTGACCAGTTGCTCTCGTTACGAGGCTCAGCGTTGTCACGTACTTTGAAATGGAACATGAGGTATTTACCTGAAGGGCCTATAGGGACGTTGTTCCATACCCGTTCTTCCGTCCAGCCGCTATTGACCCAGCGAAGTTCGTCGTCGTCGCACTCGAAGTAATACTGCACAGGGCCGTTACCCTCAGGGTCTGTGGCTTCTGCTGCCGTCATATTGGCATAAGCATTCAGTCCGCCTCCGGTTTCGAAAGGCAGTACTTCCCACTCTACAGGTGTCGGTGGATTGGTATCCACCTCTGGTTCTTCTCCCTCTTCAAGAGTTGTTGCGCTAGCCAAAGTTGACCAGCCGGTTATGTTCGGGGTGGGAGTAACGCCATCGCGTGCCCTGACCCAAAATGTATATTCAGTCTCAGGGGTAAGGCCCGTAGCTGTATAGGTCGTGTCTGCCCGCCAGTTACTGCTGGCAGTGCCGTCACTGGTGCACTCAAAGTAATACATCACAGGCGGCGTTTCATCCGTGGCAGCTGTTGCTGCCATAGTAATCGAAGTCGTTCCTGTTGCCGTCGGCACCGTAGCCCAGGTCATAGGATCAGGTTCAGGCGGATACAGGTCTTCCTCAATAGGCTCTTCACCGGCTATTGCATAGCGGATAGGCGACCAGTCGGTCTTGTTACCGGGCTGGCCTGTCTCATCATTCGGAATCTGCCCACTGGCATCGCGAGCCCTTACTCTGTAGCCATATTCGGCGCCGACAACAAGATTGTAGTCTATGTAATTCGGTTCATTCTGCCACCCGCTGTCATTGCATCCCCCAGAGACGCAATCGAAGTAGTACTGGACATCCCCAACCCAAAAATCCCAGGCATCATAAGCGGTCTGAGCAAGCATGCTAATTGCATCAGGATATTCCGACGACCATGATGGATAGGGCTGAATTTCCCACTCACTCGGATTAGGAACCGGAGGATAGTTATCTTCAGCGAGCCAGCATTCAGCGAAGAGCGCTAAATCTTCAAAGTCGACATATGTATCAAGGGTCATATCCGCGTGCTGGCAGTATTCATTGGCCCCGGAACAACCCTCGTTGAGCCAGTTTAGAGCAAATATTGCAAAGTCCTTAAAGTTAATGATGCTGTCACGGAACAACTCACAGAATCTGCATGGTTGTGCATCAGGGCTAAATTGATGGTGGTAGCCCATATCGACGGTCTTTCTGTCAGGTTGTTCATCAGTACGGGTGGTGTGTCTGTCCATTCCGAGATTTTTTGCGGAGTCGCTGCCGATATTAACACAGTCGCTGGTGACTGATTGCCCCGCAGCAATTTGACTTAGATAGTAATAGCCGAGCGGTCCGGTTACAAAGAGCGGATTGATGTGAATATTACTGCTGGGGTCCCAGTTGAGTGTGCAACCCTCATCAATAAAGACATAGTACTGTCCTCCCTGGACGTTACTGTAAGAGACGGCCGCACCAGAAGGATTGCCACCGATCCCTATTAAAGCAAGCTGGGGGCCGTATTGGCTTGAGTTGCCCCAGAAGATACTGTTAATTATATTAGTATAGCTATTATAGGAACTGTGCAGTCCGCCACCGTAGCCGCCGGTTTCTGTAATTAAGTTGTAGGCTATCGTACAGTTAGATATCGTCAGTGAAGAAAAGATATTGCTCGATATTCCGCCGCCTCTTGTTCCGGCTGAATTATTTGTGAGCAAGCAGTTTTTAAACGAAGAATTATTTTCTCCACTGAAAAAAGCACCGCCGCCGGAGGAATCGGCTTGATTGCCGCTGATGTTGCAATCGATAATATCCACCTCTGTTGATATTAAATGCAAGCCGCCGCCGGTACCCAGCGTGTTGGGATCATTTACATCGGATATTGCCATATTGTTTGTAAAATCGGAGCGGAGTATAGTCGACAGGCCATGTAGCCCGAACAATCCGCCGCCGTGATTTGCTGAATTGAGTGTGAAGTTGCAGTTGCTGATTTTAGTATTCGCATTGGCAAAATGTAATCCGCCTCCGGCATCAGCAAAATTTTGACTGAAAGTGCAGTCCGTAAATATCAGCTCAGCGGTATCTTCAGCACACACGCCGCCACCATGACCAAGGTAGAGGTCGATACGATTAATCGGCGGGTCATTCGGCTCGGAAGAGATATTGTCTGTTATCGTGCAGTCGTTGAATGTTACAGTTGAATAGGCTGCACAGTAAACGCCGCCGCCAAAACTCGGAATCTCGAAGGGGATTAAGGGTTCCAAGGGTCTTTCACTATAGAAATCTTCGCCGCCCTGTCCGCTCATGCCGCCCTTAGCAGTATTTCCGGTGATTTCACAGCCTATGAAAGTAACATTGCTGCCCTGATCAATAAATACGCCGCCGCCATAACCACTGTACCACCGATAGTCGCCAAGGTATGAACCACCACCATCCCATTCCCAGAGTTCCCAGAGGTTGCTATCAGTCACTGGGGTTATTGTTAGGCTATGAGGGTCAATATTATAAGCAGGAAACTCCACAGTACCGCGAATACTCCAGTTGCCTCCGTAGTTCTCTTCACCACCCGGGTAAGCATCATTTCCACCGTTGCCGCCGTCGCCGCCTTGGACCTCATTGTCAATAATCCGGCAATTTATAAATGTCGGACTGCTGTTATAACCACAGTAGACCCCCCCGCCCCATGCAAAGCCGCCCCAGCCGCCACGACCGGCGTTCTGCGTTTCAGAAGCAGGAACGCCGTCACCGGCGTCGCCAGCGCGTATCACATTGTCTCTTATTATACAGTTTTTGATGATGGGAGAACCACCGGGATAAATTACAATCCCAGAACCAATACCCCAACCACCGTCGAAGCCATCAGGATGGTCCCTCGGAGTTCTTTCCCCATTCTCAGCATCCCTTGTCCCTCCACCGCAGTTTTGAATCGTGAAGCCGTTGAAAATGGTATTTTCATCGGTAGAATACACAAATTCAACTCCAACATTAGTATGACCCTCCTCGAACGGCGACTGTAGGTATCCATCAATAATCGTTGCTGCGACACAGCAGGGGTCATCAGGATTCAGGGACCTGACAGTGATAGATTTATCTATAGATACTGACACACCAAAATATGCGCCGAAATAAGTGCCTGGATAAACCACAACCGTATCGCCATCTTTGGCGACAGCAATTGCATCCTGGATAGTGGAATGATAGCCCTCTCCGCCGCCAATGGCAACATAATGAGTTTTCGGCTGCTCAAACCTGACAGTAACAGTTTTGTTGGAATTCATAATAACAGTATTTGTTGTGCTGGTGGAGGCATCGTTAAAGGTTCCAGTCCAGCCCTTAACCCGCCAGCCGGGATTCGGTATGGCGGTAAGCGTTACAATCGAACCGGCGTAGTAGGGGCCGCTGGCCGGAGTAAAAGTTATTGTACCATTACCACCAATAACACTTGCTGTTAACTCGAACGTTTCAACGCCGTTACTATCAGGATAATGATAACCCCTGTCAACCTGACCGTTATCTAAACCGTTATTTGTTCGGGTCGTAAATGTGTCCAGGCCAAGATTTGCAGCCGTATCGCTGCCGTTGTTTATGGCAGGGCTGTTACTGCTCTGACCGGCGTCAATCTGGCTTAAGTAATAGCCGCCGAGGTCACCGCTTACAAAACGCGGGTTTTTGTTGAAGTTGCCGTTTGGATCAGCAACACTATTAAAATTATAACTTGTAGATGTGTCAGATTCGTAATAGTCTCCGTTGGAATTGTTATAGAATAAACAGAATGTCGCGCTCGCATCGCCGCCGAAATCCTCCTCGTGTATTGCATGTTTATTACATCCTTCGAATATACAGTCGGTAATTTGAGGTAATGAACTCCAATCAGCGAATATTGCGCCGCCGTAGACACCTGCTGAATTACCGCTGAAGGTACAGTTTTGAATCTCCGGCTCAGCAAAGAGTTCACAGGAAATGCAACCGCCGTAAATGGAGGAAGTATTGCCGGTTATAAGGCAGTTTTTGACCCGGTGCGTGACAAATCCGCCATAGAAATTGATTGCACCTCCGTTGCCGCTGAAAATACTGTAACCGGAAGCGGAATTATCTCTAATAACGCAGTTGCTTATTTCTGCTTTAGAAACGCTACACATAATCCCGCCACCGTAGCCGTCTATGGCGTTATTTCCGTTGAATGATCCACCAGTAACAATGAGGTTTCCATCGGCGATTTCCAGGCCACCACCTTCCCATGCTGTGTTGCTAATGAAGTAACAATCGGTGAAATTGGCATCGAATTTCCTGATAAATGTACCACCGCCGAAAACGGCCTGGTTGTCAACAAAGATGCAGGCGTTGAAGTCTACTGTCAAGTTAGTGCCGTAGTTATAGGCATTCATTCCACCCCCACGGCCGGAGCCGTCATTGCCGCTGTCGGCTTTGTTGCCACCGAACGAGCAGTTTGCGAGGGTGGCACTGCTTCTACACTCCAAAGCGCCGCCGTTATTTTTAGTTGAATTACCTCCGAGGCCACAGTTTTGGAGATCTGCAGTACAACCGGAACCGATGTAGATAGCACCGCCGGAACCAAAGTCCATACCGATACCGATGTCGTAACCAAGTTCTCTAAGCAAAATATAAAGATGGCTATCGGTACCATCATGTGGGTCGGAGTTACCCGTGAATAAGCAGTCGTCGAAGTTCAGATTGCAGTTGGATTCACAGTAGATTGCGCCACCTAAGTTGCTTGTAAAATTACAGGTATTGATATCAACGATGTTAGAATTCTCGGAATACAGAGCACCGCCTACAGTATATGCTGAAATATCGTTTCCGGCTAAGGGGTTATAGAACACATAGGCCTCGTAGGCCTTGTTGCCGGTGAAAGTACAGTTGGTAAATTGTGCATCTGAGGGATAGCGGAAATAAGCCGCACCGCCGGAAATACCATTGCCGTCAAAGATACGGGAGGAATACACACGACCGTCGGTTCCCGCGGTAGCCGGGCCGCCAACATCAACAGGTATTACGTTACCTTGGCCTGGAAGGCCGCCCGATGCTCTGGCACCTGTCGTGGCGGTGTTGCTCTTAAAAGTACAGTTTGTTATAATTGGGTTGCTTGAATCTTCGGCATAAATGCCGCCTCCGATACCGTCGCCAAAACTATTTCCGCCATCTCCTCCGAAACTTTGAGTTCCCTGATAAGTCGGTGGAACCCCGGTGGAATCAGCATTCCCGCCATTGCCGCCGTCTCCGCCGCAGCCGCCTCGGGCTATATTATAGCTTATGTTACAATCGATGATTATTGGGCTGCTGCTTTCACGACAGGCAATAGCGCCGCCGTATCCGTTTCCGTATCCGTCGCCGCCGCGTCCACCCCACTGACCACTGGTATTTTCCGTTTGCGGTAATGAGGTATCGATTTGTCCAGTACAGGGGTCGATGTCTGCAAGAGTCCAGTGGTACCACGGGCCATTCTGTCCATGACCACCTCTACCTCCCTGGGCGCCGGTGACGGTACAGTTTTTTATCACACAGTGCTTTATAGCGGGTGAACTTGCATCTATGCAGCGGATTGCCCCACCGTAACCATCTCCGACAGCATTATCTCCGTGATCGGCTATTGGCGGGCAAGTATCCTCGCCTGCACAGATAAATTCGGGCACGTAATTCGACAAGGGGTCACCACTATAGTCGTCTGCCCCATCACCACCTCTAGGGCCTTGGGCGTAACCGTTTATGATGGTAAAACCCAAAACTTTGCTGTCGTTGCCTTCACCCCTTTCAAACGTAAAGGCACGATGCGGGTTCTCTTCGGTCCCCTGGCAGTCGATAATTGTAGAAGCAATAATGTCCGGATTTGGATTGTCGGGATTAATATAGCTTGTTACAGTAATAGCTCGGGTGTGACTCGGAGTCAGACCTTTACCAAAGTCTATGTCACGGTTGCCGTAGCCGGTGTAGGTGCCTGGTTTGACAACAATGATATCACCATCGCTGGAAGCGTTAATGGCACTCTGGATAGTGTTATACTGTTGGGGTACCAGCAGAATTGCCGCTGCAGCGAAAGTTTGTATAGACAATAAAATTAACGAACTAATCAGAATTTGTCGTTTCATCTTTCTGTTCCTATACTATTTCTTGCTTCCGGGATTGAGGCGATTATAAGCCGGACAGCCCACATAGAAACATTCAGCAGGGCCGGAGCCCCGGCCGAATGTCAGCATAGCTATACCGTGAATCGCCAAAATCCATCATACAATCTCACCACTATTTATATTATATACTATGTGCGCTTAATTTTTGTTATGTTACACCTTTTTTTTTAGAATTTTACAAATATATGTGAAATTATGACACCTCAACGGGCCAAAAACGCCGCAAATCGAATCATGCCGAAACAAACTGCAGCAAAACCATATACCCGCCGGAAGTTTAGAAATTGCTTTCCATCGCGGCAATTGCCTTACTTTCAGCTTCTTCCCGCAGAATGATGGTCGGTTTAACCAGTATCAACAAAATCAGATTGTCCTTGATTTTACTGCGGTTACTAAACAATCGTCCAAGAAAAGGTAGTTTACTCAGTACCGGAACTCCAGCTTCTCGTTCGACGTCGGCGGTTATTCTTTGACCACCTAACAGCAATGTCGCTCTATCAGGTACGCTCACACGCGTCTCAACTCTTGATATTTCCGTCTCAGGGTACCGTATTGTGTAACTGCCGCCTTCGAGGAGACCGCCACCAAGGATAGGCAGTTGAATAGGATATTGCTCCCAACCAAGGAAATCCCGCATTTCGGTAACAATGTTCAGCAGTACATTCTTTTTGTCCGGGGTAATAATCGGCGTGATATTAAGGAGCGTACCAGTTACGATGGACCCTTCTTCGGTCTCTATAGTCCACATGTAATTAGGCAACTCGCCGATCTGCTGACCAATTGTTTCGATATCTATCTCAATATTGAACGGATACCGTCTATATCTTTGCACCCGCATTGAAGCCATCTCACCGCTTAAAACAGTAACTTTCGGAGCAGTCAAAGACTTGGCATCTTTGTGGGCCTGGGTCGCCCTTAGCATTATGGAGACATCAAGGTCGGTAAGAAGCAGTGGTACATTACCCCAGCTTCCCGAGGTGGTCATTGCATTGGTTCCATCTTCCTCAATGGGGTTCACCGTTGGTCCCCAACTACCGGTAATTCCGGTATCGGTTGGTAGTGTATAATCTGAAGAACTCTGCTCGAATTCCCACACTCCCCAACCCCCGGCTGATGTGCCAAACCGCACCCTAAAGTCTGCATCCAGCCCGACATCTTCAAGGAAGTTTTCGCCCACCAGCAAAAATCTGGCCTCGATAGCCACCTGGTGTCCGAGCGCCTTACGCAAATCCTCAAGCATTCTTTCGATTATATTATGAATTTCGCGGGTCTGATAGATAATAAGCTTTTTGCGTTCATAAACGGTTATAGTGCCTTCTCCACCGGCCTCAAACCAGCTCTCTGGCTGGATGGTCTGCTGGATAAGTAAGCGTAGTTGTTCGGCCCGTTGAATCGCCTCCTCAACGAGCGTTTCCCTATCCACTTCCTCTACCGTGAGTTCTTCAGTGCCTGCCTCGGTCGATGTGGCGACGGAGATACCACCCGTTTCTGCATAGAACTCGGCGGGTCGGCCAATCAAGTCGGTAATATCATAAACCAGCGTTTCCATCTCGCTCGGAAGTGTTTCCTCCGTCGCTATTGTAATTATTCCGCCGCCGACGATGAAATTGATGTCCGCAAATCCGCCTGAAACCGCCTCTAACAAAAGTTCCAGCGCCTTTCTGAGCGGAACTGCTGATATCGGGTCCATATTTATTGGCGTACTCTGGTCAATGTCAGCGTTGTCGTATAAATCCCGCCAATTGACGAATATCCTCAATGGCGGGTCAACAGAATTCTTTATTACCTCTATCGCTTCGCTAAAAGGCATCTCCGGTGTCAGCTGTGAAAGGTCTACGATTTCATCTAATTGTTTATAGACAGCCGCATCAGCAGCGCTTCGTCCGATTGGCTCGTCCGGTTTTCGATACGGACTGGCGATTATCTCCCGCCAATTCTTGGGATGTGTAAGCTCTTCGGCGTATGGTATCATAGCCTCATCGGAACTAATTAAATTGTTAACACGTTCTATATCCGATTCTCTTTGCGCTTCCAGTTGTCTGCGGAAGCTGATCATATCTTCCAGCGTCTGCTTCAGTATCAGTGCCTGGCTGTTTAACGGGTCGATCGCAATCAGGCTTTCTAATTGGCCGAGAGCTTCCACGTAACGCTGCTGGCTCTGATAAGCAACCGCGTTGTCCATCAGTTCGGTCATTCTCTTACTTCTATCAGCCTCCATCTGCTCTCTATATCGGCTTTGCGATTCTATCGCCTCTAATTGTTTCTGTTCCTGCAATTGCTGGACTCTCTTGTCCTTTTCCTGACTTATCGTCTCATTCAGTTGCTTCAACTCACCGATGCGTTGTTTGTAAATCTCGTCTCCGAGGTCCATTTGGTATTCATTCACAATTCTCTCAGCCGTTTCTACCTCTGCCTTTGCCTTATCGAATTCGTCCTTACTTATGTAATTATGCACCTTGGCCACAGCATCGTTAACGACCGCACTTGTATGACTTCGCCGGATATTTCTTCTGCGATTAATCACTTCGATATAGGTCTCTTCGGGTTCTGCCGCTTCAGGTACTACCGGTTCTGGTACTACTTCCTCCGGGACAGCGGCAACCACAGGCTTGTTCGGTTCCTTGACTACCTCCGGTTCGACGGCTGTAACGGCTTCAGCTTCCTTCATTGCGGCCTTGCCGTTAACTAATTCCTTTGTGATAGCTGCGATAGTGGCCCCCAGTGTATCTTCAGGTTGTTCTTCAGTTAATACCGAAGGCTGGGCTTTCTCTGCCAGGACTTTATCTATTTTCAGCAGATATTCTTCTGCTGTTTCTCCCGGCGCAGCTGCCACCAGGTCACCTGCTATTTTACTTTTCGCAATTTTAATAAAGCCTTCACGGGCTTTTTCGAGCTGACCTGCTTTATAAAACTGGACGCTGCTGTCATAAAGCTCGGTGTATTCTTTTTTCTGCTCGTTTAATTGACTGTTTAATTTCTGAAGTCCTTTGTTGATTAGTTCCTGCTCGTCTTCGGTGAGAAATTCATTGTCTTTAATCTCTTCGAGACTCGTTTTGGACTCGATTATTCTTCCTTGCTTAACCATCCCGTCAGCCGTTCGAATTACCTCGAGGATATACTCTCTTTCGAGGATACCTTTTTGCGTCTTCTCTAAAAGCGCTGTTAATTTTCCGCACTCTTCAGAAGTAAGGAATTCCTGGTAATCCTGCGCCCGGAGAAACGATTGCTTTGCAGCCTTGAAGTAGCCTCTTTTGAATTGTTCCGCGCCGACCTCAATCCATTTTTGTGCTACTTGGCGGACTATCTTCTTTTTATTGGCCTCGTCTGACTGGGGTGCAGCTGTTGCCGCAAACAGTGGTATCAAAAAAAGAAGTGACGCCAGAATGATTAACATAGGTTTTCGGCCGGAAGATTTGATTAGAAATCTTATCTTGTCCAAGGTTAACCTCCTCACTAAGTTAGAAACACCCTCCTTGGCGTGATCTTTTGTTATACTTTCCGCCAACGGCGGATTAACTTAACACAAAACATTTGTTACTGCAACCACCTATTTATGGTTTGATTTACTATGGGCATTTTACTAAAAAACACGGTTCTTTGCAAGAGAAAACTTCCAATATATGCTATTGACCGATAATATCAATCTTAAAATCATAAAAACAAAAAAAAACGTGCTGTTAAAATAGGTAAAATAATCATTTTAAAAAAGGCCTTTTTATTGCAACAATGCCCTTAAAGCTGTAGAAGAATAGCTGTCTGGAATAAGGCAGAGTATATGATACCGAAACCATTGATATTAGCCATTGAAACATCCGGCCGAACCGGCTCGGTTGCGTTGGCGCTCGGGCCTGAATTGCTCGCTGAAACTTGCTTTTCAACCCCGATGAAGCATAGTGCCGAAGTTTTCCCTGCCGTTCAGCAGTTGCTGCAGCGCTTCAGCAAAAGGCCCGCTGATATAGAGCACGTTTATATCTCGGTTGGCCCCGGCAGCTTCACCGGCCTTCGTATAGCGGTAGCTTTGGCAAAATCAATGAACCTTGCGAACGATGCAAAAATCATTGCAGTCGATACACTGGACATCATCGCCGCTAATGCAAACGATTGTATTGAGCAGGAAAAAGTTGAAGACTTAACCAAAATTGCAACAATCCTCGACGCCAAACGCAGCCGTTTCTTCATCGCATCATACCAGAATGAAAATGGCCTGTGGAAAAAAACGATGGCTGATTGTTTGATGACTGCCGGGCAGTTTCTCGAAAATTTCGCCGGCAACTCTCAGCCGCTATGGCTGCTCGGTGAGGGCCTCGTATATTATAAGGATAAATTCAAGGCCGATGGCATTCGTTTTCTGGATGAGCGTTACTGGTATCCGCGGGCGGAGAATGTCTATAAGCTCGGTTGGCAAATGGCCCTCGCCGACCGATTCGCCGACCCTCTGACTTTAAAACCCGCATACCTTCAACGACCAGATGTTAAAGAGCGTATTTAGCCGCGGAGCCGAAAGCTAAACAGATTTTAGCCAGGTGACGGCCTTCTCCTTATCGTCGAAAAGCTCGAAATGCATTGATGCAAGATATAGAACGTTTTTTAAGAATTCGAAGCGGTCCCTTGACGGCGAGGAAGAATCAAGTAGAATGGCTGTCTCACCTGTAAAATCAGCCCCGACTTCTTTGAATTTATAGGGTACATTTTTGATGTCCGTTATAGACATTGCCATATCCACGCCCCGATGGTCAATGAGATACCTGTGTGCCTGATGTTCGCGTGCGAAGGCGTTTGCCTCTACACAAAGTTGTATAGTGCCTTCTAAGCTTATAGGATTCAACATCTTCACATATACGATGCCGTCTTCTTTTAAATAATCAATCTTCCAATCCATTAATTAAATCTCCTTGGTAAAGTGTTACGGCATAACGAAATAAATCAGTTGTTAAGATTATAAAGCAAGTCGAAGCCGTTTCAACCCTTGTTTTTCTTATTTTGCCCAGGATTTTACTTTGTGTTACCATAGTGTACCCCGCCTGCCCCGAGCGCAGCCGAAGGATTTGACTTGCCCAATTAAAACCGCTCGCTCAACAGAAACCGCTACGTAAGTTTAAGTGAACTCGGCAAATCCGCTGGTCGTCTCATATCAAATCCTTCATCTAAAAGTTTGCCGATATCGAAGGACAAAATATCTGTTATTATCTGCGTATTGACAAATGCGTTCATAAATGCGTCATTATCGCAAACGAGGTTCATTCTTTTCACCTGGTTCCTGCTCGTTATTGTTATCTCTTCCTTAAACTTTGAAATGCTCTTCTCGGCTATCCTCTTGCTTCCATTACTCAGATACAAGATATTCAGATACAGTCTAGACGCTACTTCCTGCGCTTTCATAAACGGCATTATTCCCCAAAAATGCTTCCAGTATTTCCTGGTCACCTGGCAATAGTACACCAGACTTAGCACGGAAAGAAACCTAAGTGCTTTTTGCATAGTCGTTCTGTTAATACAAAATCCGCCCCTGTCATCTTTATAGATGGCTTCTACTTGGTCGTGGGAACGATATTTATCCAAAGCATCCAGAAACGGAAAGGTTGGCCGTATTGCATCACACAATCCGTCGGTTTTCTTCAAAGGACAAAAATCGCATCTTTGAAACTCAGCAGCCATCTTGGCCTTTGAGCTAATCTTGCCGGGGTCATCCCAGAATTTCTTGGCGGTCTGCTCTATATTGTCCCTTGTCAGGGCCAAAGGTTTTGAATCTTCCAGCACTATATAAAGACCTTCTTGTTCATAATCGCCCGGCTGCAAAGTTATTGCTGTTTGTCCATTTCCCATTATTCTTTTACCCCAATTTTTGGAATCCAACTACTATTTTACCACCAATTCCCCCGACTCATCCACCAAAAATTCACTGTTAATTTAGATATTTTATGCCTTAGGTGCGCCTGTCCTATGGACTCCGCCATAAGGCGTCCCTTAGCGGACTTACGGAGAGCGGAGAAAAGCCCAAGCGGATAGTTTCTCAAAACAAGTCAAGTACTCCATTTCTGCAATGAACTACGAACCATCAACTATGAACTCCTCCGCCAATCGACGGAGGAGAATTTCAATCAAAACCGGGGGTACCTGTTGAGTAAATTCGATTTTTTTCAAATTTTTTTAATACCTTAACACACAACAACTTACAAAATTTTCGCCCCCAAAAAATCCTCGTTTTTTTAATCAAATTACGATATGCGTTAATAGTTGACAGATGCTCGCTTATCCGATATAAATAGCGGTAATTGGATTACAGAATACCTCTTTAACGGAAACGGCGATATGGCTTCAAGAACAATTCAATCTGACACCGGCACTTTTACTTACGATGGCCATCAAATGAAGTCTGCTGCCGGCGATGAAAACTTCACGCTCTATTACGACGAAAATGGCCAATTGATATATTCGAGTCACGGGCCACAAGCGACAAGCTACGAATACAACTGGGATGGAAAGCTGCGCTTAGCTACAAAAGGCGGTACCACAATCAAGCTAAAATACGACCCGATGGGCAACCGAGTATGGAAGAAAGTAATTCCACCTGGTGGACCAATGGGTGCATCTAACACAAATAAATATATCGTTGATATTGTAGGTGACCTGCCGGTGATTTTGCTCGAATTAGACCCGAACGATAATATGAGCATCGAAAAGACATATATCTATGCTAATTCTCAAATCTTAGCTCAGCACGAAGGCAAATATGACCAGCCGAGGTATTTCTACCTGCACGACAGATTAGGCTCTGTGCGTTTGATTATAGATACATCTGCAGTTGTGAAGAATTGCTATACCTACAAACCATTCGGAGAATTATTTGCTACAGAGACTACAGAGAACATCTTGAATCCCTTCAAATTCTCAGGCCAATGCTTTGATGATGAAATTGAGCAGTATCACCTCCGCGCCCGCCAGTATGACCCGTACATTTACAGGTTCACCTCAAGAGACCCTGTCTTTGGTAAATTTGAAGAACCATTGTCAATGCACAAGTATTTGTACTGCATCAACGACCCAATAAACCTAATAGACCCATGGGGATTAGAGTCTAAAGAAATGAATGCAATGTTGTATCAAACTCGCATTATACAAGTTGCGATAGATTGGGAAATTGAAACGTCTGTTGAGGGACTTGCCATGGTAGCTGATATGTCAGCTTACTACCGTAAAAATGACAGAACCGCATTTGTGGAGGATTTGTTATGGTTATTTACCGAGCGTAGAGGGCCGAATCTATATACGGAATACGCTGATAACGCTTACAGTATTTATAGAATTTACTTTGGACAGAGTGGTTTCAAACAAATATATCAAAACACATATACTTATGAAGAATGGGATACGGTGCGTAACCAACCCAACCAGGTTAGGCATTTTGTTGCCGCTGTGGGTGCAGGTTACTACTATGGTTCCGCTGCTTATCCTATAATATGGGGCAGAGACAGAGGCGATCATCCAGACAGAGTTTCAGACAGGTTACTGGGTTATAAGGGCGTAGATTTGGGTCGTATGATAATGGGGTATCCCCATTCTTATAGCAAGATAAAGCTCGGTGACGTTGGCGACTGGATAAGAGGAAATTTAGCTGAATAGAATAATAGGACGCAGCTACTTATATAAAATTACGTAAAGCAAAAAAAGGATATCCTCAAAAATTGTGATTGTCAGATTTTTGTGTTGGTTTTCACACACGAAAGGAATTAGGCGTATAAAAAATGAATCAAGTAAAAGATGAAATAACGCAAAACAGGAAACGTCCTTGGGTTATCAAACTTATTCTCCCCGTTATAATAGTGGCCGTATTAGCATTTGGAGTATTTCTGTCCATCAAGATAGCGAAATATTATGTTCACAGAACAGAGCAGAAATCTAGGGAGTTTCTCGTGCAGATAATAGAATCTGTCAATGACCAGACAGACTTCTACAAGGAAAGAACACATGCTATGGACAGAAGGGAAATAGATATTAACAGAGACAAATTTAGTGAAGATTATGAAATAAAGCTTATTGATAGAGACCTGGGACATTATGAATACAAGGTTACATTTGATGAGGAGAATGAATTATTAATCATTGTTATAATGACAGAAGATGGTGGTTGGTGCTCACATGTTCACTTTCGAAATCCACCGGATGAATAGAATTGGTAAAGCATAATATAAATCAATAAAGTAAAACGTTGTTTTTTTAAAGAGGAAAAGGCTGATGAAAATTATGAATAGATTCCGGCTGAAAATAACAGCAGTTGCGAATCTGTTCCAACACAAAACCCCACTACGAGAATCGAGTATTCGGTATCGAGTATATTCCCTTTATCAT
>CAZCIR010000025.1:5288-34746 GCA_964499145.1 uncultured Pirellulales bacterium | reverse complement strand
CTGTTGGCCTTTGAGCAACTGCCGCCATCATCAGCTCGGTAGCTTCCTGCAAAGTCACCATCGACCTTAATTTTTCAGGATTAAAAGCTATATCTTCACCATCAGGCATCTACCATTATTCCGTGTTAGACCATACTTTGGAACTGGTAAAGTCTGGAGATTTCCGTGGTCAAATTATCGATGCCGGATTGAGCCAGCAAATGCTGGGGGATGCAGGAGTAACCTTTGTTCTATCAGCCATCTTTGACCGCGTCCGTTACAAGTATGGAGAACGTGGCTACCGGTATGTGTATATGGAAGCCGGCCACATCAGCCAAAACATTTATCTCCAGGCAGTTTCCTTAGGGCTATGTTCTGTTTGTGCCGGTGCTTTTTCAGACGAAAAAGTTAATAAACTGATTAATATTGACGGTTGGAAGGAAGCCGTTATTTATCTGCACCCGGTGGGCACCCTATGAAACATATGGAAAGATAAGAGAGCCGTTATACACAACCCCTTATTTTGTGTGAGACTGACTATCAACAACAGTGCTCTCCAGAAGTTCGTCAATTTTCTCAGGTAAAACCTCCGGTGTTGGCTTACCATTTAACGGCAGAAAAACAGTAAAAGTCGTACCCTGCCCCACCTCACTTTCGACCTCAATTCTGCCGCCATGTATCGTTACTATTTTGCCAACTATGGCAAGTCCCAAACCTGTGCCTCTGGCTTGCTGCTGGCCGGGCTGATGTACTTGGTAAAATGGATCAAACAGTATAGGTAGGTTTTCCTTAGGTACTCCTATACCTGTATCGCTGACCTGGATAACCAAATCTTCACCTTTGTGCTGAGCAGAAATGGAAACCTGTCCCTTTTCAGGTGTGAATTTGATTGCATTACTAATTAAATTTGTTAAGACCTGCATCATTCCATCGCTGTCAAATCTGGCTTTAGGCAAATCATCATCGAGTTTTATGGAAAGTGTCACCATTCTCTTCTTTGCATAAAGGGTCATCGTGTGACAAGCGTCCTTAATAACTTCCCCGATATTGTTCTCTCGAATTTTAAATCTCATTTTGTTGGCACTGAGCTTTTGGAAATTTAGGACCTCATCAATCAATCTGGCAAGCCTGTCTATATTTCTTTGTGCGATATTTAAGAAATTCTTTTGGTCTTTATTAATTTTCCCCGCTACTTCCTCCAAAACAATGGAGATGGCTTCTTTCATAGATGCTAAAGGTGTTCGCAGTTCATGCGAAACCGTAGATATAAATTGCGATTTTGTTTCCATCGCTTCTTTTAATTCCTCTTCTGCTCTTTTGCGTTCAGTAATGTCTGTGACTACGCCTATCGAACCTATTACCTCCCCCTCGGCATTTCTCAGAATGCTTAGTGAAACATCAACATCAATCAATGCCCCATTTTTCCTGACCATCTTGGTTTCTATGTGACGCTGCAGGCCTTTTTGTCTGATGTTGAGTGCCCTTATTTTCTGCCACTGCCCTTCAGGATAGAGCGATTTCACCGGCTTGAGGTATAAATCCTCTCTGTCCATACCCAGAAGATTCTCTGTGAATTTATTCCAAGAGATGAGACGTTCCTGCTCGTCAACAAGCGAGATGGAAACCGCAGAATTTTCAAAGATAGTTCGGTATTTCTCTTCCGCCAGCTGGCGTTCCTGCTCTGCCTTCTTGCGCTCGGTAATATCTTGCCCAATTGCTATCAATCCGATAATCTGGCCGTTTTTATCCTTAAGCGTTTTAGAATACCACTCAACTAAAATTTCATGACCATCTTTAGTAATGATAGGATTAATGTTGCCCTTGGTATGAACATTGTTTATTGATTGTTCAAATAACTTTCTTACCTGAGCATGATCTTGTTTAGGTAAAAAAGTATCAAACCAGTCTTTGCCTTTTACTTCCTCTACTTGATAGCCGGAGATTTCCTCCATGCAAGGATTGAAGTTTACAATATGGGCATTTGTATCCAGGACTAACATGATAACCGGTGCAGTATTAAACATGCTTTCAGCAAATTCCTTTTCCTGTTTAATTACTTCCTCTGCTTTTTTGCGATCGGTTATGTCTCTGTCTGTCCCCCGGTATCCACAAAGATTCCCTTTTTCGTCCGTAATCGGTGTGCCGTTAGTCTCTAAAATAACAATACTACCATCCTTATGCACATTAGCATTAATAAGGCGCTTAAAATTCTTTTTCTGAGCAAAAGCCTCAAAGGCTGCTTTCTTCAACTCCTCTTTTACATCCGGAGCAAAAAAATCATAGAAATATTTATTCCCAACAATTTCCTCTGGTTTATAGCCAAGGATTTTTTCTGCAACAGGGCTTGAGTAAGTATATAATCCTTCAGCATTAACTTCCCAAATCCAGTCACCGGCGCTTTCAGCTACATGCTTGAATCGTTCCTCACTTACCCGAAGTGCTTTCTCTGTCTGCTTGCGCTCGATGGCATACCGTACGGTGCGAGGCAGCAGGTTGCTGTCGATCTGTCCTTTCACGAGGTAATCCTGCACCCCTTTCTTCGCTGCCATCACAGCCGTCTCTTCGTCGTCGAGACCACTTACCACGATAACGGCTACCGATGGAGCCTTAGCGCATATCGCACTGAAAGAGTCAATACCCTGACTGTCTGGCAGGCCGAGGTCAAGGAACAAAACGTCGAAATGCTCTT
Source organism: uncultured Pirellulales bacterium (assembly GCA_964499145.1). Taxonomy (GTDB): domain Bacteria; phylum Planctomycetota; class Phycisphaerae; order Sedimentisphaerales; family Anaerobacaceae; genus CAIYOL01. The sequence goes on along the minus strand of CAZCIR010000025.1, from coordinate 32,078 downwards.
TATCCAGAAGTTCGAGTGCTGTCGCAAGACGTTCTGTAGATTTTATATCCGAAATAGGTAGGGCTGATTGGGATAATAGTCTCTGAAGTGATTTTCTGTCAACTATATCATCTTCAACTATGAGTATTTTTAATTGTTGCGTAACATTGGTCGCCATTGTTCGCTCTACATTTTGTAAATATCTCTTTGTTTGGTGAATCGCCCCCTGCTTCGTATTACTTGGATTTTCATCTTACTTGTGTACATTACTGCTGGGTTTTATTGCCCAAGGTTTTAGATATTTTTTCCATCAGATCTGGAAAATCAAATGGTTTAGTAACGTAATCAGCTATACCGAGTTTAGCAGCTTGAGCTACATCCTTTGCATCGCTGAAAGCGCTCAGCACTATTACAGGTATATCCTTTATGTCCGGACTATTTTTTAGGCGTTCGAGCATCTCATGGCCATTCATAACCGGCATACTGATATCTAATAATATAATATCCGGTTTTTCGTTCGCCGCTTTTTCCAGACCTTCTTTTCCATTGGCGGCTGTAATAACCTCAAATTCGCAAAATTCAAGGCGGTATTTGACGGTACTGACTATATCAGTTTCGTCATCCACAACAAGAACTCTGGCACGAGAAGTTTTCTTTTTTGACTTAAATAATCCCAACATTGTAGGTTCCCTCACTAAATCTATAAACTTCCTGTATTTTTCTTAGTTACAGAATCGCTTTTTTAACTTTCTATCGACCCAAACCAATTATGGCATTAGCAAAGAACAATGCTAACGTAATGATATAAGTGTTCATATTCGTGTTTAGGACTACCTCAAGCAGCTTTTCAAAGGCAGCAAGTTGCCACTAATTTGCGAATGGGGTTAAAAACCAGACAAAGAGCCAAAAATCCTCAATCGGACAAATTAAGGCTCTCCCGGAAAAGCAAGATTATCGGTCATAAACCCAGCCATTTCGCTGTCACTGATAAAGTTGCTACTTGTTTTAGTATCGGACTTTTATATTACCCGCAGTTTACAGATAGAAGCTTCTCATTAAGTCTTCACCGAGCAATGTCGATAGTGGTTGTGGAGCGCATAACCACATACTCAGAAATATACTATGCAAAATCAGGAACGTATAATTTCATATATCTTGGAGCAGAGTATTCTTGATGAAAGGACCCTGCAAAAGGTTCTCAAAGACCAGGAAACAAGCGGTCAAAGCCTAATAAGCATTCTCAAAAAAAATAACTTTGTGAATGAAGAGCAGCTCATCAGGATAATTGCAGCTGGTCATCAGATAGAATTTGTGAACCTTTCCCCAGATATGATAAATTCCATAGCCGCTCACTTGGTGACATACGAGATAGCAAACCAATACAATATAATCCCCGTAAAAAAAGAGGGTAATAAGCTGCTGGTGGCAATGAGTTCGCCCTTGAATCTTGCTGTTAGAGACGAAATAGAAATGAGGACGGGTTTTAAGGTAGTTCCTCTAGCGGCTACACAGAATGCAATCAGACAAGCCATTATATATCACTTCAACGTGCAAAATGTAACACGCCAGGCCATAGCTTCAATGCGGTTAACAACAGACAGTAATAAAGATGAGTTGAGAGAAGCCGAGCCTGAGAATAAATCGCCACAAGTTACCAATGCTCCTGTTACAAAGCTGGTTTCTTCCATAATAAACAGCGCAATTGATTCTGGGGCAAGTGATATACATATCGAGCCACAACAGCCCGATATGAAGGTTCGGTACCGCATAGATGGAATCTTACACGATGCAATAAGCGTGCCCTCGTCGGCACAGCTTGAGGTAGTATCGCACATTAAGGTTACAGCAGATATGGACATTTCCGAGCAAAGAGTCCCTCAAGACGGTCATATGACTGTGCGGCATGATAGTAGAGAATACGACATGAGAGTTTCATCTTTGCCCGGGGTGGGAGGAGAAAAAATAGTTATCAGGATTCTCGATAAGGATGCAGTTAAATGGTCGCTTGACACTGTTGTGCCATTACCTGATGATAACAAAAAATTTCGAGAATTGGCCAGCAATCCCTACGGCATGTTACTTCTGACTGGCCCAACCGGTAGCGGTAAAACAACCACGCTATATTCGGTTCTGCAACTGCTAAATACTCCTGAAAGAAATATCGTTACTGTTGAGGACCCTGTCGAGTATCGCCTCAATGGTATTACACAGCTACAGGTCAAACCGATTGCGGGAATAACGTTTGCATCAGCATTGCGAAGCATAGTTCGGCAGGACCCTGATATCATATTAGTAGGAGAAATTCGTGATTTTGAAACAGCCGAAATAGCTATCAGCGCCGCTCTGACAGGACATCTGGTACTAAGTACATTGCATACCAACGATGCAGCAGGCGCGATATCACGTTTAATCAATCTCGGAATAGCACCGTTTCTTGTTGCTTCAGCACTTTTAGGAACAATCGCCCAAAGGCTTATAAGGAGTTCCTGCTCCAGTTGCAAACAACTCTATCAGCCATCTGAAGATGGCCTGAATTGTCTGTTTGGCGAATCTTACGGGGATAAAAAAACAAAACTTTATCGGGGGACAGGATGCAACAGTTGCTACCATACTGGATATCACGGGCGAAGGGGCATTTTTGAGATATTGCCTATTTCTTCTACAATAAGGAAAATGATCGTAGATGAAAGCAGCGACGATGAAATTAGACAACAGGCGATTAAAGAAGGTATGAAAACACTTCGTAGAAGCGCTGTCAACGAGGTTCTCAACGGCGTGACAACAATAGAAGAGATAATGCGAGTCATCAATATGAGGAAAGAGTAATGGCAGTCTACCAATACGTGGCAAAAGATAGAACGGGCAAGAGGTTCTCCGGCATATACACCGATATCGACAATGTCACTGGGCTACGAGAGGAACTGGGCAGGATAGGTTATGTCCTCGTAAAGGCTCGACGGAAAAGGATCTCAGTGATGAGACGCAGGAGAATAAAGCGTTCGGAAGTAACGACCTTTGCCTATAAGTTCGCAGGGATGTACTCTGCAGGTCTATCAATACTGAGTTGCCTGGAGACATTGGAAGAACAAACCGAGAATCAGGCCTTTAAAGATGTAATTGCTGATATCAAGCAGAGCATACAAACTGGTTCAAGTCTGAGAAACGCCTGTGAAAAATACAGAAATATATTCTCAGATTTCTTCCTTGGAATGATTGAGGCCGGGGAGGCCGGGGGAAAGCTGGGAAAAACACTGGATATGAGTGCTGTGTATCTGGAAAAGCAGACAGATATAAGACGAAAGGTCGTGTCCGCTTTTACTTACCCTGTTATAGTAACTATTATGTGCTTTGTAGTTATTGCCTTTCTTTTGGCTTTTGTTATACCAATCTTTATGAAACTATACAAGCAGGCGCATGTGCCATTGCCTGGTCCGACTCGAGTTCTTGTAGGCTTAAGCTCTATAGTAACAGAACAATGGTGGGCAATCCTTATTGCGGCAGCGGCAGGAGCAATGCTATTACGATGGCTGCAGCAGAACCCACAAGTACAAGCATGGTGGGATGCTTTCAAACTGAAGATACCTATTTTTGCCAAACTAAATCGTATGCTCGTGGTCTCACAATTTACGCGAACCTTCGCGATGCTGGCTTCGGTTGGAGTTTCGCTGATTAAGGCTCTGGATGTAGCAAGTGTGGTTGCTCACAATCACAAATTTACCGAAATCACCAAAGAGTTGCAACAAGAGATTAAAGCAGGTAATCCTGTTGCAAAATCGTTTAAACGCTACGCAATTTTTCCTCCGATAATCATACAGATGGCCGCCTCAGGGGAAGAGGTAGGACAATTACCGGAAATGTTGAACAAAGGCGCCGACCTTCTGGATAAAGACATTGAGCGGGCAATAAATGCTTTGCTTATGAAGTTGGAGCCGGCATTGACGATTATTATGGGTGCTGTCGTTGGATTGATTCTTATGGGGGCTTATTTGCCTATGTTCGATTATATGGGCCATTTGGAATAGTCGAAAAAACACAGTTATCTGGGTAGATAAATAAGCTTTAATAAAGCCCAAAGGATTTTTACCACACGAAGTAATAGATTTGCATAAAGTGGTTTTTTGTATTATAATTTATTAAAAGAGGGAACAACTGCAAATACCAAGTGATTAACTAATATAAAAATGCTTGCTCTGAGGAAAGTGTATGGATTACCGGACTAACCTGCAAAGTAGCCAGCTTTTTTTTATTAACTTTCTAAAGTAACCAATCTTTTATGACGACTATCTAAACCGATTAACAAAAAAAGTGTTTTAATGAGAGAAGGGACCAAGATTATGAAAATATCGAAAAACAGAAAAGGCCTTACACTAATTGAATTGCTCATTGTGGTTATAATTTTAGGCGCACTAGTCGCAATTGCTATTCCAAGAATGTCTCAAAATTCAACTACCGCCAAGATGCGGGCCTGCCAAACTAATCAAGCTACGATAGACACGCAAGTCGAACTATATTATGCAGATAATGGCTCTTATCCCACCCTTGCTACTTTTTTAACCAACGCTGACTACTTCCCAGATGAACCCACCTGTCCGAGTGGTGGAACCTATGATTATGATGCTAACAACCGTGTTTATTGCGATGTAAATGGCCACTAATTAAGAGAATAAAGCAATTACAGAGTATAAAAGACAAAAAGGACAGCTTACATATAAAGGAACCGCTTGGTATGGCGGTTCCTTTTTTTACTTGTTCATTATGAGTTTGCATTATGACAGAGAAAAGGAATGCTCGCACACGGATTGAACTGATTACGATTGTAACGATTCTGGCCATCGTGACCTTCGTTGCAATAGCCATTCCAAGAATGTCTCGAAATTCGGCCGTCGCCAAGGCCAGAGCCTGCCAAACTAATAAAGCTATGATGAACACACAAATCGAAGCTTACTACTCGGAAAATAACTCCTGGCCGGTCGCACTGATGGATATCACAAACGACCCCAACCTTTTCACCAAGGGTGCTCCTATGTGTCCGGCTGGTGGTCACTATTCGATTGATGGTACTACTCATCGTGTTTCCTGCAGTGCTCCCGGCCACTAATCAAGGGCTTGTCCATTGTAAATTTGCATTATGACAAAGAAAAAAAATGCTCACACACTGATTGAACTGATTTTAGTTATATTGATTTTGGCCGCGGTGGCCTTTATAGCGATACCTAAACTTCAGTTTGCCACCGTATATCGTAAACAGGCTGACACAGTTGCGAGAAAAATTGTTACTGACCTACGCCGAACACGCCAGCTTGCTATTTCAAACGCTGCAACCAATACGGATGGCTTCCAACTAAAGATGAGCGGTATCTCTGCAACTCCTATTCCCGTTCCTGTCCCAGCACTAATTTTGCTTGCTGCTCCTGCGGCCGTACCCCTAGGTTATACTGGCTACGAAATAATAAACCTAAATACTGGAACAACAATAGACTCACACACAATCGATTCAGTTATTAGGTGTACAGGAGGAAAGTATTTCAGCTTCGGTCCATTGGGAAATCTAAAAGCCGGTAGCGGTACTCAGCTTACCATTGCTGCGAGAGGAAAAAGCTTCATAATTAGTATTACTTCAGCAACGGGTATGATACAATGCACCGAAAACTGAAAATCGCAAAACGATTAGCAGGATTGACTCTAATTGAAGTTGTTATTGCCTCATCATTACTTATTATCGCAATAATTCCGATACTGAGAGGTTTGGCCATTGCCCACACCAACGCCATAAAAATCGAGCGTAAAAGCCGCAGTCTCCTTCTTGCCCAGGCCAAGCTCGATAACATAAAAGCACGCTCAATCTACAGTTACACCAACGGTGGCAGCCCAACAGAATTTTTTGAAGAAAACACATCTCTCGATGGTTCATATCTGTGTAACGTAACAGATAATACCGGCGACCCTCTCAAGACAATTACGGCTTCAGTCGGCTTTGACTCAGATGGCGACACCAGTCTCTCATCCGATGAAGTTGACATAACTATAGCGACCCTCATTGCCAGAAGATGGACTGATTAACTCGCCGGACAAAACTTATAGGACATTCTCGCCGTTTTGGATATTCCTCTCTCGTGTTGATCACTCAAGTCTGATAAAAACAGACCATAACATCAAATAACCCCGTTTTTTTGCAGTTTTTTTTCTCTTCGTTTTAATGGTTGATAATTTAAAACTCGCATAACGGCTGCTTTGTCTTATGCCGAAAATACCAACAGTAGTGCGCAAAAAATATATAGTGATAAAATGCAATACAGAAGAATAAAATTCCGGAGTCGTTCGGCCCTAACCATTTTGGAGATGATTATAGCTTTGTCTATAATTACCATTATTTTTGCAGCAGTGCTGCCGCAATTCAGGGTCATCCTGAAAGGCTGGGACTCCAGACAAGCAAGTGCCGAGGTCCTTCAAAACGGCAGGGTCCTCATAGACCATATAGCCCGCAACCTTTCAAAGGCCGTCAAGATAACTGATGTAAGCGAATCAACTGTGGCCATTGGCTTCATAGAATTCCAGGATAACGATGGTAACAACTGGAGATATGATGTTAACGACAACAACTACGTTGAATTTGGCCTTGTTGGAGCCCTTTCAGACCTTGCGGGACCGGTCAGCTCGTTTACGTTCACCTGCTACGATGCCTGCGATTTGGACACAGCATTGGATATAGCAACTGCAGATATTAATGACATTCGCTATGTGGAGGTAGAAACAACCGTTATCAACTCGCTCTCAGCCAGCCAAAATAAAACCTTCACCCCCTCCGCCTATCTTCGCACCAATGACGAAGAAGCTTCTGATGAATGTGACCCAAATCTTGTTGCTTGGTGGAAGCTGGATGAGACCTCAGGCTTAAACGCCGAAGACAGCAGTAGTAACAGCAATGATGGTACACTGAGGAATATGGCTGGTACTGAATGGACTGACGGAATAGTGGGCGGTGCCCTGAATTTTGACGGCAGTAACGATTACATAGCTATTCAAAACCTATACTACGACAGCAGCAACAGCTATGCGGAAGTAAGCGTCACTGCCTGGATTCGAACCAGCGATGGCACCAACCAGATAATTGCTTCTTTTGACCGCAATGAGTACTGGCGGCTGGAGATTAACGGATCAGGTGGCGGCACCGGGCAGATAGGTTGGGATGTACGCACCAGTAGCGGCCAGGTGGATTACGGCAGTACCACCCGTGTCGACGATGGCCAATGGCATCATGTAGCGGGAGTATTTGACAACGGCACGCTGATTATCTACATCGACGGCAATCCGGAGACCCCGGCTTCCGGCGGCAGCACCTTCGGAAGAGGGGTAAACACACGCTATGGCTTCCTCGGAGTGGGTTCGGAGGCATCTACATTTGACGGCGGTACAGGTCCAAACAACTACTTTAACGGCGATATGGACGACGTTCGCATTTACGACCGAGCGCTGGATGCCAATGAGATATCAGAGCTGGCTAGTGTCAATGTAACATACGAGACGTTCACCGAGGCTAAAGTAGATTCTGACGATACTTCTATTTCCATTCCAACACCTGCAGGCGGAGGCGCTGTTACGCTACTCGGCTCCTGGGAAACAGACACATCAGACCTTGCACACACAGCCGAGGCCGGCTCAAACCGTGCCTTGATATTCATCGCTCACGAAGAATCTACCAGTGGCTCTCCAACTTTGACTTCCGTAACTTATGGCGGACAGACAATGACCAAGATCATCGAAAGGAGCGCTGTCTCGGGTTACGGGAATTACGTTGCGGCTTTTATTTTAGACGAGGCTGGTATCGCCGCTGCAACCAGCGATACATTTGCTCCTACTTGGAGCGCCACAACAAGTTCCGTTTCGTATGCCAGTGTATTTCTTTCAAACGTTGACCAGACAACTTCTATAGGAGCAACTGATAGTTACGGTACGACAAGCAGTACTCCGAATCCGGTTACGACCTCTGCTCTTTCTACAAATGATGGAGATATGGTAATTCTTGGAGCTACCTGCGGTAACAACGGCTCATATACACTAAACAATGGCTTTACTGAAGGAATCGACCAATCGGTTGGATCTTTTGGGCATACTGGTGTAACCGGCCACAAGGCTGCCACTGGCGTAGATGAAACACCAAGTGCAACATTCGATTCAACTGTTAATCGTCAGGTAATCATTGGTTTTGTAGTTCAGGTAATCGGAGTAGTCAGCGATATCGAGGGCGACCTGCTCATCGCCGCAGTCGCCACAGACGGCAGCACCATCATTTCACCACCCTCTGGATGGACAGAGATTAACCAGGGCAGCTTCGGCGGTGCAGTAACGCTCGGCGCCTGGTGGAAACTTGCAGAGGCTTCAGAGTCAACTAGTCACGAGTTCACCTGGTCGGGTGATGAACAGGCCTACGGCTGGATGATGCGCTTTACAGGTCACGACCCGGATAATCCCATTAATGACTGGGCTGCTGACGGCGAAACCAGCAGCACGCCAACCAGTCCTGAAGTAACCACAACAGTCAACAATTGTATCATTCTTCGCTTAGGAGCATTTGATAACAATGACATCACAGAAAATGATACCGGGCTCACCGGTCATACGACGATTACAATGGACGAAAGTGGCGGAAGTAGTACCATTACATTGTTTCAGGACGGTCTCGAAAGCTTTGACCATTGGACAACAACTACCTGGAACCTGACTACGACACCATCGCCGCATTCCGGTTCCTATTCGGCGCATGCTGATGACAGTGACACTTACTTGATTTCCGATGACATTGATACCAGCGCTTACAGCGAATTCACGATTGATTTCTGGTATCAATTAGATGATACTGAGAATGGTGACATCTACTTGTATCTGTATGACGGTAGCAACTACGATAACTACGACGATTTTAGTAATGACTCTGAGAATGATTGGTACTCATACCAAGAAGAGCATCCGGGCCAGGTAACAATAACTGATCCCCAGTACCTCAAAACTAACTTCCGTATCAGATTCGAAGCTTCTATGAATCACTGGCAAGAGAATGTTTGGATAGATGATGTCTTAGTAACCGCTGCCGCCAACGAAATGGTCTCCGGCGGTGCAGGATACGTAACACAACCGGCCAGCGGTGACAGCGGAACCGCAGATTTTGCACTTACCTCATCGAATGCTTCTCAAATGATAACTATAGCAATAGCCCCAGCTGACAACAGCAGTGCTGATTGCGGTGGGACTATATATCCATAAAAAACTATGAAAAAAATACTAAAAAATAATGGCTCGGTCCTTCTGATGGTAGTATTTGCTATTGCACTGCTTTCTGCGCTCACTATAGGCATACTCCAGATGCACACCGAGGACATACAGCTTATGCAAAACCAGGTCAATGCAGCCCAGGCCCTTGCAGTTGCCGAGGCAGGCTTAAATGATGCCTTTGCACAGATACGGGCGTCCTCAAGCTGGACGCCCGACGCCAGCTACACCGACAAGTCGTTCCCAGGCTACGGCACCTACACAGTAACCTATGAGGGTTCCCCACCAGATCCCAATATTATTTCGGAAGGCACTACATCGCAGGGCTTTGTCGCCAGAGTGAAGGCAGACATAACAATAGACACAAGCGGCAGTGGCAATCACACTATAAGAATCGATAATTTAAGGGTCAACGAATAATGCTCAGCATAAAAACAGCACTGGAAAAGCTCAAGACCGGCAGCGTATCGCCGGGATGGCTGGCGCCACTGAGGATGCCCAGAACCGAAACAGCCCTCGGAATAGATATCTCGGATAAGCGGATAAGTCTGGCACTTCTTAAGGGTAGTAAAAACGGAGTCGAATTACTCGCCTCTGCCAGTGCCCCTGTTCCCGATGGAGCGATAAAAAATGGCAACATTGAAAACGCTGCAGTTTTAGCTGATGCAATAAAAACATTGAAAAACAAAAACAGAATACGGACAACCCGCTCTGCTGTATCGTTATTTACCGAACCGGTTATTACTCAAATTATGGGCGTACCCAGGCCGGTTCCGAGCAATATAGGGCAATTTGTTCGAGACCAAGTGAAACATGTTGCTGTCTTACCAGCTAATAACATTGCTTTGAATTTCTGTGGAGTTGCCGGTGTCGGGTCAGAAGCAAGCTCTGCAAGTCGTCTTCTTGTTGTTGCTGCCGATGACCGAAAGGTAGATGAGATTGTCAAAGTCTGCACTCAAGCCGGTCTTATTGTCGAGGCGATTGAGCCGCCGTTGCTTGCCTATACCAGAGCGCTTTACCCTAAGAATATAGCAGGAAAATTTGACAGCAACGTGCTTATAGCCATATTGCAGGAAAACAGCTTAACTCTGTGCGTATTCAAAAAGCAGACTATTGATTTTGTCAGAACTAAGGGTATCGGCAAAGAAAAAACAAATCCGGACGAGTTCTGTACGTGGCTTGCTGAACAAATAAATACGGTTATCCAATTTTATGATGTTGAGGTCCCGGACAGTTGTGGAAAGTGGGAAATCAATGTGGTCACAGATTATGTGCAATTACCCCAAAACGTTGAGGAGTCTCTGAAAGCTAAAGTTACTAGTGCCGATTTACAGATAATGACTGGTGAAGATGTTTGTAATGCTACTGTCGTTAGTCGACCCAGAAAACTCGCTAACAGCCGACAATCCGATAAACCTTCACTAGCAGCAATCGGACTGGCTATGAAGCTTTTGGATAAAGATGAGAGTAATTTAGGCGTGAACCTGCTTCCCCAGGAAATAGTCCGGCTTAGAGCTGCTCAAAAAGGAACTCTTATAACAGCCAATATTGCAACAATAATCCTGCTGATTATGGCATTAGCTGTCACTGTGCCGACGTGGAAGATTAAAAAACTAAACGAAAGCATTAGTCACAAACAGGTCAATCTATCGCAGGAAGCGCGTACCCTGTCTGAAAAACGAGCATCGGTGGATAAAAAAATCGACACTGTAGACAATAAACTCGACCAAATAAATATGATATTAGACTCTCATCGTGACACGGCCTGGCCCGACCTTCTAAATGACATTGGAAAAGGGATACCCAAAACTGTGTGTATAACCAGACTGTACGGCGTAACAAACTCAGGGATGTCTTTGAAAGGATTGGCGCTGTCAAATGAAGCTATTTATCTGTTTGCAGACATGCTGAACAAATCCGAGCATATAGATTTAGCTTCAATAGCTGGGACAAAGAAAAACAAGAATGGATTCATCAGCTATGAAATCAATTGTGCTCTGGCTCGGGGGAAAGGAAAACAGTGATGTTAATTGATAATCTTGCCAACTTGAATCGCTCAACAAGAAATACCATTTTTACTGCTTTGATTATAATAGCAACAATAGCAATGTATAACTGGATAGTCGCTCCACATATAACTTGTTTATTCGCAGCACAACAGTATGAATCAATTATAAGTAAAGCTGTGGAGAAAAACAAAGCAACCGCTCACGAAGTCAAGGCCAAAACGAAAAAGCTGGAAGAATTATATGAACAGCTCACCAGCTCCCGCAGTGCCCTGTTTACTCCTGATGAGGCTAAAGAGTTCCTCAGTAATTTGCAGGCCGTTTCCGAAGAAGCAGGCTGCACAGTTAATTCACTTAACCTCGTTATGGGTAAACCATCTTTTGAAAACAAACAAAAACGGCCAGAAGATACTTTAAGTATTGTCGCTGATAGTGCAAAGCTGACCGTTTCAGGCCAGTATAACAGCATAATCAGACTGGTGGAAAAACTGCAAAACCATACCAAAAGAATTTGGATGGACTCATTTAAGATAGAAACTATCAACTCTGATTCTGACCAGCTTAAATGTGATATGACCATTATAGTTTACACAATCAGCGAGGAGGAAGCTGCTTTATGAATAAGTTACGGTGTATGAAAATAGCTTTCTGTTGTATTATTTTGACTACTTTCTTCTGGTATGGTTGGACACAAGCCCAGTCGATAGAATTTGAGTCCAGACAAAACAGCACACCAGAGGTTGGCCGTGATAATCCTTTTGCAAATTTCCTCAGTAAAGAAAAACTAACAGCGCAGAAAGTTGCCCAAACTCCTCAGCCGGTCGAGGAAAAGCCGGAATTGTTTCTTGAAACTATCACTCTTAAATCCCTAAGTGCCGAGAGCTTTAAAGCTGCAATTGAAGGTATGTCTTCTCCGCTGGGTAGTGTTTCTATCGACAAGAAAAGCAATACTTTAATTATTTATGACACCAAAGAAGCTTTGGCAAAAATGAAAGCACTCGTGCCGCAAAAAGAAATCGTCATTGAAAACCGTGTTTCAAAGAGCTATCGAATCGTCTATGCTGATATCAAAGAGGTCGAAAAAACATTAAGAACGTTTATCTCAAACAGCGGCAGTCTCTCGGCCAACCCGAGCACAAGCAACATACTCGTTGTGGATTTCGAGAGCAATGTTAAGGTCATAGACAACTTCGTTAAAGAAATTGACCGCTTGATGCAGCAGGTGCTGGTTGAGGTAAGAATCTACGACGTAACTGCCACGGAAGGCTTCGACATCGGAGCCGAGTGGGACATCGGCAGAAACAACCCCATAACTACCGTTGATATTGATGAAGTTACTAACACCTCTACTGGAGTCCACACTACCGATACTACTACCAAAGAAACTGCTACTACCTGGCAGAGCAATGACGCAGGACTTCCAGCCAGTTCAAGCGGAACTACGAACAGCTATTTGTATAGAAAGAGCAATCCGTTTGTAGGCGGCTCGTTTGATGCGGATACGGCCGGAACCATACGCCTCGGTCTTCTCGATTCGGTCAATGTAGATATAGCGCTGAACATTCTGCGAACCCAAGTTGGCGCCAAGCTGCTCGCGAACCCAAGGATTCTGGTGCTTGATAACGAGACTGCCGAATTCAAAATCATAAGCGAAATTCCATACACCGAGCAAAGCGATACTTCCGAAGGCGGCTCGTTGACATCGACTCAATTTAAAGAAGTCGGCGTTGAACTTCAAGTTACGCCCCATGTTACAAGAGAGGGTATGATAAGATTGCATATCCTGCCGTCATTTAGTGTTGTTTCAGAACTTGGAAGTATAGTTCCAGGTTCTGGGACTCGTTCCGTGCCGACCATTGACACCCGTGAAATTGATACGAAGGCGCTGGTAAAAGACGGCCAGACTGTTGTTCTGGGTGGGTTGCGTAAAAGGGAGGTTTCACAGGATGTTAGCAAGATACCGTTCCTCGGAGATATACCGCTTCTCGGTTCTTTATTTACAAATACAAGCGAATCCGTGGAAACCAATGAGCTGCTTATCTTCATAACACCGAGGATTGTTGCCGAGCCGACTCTTTCGCCGAAAGAGCTTAAGCGTCTCAAAGCAACCGAATTTGACGGCCCAAATATTGCTTATACTGAGTACGAAAAAGACGAGCAATCCAGCGAGCAATCTGAAAAGTAATCTCAAAGAAATAACCGGTACCCATTTGCTGTTGAATTGCCGATGAGCTTACCCAATAGGCATCGAAACAATACCGGAAAACAGCCCGTACGCCACTAAATTACCGCTATGATTTTATCGCTACCCTGATATAATCAACCTTATGAAAAATGCCGTTCTTAGCGAACTTTTCAATCAAATGGCCGACATCATGGAAATCCTCGGCGAGGACCGTTTCCGCATAAATACTTACCACAGAGTAGCCCGAATTATCACCGACATACCCACGGATATAGAAACTCTTTTGGCCAGCGGCGATTTGGCAAAAACACCCGGCATTGGAAAATCAAGTATCGCCAAGATTGAAGAGTTCGTAAAAACAGGCACAATAACCACCCACAAACAACTGCTCACTAAAATCCCGTCGACATTATTAGAGCTGCTCACTATACCCGGTATGGGACCCAAAAGTGTAAAAGCAGTCTACGAAAATCTAAACGTTAAAACCATCTCCGAACTTAAAAAAGCCATTGTATCCGGCTCTTTGGCCAAACTGCCCGGCTTCGGTGATAAAAAGGCTGAGGCAATCATCAGAGGCATTGAATTTCTTGAAAAATCCACAGGCCAAATTCGCCTCGACCAGGCCGTTGATGCCGCAGATATAGTAACCGGATTTCTCCAGAAGCTTTCCGATATCGGAAAAATCCAGCCTGCCGGCTCGTTGCGTCGCCAAGCGGAAACCATCGGTGATGTTGACATACTTATCGCTGCTAAAAAGGGCAAAAAGATAATAGACGCATTTACCAAAGCAGGCTTCGTGCAGGAGGTTCTCGCCGCCGGGCCGACAAAAGGCTCCGTGATAATCCGAACAGAAACCACCCCCGTCCATGTCGATATTCGTGTTGTACCGAAAGAAAGCTTCGGCGCTGCGGCACAATACTTCACCGGTTCAAAACAACATAACGTGCGATTAAGAGAAATCGCCGTAAAGAAAAAGTTGAAGTTAAACGAGTATGGCTTATTCAAGGCAGACAAAATGATTGCAGGAGTAACTGAGGAAGAAATCTATAAAAAGCTCGGCCTAGATTTTATCAATCCGTTATTACGCGAAGACCGCGGCGAAATCGAAGCAGCAAAGACACACACCTTGCCTGAACTGATTGATTTCAAAGATATTAAAGGTGACTTCCACGTTCATACAAATGCTTCCGATGGCAACGCTGACATTTCAGAACTTGCCCGGGCTGCAAAAAATATGGGTTATAAATATATCTGCATCACAGACCACTCAAAGTCCTCTGCAATCGCTAACGGCTTGTCAAACAGACAGTTAGCTAACCAAATCAAACAAATCCGCAAACTAAATGAAAAAATAAAAGGTATAACCATCTTTGCCGGAACCGAAGTGGACATCCTTGCCAACGGCTCTTTGGATTTTGACAACAAGTTACTTACCGACCTCGATTTCGTAATAGCCGCGATACATTCCGGCCTGGCAAGCCCCCGCGAAAAGGTAACGACCCGCACATTAAAGGCGATGGACAATCCCTACGTTAACTGTATCGCCCATCCTACCGGCCGACTCATCGGCCAGCGAGAACCTATGGATATTGACATAGCCGCTGTAATCAAACACGCTGCTCAGACACACATCGCCCTGGAGGTAAACGCAAATCCCTGGCGTTTGGACCTTAAGGACACCCACTGCAAATTAGCAATTGAGGCAAAGGTTATGCTGGCTGTTGGAACCGATGCTCACAGCACCAGCGGCCTTGATTTGATAGGCTACGGCGTAGCAACCGCCGCACGCGGCTGGGCAGCAAAAGCCAATATCCTAAATACCTTCTCACCAGCTAAATTCCAAAGCTGGGTCAAAGCTAAAAGGCCATAAAAACATGATCAAATCAAAAAAATGGATGTGGATAGTTTTGACGATTGGTATTGTTATCACCGGCACATTTATTGTTTATTCCGCAATGCTCCACGAATTACGTGAGTTCTTCTATCCCAAGCCACCACACATGCCAAAAGTTGTTGATAGACCTACTGAAGATATTCTCAAGGACCTGGACAAAGTACTGGCCGAAAAGGCACCATCAGTTGCAATCCAACTTCAACCTGGATTATCTCCAAGAAAAATAGACGAACTTGAAAAGAAGGCTGGCATAGAACTTACTGACGAACTCAGAGCACTTTATATGTGGCACAATGGTTGTTCAACCGGGTCAAATCAGGATTTCATTCCCGGCCATCTTTTCCTATCTTTAGACACTACTATTAAGAAATACCTGGCTTGCAGGCAGCAGCTAAAGTCTGAAACCATCTTACAACGTATCGCATCCGATGTTTTTGCTGGATACATGGACGACTGGATTACAATCTTTGGCGACCTTTTTGGCGATGGCTACTTCTATGATCCCAACCGAAAGAACAATGAAGGCTGCATATTTTATCATATTACTGAAGATGTATATTACTTCTTTTTTCCTTCCTTGAAGAACCTTCTCACAGCTATAACAGAATGCTACAAACAGGATGCATACTCACAGGTATCCGGGTCGAACACTTTAAAACAGAACTATGAGCACTCAAAGAGGATTTTCGCTGAGTTTGGTGCTGAGTGCTATTAGGCTTAAAGCGAACATTGAAAATGAAACAGCTACCTTTCAATGGCATGCGATTCAGTTAAAATTCTGTTAACAGGCTTGCCGGGTTGTGGAAAAACCACTGCTGTAATCAAAATTGTAACTAATCTCGACCCCAAAAAAGTAGCGGGTTTTTATACACAGGAGATTCGCGAAGATAATATCCGCAAAGGTTTTAGCTGGACACAACTTGATGGTACTACCAGTATTCTCGCCCACGTGAATACCAAATCTCCCTACAAAGTCGGCAAATACGGTGTGGATGTTTCTGGATTTGAAAAGTCTGTAATACCAATCCTGGATATTAACTACAGCGACACAGAATTATTTATCATCGACGAAATCGGTAAAATGGAGTGTTTTTCGAAAGAATTTGCCAAAGCAGTGCGCCGACTTTTTGCTTCTGATAAGTCAGTCCTTGCTACTGTGGCTCGAAAGGGGGGTGGACTTATATCTGAAGTAAAAAATTTCCCAGATACGAAACTATTTAATTTGACAGTTCAAAATCGTGATGAAACAATCACCGAAATTTTACAAATCCTTGTAGAGTTGGGAATTAACAATGAGTAAACTAATAACTCTTCCTAAACCGAGCCAGAAAGGCCAAATATCACTGGAGCAAACTATAGCTATCAGGCGGTCCAGGCGAAATTTTTCATCGCAGTCGCTTACAACAGAGCAGATTAGCCAGCTAACCTGGGCGGCACAGGGCCAAAAGGTTGGCAACAGGTATCGAACTGCTCCCTCAGCCGGAGCAACTTATCCTCTGGAGCTTTTTGTCGTAACAGGTGATGGTTTGCTCCATTATTTGCCTGCCAAACATTCGCTTGAGAAACTGATAGAAAAGGACCTTCGGGCCAAACTTGCCGCCGCTGCGTGGGGGCAGGAATTTATCGAAAAGGCGCCGTTAACACTTGTTTTCGCTGCTGAATTTAGCAGAACAACAAATCACTATGGCCAGCGAGGTATCCGTTATGTATATATGGAAGCAGGTCATGCCGCCCAGAATGTGCATCTCCAGGCTGAAGCTTTATGCCTCGGCTCTGTTGCCGTCGGTGCTTTCGATGACTGCTCTGTTAGCAAAGTTCTGTCACTGCCGAAAAATCTTGAACCTGTATATATGGTCACGGTAGGAATTCCTGATGAGTAATAAGGAGATTGTTTCAGTTGATGGCAGCACAGGTGAAGGAGGAGGTCAGATACTGCGTACAAGTCTGGCTCTATCCTGTATAACGGGTAAAAGTTTACACATCGAGAACATCCGCGCCTCACGTCGCAATCCAGGCCTGGCAAAGCAGCATCTAAGTTGCGTCCAGGCTGCATGTCAAATCTGCAATGGCAAATGCCAGGGATCTGTCCAACGCTCACAAATATTGGATTTTCAACCCGGCCCTGTGCAAAGTGGCGATTTTTACTTTGATATAGGCTCTGCTGGCTCTGCATCATTGGTAATTCAAACTGTTTTGCCAGCTCTATTTTTAGCAGACAAACCTTCGACAGTTACCGTTACCGGCGGAACTCACAATCCGCTGGCCCCGCCTTTTGACTTTCTTTCCGAGACTTTCCTGCCGGCTATCGCTACCGCTGGTTTCCACGGTAATTGCAAACTCGTAAAATACGGATTCTTTCCTGCCGGCGGTGGAAAAATCACTTTTAATATCCAGCCCTGGCAAAAAAATATAAACAGATCAATCAACTTATGCGAACCGACTAATAAACCTCAAATTTCCGCCCGCATATATACTGCAAAACTTCCTGAAAATATCGTTCAGAAACAACATAAGCTACTGCTCCAAAGCAAGTTGGACATCAATAACATCGAGCACCTTAGGGTAACAGATTCTGATGGCCCCGGAAATTGTGTGATGATGCGGCTTTGTTATGGTAAACACACAACAGTATTTACCGCATTTGGAATGCGGGGCAAACCATCAGAACAAGTGGTCAGCGAAGTGGTTAATCTCAGCAAAGATTTCCTGACAAGCAAAGCTGTTGTTGACCGTTTCTTGGCTGACCAGCTTTTAATCTATATGGCGATATCAAAGGCTGGATGCTATACAACCAATGAGCTTTCCGCCCATCTTAAAACAAATATGGAGATAATAAAAAAGTTCCTTGATGCTAACTTCTGCGCAGATAAGCAGAAAGAAGTCTACAAAGTCTCGTGTTGTATGCGGTCGCAGGGTAGTTCCTAAAGGTTTGAATAATGCGCTAAAACTTTCCTGCAAAAGTAGTTACAAAAGCGCTCAAAAGTGGGCGATACAGGACTCGAACCTGTGACCCCATGCGTGTAAAGCATGTGCTCTAACCAACTGAGCTAATCGCCCGATATTCGATTATAAAAATACAGATTTTTCCTTGTTGCGTCAATGTTTTTGAGGTTTTATATTTATGTTAAACATCGGCTGACAAATAGATAAGATTATAAAGTAAAAGAAGTTAGAGGTACTTTTTATGGTGGTGCTCGAAGCTATTCGTAAACGATACTCCTGCAGGGCATATATGGATAAGCCAGTAGAAAAGGAGAAACTCGGCCAAGTCTTTGAGGCAGCAAGACTTGCGCCTTCTGCAAAAAATCTGCAGGATTGGCGATTCGTGGTTGTCCGTGACAAAGAAAAAAAGCAACAGATAGCTGACTGCACCAATCGGCCGGAAGTCTTTGCAAAAGCAGCAGTTATAATAGTTGCGTGCAGTAACAGTGACTACGTTATGAAGTGCGGACAAGCAGTAGGGCCTATAGATGTATCGATTGCACTTGAACATATCTGCTTACAGGCAACGCAGTTAGGACTGGCAACGTGCTGGATCGGGTCGTTCGAGATAGAGAAGGTCAGGAAAATATTGGAAATACCACAAGGCATTACTATAATTGAACTTATGGCACTCGGCTATCCGGCGGATGAGCCGAAAAAGCCCAGCCGAGAGCCGATAGAAAAAATAGTCTGTTATGATAAGTGGGCGTTTTAAGTAGCTATAACTTGTTTATAGTCAAGGACTTAGGGGACGTGGTGTAACGGGAGCACACCGCAATCGCATTGCGGGAATGAGGGTTCGATTCCCTTCGTCTCCATTATTTTTACTCGGTTTTGGTGTTTGTTAAAATAGAGAATATAGGGGGTATGGGCAGGGGGGAATTCGCTCAATTTTTTTCGTAAAACGGCTCCAAAGGGGGCAACGGCGCTGGTTTATGAGCATACGTTCGAAAATATTCGAAAACGTTCGAAAACTATATAGAAACGTTCGAAAAAAGTATAGAAACAGACAAAAAATGTATGGAAATATTTGAAAATATTCGAAGATTTTTTCCGTATTGCGTCGTGCGTATCGCGTATTGCGTCAGAAGAATTTTTAATCGCTGATTACGCAGATTAAACCGATTACTTAAATAAAAGTTGCCTAAGTTAACAAGAGGAAAATAAAAAATTAAAAAGCAAAAAGCAAAATTGTGGTATCCAAAGGGAATGATTTTTCATGATGAATTTTCAACGATGGCGATTTTGGGGGAGACTTTTTTGCCACTAAGGCAAAAAGGCACAAAGAAAATTAGACGCAGAATTCGCTGGTTAAGAAAAGAGATTTTTTTTGGTCTTAGAATCTAAGCGCAGCGTAGTGAGCAGGCCAGCAATAAAGCCGAATACAAAAGTGAGCATTAACAAAAATGCTCTCGGCATAGTGATTTTGGCAAAAAGCAGCTTCGTCTCAACAGACTGAGTATTTTGTAAAATGACTATCAAAACTAACAGTAATACAACCGAAATCACAATTATTTTAAACTTTTTCATCGTCTGCCTTTCTTAAATTTCGCTTTTTGTTTTAAGATACAAAGTATTTAGATAAGATAATAAGATGAACGAAGTAAATAATCAATAATTATTAGTTCATAAGACGTGAGAGCATAAGGCGGAAAAAGCAGATTTTTAGAGTTGAAAATTAGGGAAATCCGGGTAAAATTGGGTTCCGGAGATGGGCCCCAGATAACGACCCCCGACAAGACAATCGAGGGCAGGCTTTTCTGGGGTCTTCACTTCTCTGGGAGAATCTACGATGAGCAACTGCGGAGAGGAAGATTAGAGAAGTGAATTGCCGATCCGCTTTGGAATCCCTTCAGTAAATAACAAAGGTAGAGAGAGTATTTCTTTTGAAGTTGAAAGCCCAGGAAGTATAATGATAGCAGAAAAAATTAATTGAATATGAAAGAATAGGTGAATATCTTTATTTTTTAATTTTCCTTAATAAAGAATCTAACGAAATTTTACCTCTTGTAAGTTTCTTGATTTTTGATGATCAAATAGTTTGGGGTGTATACTTTTGAGTCTCTTCTCAGATGCTGAGAAATATGTCTCATCTATCTCGAAGCCAAGAAACTCTCTGCCAAGGTTGAGAGCAGCAACACCTGTTGAAGCAACGCCCATAAATGGATCAAATACCAAGTCCCTTGGATTAGAAGCAAGTTTTATGATATGGTTTAATATTTTTAGAGGTTTTTGAGTAGGGTGCATCGGTTTCTTAATTCTTTCATTTCCCATACAAATCGGAGACTCAATGAAGTTATGCATATCTTTCTGATTGGTGAAATTCCACGTATGGCCTTTGTTCCATACGCAAATAATCAGCTCACAACTATTTAAGAAACCTGCTCTTCTTATCTTTGGCACGGGATTTGTTTTATGCCAGACCATATATTGAAACGTGTCAAATTTTGGGTCAAATATTTCATGCCATCTACCAAGTAAGTTGTAACTAGTAAACGCAAAGATATTGCCGGTTGGCTTGAGTATTCTTATAAAATCATCAACCAATTCAGCAGGGTCAAAATGTTTTTTATCCCCCAGTCAGCAAGTTTATGAAATCATCTTTAGGAATACGATCAATTGTTGTCTTTTTACTTTTTGCTGTTTGATTTAGACTTAAATCTTTTCAATTCTTCCTCTTCTTCATCGTTATGTAAACACAACCATCCTCTCATGTCATCAGCATCATCAGATACACCATCGTAGTATTGCAAAACTTCCTTTTTGGTGTGTCTGCAAATCCCAACTCTTATATACCCTTTTTTATACTTTCTACCGTTATTTGAATTCACAAACTTTTCTATTTAAAAAGTGATATTTTTTCTAACTCCAATCGTTTGTTATAAAATTGAATGATTTCGTTATAATCTTTATATACATATCGCTGCTTGAATTCCACGTACGGTTCACGAGTGAGTTGATCATTAAATCTCTGTCTATGTTCTCTCCTACCTACAATATAAAAGTCTAAATTAAATTCTTTCAACTGAAATGTTCTGTTCAATGCTTCTCCAAGCGTTCCAATACTGTGAACAACCTCAAACGCTCTCTTAGGAAACTTGTACCCCTTCTTGTTAAGCCACAAAACATCTATTCTCCGACATGCACTTACTATTTCGGGATAGGTGAAATCTGGTAAAACTTTTATACTGCTTAGATTTGAAAGATAAATATTGTTTTTGAAGTTAGCTGTAGGGTCGGCTGTGAAAGTATCATAATTGTCAAAATTTCCCAACTCGATACGAATACCTTCAATGAACGAATGCATTCTAACGACATTTTTTTCACTGATTTTTTCACGTTTTTCCTTATAGTCTGCAAGGGCAAATATTCCTAATCCGATCTTTTTGAAATTTCGGTTATCTTTTAATTCTCTGTATAGTACCCCCCGGATGCCAGCTTTCCATTCGCGAGACATTTTGGCACTGGGATAATATTTTTCGATATTACCGTATATAATGTCCCAGGTAGCAGTTCCCCCATTGTCTTGCATAACCTTTTTTATGGCGTCAACTTTTGTCATTTCATGCTACTTCTAAAATTTTCAAGAATTTCATATTCTTCAAAGGATATTTCATCAATTTCTTTGTCGCTTGAGTTGAGGGACTGTCTAATTCTATCGAATAACAAGCCTTGATTTCTCAGAGCTTCAATTTCTTTGTTTCCTTTTCCGAGTTTGATTTCAATTATTATGCTATTTCCCATCTTTTCTTCCCATAAAGAGGTTTCTTATTCAATATTTTTTTATTCCATGATATGCTATATTTTTGAATTTCTCAGCTCGTACTGGTATAATGCATTGTTCTCATGATTTACATAAAGCATATTACTATTGTAATTTGGTTTGTGAAAGCAAGCAAATTTTTTAAGCATTTTTTTGATCGATGGGGTTGCCTACCTCAGATCTGAACAAGGAATGTACGGGCTTATTTCAGCCGACAGGGGAGGATGCTGAGATACTTGCGGGCAGGAATGATACAAAGTTTTCTCAGAAAGTTAGAAATTTGGTTGCTCATTATACGCTAGAGAAACGGGGGTATGTAACTTACGACCGTAGTTCACGAAATAATTTGCATGAAATAACCCAACAAGGGCAGCAATGCTTGACTGAAAATCTAGAAGTAATTGAATATCTGTTGAGTAATAATTTCGCCTATGATGACATTCGAAGCAGTTTCGATAATGTTTCAGAACTTACTGAAAGAAAAAGAAAAATTTTGACCTATGACGAAAACTTGATGATTACTGAAGGCATTAGAAAAAATAGGAATGTTAGCTTGTATGAACGGTCAAGGCAGTTAAGAGAAATTGCCATTCAGCACTATATGGTTAATGGACATATTAAATGTTTTGCATGCACTTTCGATTTTTACGATTTTTATGGTGAAATTGGTAAAAGTTACATTGAAATTCATCATTTGAAACCTGTTTTTCAATATGAGGATGAAGACATAAAAGTTTTTTGGAGACGCGCATTGCAAAATTTAATACCAGCATGCTCTAACTGCCATAGGATGATTCATCGTAATAGGCAAAATCCTTTAAGCGTGGAACAAATAAAAAACTATATAAATAGTAACGGCAGATTCGTAAGATAGTAGTCTTTAATTGTATATCTCAGAAGGTCCTTCGGTTTGCTTAGGGCGGGTAATGTCCGGTTGATTTATTATCATTACGCCAAGATAATTACACTAAAGGCGATTTGGGCGGCAAACGGGAAAAAAGCAAAGAATCGTCGTTACGGATTTTTGAAAGAAGTTTTTCAGGATTTAGAAATTGGAATCAAGTCTTTGTCTGAGATGATACGAGAAAAAGAAAATTTGTTGAAACAGAGAAACGGTGCATATTTTACGTGGTGTTTCCTGAGACCGCTAAAGTAGTGGTAGAAATCAATCAAAAACGGGGGTAGTCTAAGCAAAAAACTGAAAATTTGGATTTTTATAACGGCAATTATCTTGCATTGATATCGTGGTTCCCAGATAAAAGATTTCTGGGGTGTTCGCACCTTAGGCACAAGCCCACAGGGTAAACTGCCGCTATGAAATGCAAGGTGTGAATTAGTTAAATAATTGAATGTGGAGAAGAGCGTAGGTGCGTAAGAGCGAAAGGAATAGATTCCGCATCAAGTGCGGAATGACAAAAAGAGATTGCTTCGCTGCGCTCACAATGACAAACTCGGCCATCCGCCTGCGATAAATCTATGGGCGCTGGAACACAGATTTATTTTGCCGCGGGGGGGGCTGAGAACACAGAGAGTTTTTTTGCTGCAGTGGGACAAAAAACAGCAGTAAGAATACAAGAGTCCAAACGGCATAAGTTTTATTAGACCGACAAGGCAGTCTATTTAATATCCCATCTTGTCAGGAATCACACCACGCACGCCGCCTTTAGGTCTCGGTATATCACCTTCTCGTCGGGGAATCAGGTGAATATGGGCATGCATTATGGTCTGGCCCGCACTTTCTCCGCAGTTGACACCGATATTAAAGCCTGTTACTGTCGAATCAGCTTTCTCAATTTTATCGCGAAGAATCAGGATCAGGTTGTCGGCATGCTTTTTCTCCTCAAGAGTCATAGAGAAAAAGTCCGGTGTATGGCGAATAGGAAGCACCAGAATATGGCCTTTCGTCACTGGATGTTTATCCTTAATTGCCACAACGGTTCCAAGTCTTTCGATAATTTTCGAATCAATACTCGCCGAACAAAAAGGACAATTAGGTTTGGATTCTGATGTCATACGCTATCGTTTTCTTTTTCCATTACTGAAGATTCGACAACCTTGCTTCTTCGGTACCTGTTCCGGGATTTTTCTTTCTTGTATCACTTTAGATGTCGATTGACTCATCAATTTCGCCGTTGGGCAGCATATTGTCAGGATGAAAAATGCCTTTTTCTTCCGATTGGTACCTTTTGCAGTTTTGCCAATTAGTGGCAGATCTACAATAATTATGTTCCCAGGTTTTGTCCAGCCTGCCTTGTCTTTCAAATCTTCTCAACGGACACATATTGTACCATTTACAGGCCATAAAATATTCTAAAAATAAGTTTCGCAAATTTAGCGATCGCCAGATTTGCTTTTGTTCATTCCTTCAACCTTATTTGTCAACCAGCCAATTCTTACATCTTTTTTTGGATTTAAGCTGGGAACATAAGGTTTGATATCCAAAACCGGAGTACCATCAGCCATATCCACACCTGATATATGTAAAACGTTCCTATTAATATGCTCAAGACGAACAACTGATATACCAATAGGGTTTGGCCTATAAGGGCTACATGTAGCAAAAATACCACGCTCTCTGCCGTCCCACGGAGGACAGGCTTTAAGGCTTGGGTTTTTGACCAGGTGCAGATGAAAGATTACAACAATATGGCTAAAACCATCCAGATCTTTGAGCCCTTTGGAAAACTCATCAAATATTTCTATCGTTCCTTTTATATCTGAAGCACCCACAGCCTGTCGTGGGACACCAACATTATCCCTAAACGGTGAAGAAATTATTCCGATTGGTTGATACCGTATAGCTTCCATCACATACCCTTATTGAATTCGTTTTATGCCATTGATTGCTGCCTTGAAAATAATACGACAGATGGTTTATACAAAAGAATAACATTATTTTTGTCCTATTTCAATTCTTTCAACTGATGCGTGAGAACGGGGCAAAACTATGGCTATCAGAAAAGAGGATTACATCCTTACAATATTCGCCGCCTGGAAAAGCTCCTCGCAGCCTAAAATCGGTCAATTTGAGTAACTATTTATTTCCCACTTTTTCGCTCGATATATTTTTCATCTCAGAAGATTATAATAATTCATTGACTTTTTAAGACTTAAAGTAGTATCATCCTGATATAATTCAAAACATGTATATATTTTTTTTGCCCCACGAGCAGGCCAGCCTAAATGTTGGTTTGTTAGGTATAGCTATAGCAAGTACGGAAGTTAAGATTAAGAAAGCCTTAAAAGGAAGTTAACATGGAATATACGCAAGACGTGTCAATGTTAGTTTCCAATCGTGTTTCACAGATTCCAAAATCAGCTATTCATGAAATGACCCGTTTGTCCCAAGAAATAGATGATGTATCATTTCTATCATGGGCAAAACCGACCTCCGGTACGCCGGAGCATATAAACAAAGCAGCAATCAAAGCAATAAATGAAGGCAAAACAGGAGGTTATTCTGAGCCAGCAGGTCTTTATGAATTACGAGAAGAAATAGTCAAAAAGTTGAAAGAATTTAATCACATTGAAGCATCCCCTGACGAAACAATTGTTACTGTAGGAGCTATAGAAGGACTTGCTGCTGCTCTAATGGCGGTTGTTGATCCGGGTGATGAGGTTATTATTCCTGTACCCGGCTATTCCAGCCATATCAGGCAGATTGTGATGGCCTCAGGGAAACCTGTTTGTGTTCCTACTATTGAGGACAAGGGCTTTAGCTTAGATATTGAAAGAATTAACGATGCTGTCACAAACAAGACAAAAGCTATTATGTTCAGTGACCCTAATAATCCCACAGGTTCGGTTTATTCCGGGGAGGAATTAGAAGCCGTTGCCCAGATCGCATGTAAAAATAACCTTATTGTTATTACTGATGAAGCATATGAATACTTTACTTTCGACGGACACAAACATCATAGTATCGCTTCTTTTGAGGGTATGAAAGAACGTATAATCAGCTCGTTTACTTTTACAAAAAGCTATGCAATGACAGGTTGGAGAATAGGTTATATCCATGCGTCAAAAGAATTAATAGCACAGGTTAAAAAAGCCCATATACCATTTGCAATTTGTGCCCCAGTAGTTTCTCAGTATGCTGCACTTGGAGCTCTTAGAGGTTCTCAGGGATGTATTAATGATTTCCAGCAGCATTATACAACAACGAGAAATCTTATGTGTAAGCGACTTGATCAGCTTGGGCATATATTTGAATATCAAAAGCCCAAAGGGTCATATTTGATGTTTCCAAAAATAAAGGTTGAGCAGGGCAAGGATTCACTTACTTTTGCAAAGCGGCTGTTAAAAGAAGCACGCGTTTCTACTACGCCCGGTATAGCTTTTCGAGGAGAGTCACATCTACGAATGTCATTTTGCGTTTCAGAAGAAACGATTGACGAGGCCTTTGATAGAATGAAAGATTATTTTAACAACGTCTGACCTCTCTTTCTCACCAATTGCTCGCATAACTTTCTTTTCATACAGGGTGCTTGTTGTTTTTGTCCGCAAATGGTTGCGATTGTTCAGCAGGTGGCAATATCACATGGAGCAGATAATTGCATAGGGTTTTTTTAAAAAGGGATTTTGGGAGAGGAGGTTCACTATGTGGCAATGCCATATAGCGCGGTAGTCGTGGAGGATTTTTAGATGCCAGGATTTCAGTAGGTGGCAATGCCATATAGCGCGGTAGTCGTGGAGGATTTTTAGATGCCAGGATTTC
>CAZCIR010000025.1:0-5188 GCA_964499145.1 uncultured Pirellulales bacterium | reverse complement strand
AGTAGGTGGCAATGCCATATAGCGCAGGTAGTCGTGGAGGATTTTTAGATGCCAGGATTTCAGTAGGTGGTAATGCCATATAGCGCAAGAAAGAGTAAAGATTTTTTCCAGCTGCGGATATGGAGGATTTTGTCTCTAGTCCTTTCGACTAATCAAAAGGACTACGAGCATTTTATAAGTCGATTTGCTATATAGTGAGGGGTTTTAGGCGTAGGTTTGAGTTTTTAGTGTTGAGTTGTGAGTTGGTTGATGTTGAGGACAGAGACGACCGACGATGGACGAGAGATGATGAACAAGAGATACTCACAGAGGGATGAGGAGATTCGGGGTAATAAAAAAAGGCCTCTCCAGCCTCGGAGGAGGCGTGTGATTCGGCTGGAGAGGTAAGACAAGAATCAGTGTGCATATATTCAACGCCTATAAGGCAGCGTTACTTTTTTCAGAAATCGGCCTTCTTTCGTAAATGGAGAGGCTTTGATGTTCTTGCGAGCAGTAAACCGCCGATACCAAGCAATACTATAGTGGATGGTTCGGGGACTACAGTGAAATCAACATTATAAGTGTCCTGGAGTGTACTATCGTAATAATCAAATGCTCTAACCTGAAGATTGTAAATCTCTGGAAGCAAAGGTGAAATTTGCTTAGAATAGGTCCAGTTGCTAAATGAATAATGGACGCCTCTATCAATATACAAGTCCAACTGAAGCGAAGTTCCATTCTGTGAAAACAGGTCGTATTCCACCCAACTCGGTGAGGTAGCTGCCCAGCCAGATATATCAAAGGTGATTATGTCAGTTTCTATCGGCTGGTTAGGGATTATATTGACACTGTCTATCCCAACAGAGACTCCCAAAGCTTTTGATTGGCATACAAATACAAACAATAATACTAAAAGAATGGCTGTACCTATTTTCATTCTCATCTCGGGTATTCTCGACTTCATTTTCTATCTAATCAGTTTTAATCGTGAACCATCATCAACTAATACCATTGCCTAACAATTTTTATTTATTCATAATTAATAATTGTCTCTTCGAGATATTCTTGTGAGCAGTAAACCACCGACACCAAATAATAATATAGTGGCTGGTTCAGGAATAACTGCCCCATCAAATATTAAGGTAGCTGAATTCAGATGGCCAATAGGGTCAACTAAGGTAGATGTGTACCCATAACGCGGACTTTTAAAAAATCCAATCTCAACACTACCTTTGCCATCAAGAAGAGATGTCAGATCATCGTCTGTGTCAGCAATAACCGTCATCAAATCAAATGGTTCCGGAGCAGGATATGTGTCAACTCCTTTTTGTACTTCGGCAGTGCAGAAAGCATAATTAGGATTTGACTCGTACAATCCCACCCAAAATACACCGTCTAAGAGGAAAGTATTATCAGGATTGTGAGTCTCATATGCTACTTCGGCTATAATTGTTCCCGACCAGTTAATATAAATATTCGTAATCTTGCTAAACGTTATGCCTAAATCAAAATCTGTTGTCCAAAGAGGTGTATCGATATCATACGTTCCAGAACAATCCAAGGGCAATTCAACAGTATCCCCGAAAGTTCCACTTCCAAGCACGAGGACAAGCCAAAATGTCGAAATTATTCGTTTCATAAACGTCCTTTAATTTAACCTTCGATATTTTTCAGCAGTCTACCAGCACCACCACCAAGGCGGTCGGGGGGCGATTATTCTAATGGTGTCAGAGCCGAAGAAGAATCGGCCCGGCTCAGAAAGATAACCGTGGACCATTAACTGCACCCGGCCATTAGTATCAACAGCATCCAAAAAATCGTTCTTATCAAAGAAGGCAAGGACACGAATGCGCCTGTAGAATCGACCGCGATTCTGGAAAACGAACTGGCGAGCAGCCTTTATACCGCAGGGATAAAGAGTCAGCGGGGCATCCTTATCAATCTGGTCTTTAGTGATGCCTTGAGGTAAATACACCCAGGCAGTTATCCATCTTAGCTGAGGGCTTCTTCGGTTAATCACACGCGGCAAGAGCCATAGACGAGCCTGGTGCATAATAGACTCGTATGCACCCATATCAATTCGGCCGTCGTCGATGCGGGGATTGCCGTCAAGGTCGGTTTCGTTGGCTTCGGGGACATAATTTGGGTCGCCAGCATTGATGCAGAGTGAACCGGGGAGCAAATGATAATCGCCTTCGAGCCAGACGGCATTAGGGTCATTCGGCTCGACGATTATATTGGGGTCGTTGATATCAGCCCAAAAACCCGGCTGAATAAAACAGGGGTCGGCATCGATGTTGCTAAGCCCCCAAATAAGTGCACCGTAAGGTTGAGTATAAACAGCTGCTTGACCGCCTTCAACATCACTATAGTTGACATCTACTTTATTAGATGATAGCAAAGCTATTTCGTTCCCATATTGAGCCCAGTTATCATAGAGAATACAGTTAGTAATAGTTGTTTCTCCTATGCTGCTTATTGCTCCACCGTGACCAAAGTTTCCATATTGGTCGCTGCGCGGCGCTGAGTTTCCACTGAAAGTGCAATTTGTAATTACCGTCTTGCCATGATTGGACAGCCCGCCGCCGTTGCCCGTTGCAGTGTTGCCGCTAATAATGGAATTGTAAATAAGACAAAGACCCTCAATAATAGACATCCCTCCACCATCACCAAAGCGACCGCTGGATTTATTGTCGCTGATAATACAATTGGCAATTGTTGTGTGTCCGCCCATGCAGTTGATTCCGCCGCCGAGGCCAGCTGAGTTACCGGTGATGGTGCAGCCGGTAATTATTGTGCAACCAGTAATTGCTGCTAGAGAGCTATCCATACAGTAGATACCGCTGCCGTTATTGTTGCTGATTGTACAGTCGGTGATAGTTGAGGTACTGTTGTCACAGTAGATTCCGCCGTGATTATTGTTACTGATTGTGCAGTTAGTAATTTTGGGGTCAGAATACTGAAATAATATTCCCTCATCTGAATTGCCGGTTATTGTGCAGTTGGCAATCGTTGGGCTGCTTTCAGAGCAGTAAATTCCGCGACTTTTTCCTGCAGAACTAGCAGTTATGATGCAGTCAATAATGGAAGGACTTGCACTACCAGCCCTGCCTCCCAAACAGGAGATACCGGCGCCATTGTATGTAGCGAAACCATTTTTGATATTAAAGCCGGCAACTACGCTATTTGCATCTTCGCCTGTGTGGAAATAGAAGCCACGATGAGATTCAGTTGTAGTGCTATTGCAGTCAATTATGCAATTACTGGGGCCGGATTCGCTTCGGACGGTGATAGCTTTGCCGAGGAAGTCGATGTTGCGGTTGCCTTCGCCTGTATAGGTACCGGGGGCGACAATGACGGTATCGCCATCAATAGCGGCATAGATAGCTGACTGGATGGTGGGATACTGGCTCGGCACAAGCCGCTCTGCGCCAGAAGCCCAAGTTGTCAGTGCGACAAGCGTTAAAAAGAATGTTAAAATTGCATTTTTCATTTTTCTGCCTTTTCAAAAAATTATAATAAATATATATGATGGCACAGGTGCGCAACGGCACCCGGACGATAAGCTCGCTTTGTTGTAAAGATGCACACAAGCGGTTTTTTGCTCGGCTGAGGCCATTTTTTTCTCCATTAAGCCGGCGCAAAAGAAACATAAGCTGCTTACGATAGCAACTTCCGCATTTAGAAGGGGGGTCGGTATGAAAGGGAAACGAATTATAATGGCAAAGACAAAATATTATAAAAAACGGCTTTTTGGCCCCTGCCTTCACGCCTTATTCAATTTTGAACTATTATACCACAAAACGGCTGATTTGGCAAGTGGATTTTTTTTGAATTTCTGGTATTTTTTCGACCTTCGGGACGGCGCTCGTGGTAAGTTTCGCAGAAATTACAGTAGTTATGGGACAGTTTCGATTGATTATAGATCAGGTGCGACAATAAAGCTATGATTGGTCGGGATTGGGGATTGGACGGAAACCGGATTTTTAAATGCAAAACAGTACCTGTAAAAACTGCAGGGGCCTATACCGAACTAATCAGTATAGGCCCCTAATCGGTGCGAGCCTTTTTTGTTACCCGCTTAACTTGTCCTGAGAGCGTAATCACAGCAGCGGGAACAATCGGCCTTGTATCATCATGGCTCGTACGGGAACATATACTCCTCAATCCATTTATCAGCCATTATGGCAAAGTCCATGTAGTTGATTATTCTGAAGCCTTCCGGTTCTCCCGTATAAATCTCAGCAAGTGACGCCGGTGGAATCACCAGTTTGCCGTCTTCAGGAGTCATGTCAGCCAGGTATGCTACCTCATTGGGTTCCAGAGCACGATTGTAGATACGGACTTCGTCTAAGTAGCCATAATAGCTTGCTGGGCCGTTTGGCCAGGCATTTGGATCATTGGTTTGGCCTATCGTCAAGAATATATTTGGATCCCATCCGTGACTAAATCTCCACGGCCCAAATGCCACTTCACCACCATTGAGATAGAGCCTGGCATAGTCGTTCGCGTCGCAAGGGTCTCCTGAAGGATGCGGAAACGTGGCGGCTAGGTGCACCCATTTGCCGATAAACGAATCCATTGTTCCAGCAGGGGATACCAAATCGGGCATGGAGGTGTCAGAATAATGTCCGAGACCAACTCCACCTTCTTGACCAGGATTTGCACTAATCCAGAACGTCCATATCATTCCGCTTTCATTCCAGCCGCCTCTTTTACCCATTAAACCCTGAGACTTAGATAACAGATAGGGGTCCCAGGTGCGAGGTCCTAACCACTTGACCCAGATAGACAGAGTTATTGCGTTTATAGCAGGTGGCGTTGGGCCAATTCCGAGACTCGCTTGTCCATAAGTTCCACAATTAATCCTGCCACCGCCTTCGCCGGACATATAGACACAATTACCGTCACCTATATTTGGCACGCTGTCTTTAGCCCATTTGGTGCCAAAACAGGGGTCTTCTGGTGGTGGATCAACAGCGGAGTTATGGAAAGTCCCTGTCCATATAGGATCGCAAGGGTCGGGATATACCTTATTACCGTCTCCTGTGTTCAACGGATAATATTTAACAAGATTGACATCATTTGGATTTTTCGTGTAAACGACTGCTTCTTGATAAAGCCAGGTATTTGATATTACCTGAAGCTCTTGACTGTCCACAACGCAGTCCCCGGAAATTATACCACCCGGCGCGTAATCAGCTAAGGC
>CAZCIR010000024.1:17559-35691 GCA_964499145.1 uncultured Pirellulales bacterium | reverse complement strand
CTACGCTTACGCTCATTTTTAGTCTTTTGAAAATTGGGTTCGTTTTGCATAATTTGTTCATTTTAATTGACTCTTCCTCTGCGCGCACCGATTGCGCAAGCCACCAGCGCTTCCTTCTTCGCTGATGCTACGAAGGAAAGCGAGAAATTCGAAATCCGAATATCTAAATCCTAAACAAATTCGAAATTCAAATTTTCAAACGCTAAAAACGAGATTTACTAAGTTGATAATTATTTATCTAAAAGGTCTCATTTGACCTCCTTCTACAATAGAAGGTACCCGCGTGTTTGATTCGAAAAATCGAGGATTTTTCGGGGGAGAAAATCTTATAAGTCGTTGTAAGAAAAGAGATTAAAAAATTTTGATAAAATTTGATTTTACTCAGCAGGTACCCCCATTTTTGATTGATTTTACTCCGCTCTCCGTAAGGAGTCCCTAGGACAAACGCCGCGGGTGCTTAATACCGCTCAAGCACCGTGGGGGCTTAAAGAAAAAAAGGCAATACCTAAGATACTTAGGTATTCTTTTTATAAATCATGGATTTGAGAAGTTGGGATTTTCAAGAATTGGGTCCCCTGTACTGGGTCAAGGGAGTATCCCCCGACTACAACATTCGAGGACAGGCTCTCGGGGATCTTCGCTGCGCTTCGATTAGCCGGAAATTGCCTAAATTAACGGTTTAGGGGTTAGTTTAATTCGTAAAATGGGGAGAAAGGGGGCAACGGCGCTTGTTTATGAGCATATGATGGAAAATATTGGAAAATGTTCGAAAACGATTGAAAACTGTATAGAAACGTTTGAAAACTTAGTGAAAACATTCGAAAACTATATAGAAACAATCAAAAATTTTGTCTCGATACTGGATGCTGGATTCCCGATACTCGATGATTGATAGCAGACAGGTCGCTACTAGGAAATTCTTGCATTGTAAAAGGAAGTGATTTTGAGGGATAATACCTTCTCATCGATTTTCTTCTTGATTCTTTAGTTCTCTTACTTGACAAAGTAATAACAAAGTATGGAATATTCTATCTGTCACTTGAATACAAAACTGCTTTGGCAAACTAATTCCATGACAAACATTATTTCTTAAATTCCAGCCGCGCGGGTCTGTATATAATACCCGCAAATAGAAAGCAAAATCCTCTCCAATAGATAGAACTATCCTTTCATCTCGAAGCATTTCATCAAAGGTTTTGAGAAAATATCCCCCGCTACGTCCTTGCTTGTATGTAGTTCCGCCTGTCAATTCTAATAATTTCCTTATAGCACCTTCGATTTGTGGGATTAACAGGTGGATGGCAACAACATGATCTCCGCCAAAATAAGCATCTAACCCTCTTTTAATAATATCAGCTTTTTCTTTCATAAATAACGGGGATTTATAAAGTTCCACAATAATAGAATCGGACGAAACAGAAAATTTCTCCTGAAACTTGAGCAATACATTCCGGAGAAAAATAGAAGTAAATTGTATATCTTGGGTAATGCCTCTCACTATGTGTCCATCAAGATCATTGTCAAGAGAACCAATATGTGCAATCGTTCGACCATCATGGTCTTGTATAGTCATAGGAAACAAGAATGACAAAGGGTGTTCTTTAGCTAAATCTTTCAACTGTAGTGTAACTTCATCTTTTTTAGGGATATGGTGAAACACTATTCTGGCCATTGCCGTACTAATTTTACCATCAATCATTTCATTAACATAATTTTCCATTTCTTCATGGGAAATTTCTGTCTCAAGAGTAATTGGCTTCATGTCCTTTTGAACATCTGGCCCACGTTGACGAATGACATTCAAGATTTGATCGGCTTCGTCTTTGAGACCAAAATCCATATATACAGACTCAACTTTTTGAAGCCATGTGATGGCCAAGAGAGCCGAAGCTTCTTCAGATATCTTCTCAAATGCATTTCCATACTTGAGTAAAACTCGCTTGACATCGTTAGGCCGATTTTGCTTGCGATAATATTGTGCTAGTCGAGTGGCAGCAGATTCAGAAGCAAACGGGTCAAATGACTTTTTGTTATCAAAATCGGATACGCGTTCGAGCCTTTCTTCAATGGTATTGACGATCTTTGCTATTTGGCCATCGGACAATCGGACCTTTTTGTCCATTAAAAGAGTGTCAAATGAAAATCCCCACAAACCTCGTTTACTATCATCTGCAACCTTATCTTCAAAATCGATCATTGCATCACGTAATTTATTTAATCGAGTTTTGTCATTTATACTAATTGCTAATTTAACAGCATAATTCATTTTCTGAATAACATCACACTCATACTTATGGCACAGTAATTTTGCCATTTCGATTATGCTATCGATACAAATATGAGCCATTGCAATATCAGAGGACTTCTTGATAACGTGTTTGGAGAATTCCCAAACAAGAGATGCATAACGAGTTTTTAATACAGGATGTTTTGCCTGCTTTGCTCGCTCGGACCAATAATTAAGCATTTCAGTGGTCACACGGTTTATGCTTGGAAATTCGGAAACGGTACCATCTTGATTTCTTGCCGACATAATTGGGCCAAAATAAGTTCCCCATAAACTCCCTTCTTCAGAACTATCTTCGTAAAAATCAAATGCCATATACTCGGAAAGCCATTCCATCGGAGGCTCAGATTTATCATCTTTGTCGCGCAATTTTCTTATCGCCTCGCTTACATCATGTTCGTTAAAAGGATTTGTGGCATTTTCAAATCCAAACAAAGTTTTTTTAATTGCCTCTTTCATTCTGTTAACCTGTTAATGACTTTACCCCATTTATTGTAGCACTATAGATTAGATTATCCAGCGTTTATTAATCATACCCTTACAGATGACAGACAAGTTATAATGGTAAAATATAAAGCGTTCCTCACATCTGCAATCCAAGGTGAAAGGGGAAAGAACCCCCCAACCACAAAAGATGGATTGGGGGGCTTAACAGCGTCGCCGTTCCGGCGACGGCTAAACGAATTTAATAACCCTGCCCACAGGTGGCAGGGCTAACCGACCCGCCATAGACGGACAAGTATTGACAACAGGACCTATGGAAGTTAAGGTATTGCCATTATGAAAGTTTTGCTGAGCTGGTTAAATGATTATGTCGAAACGGGCTTGTCGGCTGAGAAGGTCGCCGAGACCTTGAGCGACCTGGGTCTGCCCTGTGAAGGCATCAGGCAAATCGACGGCAATACCGTAATCGATGTTGAAGTAACTAGTAATCGCGGTGATTGCTTAAGTTACATCGGTATCGCCCGCGAGCTGGCAGCAGCGACCGGCAAAGAGCTAAAGATACCCGCCATTGAACTGGATGAATTAGACAGAGACGTCGCTGAGCTCGCTGCTGTCGAGATTACAGAGCCGGATTTTTGCGGCAGATATACGGCCCGAATTATTGAGGGTGTAAAGGTTCAGTCGTCGCCGGATTGGCTCAAATACCGGCTCGAAGCAATCGGGCTGCGAAGCGTTAATAACGTCGTTGATGCAACCAACTATGCGATGATGGAAACAGGTCAGCCGCCCCACGCCTTCGACTATAAAAAAATAAAACAGGGCAAAATAACTGTAAGGCGCGCACTCGCCGGTGAGCAGATTATCAGTATTGACGGCACGAAGTGTCAGTTAACTGCTGATATGTTGATTATTGCTGACCCACAAGGCCCTGTGGCTATAGCAGGGGTTATGGGCGGGGCCGATACCGAGGTAAGCGAGACGACTGATACAGTCCTGTTGGAAGACGCATATTTCGACCCGCTCAGTGTGCGTAAAACCTCCCGCAAACTTGCCCTTCCTTCGGAGTCTTCGTTTCGATTCGAAAGAACTGTGGATATAGAAATGGTTGACTGGGCCTCGAAACGAACTGCCCAGTTAATTACACAGGTGGCCGGCGGAAGAGTAGCTAAAGGTGTGATTGATATTTATCCTAAAGGAGTGGCAAAAAAAGAGGTGACGCTGAGGCTCGCCCGCTTAAATAAAGTGCTCGGTGTCGAAATTCCGGCTCAGGAGACAGTAGAAATCCTGTCGAAGCTGAGTTTCCAGCCAAAGCAAAATGACGATTTGATAAATTGCAGCGTTCCTTCGTGGCGCAGTGATATTTATCGTGAGATTGACCTGATAGAGGAAGTCGCACGCGTGTACGGCTATAACAGGATACCCACGGAGCAGAAAATTCGTATTCAGGTCGTCCCGGTTGATTCTCGTCAGAAGCTGGCAGAATCGATAGGAACGTATCTTAACGGCTGCGGCTTTTACGAAACGATTACCGTGGGCTTTATTGACGGCTCTGCCTCCGAGCTGTTCGTTGCTGAAGGGGCCGTCGAACATCTTGGCGTAAAGGATGTATCCAGAAAAAGCGCCAATCTGCTTCGCCAGATGCTGCTGCCCTCTTTGCTTGCCGTAATAAAGACCAACCTTAATGCCAAAAATACTCCCTGCAGTATATTTGAAATTGCCGATACTTTCGTACCCACCGTCAAAGCAGGGACTCTGCCGATTGAAAAAACCAAACTGGCGGTTGCCTGTGATAATGACGACCTGCTGTTCTTACGGGGTGTGATTGAAGGTTTGATAAAGAGTATCAATAGAGACGCAGAAGTGGTTTTCGAGCCTGCAGAACTGCCCTGGGCACAAACCGCAGCACATATCATAGCAGAGTCCAAGTTTATCGGTGTCGCCGGGATTGTTTCCCAAGCGGTCAAAGATAAATTTAACTTCAAAGACATAACACCTTCTGCCGCCGAACTGGATTTTGAACTTCTTTCAGTTCTGCAGAGCGGCCCAGTAAAAGTTAAGCCTATACCAAAGTTCCCTGCTATAGAGCGCGACCTTTCTATTGTTGTCGATGAACAGGTTCGCTGGGCTGATATTGCCGCAGCAGTGAATAATAAATCACCGGAAGAATTGGAAGACGTTCGCTTTGTTGGTATATACCACGGCAAAGGCATTCCTGCCGGCAAAAAAAGTCTTACACTTACACTGCTGTTCAGAGACCAGGATGGCACATTGACCCACGAGGCCGTTGACATCTTTCAGGCCGATATTTTAGACAGTCTCACCGAATCTACCGGCGCACAACTGCGAACAATTTAATTTACCCACATTTGCGTTCCT
This sequence comes from uncultured Pirellulales bacterium, assembly GCA_964499145.1. Classification (GTDB taxonomy): domain Bacteria; phylum Planctomycetota; class Phycisphaerae; order Sedimentisphaerales; family Anaerobacaceae; genus CAIYOL01. Next base: position 30,584 of record CAZCIR010000024.1, on the reverse strand, counting down.
GCATTTTCAGCTGAGGGATAAATTTTGTTCCGAATCTCGATTTTGCTGTAGAAGAAACGTCTGAACATCCGAAAATCCAGTTAGAGGCGCAGCTGGGTTATTTGGGATTTTTATTGATTTTTGGCTTGAAATCTGATATAAGAGGTTATGCAGGCTTACCCCTGCGGTGTTCGTATAGAAAATATGATTTGAAAAAACCGATACCCAGTTTTCAGGGAAATCAGGCCTTGTTGGGTCGGAAACGCCTATACGATAGGACTTTCGGACACAAGCAACGATTACCCACGTAGAAATAATGGGTTTCTTCAAACGTTTTCTTACGGCACCAGTGGAGGGAAGCCTCGCATTAAAAAGGCCTGTTTACTACGCAGGCCTTTTTATTTTGCCCCTTTTTTGGCTTTAAAAAATGGAAATATCGGACCATTCCTATCCACTCATATCCACCAAGTTTGCTGTTTCCCTGCGTTTTTGCTCTTAAGCCAGGTGCTGTATTTGACGATTAAAAACAGTATAAATTATAACTATAATAGGTCATATAAGGAGCGTAAGGTATAACAGCATAAGCACTTGTGTGCTTATGTTACTCTGCGTAGCCCTTCGGGAACGCAGTATAAGTGCTCTTTTGTTGGAGAGGTAAAAAATGCCAAAGGTTCGTAGCTTTACGGTGTTACCCGCATTACCGGATTCTTTGAAAGCCCTCGAGGTTATTGCCCGGAATTTATTCTGGTGCTGGAACTCCGAATTTATAGCACTGTTCAAACGTATTGACAGCGATTTATGGACAGCCTGCGGCCATAATCCGGTCAAACTTCTCACAGCTCTGTCGCAGCAGAGGCTGGATGAATTAGCTAAAAATCAGGGTTTTTTATCTGAACTGCAGGTAGTCGAGGAAAAGCTAAAAGCATATCTTAATGGGTCGAGCTGGTTTGAAAAGACTTACTCAAAATCCACTAAACCCCTTATTGCATACTTTTGTGCCGAGTTTGGAATTCATGAGTGCTTGTCCTTTTATTCGGGCGGCCTGGGAATCCTGGCCGGCGACCACTTAAAAAGTGCCTCAGACCTCGGTGTTCCGTTAGTCGGTGTCGGCCTTTTTTATCAAAAAGGCTATTTCCGTCAGTATTTGGACATCGAGGGCTGGCAGCAGGAACTCTACACCGAAAACGATTTCAATATTCCGGTTGAGCTGGTCCGTCAAAGCGATGGCCAGCCGTTGACTGTCAGCGTGGAATTACCGGAAAGGACTGTGCACGCACAAATCTGGTTTGTTACAGTAGGCAGGCTCAACTTGTATCTACTGGACACAAATATACCGGCTAATTCGTCCACAGACCGTATGATTACCGCCAGTTTGTACGGCGGCGACCTTGAGATGCGGATTCGCCAAGAGATTGTTCTGGGCATCGGCGGTTTTAGGGCCTTGTCGGCAATAGGAATTAAGCCTACTATCTGTCATATGAACGAGGGACACGCTGCCTTTATGACGCTCGAACGAATCCGGCAGTTACGAAACGATACAAATATGACTTTTGCAGAAGCTGTTGAAACTACCAAAGCCGGCAATATTTTTACGATGCATACGCTTGTTAAAGCCGGCATCGACGAATTCCCAGTCGAGTTGATTGACAAATATTTTGCGCAGGCACTACCGGCTCTGGGGATAAGCAGAGAGCAGTTTCTGGCGCTGGGCAGAATTCTTCCCGATGATGCAGCTGAGTCATTTAAAATGCCGATTCTGGCACTACGCCTCAGCAGCTATGTAAACGGTGTAAGTAAGCTGCATGAGAAGGTATCACGCGATGTATGGTCAAGTCTCTGGCCTGCCGTTCCTGTCAGTGAAGTGCCGATGACCTCGATTACAAACGGCATACATATTAAAAGCTGGCTGGCTGATGAAATGGATGCTTTATATAGAAGGTACATCGGTCCGAACTGGGCTGATGAAGCTGTTGATACATCAATTTGGAACGGTATAGACCAGCTTCCTGACGGGGAATTCTGGCAGGCACATCAACAGTGCAAAGGCAGAATGATTGCCTTTATACGTAACCGGCTTAAGGACCAGATGAAACGAAGAGGCACTTACCATTCTGAATTGAACTGGGCCGAGGAGGTACTCGATATTAAGGCGTTTACTATCGGTTTCGCCAGAAGATTTGTAGGCTATAAAAGAGGCAATCTCCTGCTTAAGGACACCCAACGCCTTATAAAGCTGCTTAATAATCCCGATAGACCTGTTCAGATCATCTTTGCGGGTAAAGCTCACCCTAAAGATACCCAGGGCAAGGAGATAATTCGTCAAATCGTTCACTTTGCATCACAGTATGGCCTGCAACGGCGAATGATTTTTCTCGAGGATTATGATATTAACGTAGCCAGAATGTTGGTCCGCGGCGTTGATGTGTGGCTTAATAATCCTCGAAGACCTATGGAAGCCAGCGGAACAAGCGGTATGAAGGCGGCAATGAATGGTATTTTGAATATGAGCACCCTGGACGGGTGGTGGTGTGAAGGTTATAAACCGGATATAGGCTGGACTATCGGCGCTGAGCAGAGTTACAATAACACCGATTATCAGGATATTGTGGAGGCTCAGGCGGCCTATAATCTTCTCGAAAACGAGATTATTCCTTTATTTTACACCCGTTCGGCAGATGACTTACCGCGAGCATGGATACACAGAGCCAAAAACTCCATCAAATGGTTAGCACCACGTTTCAACACGCACAGAATGGTTGCTGAGTATACTCAAAGGTTTTATAGCCCGGCTATAGCTAAATGGCGATATTTTACGGCGGAGGCTATGTCGAGAGCCAAAATGCTTTCGACGTGGAAATCCAATATAAAAAAGGCCTGGTCTGAATTTACCATTAAAGATGTGCAAATTCAGGTTAATAACGGTAAAGAGAACCAGCCTTCAAATACAATTCAGCCACAGCTTAAGATTGGTTCGGAGTTGTCCATTAGAGCACTTGTTAAGCTGCCTAATATCAGCCCGGATGATGTTTCAGTCGAGCTTTATTATGGGCCGATAGATTCACAGGGAAATATCAGAAACGGCTCATCCGTAAGAATGGCTTATAAAGAGACCACAGGCCAGGATAGCGAGCATTGGTTTGTCGGTTCGATGTCCTGTAGAGAAACAGGCCGGCAGGGAGTAGCAGTAAGAGTTTTGCCCAGAAATGCCGACCTGACTAATCCCTATGAGCCGGGCTTGATTCTCTGGGAAACAACGAACGGCAACAACGGCAAATAAAGGATTGTCCGACGCAGGCGGAATCGATAAACTTGCCTACTGTTTCTCTTTACTGCACAGAAGTTTATAAGCATCCTCAGGTGAGGCCGCTTTTTCCAGCTCTTGTTTAAATTCTTCATCAAGCATTAGTTTACTTATTTTTGCCAGAGCCTGGATGTGCGGGCCGGTCTGGTTGGCCGGTGAGACCAGAAGAATAACGATTGTTACCGGTTTTCCGTCAACGCTTTCAAAATCAATCGGCTCGCCTGCTATCCCGATTGACATAACCAGTTCCTTGACAGCATCGCACTTACCATGTGGAACGGCGATTCTGTAGCCGATGCCCGTGCTTCGGGTTTGCTCACGCGCCAGAACCGCCTCTAAAACCGTATTTTTGTTGAGCAGTAATCCGTTAGCGTCGAGCAAATCAACCAGTTCTATTATTACGGCCTTCTTGTCTTTGCCTTCCAGCGGAACTTTGATACAGCTTTGTTGCAGAATTTCTGTTATGGACATTTTAATCATCAAGATGGCTTACGCCATCGGGGCAAAATATACTACACATTACTCTACTCTGAATAATGATAAACCTTTAATTATATTTGATTATCGCATTGATTGCAACAACTTTGTAAAATATTTGTGGCTTTTGTTCTCTAAAACCTTCCTGCCGTGCATTTTTTCTCCTTTACTCACCTTAGATATCGGGCTAAAATAGCACCCTGTTTATAATCTTGCCAGCCGTAGGCGGGCCGTTTGCATTCATAGACTATCAGTTGGGAACCGTCGCCGGCGATTTGGAGATTAGCTATGGAAAAGATAAAGCTTTATGATACCACCCTTCGTGATGGTATGCAGGCCGAAGGCGTCAGCTTCTCCCTCGAAGATAAGCTTTCAATCGCCGGTTGCCTCAACGAGCTTGGCATCGATTACATCGAGGGTGGCTACGCCGCTTCCAATCCTAAGGAGATGCAGTTCTTTGCTGAAGTGGCCAAGCTGGGCCTGAAGAATTCCAAAATCGCAGCTTTCGGCAGCACCAGAAGGGCTGATACAAAAGTTGAGGACGATTCCTCACTTGCTGCCATCCTCGCCTGTAAAACGCAAACGGCTACTTTGGTTGGTAAAACGTGGGATATGCATGTAAAAAACGTCCTCGGCTGTTCACTCGATGAGAATTTACAGCTCTGCACCGACTCCGTCGAGTACCTGAAAAATCTTGGCATTGAGATTATTTTCGATGCTGAGCATTTCTACGATGGCTACCGGGAAAATAGCGAATATGCGATGAAGGTTTTGGCCGCCGTTGTCGGTGCTGGTGCAGACGTGCTTGTGCTTTGCGACACTAACGGCGGCTCGATGCCTGACCGTATTTACGAAGTTACTAAAACCGTCTGCGAAAAATTCTCAACGCTGCCCATTGGCATCCATACCCATAATGACAGCGACTGTGCCACCGCTAATACCTTAGCTGCCGTCCGTGCCGGTGCCCGCCACGTCCAGGGCACCGCCAACGGTCTCGGCGAACGCTGCGGAAACGCAAACCTATTCGCTGTCATACCGAATCTCGTCTTTAAGATGGATTTCGATTGTCTGAGACCTGAAAAAATCAAAACTCTCACCGAAGTCTCTCGTTTTATTTTTGAAATCAGCAACCTGAACCCCGTAACGAATATGCCTTACGTCGGCGAGAGCGCCTTTGCCCACAAGGCAGGTCTGCATGTTGACGCCCTGCGAAAAGAAAAACGCGCTTACGAACATATCGACCCTGCTCTAATCGGCAACGAGCGCCGCTTTCTTATCTCCGAACTAAGCGGCAAATCTAATATCCTCGCTGAGCTTGAAAAGGCAAAAATCACACAGGACAAAAAACTGGCAAAAAAAATCCTCGACCATGTTCAGCAGCTTGAAAACGAGGGTTATCAATTCGAAGCGGCAAATGCCTCATTTGACCTGCTTGTTAAAAAAATACTCGGAACATATAAGCCTTGTTTCGAGCTTCTGAAATATTACGTGACCACGGAACGACGCACTTCCGGCGAAATGGTCAATGAAGCCACGGTCAAGCTCAAGGTCGGTAATAAAGTTCAGCACGTCGTCGGTGAAGGTGACGGCCCCGTCAACGCACTCGATGCCGCTCTGCGTAAGGCGCTGCAAAACATCTATCCCGTTATTAAGGATATCCACTTAATTGATTACAAAGTGCGTGTGGTCAATGCGAAAGCCGGCACTGCCGCACGCGTCCGAGTAATTATCGAATCCCGTGACAAAACCTCAATCTGGGGCACGGTCGGCGTCTCTGAGAATATTATCGAGGCATCCTGGCTGGCCCTTGTTGATTCCGTCGAATATAAACTGCAAAAAGAAGCTAAATGATAGTTCCAAAGATTAGCATAACCGCAGGATTTAACCGCTTTTCACAAAATATTTTTAGGAGATAATTAAATGATAGATAAAAAAGCAGACCTTGCCGGCCCCGGTATCGGTGACTATAACGAGCTGGAAAAAATACTCCCGCAGGATTACAACTCGCTGCTGTCCCCCAAGGAAACCCAGATTGCTACCTATGCAGTCAAGGACTATATTGAAGAGAACCTTTGTAAAGAACTTAATTTGATTCGTGTCACGGTGCCTCTGATTGTAGATGTCGAAAGCGGCGTCAATGACCTGCTTGACCGCGACGGCTCCCGGACGCCAATCGAGTTTCCCTGCGGCCTCGGCCTTGAAAAACCAATCCGAACGCAAATAGTCCAGGCAGCGACCAAATGGAAACGAATGGCTTTAAAGCAGTTCGGAATGAATATCGGCGAAGGCCTGCTTACTGATATGCGTGCCGTTAGAAAAGACTACTTCCTCGACCACGACCACAGCGCCTATGTTGACCAGTGGGACTGGGAGCTTGCCATAACCGCTGAGCAGAGAAACTTGAAGTTCCTGAGGCAGGTTGTAGAGAAAATCTGGAAAGTCCTCAAAGGTGCTGAAAACCATGTCCAGGAGTTGTTCCCCCAGCTAAAGACCGATAAATACCCCGATTTACCTGATAAACTGACGTTTATACACGCTGAGGAAATACTCGACAGATATCCAGACCTGCCGCGAAAGCAGCGCGAAACTGAAATTGTTAAGGAGCTCGGCGCAATTTTTATCATCGGCATCGGCTGGGTACTGAAGGACGGATACCCGCACGAAATGAGAGCTGCTGACTACGATGACTGGGTAACAGAAATAACCTCTGAAGATGGCAGAGTAATGCATGGCCTTAATGGTGACATTCTTGTCTGGAACCATGTAACGAAACGCCGACACGAATTAACCTCAATGGGTATACGTGTCAATGCCGACTCTCTGAAAAAGCAGCTCGAACTCTCAGGCCAGCTTGATTTCCTTAATTTCCCATACCATAAGGCCATTGTAAATGGCCAAATCCCTCTCAGCATTGGCGGCGGCATCGGACAGTCCCGGACGTTTATGCTCTTGCTGAAAAAGGCACACATCGGCGAGGTCTCGGCCACCGTCTGGCCGAAGGTGTTGAAAGATATGTGCCATAAAAAAAACATCCACGTAATAGAATAAAAAAATCGGAAGCAGATTACCTTCCGCTGCCGGTAAGTGCCAGAGTCGTTACAGAATTGGCTGGAAGTTTCAATGGATTGCCTGCCTTATAGCTGCCGATATGGATGCACTTTTCCTTCTCGCTGGAGCGATATACTTGGCCTTTGGAAGCAGTGAAACCTTTTGTAGAAAGGTCGAGGCTAATATCGATATCGTTTGTAGTATTGATTATTACTGCAGTTAGTTTCAGGTTATCCGGGCTTATATATGCTGAAATTCTAAGGCCGGAATTGTCAGTCGTTGCTCCCACACGCTGCCAGTTCGAATCTGTAAAAGCAGAATATTGCTTGAAGGCATAATAGGCAGGATTGATAGTATAAGAGCACGGGTCGTTTATGCTAATCAATCCGCTGCTGGAGTCCCAGAACAAATCCCAGTACAAATATGAAGCTACGTTCTCCACAGTAAGTGAATTATGCACTAAAACTGCCGTATTCATTGCACCGGTCCATGTGCTCGGTTCATCCTCAAATTCTGTCTGGAAAACGGGTTTATTACCGAATTGTAAATTAAGTTTATTAAAGCTGAGCATTTTGGGGATATATCTGTCGGGATTTTCGGCACAGCCGCTGCAATCATAAAGATGGTGTGCATAACCATAGACGATCAAGTGATTTAATTTATTCATATAACCTTCGATGTGGGAAAAACCCATCGTTTCAGGGTCGAGCATTTTTGGCATAGCCGTATCCATTTCAGTAATCAGTTTATGCCAAACTGCCTCGGCAGCGACGTCATAACCGGCTCTGTTCGCATCTTCTGCAGGACCGAATATGCACGAATCATATGGGGCTTCCCAGTCCGGCTCATTCTGGATAGTAATATAATCCGCTTTGACGCCGGCTTTTGCATAGGCATCTAAACTGTCATACCACCACTGGGCAAAATCAGTGTATACGTACTTACCGTTAACTTTCGCGAGAGTTCCGCCGACTAAGCTGCCGTTACTTTTCAGCCGTGCAGGTGGTGTCCACGATGAAATCATAATCTTTAGGTTGCCACCGAGGGCAGCCTTACCACTGCTGGCTATTTCCACCGAGCTATCGAAATCGATTTGATTAAAATCATAAGTATTTCTTATACGGAATATGTCAAGGCCGAGCTCCTTAAAGAGAAGATTATACAGTTCGGCTTTTTGCTTATGTTGAACAAGTTCTGTCGTTCGAAAGGCACCGGACGCACCGAGACCTTCGATTTTTTGGTGGCGTGTATTTACATCAATCTCACCTTTCGCTTCGGGTTTGATAGATTTGAACTTGTCGGTACTGAGCACTGGTCCATACACATTCACGTCATCAACGAAAAAATTAACCTCCGGTGACGGGCCATCGAAATATACATCCAGCACTGATAATCCACCGCTCACATCCAGGGTAAAGCTTCCTGAAAGCTGGACCCAGTTGCTGTCTGTTGCAGTTACAGTATCTATGTTATGATAATCAGTACCGCTGTCATCCTGCTGCTCGACGGACAGCAGTACCTGGGCGCTCGGAGTATTTTCAAGTCTTACCCAGCCGGATATCTGGTAAGTTTCTCCATCTGTCATTGTGTCAAATACAGATTGTCTCACACCCTGCCAGTTCGCCTCTCTGCCAAATGCCTTGACGCCGCCCGAACCGCTGTGCACCGGTGTGCTGACTGCCTCGATTGGGCAGCCTCGACCGCCCCAGCCCTCTATTCCATTTTCAAAATCGGGATTGATAAGGATGTTTGTATTACTATCAGTAATAATATCAGCAACAATATCACTACCACTATAATTTGTGTCGCAGCCGCAGGAGGCCAATGACAAAAACGAAAATAAGAACATAAGATTACAAAAACCTTTGAAAGACATTGTACAACTCCTTAATCTAAAGATTTATTTAGAACCTTACTTTCCGGAAAGCACAAGGGTTGTTACAGAGTTTGCCGTCAGTTTCAATGGTTCGCTTCCTTTATAATCGCCGATATAAACACATTTTTCTGATTCACTCGAACGATATATTTCACCTTTGGAAACAGAAAAATCCTTTAAAGAAAAGCTAAGGGTAATGTCAGTGCTGGGGGTGATATTGATTATTACTGCGGTTAGTTTCTGATTGTCCGGGCTTATATATGCTGAGAACCTCAGGCCGGGATTATTGGTCGTTGCTTCCACACGTTGCCAGTTCGAGTGTATAAAAGCTGAGTATTGTTTGAAAGCATAATAAACCGGCTTGATAACGTACTTGCTCAGGTCGTCTATGCTCACCATACCGCTGCTGGAGCCCCAGAACAAATCCCAATACAAATATGCAGCTGCGTTCTCAGCGGTCATGGAATTATGAATCAGAATCGCCGTATTCATTGCGCCGCTCCACGTATCCGGTTTGTGCGCGAACTCCGTCTGAAATAGCGGTTTGTTACCGTACTTTGATTTAAGATTTTCAAATTCTGGAATAAACCTGTCTGGAGCATCGCCGCAGCCGCTACAGTCATAGAGGTGGTGTGCATAACCATAGACGTGGGACAGATTGTTTAAATTGTCTATGTAATCCTTAGTACTGCCTAAACCATACGTTTCAGGGGCAAGCATCTTCGGCATATCCGAACCCATTTTAGTATTCAGCTTCTGCCAGACCGCCTCGAAGGCGGCGTCATAGCCGGCCAGGTTCGCATCCTCCCGCGGGCTGAATCTGCACGAATCCCATCTGGCTTCGTATTCTGGTTCGTTCTGTATACTTATATAGTCCGCCCTGACTCCCGCTTTCGCATAAGCAGCTAAACCATCGGCCCACCACTGTGCAAACTCATCGTAAGGATATTTGCCGTTGACTTTCGTAAGTGTTCCGCCGACTGTAACTCCATAAGCTTTCAATCGGCTGGGCGGTGACCACGATGAAATCATAATCTTCATATTCCCCCCGAGAGCCGCCTTGCCGTCCTTAACTATTTCTACCGTCTCCAGGAACGATTCCGGCTCCATATCGTGATTGTTTCTTATGCGGAGTATGTCAAGCCCCAGTTCTTTGAACAGAAGTTGATATAATTCAGTTTTTTTCTGGTGGTTGACAAATTCCTTCGTGTAATGGGCGCCGGCGGCGCCGAAACCTTCGATTTTTTGATGGCGCTTACTTGCCTTAATCTCACCTGTTGCGTTGGGGTCGATGGGAATAGCCTTGGGAGCAACAAACTTGGGACCATATACGTTAGCATCGTCAACATAGAAATTAACGCCCGGTTTAGGGCCCTCGAAGTACACATCCAGCACTGATAATGTACCGGTTACATTCAGTGTGAAATCGCCCGAGAGCAGCACCCATTCGGAGTCCGTAACAACAAATGCAGTGGCTACGTTATGATAATTGGTGCCGCTGCCGTCCTGTTGCTCGACGGACAAAGAAACGCTATCCCTCGCTGCATTATCAAGTCTCACCCACCCCTGTATCTGGTAAGTCTTCCCATCCACCATTTTGCCGAACACAGACTGCTTTATCCCCTGCCAATTTGCCGTTCTGCCTGATGCTTTCGCACTGCCCGAGCCGCTGTGTACAGGCGATGTAACTGCCTCGATTGAGCAGTTTCGTCCGGCCCAGCCGTCCGTTCCGTTTTCAAAACCTGGATTTACAAGAATATTCATATCACCGTAGCTTGCGGACACAAATGATAAAAAAAACACCGGTAAAAACACTATTCTGCATAGGCCTTTCGAAGACATTTTATTCCTCCTTTCGACCCTTGTATATCATTTTTCAAGTCTAAATATGCTAACAAAACAACCTCTGCTCTGCAATATTATTTCCCCTTTTAATCTACTTTATTCTTCCCCTGGAGATCACATCAGCATAAAGCTGGTGACATTAATACGTACTACCACCATCCGCAGTTCATTTTGAATTTCGTGCTTTGGCAATTAGTACTTGTTTGGGATTTAGAACTTGGGATCCAGGATTTCTCTTTAACTTATAATCTATTCCCTGGCCTATTCGGTGCCAAACTTGGAGACGTATCTGAATTTCTGTCCACCTAACGAGGCGTCGACCATCAAACCCCTATCGGTTGTGATAAACACTGCCATACCGGCTTGATAATCAGCCTTTGCCGCTGCACCAATGGTAGCTGCTACGCCTGTAATCTGTGCAGAAAACGTGAATTCCTCGGTCTTGAATACTTCCAGGTCGTTTCTCTCCTTGAAGAATATTATTTCACGGAAGTACTCGCCGCCCAGCGAAATCCCCAATGTTGCCTGCGACATACTGCAGTAGCCGACCATTTCGTCTTGCTCATAGACCTCGCCTTTACCGTAAGCTCCGCCGATCCAGAAGGCGCCTTTAGCGACCTTTGGAAATACAGCGTAGCCGTAAGATTTATTGAAGAATTGCTGAATATCCGGATCTTTCTCTTTGAATATTGCAATTGTCTCCCTTACCTCCGCCGACAAAACCGCCTTTGCCTCCGGCCTTTCCGGCACCGTAGAGCATCCGGGCAATAGAATTGCTAAACACAAAACCATCACACTTATTTTCGCCTTCATATATCACTCCTTTCTTGGTCAACCCACCCTCTTCCGACTTATTCTGAATGTTCTATAACCAATTGCCGCACTACTTGTCAATAAAAAATTTAAATCGGCGAATGATTGCTTCGCTCCGTTTCGGATTGGCGGATTTTTTCTCGTCCTGGCTTAGGCCAATTCACAGCCAGATTAGTGATTTGTACTTGTGGATTTAGATATTAGGATTTTTTCCCTATCCCCCTGTCCGCTGTCTTGTTCATTTCATTTTCTTCACCCGATATATCTGTTCTTGCTCGCTCCAGTAAAGTTTATTTTGATTTGCCCTCCACCACAACTGCCATTGTCTCTCTGGTAACACAAATGCCGACTCTACCAGTAAAACATCCTCATCTATCGGCTGAGATTTTATCCACTCCTTCCACTGCCTTTCAATCTCCGCAATTGATTTGCCATAGACCTTCTGCAGTGTAACCGAGCTGTCACGGTCGCCTTTTGTTGTGCAAATTTGTCTTACGAAATCTTTGAAGAGCCCTTTTTTATGCAGATACAGCATCAACGACCTCACTGCACACTGCTCCGGCTGCTTTGCCCTGATTATCTCATTAAGGCTGATACTGTTTACGCTTGCTTTTGTGATTGGAAATCGCCAGTTACTGAAATATCCGAATGAAATAGTCAGTTTGCCTTCATTATCAAGATGCCCGATGAACTTTTCGAAGAACGTCGCAATACCCTCATTGACCCATTCGGCAGGCCGCCTCACAAAGCTGGTTGCTATGAAATGGTGAACCAGCTCATGCGTAGTTGTCCCCAGCCCTGAATCGCGATTGACAACGATTATATTTTCCCTTAAACCCATATAGAACCCGTATGGGCTGTTGCAGCCGGCGCTTTTTGCATAAGGTGTATAGCTGCTGGTGTCCTTGAATAGATAAACCTTAAGCGGCCGCTTTTGCCCGATTTCAAAGTACTCCCTGCTGAAATACTCGAAAAAACCCTCGAAGAATTGTTCATAGTAATCCAGCGATGCCGCATCAAGATTGCTGTAAATATTAAAGTGTTTTGTTTGCCTTTGATTGGTCAGTACCTGCCGGGTCAGGTTCCTGTCCGTGCGTATCCTGCTGTACTTCTGATATATCAGGACCCCGAAAAACACAGCAAACGCTGTAAATACGAGAATTATAAACGTTCGAGATGGCTTAATTCTTTTCACAGCCGTACAAGTTTACAGACCGCTTTTGGCAACGTTTGATGTGTGTAGTGCAAAGTCCGAAAATCTCGGATTTACAATTTGTTCTTTAAGTTACAGAGTAGGACGGCACCTTAATGCAATCTGACCTGAAGCAGCAGTTGGTGTATGGGCAATTACTGCTGTTTGGGTTCCCGAAACAGGGATTATTGCCTTCTGCTCTCTGGATGGCGAGGATAATTTCTGCTTTTTTCATTTTACCGCAGTTTATGCCCAGCCTTCTTGCTTTTTTTCTTATTTCATCGATTTTCATAATCGCATCCCTTTGTTAATTTCGCTCCGTTGGAAATCTATATTTTTTAACGGGGTTAATCATTATTATCGTCAAAAAAGCCTGTGCAAAAACAGCAAAATTTATAAATTTTTCTCCCCTTCTCAACACAACCATCTCTTCACGGACAAACCGGTGCATTACTCGGTATAAATGACCGGGCGGCTAAAAGGTCGCCCGAATT
>CAZCIR010000024.1:0-17459 GCA_964499145.1 uncultured Pirellulales bacterium | reverse complement strand
CCCGAATTCACGCTTCGATTACTATTGGCATCACCCTTCAGGGCGGTCAGACATATAGAGGTCTCTTCTATCGAAACGCCCTGCTCTGACTTTATTGCATCCTTGAGCATTACTGTATAAGTATCCTCGTTAGCAAGTACAGGTAACAACTCCACAATCATACAAGTACTGCTGTCCCATACAACCGAACCTGCAACCGGCTGTATTCCGCCGATAACGCCCTCGATGGAAATCATCTCGCTGATATCGTTTACCGAAGTATCCATTTCTGTATCGAAGCAGACACGCAACTTTGCTATACCGCAGGTCCGGGGTTCGACATAACCATCGCTGACCTCGCACCAAATCTCTCCGATACTGCCGCCGTGCGTCGCCCCTGTCTCCCAGCTTTCAACCACTGGTGAAACTAATCTCTGATAATGGTATCCCATATCAACAATCCCGGTGTCTGCAACAGAGTCTGTGCGGGTCGTTGCTGTATCGAGTCCGAGGTTACCTGCAGAGTCACTGCCGGTATCCACACAAGGGCTGTTTATAACCTGACCTGCTGCTATCTGGCTGAGATAATAATCACCGAGCAGCCCTGCAACAAATTTCGGGTCACTGCCAATGTTACCGACTCCACCGAAGATACCCGTCCAGCCTTTAACGCAACTATAATTGATTACCAAATCCTCTGTTTCCGACTCAATTTGTGCTGATTCGTCGGTCCCTCCCATATCGGAGTTGGCCCAGAAGATGCAATTGGTTAAACTTACTATATTAACCTCACTTTCGTTAAATATTCCACCACCTAAAGCTTTCGCGTGATTGCCGACAAATGTACAGTTGTTCAATACCGCCTCGCATTCGTAATCGTTAGTGATAGCCCCGCCAGAATCATCCTTCGACATATTCTCGCTGAAAAGGCAGTTATCAAGGAAGACTTTCCCGCCGCAGTTATACATAGCTCCACCGCAGGAGAATCCACCAAAGTTAGAATTCTCTGAAAAGACACAGTTTCTGAGTTGCACTTCAGTCCAGTAATTGTACATAGCAGCCCCTCTCTCACAGCTTTTATTATCGACGAAAGTGCAGTTGCTTAAAACAGGACTTTCTTGTATATTTGCCATTGCGGCACCGCCTGCATTACCCTGGTTATATGGGCCGAGAAAATTCATAGCGAACATGCAATCGGTGACATTAGGGCTGCCGGTAAAGTTAAACATTGCGGCACCGAAGACGAATGCAAAGTTTTTAATGAAGGAGCAGTTTCTCACGGTTGGGCTACCGGATTCATTTCGCATACCACCACCGCAGCACGTGATTAAATCAGGCCAGTCGAGTAGATCTGCATATCCGCCGGTGACATTAAAACCGTCGATAACTGCGGTGACGTTTGTTCCACTTCCGGTGAGAACGTTGTGGGCGTTATCGAAGCGTGTGCTGTCATCTTGCATATCACAGGCGTCTGTCACAGGTGCATCGTTTCCGAGCAAATCACCGCTTAAAATCGTCTCATAGAGTTCAATATCTCTGACGTTTGGGTCCGGCTGTCCGACACCGGCATAGCCACCTTTGAGGGCCAGCTTGTTTATCAGCTGGAAGGTCGAATTGGGGTCACCTGTTCCAAGCGGATGCGAAGCATCACGGTCTGGCCTGTAAATACCAGCCGCAACTCTTATTTCATCGATGCCGCCATATAAGCCGGCGTAGTCTAAAGCATCCTGAAGATAATTGTAGGCGTTGGCCCAGCTCATACCATCGCCGTTGCCGGTCGCCTCGGCATCTACATAAAGGACTTTTTCGACGTATTCGAGTTCGGCTGTTTCGATTGTGACCAAGTTGTCGCATCGGGAAGACCAGGCGGCAAGAATGTGTCCATCAGCGTATTCTTCAACCGTAGGGTACCAGGCATTTGCGTCCGGCCTTATATCCAAAAATATAGGATTAGCCCAGTCATCGTCATATATGCTCCAGAAAGGAAACACCCGTTTACCAACTCTCCTTTCCCAGACCATATAAACTCTGCCGTCTGAAGAGGCGGTTATCCGGGCACAGCTTGCCTTGTCGCTTGTATCCACAGCCGCAGGCTCGCTCCACGAAAGCCCGTCAAAACTTCTGTAATAAACGTTTCCACGCCCATCTTCAGGTTCTTCTCCCTCCGAATAGCATATATCTGGTTCGTCCCCCCGCCAGTAAGCCAAATGAATTTTGCCGTCAGCGCCCTTATCAATATCCACCCCCTGGACGCTATCATACCAGCCGGTATTTTCTATCACTGTACTTGTCCAGGTGCCATCATAGATATAATAGCTTAGAAAAGTATATGAGTTGACAGTATCCTTTTCTATGTAAACAAGCATTAAACGACCGTCATTCATCACCTCAGTATCAAATACATACCACGCGAATTGCCTGTTTACAAAACCACCTGTTTGCTGTTGAAAAATATTTTCCGTTAGCAATTGGGGGCTGTCCCAGCCGGACCCATTGGATTTTGTCCAGTGAATCCCCCTTTCATAAGAACCAGAATAGCCGTAGTTTTCGGACCAGAAGACAAAGATTTCCCCTGCCGGCGTTACTTCAATCCGCCCCATTGCAGGCAGGCGCAGGCCCGGGGCCACCTGCGAGACGTCGCCAAAGGTCTCAAGGTCCGGGTCATAAATCCCGTGAAAAAGGTTCTGCAAATCCCCGCTGGATTTCGACTCAAACAGCACATGAATCGCCCCGTCCGGGCCGGTTGTAATATCAAGTATGCGGGAAAAGTGAAAACGATTCGTTAGCGCCTCCGCCTCTTCGAAGTCGGCGGCAGTTACAATGCTGACATGAATATCCGTCGTTCTTGTCATATCCTCACGCATTTTTTCGAAGAAAAGCAGACCATTTGTTTCGTTGGGGACGATAACCGGATGCCAGAGGTCTTTGCGATTATCATATTCGACCACCGGCGGCGTCGACCGTGTGAGGACAAGGTCTTCACTATAATCCTGCATCACGATACCGTTTGAATCGACATAATAAGTTACCATAGCACCCATAACATTATAAATATTTCCTACCCAAACCGTGCTCCCATATCGCATATTCCATTGACCCGGGACAACGTCGGTGTCGGTCTGCGGCTCGAGAAAACGCCAGTCGTTGAAGTTAAGAGGATTATCTCCTACAAGGACAGCGTTAATTGCATGATTAGTCGGGTAACTAACAGAAACGTGATGCATGGGCAGATTATAAATGGTTTGTCCCCCGTCAAATTCAGTGCTCTCAACAGCGAAATCATCCCGTTCAAAAGAGCCATGTATACAGGTCTGATACGCAAAATGATGGCATACAAAAAAGCTGGAGGTGTAGATATGCTCATCTGTTTTATCGAGTACCCTGATTTTATTTATCCACTCGTTACGTTGTGCTCTTGTTGTCAGTTGGTTCCACCATGCAGGGAGCGTTCCGCCCGACAGGGCCTGTGTCATAAGCGTAACATCTGAGCTGTTAATTAGGCCGTCACCATTTAGGTCGGCCCGAATGTTCGCCGGTTCGCTGCCGGCAATTATTGATTGCATCATAGAGAGGTCGTCGGATGTGATTTGACCATCGAGGACTACATCCCCGCTGCCGTGGTAGTTGGTCGTTTTAGCAGGTTGTAAGAAAGGATTATGACCGTTCCAGATACGGCCTTTTGGAGGAAAATCAGAATCGCAAATATAATTCAGGTCAACTCGCTTCTCTAACTCTCTTAGGTGCAGACGATTTCGAGGGTCATTTCTCAACCGGCGTGTTGTCGGTCTGGCTTTCATCGAGAATTCGAAAAAGCCGGGGTCGCCGCGAAGGTCCTTACTAACGTCGCCGGCCCTGAGGGTAAAACCCTCGAAAACCGTCTCCGGCCCTTCATCATTTATAAAGCGGGCGATGACGCCAACACCGTTGGCGTCGATAATGGTATTCCGCATACAGGCATCGTTATTGGGGTGAACGCTTCTCACGGTTATCGCTTTGCCGCGAAAGTCTAAATTGTAGTTACCGCTACCCTTGTATGTGCCAGGAAATAAAACGATGGTATCACCGTCTCTTGAGTGGTCAATGGCCTGCTGTATCGTTGAAAATCTGCCTCTGCCGTTTGCACGAACGAAAATTGTTCGTGCAAATGAGGGGGTAACTAATGTTATCATTATTAGTATTAAAACCGCCTTTTTCATAACCTGCTCCTCTAACTAAAATCTCGATTTACTGACCAGTATACCAGCATAGCCCGATAAAATCAAGTGAAAATCTAACCCTGGGAAGCAGTTAAAAGGTTGCGGCTCACCTTCTTTGTATCGGGCCATGTTCTGGCCTTAAAATCATGTTCCCTGTTAAATTAACTATTAATCCTCCCCAAGAATATGTCAACTCTCAAAACCAAACGACCTCTCTCTCGCACTAAATTACGGCCAAGTGTGTTAACTAAGTGCATACTGGCGAGGTACCCCGCGATGCTCTAAAATCTGCCTCAGCTTTTCCGAAAACTTCTCTCACTCAAAACTCTGCCTTCAACGGTCGGCTTCTGTTTCCTTAATCTTCCAATTCATCAGACCAAAATTAATCCCCGTAGTGTGCTGTGCAGCCACTGTGTCGATGGTGTAAAATTATCAAATTTACTCGAATATTTGTGAGTTTTTCCATACAGTTTTTGTATGTTTCTATACGTTTTTTGTCCGTTTCTATACATTTTTCGAACGTTTCTATATAGTTTTCGAACGTTTTCGAATATTTTCCATCATATGCCCGTAAACACGCTCCGTTGACCCCTTTCGCCAGCGAATTCTAACTTCTAACTTCTCAATTTCATATTCACTAAACAGCCCACATTGCCTACTTTAAACAATCCTTCAAGGGAAAAACCAAGCCGAGATTTGCTATAACTGCTTATGGGACAAGCAAAAGCGGGCGAGCGGATTCGAACCGCCGACGTCCAGCTTGGGAAGCTGACGCTCTACCACTGAGCTACGCCCGCAAAAAAGATTCATACCTCATTTTTAATAAATATATACGGTTTTTCTTCCTTTTGTCAAGTTTTATTTCGAATTTTATCAGCAGGTTGTGCAAGAAGTTGTGCAACTTTTTCCTTTATCGGCGTTGATGTCGCTGCTTGTAGATTACGATCATCGACCTTCAGATAATGCGCTCGAGCAACCTTCGGACTATGTCCCAACCACGCTGCAACTATATGCTCCGGGAAAATTTCAACCCAATCCTGCTCACGATTTTTTCGTAAAGTATGACACCACTTACTGTAAGCTTTAATGCCAGCACGTCTGCGAATAACCTGGAAATCCCGCCACAAATTTTTTCTATTCAAACCAGCAATAACAGGTTGTTCTTTGCAACCCTCTTCCAACAAAGACCAGGCCTCCAGAAGCAATGGCAATAGCTCCGGCGAAATAGGAACTAACCGCGATTGTTGAGTTTTCTTGCTCCAAACAATTAAACAACTTTTATCCCATACAACATCCCCCCATAATAATTCCAATGCTTCACTTTGCCTTAGCCCCGCCAATCGACAAAGTGCAAGTAATAGACGCCAACTTCGATTAGGACAATTCTCTAAAAGAGCTTCGAATTCCTGAATAGTGACATAGTACCAATCCTTACGTGTTCTTATTATCCTGCTAAGCTTTGCAAACGGATTAGATAAAATGAACCCATCCTCAAGTGCTTGATTAAACATCGTCCTGGCATTGCGAATATTTATATCGACCGTTGCTGCTTGTATGTCTTTCGGGTATTTGTTTATATGCTTTAAGTCCCCGGCAGCAAGAGTAGTTTTGAAATCACGCGCAGCTGGCTTTGTAATCTCATCGATACGCGGTTCACTTTTGAAATAAGCTAAAAGATATCTTGTCGTTTGTCTGTGTAGTTCGAATGTGCCTGCAGTAAGCTCAGCTTTTCTCGATTCAAGGTAAGTTTTTAAAAACTGTAATAGTTTCGGGGCTTGTGTGATATCACGCCGGGTCGGATAGATGTTTATTTCTTGCTCTTTTCGACTTCGCAGCACTCCAGCCTGACGTCTTGATAATTTATCGGGACCGTCAACTCTACCGATAGATTGTCCACGTTGACGACCATCTGAACTGAACCATCGCAAATACCAGTAGGTATGGTTTTTTGATTTATGTTTACTCAGGCTCACCTTAACCGATTGTCGAGGACTCATGGCTAACTCCAACAGTGTCATCGTGGATTATTCACCATCTGCTGCTCAACAAAACGTTTTAGCTCTTCACGAGAATATAATACCTGCCGACCTATTTGAACAGTCTTTAATCCGAATTTTTTTCGGTACCGATGCAGAGTATTTTGTGGAAACCTGCACCTGATTTTGTCAAGCCTTAAATACCTGATAGCCTCTTCCCTTGTCAGCAGGTCCGGCGTAGGCTGACAGCCACCGTTACCATCCGGCATCCAGCTTTTAGCGGTATTCGGACTCTCAGATTCGTTCATTATGCATTAACCCCTACCCTTGACACCTCCTCGACTTTTTTTCTCGCTGTATCAGCCGCTAATGCAGCCATTTTAAGCCTGTAACACCTCTTACAGACTATTTCAAACGTTCCATTACTGATAAAAATCTCATCTTGACCAGGTGCGATATAACTGCCACATTCTTCACAGAAGCTCATATTCATCAATAAATCCTTAACAACTCAATAACGTAACAACCAAACAGCTTTAACGAGATAATCATTGTTTTTCGGAACAGGAATTAAAACATTTTGGATATGTATCATCCGCACATCGACTACTAACACATCCTCCAACCCATATCCGAAATCATCTATAACATCAACGAGCTCTCCTTTCAAATTTACATAATCCACTTCCCTGTTTTCTGCTACAGACAAGTTTTTAATACCTTCAACTGTAAATATTCTCGAATCTCTCGATTTTAAACCTAATTTTCGATATATAAATCCATCTACTCCCGCCCGGTCTATTATTTCGACATCGTATGATGGATATGTTAGTATTCCTTCCATCACTAAAAACATGAATTCACCGATTCTGCTCATATCGCTTATCAGTCAATAATCCCCGAATTTCTTTCAAATATGAATATTCTATCAGACAATCTATCAATTGCTTCCGTATTATTTTTCAAAGCTTCTGTCTGATTTTCTATTGTCTCTTTATTATCTATTTCGAAGTAAGATTCCATTCCACGTCCATAAATTTGGTAAGCCCTGCCGGCGGAGGGTTCTTTTGATAATGGACCATATGCATAACCATATTTACCGAGCAAAGTAAATCCTTCCGTTGCCTGGTATGCGCGTCTAATATATTCTGGATTAATACTATAATCGAATGATGTTATAGTACTGAGTTTATCCAGTAAATCCATTAGATCTCCGTATTGTGCAGTCCCACGTGGAAGATTTTTAAGTCCTGTTAATAAGTTTTCTTCTATTAACGACCTGGCTATGCCATGTTTATGGAATTTTTCGGAGAAACCGCTTAAAAGGTATGGTAGATTCCATCCTATGTGTTCACCCCAACCCCTTTTGCTTTCTTTTGATTGTTTTAAAATTTCCTCTACCATATCTTCAAGAACTGTTCCCGGCCTTCCCTTTTCTCCGATCAGGGCTTCAGTTATTTGTTTTCTTGCCGTCATTTGTGTTGATTCAGCAGTCATCAAATTCAGATATTGATTTGCCAATTGTTCAACTATAGTTGAATTTATAGCCGCCTCAATATCCGGCATCACCTCGAAATATTTGCGTTTTCCGGTCTCTCCGAAAATAGCTCTTATAGCCCGAAAGCCTTTGGCTCCGACTTTTGTTTTCATAACATCCATCGCACCGGGTCCTGCCTCTGCCGCTTCCTCATAAAGACTCCTTGCGAATTCGTATCTTTCAGGGTCTGTCATTGTCCCGTAATCAACCCCTTTTCTTCTTGCCTGTCTTCTATAATATTTAAGGGCTTGTTCCGTTCTTCCCGCTGCTATATCTAATGCCGTTGCAGATATTGTCCCTGCCTCTTCGACGCTTCCGGTAACCTGAATTGCCGCTACCATACGGGCCAGTGATTGTGGCAGAGTAAAACCACGTTGTATATCTGAGACCAGTGGTTTCATAAATGGTGCTATAAAGGCCCCTGTCTCTGCTATTGATGCTATTGTAGCAGCATTAAGTTGATTTAGGATTTGCATTTGTTTGGCATTAGTATCGGCCCTCATAATATCGAACAATTTAGGTATTAGCATTGTCTCTTCCGGTGTCAATCCGGCAGGTCCGGCAAATTTACTGATAGCCATTGCTGCCGATTTTGCCCTTGCACTACCAGCACCCATAGCACTTTCTGCATAAAATAGTGATTTTGAAGCCACCTCAAGAGAAACAGCTGCCTGTTTCGATATTTCAGCCATGTCCTTTGTTACCGCAGCGACGCCGCCTTTAGTAACATCACCGCGTAATTGTGCTATTTTTAAACCAAGCTGTTCCACAGTAAGGGCTGTCTCTCCCATTTCCTTACGTAATTTTACTGCCTTCTCCAGCTCGGCGATAACGCTTCTTACCTGTTGTATAAATGCTGCTGGTATACTGAGAAGACCCAGAGTGCTTGCAACCGCCCTAAAGCCCGAATCCATTACTTTGCTTGTTTGCTGACTTTCTCGATTCATTCTGCGCATATTGTCAATGTTCTGTTTTTGCGCGTCTGATACCTTTAAGTAAGCAGCGACAGCCTTTGCCTCATCCGCTTCCAGAACAAATGTGGTTTTCCCTGCTGCCATTTTTTAATTTTCCTTGATAGTTTGTTTAAAATATTCTATAATCTTTGGTTCAATCAGACATTTTCGCTGCAGTAATCCGCTGAGTAAACCATGCAGCCAGTATCCGAAACCTTCCGGTCCTAATTTTTCATAAATGATGCAAATGCACTCGGGCGCTTCACCTATGCGGACTTTCTCCATAATAGCAAAAATAACCTGTTTGATTTCAACTGTGCTTATTTCCTGCTCAACAGACATCTATTACTTCAAAATTGGCCCTGGGTAAACCCGATTACCCAGGGCCGGAGATCAATTAAGAACCCAAAGAAATGGGTAATCGCCAAATATTTTAGGCACCTGGATTTTTGTATAAAGCCCTATGGTCAATAGCTTTTGAAGCACAAACATGGCGGATTTTAAATCTGAGCGTGTCATTTTCGAAACCCATCTCGCGCTCGAGGTATGGTACTGTTTCACTTGTGAGAAAACACATTTCAATCCCGCCCTGACTTGGAGCTGCACTTAAGTACCA
This sequence comes from uncultured Pirellulales bacterium, assembly GCA_964499145.1. GTDB lineage: Bacteria > Planctomycetota > Phycisphaerae > Sedimentisphaerales > Anaerobacaceae > CAIYOL01. The sequence goes on along the minus strand of CAZCIR010000024.1, from coordinate 8,202 downwards.
GGCAGCTGTGCTGCTTGCTGAAAGCAATGGATGGGTACATAGCTCAAGCTTGCCTTTCCAGATATTAGCTTTTTTAGCATTTGTATCCGCCGGGTCAAATTCGGAACTCAGTAATGTCTGAGCTATACCTTCCAACTCGACAGGGATAATTAAAACCTTCGGTATAATATTTATAAAAGTTTTGCCGTCAACACCGGTTTGTTTTCTGAATGCGATCTTTGCTGTATTCAAGCTTTCTACGCTGATTGCAGCAGCGCTGCCAAAATTTCCGTGGTTAGCGTGAAAAATAACCACGCCATCAGCCATTGCGGCATTTTCTGTTAGGACCAAAAATACCAGGACATCCTCAAGCCGCCGTGCTGTCTGACCGAGTTTGACCGGTATCTCACTGAAGGCATGTAGATCATCGTTAATCATCTGCTCAAGAGTCAATCCGAAAATCCTACCGTATTTGGCAAGGCGGTATTTTTCGGCTCGTTCGCCAACATTTGCATATTTGTACTCGCCTCCTTCACCAATTTCCTCGACGTTATCAACTTCGCCCAATTGTGCCCGGGTGATTTCACGAAAATCACGGTGCGTTGTTCGCTTTGCAAATTTTGGCCATTGCGTAGGATATTCGGTATAGCTTGCCAACAGACTGCGGTGCATCGTGTCACCAAGAATTACGGGCAGATTAAGAGTGCTGAAGCCCCCTCTTCTTTCCTGTTGTATTTCAGAAAGACTTATTGACCTTCGTATGACCTCTCGGTCGCTCAAGGTTGCAGCATCACTTTCACCGGCAGCTATTAACACTTGACGGGCCATATCGCAGATACGAACATTCATAAACTGCCGGCTTCGCTCACACGGCTTATCCTTTTCGAATTTATCATCTCCATCCCGTTTATACAGATTTATGCCAGCCCTGCAAAGAATCGCATCACTAATAGCCCGCGGCAGCGAATCCCTGTTACGGTCTGAACCGATTGTTATTTGTGTATTGATATTTGGACTAACTGAAGCCCGTCCTGCCCTGATAACATTAAGTAATATCGCTTTAGTTTCATCGACGGTTTTTCCCTCGGTAATGCACCGTTCGATTGTTTCGGCCGGCACATCATCACCACCCAGGGCTCGAATATCAGCTACACGTTTCCGCTCAGCAGTCAAAATGTCTTCCGGATTCTGTTTTGTTTTCTCGGCTTCGAAATCGGCTTCTAATGCCTTTCGCTGGGCCTCGCTAAGGTCCTCCAGCTTGAAGCCGCGTTTTTCTAAAAATTGTTCGAATGTCATTTTTATTTCTCCCAAATTATATTGACGGTTTTTTGCGTTCGCATCAGCTCCGATGGAAACGACGCTGTTTTCCTTGACTATCCATTCGGTTGAAACCCGCAAATCTCGTGTTGGTGAAGCCCTAAATATCCGGCCTTCCACTTTGGCCTCTTTGCCAGCCTCGATGATGACGGAATTAACAACCTGATATCCGATTGAATTGTCTTTAAGATGTCCCTCTCTCACAAGGTGCCAGGCATGCTCAGCTACCTGGGAAAAAATGTTTTTCCCGATAAGTTTATCACCCTCAACTCGTAAATTGCGTGTGCTTCCGACCTGTTTCTGTACTGAGGACCGGTCATGACTATCGAGCATTGGAACCTGTCCGTTTGTCGGCAACCGGGCGCCGCTCATCAATAATATTTCCTCGATTACATCAAAACGATTCCAATCAAGGACAAGGACGGGGTCCTCGGTTGCAATAACAGCCTCAACAGAACGTTCTTTGATATTCAAACTATCCGCCTTAAGGCTATAACTCCGAGTGGTGATGTCCCTACTTTGCAAATCCCTTTGCATATTAACTCCTTTATGCATTATTTTTGATAATCCCCATTCGAGAAATCGCTTTGCATCCAACTGTATGTTTGATGCGATATCTTTTGCCATCGATGTTGAAAGCCTTTATTGGGTCAATTCTTGGTGTAGTCTCGCCTTTAAGAAAACCCATAATCAATGAATCAGCCTGTCTTTTGTCGGCTGCTAAGTACCAACTCGTCGAGCTGGAATCCAAACGTGATTCCGCGACTACATCGAGCCGGTCCGGGTCTGCATCACGATTGTAAAGAGCAACAACAAGCTTCCTTGCAGTTTTCTCGAGCGCCGAAGGGACCAAAAGAACTGCAGGCCTGAGCCGCAGCTCAACATTATTTATTTTCATATTTCTAAGCCTTTCCATTGCCGTGGCAAGAGTGTCCTCGGCAAGTGCAGATCCGGTTATCAAGTTGCCATAATTTATATGGAAATACGCTTCGCCATTAATAGTACCTGGACTTTCAAGCGTATCGTAAACAACATCATTTTCGAGTCGGATGCAGGCCTGAATATGCTCTTTCAAAAGGCGTTGTATCAAATCAACATCATCGTTCAAAATCAATTCATAAAGAACATCAAGCGTCTGACCGTATTTAGCAAGTAGAACTTTTTCTTTCGTTCCTCCGGATGTGCCTTCTGGAAAGTTTTGTCCGGGCCCGACTTCACCGGGTGTTTTAACAGGATTGATTGTGAAACGCTCGCCGGAAAGAACTGAAAGGTCTGTGGAGTTGCACCATCTACGCCAGGTCGAACCGGCATTGGCGTAAATTTTTAGTACGGTTTTTATTAATGCATTTGACAAAACATCATAGAAAACAGCTGCCGTTCTCACTACTTCAAAATCATTGCTCGGTATTTCAATCCCTGCATCCGCCAGGCACAGCCGACCTATCTCTGATAAACTCCGCTCAGCCAGATACAGGGCTTCATCTGATGGACTTTGTAATTCGCAACCGAAACGCAGACATAGTGAATCTACAAAATTATTTCTCTCAAATTTTTTTGTTTTCATTTTTTTCCTTCTTATAATCCAAGCTTTTCAGCATATTGAATTATTCGTTTTTTCAAAGCTTCAATCATATCATGTGTGTCCTCGGGACCAACGACAATGGTAAATCGAGCTTCATCATGATAAAGAACCTTTTCAAAGAAATATTTTGAAACTCCTCGTTTTGCGCGGCTCCACGTAATATAAAGCTGTGCAGCTTTTGCGTAAGGATTAAGGCCAGATAAAATCTCTCTCTGCAACCGAATTGGATTTTGATAATCATTATCCATTTCCGCGATTAACTGATTCGCATAGTACATAGCGAAGCTGGGTGCTAATTGATTATTTTCTTTTGCACGGATGACAGTTTCGACCAATGCTTCAGCAATGTCACGAGGCGGAATTAGTTGTCTTAAAATAAATGAACGTGACATTTCTTCAGCATCAGCAAGCAAATCAAGAGTTTTTAGTTGTTCCTCACCACATCGTATTTGCAACCATCCGTTTTTTACCATGATATTTATCCTTAAATGTAAGTAACTATGTAGGTAATTTAGACCAACAAATAAAAAAATGCAACTAAAAAAAAAAATTTTTTCAATCAAAAATAGTAGGCTGACTTTTCCCTGGCCGGACACGCATTTTTGTAGAAAAAATTGCCTTTTTGCGCGCCATCGTACACCGCAGTAGAGCAGAGAGGCCAGGAAGGACCCAAAGTTCCAAACATCGAGCGTTCATAAGTCCTTATTCTACCGTTGACCTGATAATTTATATCAATCTGCATTTTTAAGCCAAAAACTAATATCGACCGGACATGTAAACATTGTACTATCTTAAAAACATAATTTCTGAATTAAAAACAATGGTAGTGGACAAAATCCATGTCCGCCTCATTTTCAAAGCAAAAACAAATGTTGATAAGACAAAAACTGCATTTGCAAAATAAAACCGACACTTTCAAACAACTGTTTTATTGTCCACTATTTTTTTTCCTAAATTTTACCATCTTGTAAACGCATACAATAACATCACTTACAACACTATTGTATGTTTACCTGAAAACTATTACAAAACAGGTCAAAATCCTCTACCTGTTGACGCATTTTTTCATCGCTCGTTTTAGCGTAAATATGTGTTACCTTAACATCGCTATGACCGAGCTGGTCTGCAAGCCCAAATAAGTCCTGCGTTTTATTGTACCAACTTGTTCCATAGGTGTGGCGAAGCATATGCGGAGTCAATCTTGGAAGCCCTGCAGCTTTACCGATAATCCGTATTTTACTATAAATACTTCTATAGCTCAGATTAGTCCCCTGCTCACTAATAAACAATGATGAGCGGGGTTTTGCACCTTTACGATGTTTCTTTACGAATCGCTCAATACGTTTTGCAAGAGCCGATGATATTTGCACGGACCGCCGAACATTGCCTTTGCCTTGTCGGACGTTGATAATCAACTTACCGTGACAATGCGGCAAATCCATCATCTTCAGCGCGATAAGTTCTGCAGCTCTCAAGCCTGAGTTAAGTAGCACATCAATAATTGCTTCGTTGACAGCAGCTCGCCGGCCATCCTGGTTGCCAACATCGGCAAAATATTTTCTCAATTGCTGAACTTGTTCACGAGACAGATATTTATCCGGGGATAGTCCGCCGCGATGTTTTTTGACCTTTGTCATTATTAATCGATTTTCTCAATACTAACAATAAATTGCTTATTAGCCTCAGTATCGATGAGGTTAATCATAAAAATTTTTGGCTCAAACGCATCATATACCTTTTCAAAAGGTTTACCGAAAGTTTTACCAGTACAATCTGCATAGCACATAGTTTTGATGCGATATTTAATTTTTTTGCCGTCCATTTCAGTCACAAACGGCAATTGCGTCATACTCTGAATCTTCATTATTTTTTCTCCTTTCAAAATAAAAAAGATGGCAGGCCCGATAGTTTGCGGAGCTCTTCGCACTGGGGTGATCCCCACCTGCCATCTTTTTATATCAAACATTCAGTGACACCAATAAGGTCGTTTGCTTCCCAATGTACATAAATGGCCGTAGTCGTCAATACCGACCGATGTCCTAACAATTTACTAATCACATAGATAGAAATACCTTTGTAATGAAGTTCAGAAGCGAAAAAGTGACGAAGGCTATGTGGGCTGAATTTTGGTATACCAGCTTTTTTTGCGGCTTTGATACATAAATAATTCAAGTGATAACGTGATTTGAACCTCAGCGAGCTTAAAAAGGCAGAATCTGCGAGAATATATTTCACCGTTGAATTGAGTGGAATACGGCGCACCCTACAACCACCTTTGCCAACGATAACTATAAATTGTTCATTGATATTTTCCTTAGTTAGAAACAATAACTCGGAAATTCTCAATCCTGTATTGGACAGAAATGTAATAACATCTCGCGTAAAACCACTCGTAGATTCAATCACTTTCTCATATTCTTCCCTGCTTAAAATGCGTTGTTTTGGCGGTGGATTCTTTAACTTTTTGATTTTTAGAGCTATATTTTCAACACCATGATTCTCATTCGCCCAACGGAAAAAACTTTTGATTGCGAACAGATAAGTGTTCCGGGATGAAGCTTTTAATTCACCCGAAAAGATAAACCGCTCTATATGCTCAACGCTAATATTTTCAAAATGTTCAGGTACATATTTTATAAACTTATCCAATGTTCGTGTGTACTGATTTTGCGTTTCTTGGGAAAAACATTTTATATGTAACTTAAAGCTATTGTAACATTCCGCTACTGTTATTTGCTTTAACAAATCGGTTTTAAAACCTTTGCTCTTATTTAACGTAGCTGAATCAGGTATTTTCTGATAATTACTTTTCTGTGATTTCATAATTGGTTTCTCCATCGTTAAAATCGGCCAGGCATAAATGACGCTCACAACAAGCGTTGCTGCCCTTACGGGACAGCATAACCTGGCCGGATTGTTGAATTGATTTGGTTGTGATTTCATTATTATTTTAACTGCGCTTAGCCGTGCAATTATTATTTAAAATTTTTCCCTGTGCTCTGAATCCCGTCTCCTGTTTAACTTTTGCAACGAACAAGCCCTTTTTGTTGACAGCACTTGATGCCTTAGCCTGCCGTGCCCATTCAACAGCATCCTTGAAAATCGAAATAGGCAGCCAGCAGGCTTGGCATTCCTCGACCAAATATTTAACGATCCGAGCGAAAGTTCTGGCCTCCCGGCTGTTCGGATGCAATATGCTTGTGATCTGCTCTATGAAAAACTTTTTCTCCTCTGCGATGCGCAAATCCAAATCCAGTCTCTCTTGAGCAGAAATTTCAATTGGTTTTGTAGTCTCTGTGGAATCTATGGGATTAGTCTTTGTAATAGTTGTGCCTTTTCGGCCTATCCAGTTCGGCCTTTTCGTACTAACCAGTTGTGCCTTTTCGGCACAACTGGAAATATGAGCCAATAATGCAGTTTCGTTTATCTTGTAGAAAGTTCTACAAGGTACACCTTTTCGAATCATATTGATAATTTTCAGCCTTTTTAGCGTGGCCTTAGCGTTTTTTAGTTCTTTTAGTCCTAAAGCCAGTTCATCCATTAAATCAGCATCGGTTTTGTAGAACTCTCGTTGCTCTGCGGGTCCGTACCACCAATAAGTGATTTGAGAAAGTAACAGGCCTGCTGTTACGCTCCCTGTGAGTTTGGCATATATTCTCTGATAAGCTATTGGCCTTTGAGAAAGCGCTTTTAGTACCCGCTTCAATTTCTGCTCACCTTCAGACATCTCAGCCTCCCTGCATTGTGCAAAAGTTATGCAACAATCATTTCAGAAACACTCAGAAATCAATTATCACATAATCGTGAACGAAATTAGAACAGGTTAAAGCCAGTTCTAACTCATTCAGCTTTTAAGGTATGAATTTGGTGTAGCTTGGGAAGCTGACATTCTGCCACTGAATTACGCCCGCAAATAATTTTTCTAATGCTTTATTTTACAACTGTAGTTTACCGTTCTAAATGGCACAAAATACCACAAAATGGCACAAGCATTGGACATTTGGTTATCCGTGATATGATTAGACCCTCCAAACTTCTATATTGCCTATCTTAACGCAAAAAAAGGCTATATATCTACTCTTAAAACAACGGCAATATCAGCAAAACTAATACTTTCCGCATCGCCACTTCTCGGCATTCCGCGATACCCTGGCAAATGCCTCGGCATCCATCTCTCGGAGCACGTTTGCGATACGGTCTAAATTTTCTTTCCTGGTAGGTCTGAGCACTGCGTATAAATGGCGGTCGGGATTGTATCTAATCGCCTGCTGGCCCCATTTAGTAGCCTCAAACACCCGCCGGTCATTCGCAATCGTCCTGTTACGCTTTTTATCCCAGCAGCTTAAAATCTGTTGAATGGTCAGCTCTCGGTCTATTTGACAAATACAGCTATCAGCCTTTTTGTCTGAGGGCTTATTTGCTATATTTTTAGCTTGCAACTGAGGCCATACCCCAAGCCGTATACGATAATTACACCTGCTAATCTGTAGTTCCATAATAGCTATAACCAATTCTATACCGGTAGTAACCAGCAGAACAAGCAACGCCGGAACAGCTAATAAATAGTTTTTGATTGCTGTAAGTTTCACGGCTTCCCCATCCTCTGTTTTGCCAAACCAAGATTAAGCCTTATCTTTAACTGACCATCAAGAAAATGTATACTGCCAAAGCGGTAATTGCTAATATGCTTACCCCCGCCGCTTCTATTTAGAAAATTTTGAAGCATACTATATAACGTTTTTAAATGAAGAACCCTGGGAGTAATAGTCTCGGCAGTATAATTTTTGATTAGAGAAATTCGTTTTTCGCACGCCGCTTTTTCTTTATTTACAGTATATCGCAATTCGGCCATCTCTCGTAATGCACTGTCAATCTGGCTCCAGTCTTGAATCCCTAAATTTTCAGGTGCAACATTGCCAGTGCACTCTAATCCGTGAAGCTCATAAGTTTTTGGAGCTTTCAAATCAACTCTTTTCTTATGGTCAGCATCCAGAGTCCCTACGGCCACTCGGTCCAGAATCCCCCTGCTTCGATATATTTTCTGGCACTCTTTACACCACGAACAAAAACCGTCAGGAGAGCGTTTATTTTTAGCGAAATTAGCTGAATTGAGAGCCTTGCTTTTTTTGCATCGGATACATTTTTTTTCTGCGCTTTCAAACATTATTAAACGCTGATTATAGTATGTATAATTGCCATTTATCTTAAGTTTGTAGGTGCCCTGGGGCCTTTGAAATCATCTCTGCCGACAATGGGGTTGTGAACAGTATCGTTGTGATAATGAGTTTCTATCGCAGGGGCCTGCCGAGTCAAACCTTCGTATC
>CAZCIR010000023.1:0-36629 GCA_964499145.1 uncultured Pirellulales bacterium | reverse complement strand
TTAAGAATTCTCTCTCCTCCTCCTTCGCTGGGTTTGACGTGCTTAAAGCAAACCCAGCACGAAAACCAGCACGGCTCTGCCGTGATAATGATAGATGATTGTTTTTTTCACAAGTAAATAAAAAGAATGCAAAAGAGGTCGCAAGACTTCTTCATTATCTTCTCCTTCAAGTTGGGCTTGATGATCGGCCGGTGAAGGACCGTTGCCAAGCCCGGCAGAAAATGAACACCCCTCAGGGGTGATTTAGATAAGCAGTAGCGGAGAAAAAACCACGGATCGGATTTAGGGTTTCTGATTTTATTCAGGAGGCACAGAGCGTGATGTAATTTACTGAAATGAGGTGACTCGAAAAATAATAAGGGTGAGAAAACCGTTAAAAATGCTGCTGGCGGTCAGCAGCAAAAACAGAAACGCTAACTGATACAAAAAGGAGATTTAAAATAAAAAGGTTAATTTTAATAAGCTTGTGTGTGCTATTTACCGCCAGCACTGCGCTGGCTCCTCCTTTGGGTAGTTTCCAAGGTTTGGGCGACCTGCCGGGAGGAAGCTTCGAAAGTTATGCGTATGGTGTCTCGTTTGATGGGTTGGTCGCGGTGGGATATAGCGAAACGGCCTCGGGCTATGAAGCGTTCCGCTGGACTTCCGGCAGCGGGATGGTCGGCCTTGGAGACCTGCCGGGAGGAAATTTCTCCAGCTATGCATTTGACGACTCGTCTGATGGCTCGGTCGTAGTGGGATTCAGTGAATCGGCCTCGGGCAATGAAGCGTTCCGCTGGACCTCTGGCGGCGGGATGGTCGGCCTGGGCGACTTACCGGGAGGAATCTTTGTAAGTTATGCGTATGGCGTTTCGTCCGATGGCTCGGTCGTAGTGGGATTGGGCAACTCGGCCTCGGGCAATGAAGCGTTCCACTGGACCTCTGGCGGCGGGATGGTTGGCCTGGGCGACTTGCCGGGAGGAAACTTCTATAGTTGCGCGTACAGCGTTTCGTCTGATGGCTCGGTCGTAGTGGGAGGGAGCGAATCGTCATCGGGCAATGAAGCGTTCATCTGGACTTCTGGCGGCGGGGGGGTCGGCCTGGGCGACCTGGCTGGAGGAAGTTTCTATAGCTGTGCTTACAGTATTTCGTCTGACGGCTCAGTCGTAGTGGGAGTGGGCAACTCGGCCTCGGGCAATGAAGCGTTCCACTGGAGCTCTGGCGGTGGGATGGTCGGACTGGGTGACCTGCCGGGAGGCGACTTCGAAAGCTATGCATTTGACGTTTCATCTGATGGCTCGGTCGTGGTGGGACAGAGCAGCTCGACCTCGGGCTATGAAGCGTTTATCTGGGATGCTACAAACGGCATACAGAGTTTGAAGGATGTACTGGTCAACGACTTCGGTCTTGGCCCGCAACTTACTGGCTGGACGCTGTATGATGCGCGGGGGATATCCGGTGACGGCCAGACGATTGTTGGGATTGGAGAAAACCCGTGCGGAAACACCGAAGCCTGGATTGCAACAATACCTGAGCCGGCAACGATTGCACTGCTGAGCTTTGGATCTCTGGTTTTGCTCAGGAGGCGCAGAGCGTAATGCAATTAACTGAGGCAACTCGAAAAATAACAAGGGTGAGAAAACCATTAATAAATGCTGCAGGCGGTTCGCAGCAAAACAGAAACATTAACTGATACAAAAGGTGAATTAAAATGAAAAGGTTAATTTTAATAAGCTTGTGTGTGCCATTTACTGCTGGCACCACGCTGGCTGCGCCTTTGGCTGGTTTCCAGGGCCTGGGCGACCTAACGGGAGGAAGCTTCAACAGCAAGGCGTATGGCATTTCGTCTGATGGCTCAGTCGTGGTGGGAATGGGTCAATCGGCATCGGGCTGGGAAGCGTTCCGCTGGACATCTGGCGGCGGGATGGCCGGACTGGGTGACCTGCCGGAAGGAAACTTCTATAGCCATGCTTATGGTGTTTCGTCCGATGGCTCGGTCGTAGTGGGACAAAGTGAGTCGGCATCGGGCCGTGAAGCATTCCGCTGGACCTCTGGCGGCGGAATGGTCGGACTTGGAGACCTGCCGGGAGGAATCGTCTACGGCGATGCGTATGGTGTCTCGTCTGACGGCTTGGTCGTTGTGGGAACAGGCACCACGGGCACGGGACAGTATGATGCGTTCCGCTGGACCTCTGGCGGCGGGATGGTCAGTCTGGGCGAGCCGTCGGTCAGTGCGAATGGAACTTCGTCTGACGGCTCGGTCGTGGTAGGACTGGCTGAAACAGCCTCGGGCTATGAAGCGTTCCGCTGGACCTCTGGCGGCGGGATGGTCGGACTGGGCGACCTGACGGGAGGTGACTACGACAGTTGTGCGAATGGTGTCTCGTCTGATGGCTCAGTTGTTGTAGGACGGGGTAGCTCGGCCTCGGGCTACGAAGCATTTCGCTGGACCTCTGGCGGCGGTATGGTCGGATTGGGCAGCCTGCCGGGTTTCTTCGACAGCTATGCGAATGGTGTTTCGTCCGACGGCTCTGTCGTAGTGGGAGGGGGCAGTAGCGGAGCGTTTATTTGGGATGAAAACAAGGGTATACGAAGCCTGAAAGAGGTGCTGGTAAACGACTGTGGCCTGGACCTGACCAGCTGGACATTGGATAACGCGCTGGGGATATCCGGCGACGGTCTGACAATTGTTGGTTATGGGCAAAACCCGAGCGGCGATACCGAAGCCTGGATTGCAACAATACCTGAGCCGGCAACGGTTTGTCTGCTTGGTCTTGGTGTTCTGGGCCTGCTTCGCCGGAGAAAATAACAATCAATAAATGTTTATAGGAGAAATAAAATGAAAAGGTTAATTTTGATTTGTTTATTGGCTGTGTCGATGGCGGCGTTTACCCCAATGGCAAAAGCTGATAATCCTGTTACCTGGAATTTCTATCTGGAAACATCTGGGGCACGTGATGATGACGGCCCCTTATCGCCGCCGATTGATTTAGGTTATGACCAATACTTATACGACTGGGTGATAACTGATACAAATGTTTTGATAATGGGCGAGGTTTGGGCCCCTGGGCCGAATAACCTCAGTGGTAGCGGCAGTTTTGGGCCACCTAATCCAATTCCTTTCACTGACGAATTGATCTACCAATATAGTTCTCCCGAAATCGACTTTGATATTCTCGCCAGTGTCGATAGCGGCGGTTATGGAACTGTTTCTATCGATAATATAATCTTTGGTCAAGATGTAACAGGCTTCCAATTAAACGGAAATGTAACGGTTGAGGGTGTCCCCGAGCCGGCAACGGTTTGTCTGCTTGGCCTTGGTGTTCTGGGCCTGCTTCGCCGGAGAAAATAAAAATTAATAAAAACAAGTATTTATAGGAGAAACAAAATGAAAAGGTTAATAACAATTTGTTTAGTAGCAGTAGTACTGCTAACCGCAAGCGCCGATGTCAAAGGTGTGCTTTTACTTCATTTCGACGGTCCCGATGGAGCCACTTCAACAGTTGATTCTTCCGGCCAAAATCACTCCATAACCTTCCATGGAAATGCGCAATTGGATACCTCTGAGAAGTACGCAGGCAACGCGTCTTTATTATTGGATGGTTCCGGGGATTACCTAACCATACCGGACAGCCCTGACTGGGACATACTCGCAAGTAATACCGACAACTGGACAATAGATTTATATGTTAAACAGGTCAACCAGGAATATCAGTATTATGTATCCCATGGGTGGTGTTGGATGATGGACTATAGCAGTGGGTTTGAATTTAATGGTTCCGGTATAGGTTTGAGTCCTGCCGGACCAATTACAGATAGCGAGTGGCATTGGATAGCATTTTGCAAAGTTGGTAATGAATACGCGATGTATAAAGACGGTCAGCAGATTAACTATACCGAAGACGACGACACCGGAACTCTAGACCGCGAACTGGAAATAGGCAGCTATCTTGAAGAGGTCTATTATTTTAATGGCCATATAGATGAACTAAGGATAACTCACGACAACCGTTATGGTGCCAATCCTAATCCAAATTTAACAGATATCATCGTCCCTGAGCCGGCAACAATGGCACTACTTAGTCTCGGCAGCCTGGTATTGCTTCGCAGACGCAAAAAACAATAACTCGTGCTGCGCAGCGAAGCTTCCGGGCTTCGCAGAGTAGCATTATGGACTAATTGATATGGAGTATTATGATGAAGGTAATAAAATTAATGATTTTGGCTTTTGCCCTGGTCTGTATCGTTGAGACAATACCAGTATGTGGTGTCGAGTTAACGCCATCCAATGTGGTGTTACCTACTTCCACAGGTGGGCTGTTAAGTTTTGACCTCGTAATTAGTAGTACCGCCCCGGACGTTAACGTAGCGCTGTTTCAGTGTACCATTGGTGCCAGTCCTGGGGGTCTAACACTTGATGATGTCAGTAGTGAGGCAGTTAGCACCGAAACCGGCTACTGGATTTATGGCAATTCCGCCGGCGCAAACGCTGAAAGTCTTGGCGGCAATAAATTCAGATTTGGCGATAGTCCTGATGTTTCATTTGCTGAAATTTTACTTGCTGGAGATATTATGGCCAGATATTTCTTTATATGGGATGGAGTTGCGAACGATCATACGTTCACTCTTGACCTTGACACCAGTGAGAGTTATATCTGGCTGGACGACTTTTCCACAGAAGCTTTGCAATTTAACCGGGGCGACTATCCAGGCGGGGATAACAGTTTTACTGTTACAATACCGGAACCAACAACGGTTTGTTTGCTTGGTCTTGGTGCGTTGAGTCTGCTTCGGAAACGTAGAACGTGATGTAATTGGACTAAAAATTAAAGCTAAAGCTCATAAAAACAAGATAGGTGCAATATGTTAAAGAAAACTTTTGTTCTAAATTTACTGGTTGCGCTTTTTGCTATACTGTCGTGCGGTTTAGCACAGGCACAGACTGAGACTATCGCCACCTTCGCTGACCCATCTATGGATGCCGGCAATCCCTTGTTTACTGTTGATAACATAAGCGAATACATTACCGGCGGCTGGGCTGACATCGAAACGGGACTGTCCCTGGAAATTCCCTATTCTGGAAATACTTACTCAGATGCTTTCTTCACGATGACTGATGTTGTCTACTCGGGCGGTACCAGCGGTGGCAATACGGGCGGTGGAACAATCAAGCTCTTCGCAGACGGTCAGAACACGAGCACGACTCCACTAATCCAGATCAGTTTTGATTCGGGTCACGTGACGCCCTTCAGCTTTGGGGCGATGGATATGTTTTACTCCGATGGTGTGACCATCACCGGTTCAGAAATTGCGAGTCCCCTGATGGATGAATCTTTTGCATTCAGCTTTGCCAACCAGACGGCGTTGAGCGGCAGTTGGGAAAATGGTTACACGGCAACGGCATCATTTACCTCGTCAGCTGTTCCCGAACCGGCAACGATTTGTTTACTAGGGCTTGGTTGTTTGTTGTTTAGTCGAAACAGAAGGTTTAACAAGACTTGGCATATGCAATAAAAGAGAAGGAGGCAGTATATATCAGCTATTACAAATACGCCGCTGAAACGCATCCGTCATTTAATGTATTTGTCTCTTTGTAGTTTGCTGATTTGCAGCACAGTGTCCGCTGAAGACTGGGGCACAGTCGTTTTTCGAGATGACTTTAGCATAGGTGTCGGCGCGAACAATATGCCCGACCCAAGTCTTTGGGTAGTCAATCGTCCGGAGTCTTGGTGGTCGACGCTCGGAAGGACTTTCTTCCCTAGCCCCGTTTACCATCCGGATGGACCTTTCCCTCGCGTGGAAAACGGCATCTGCACAATCGAGCAGCATCTCTACAATTCTTACGATACTGGCAATCCTCCTTGGACACTCCTTGGCGGCGAGATTCACACAGTTATGGATTTTGAACCGGTTTCAGCCTATCGGTTTGAGGCCCGCGTCCGCTGTAATTCTTATCCGAACGGACTGGTTAGTTCGTTCTTTACGTACGGCTACGATGGTGCGAACAGTGATGAGATTGACTTCGAATTCGTGTCCAAAAAAACGAATGACGATGTTAATTATCCAAACGGCGACCCAGTACTAACCAATATATGGAACGAATCACAACAATGGCCGGAATACAAAATAGATGGCAATCTGAATGACTGGAACACATTCCGCATATATTGGTATCCAGGCGAACGCGTCGACTGGACATGGCTCCATCCCCTCAATGGCGAAGTATTGTTACGGTCAGAGACGAACCTCAACCGCATCCCGGATGAGCCAATGGCGTTGTTCTTCAATTTCTGGGCACCCAATGATCTTTGGCAGGATGCCTACGACGAGAATCTCCAGCCTGTGAGTAGCGAAAGCGAAAATGAGATCTTCAGATATGAGATCGACTATGCCGAAGTTCGCACGCCGGAACCAGCAACGTTAATACTGATGGGACTTGGCAGCTTGCTGCTCGGTCGAAATAGGAGATTTAACAAAAAATAACAATAGCCACGGCCAATTAATTGGTCTTGTTCAATATATTATTTTTAGTCGCCACCGTCGTCCCTAAGGGACGAAGCAGCAAGGGTCGGTATTTTTGGGAAAGGGTGAAAGACGGGACTCGAACCCGCGACCCCTGGATCCACAATCCAGTGCTCTAACCAGCTGAGCTACTTTCACCACAATAAATGATTATTGTTAATCGATTATTGATTAATGTCAATGGCCAATTGCCGTATTATCAATAATCAACTGTTTCTGACTGCGGCCTGGGCGGCTGCTAACCTCGCAATCGGCACCCTGAACGGCGAACACGACACATAATTCATCCCAACCCGGTGGCAGAAATCAATACTGCTTGGCTCACCACCGTGTTCCCCGCAAATACCAACTTTCAGTTTGTTTCTGGTCTTTCTGCCCAGTTTCGTGCCCATTTCTACCAGCTTGCCTACACCTTTTTGGTCGAGTTTCTGGAACGGATCTGCAGCATAAATACCTTTGTTGACGTATTCGCCTAAGAAATTGCCGGCATCATCCCGTGAAAAACCCATCGTCATCTGGGTGAGGTCATTCGTCCCGAAGCTGAAGAACTCCGCTTCACGGGCAATTTCATCTGCCGTCAAGGCGGCCCTGGGGACTTCAATCATCGTTCCAATCATATAAGGAATCTTGCTTTTCCTTTCTTTGAAAACCAGCTTGATTTCGTTGATTATTTCATCCTTGACTATTTTTAATTCGGAAACTGCCCCGACCAAGGGAATCATAATCTCCGGCAGAACAACCTTACCGGCTTTCTTAACCTTCAGCGCTGCTTCAATGATGGCCCTTGCCTGCATACGGCAGATAGCCGGATATGTAACCGCCAGCCGACATCCACGGTGCCCAAGCATCGGGTTAAACTCGTGCAGCTGCTCAACTTTTGCTTTAACGGTAGAAGGTTTGACTTTAAGCCGTCTTGCCATTTCTCGCTGGCTTTTCTCATCCTGCGGCAGGAATTCATGCAGCGGCGGGTCGAGCAAACGAATCGTTACCGGCAGCCCCTCCATCGCCTTGAATATCCCCTCGAAGTCGCTGCGCTGATATGGCAGCAGCTTCTTCAATGCGCCTTCGAACTGCCCCTTGGCAGTAGCATATTTCTTTTTAATTGCCTTTTTGTCTTTGTCTGTCTCGGCCTGCTCAATTTCTTTGAGCATCAGGGCATAATCGTCGGCTGCCAGAATCATCTGCCTTACGGGCCAAATCCGCTCACCTTCGAAGAACATATGCTCGGTCCTGCAAAGCCCGATACCTTCGGCGCCGAATCCTCTCGCTCGTTTTGCATCTACCGGTGTATCAGCATTAGTCCGAACACCGAGCCTGCGAACGTCATCACAAATCTTCATAAACCTTCCGAAGTCTCCGCTCATTGTCGGCTCGACCGTGGCCAGTTGTCCCGTCATAACCTCACCTGTAGAGCCGTCAAGACTAATCCAGCCTCCTTCCTTAACGAATAGTTTGCCGACGGCAAGTTTTTTCGCTTTATAATTGATATTCAGTGCACCAACACCTGCCACGCAGCATTTACCCATCCCCCGTGCGACAACCGCCGCATGGCTGGTCATACCGCCTCGGGCCGTCAAAATACCAACCGCTGCGTCCATTCCGCCGATATCTTCAGGGCTGGTTTCGATGCGAACAAGGACGACCTTTCTGCCTTTGTCTCTCCATGCCTCAGCAGTATCGGCGTCGAAAACCACCTGTCCGACCGCAGCACCCGGTGATGCGGGCAGACCCTTGGAAATTACATTGCGCTTGGCTTTCGGGTCAAAGTGCGGATGCAGCAGGTGGTCTAACTGTTCCGGCATTACCCGGCTGACAGCTTCTTTTTTGGGAATGAGTCTTTCATTAACCATATCGACGGCCATCTTCACGGCGGCTTCAGCTGTGCGCTTACCTGTTCGCGTCTGCAGAATATAGAGCTTCTTGTTCTGAATCGTAAATTCCATGTCCTGCATATCTTTGTAGTGTATCTCCAACCGGGTCATCAGAGAGGTCAGTTCCCTGTAGGCCTTCGGCATCACTTTCGAGAGTTTCCTCAATTCGATGGGCGTTCTGATGCCAGCCACAACGTCTTCGCCCTGAGCATTCATTAAAAACTCACCGTAGAATTCCTTTTTACCGTTACTCGGATTGCGTGTAAAGCAAACACCCGTGCCACAGTCCGAGCCCATATTTCCGAACACCATTGCCTGAACGTTTACAGCCGTTCCCAGTAAGCCTGTAATGTTATTGAGCTGTCGATACTTGACTGCCCGCTCAATATTCCACGAACCGAACACTGCGTTGATAGCGTGTGTCAACTGTGTTCGCCCGTCTTGGGGGAACATTTTGCCGACGTGTTTTTTGTAAACCTTTTTATATTTCTCGACGACATCTTTTAACTGCTCGGCACTTAATTCGTTATCAAGTTTGACCCTTGCTTTTTTCTTGGCGGCATCGATAACGTGCTCAAAATACTCATGGTCGCAGCCCATCACCACGTCGCCAAACATATCTATAAACCGACGATATATATCGTATGCGAATCTTGGGTTTTTGGTTTTCTTGATAATGCCTGCAATCACCCCGTCATTTAGTCCGAGGTTAAGCACCGTATCCATCATACCCGGCATAGACACAGCGGCGCCGCTTCTGACACTGACCAGCAGTGGTTTGTTAACATCGCCTAACTTTGCCCCCATCGCCCTTTCCAGTTTGGCGATGTTCTTGTCGACCTCTTGTGCCAGTCCTCTTGGCCATTTGCCGCCTGATTTATAATATTCGCGGCACATCTTTGTGCTGATGGTAAAGCCCGGTGGCACAGGTACGCCGATATTAGTCATCTCCGCTAAATTTGCGCCCTTACCACCTAAGAGTTCTTTCATTTTTGCATTGCCGTCGGCTTTGCCGCCGAAGAAGAAATAAACCTGTTTCATCGCCATTGTAAAAAATCTCCTTACCTATTTGACTAAAGCAATATACGTTGCTGTAAAAACCAGAAATTATATTACACTGAACTGGAGATGTCAAATCATTAAGTACTGGTTTATCTCCGGTTTTATAGCTGTATATCATTTCTCAAACTCCCTGGCAAATTATTGAACTCATAAAAAGACCGAGCAAACTGAAAATAGGTTTGACGCCTGATTATAGCATTATTATACTGCTGAGTTTAATATAATGCGAATCAGCGTAATTTGGAGAGAATAATGGACAGGAATAAAATCGTCGCTGAAGGTATAACCTTCGATGATGTGCTGCTTATACCGGCTAAGAGCGACTTTGTGCCGAGCCAGGCCGAGACCAGCACGCGGCTTACCAACAATATCACAATAAATATCCCGATTGTCTCCGCTGCTATGGATACCGTTACAGAATCGCAATTGGCGATAGCGCTGGCACAGGAAGGCGGCATAGGAATAATTCACAAAAATTTGTCGATTGAAGCCCAAAAGCTGGAGGTCGCCAAAGTCAAACGCTCCGAGAACGAACGTGTTCTCGACCCTGTAACGTTATCGCCAGCCGAGCCTGTAAGAAGAGCACGAGAGCTGATGAACGAATATAACGTCTCGGGCTTTCCCATCGTTGACGGCAAAAAACCAGTAGGTATCCTGACACGCAGAGATTTGAAGTTCCTGAAAGATTACGACGTCAAAATAAAGTCGGTAATGACAAAAGATAATCTCATTACCGCCCCAGCCGAGACAACACTCGAACAGGCAAAAGAAATTCTGCAAAAACACAAGGTTGAAAAACTACTTTTAGTCAGCTCAAAAGGCGAATTAGCAGGGCTGATTACGATGAGAGACATCAGCAGGGTTCAGCAGTATCCGCTGGCGGCCAAGGACAAACGAGGCAGACTGCGGACAGGGGCGGCGGTGGGCGTGCAGGATTATGAGCGAATCGCCGCTCTGATAGAAGCTGAGGTTGATGTTATTGTTGTCGATACCGCCCACGGCCATTCGCAAAATGTTATTGACACCCTCAAAAAAATCAAAAGTAAGTACGATATTGACGTGATTGCCGGAAATATTGCAACGGCAAAGGCCGCTGAGGATTTGATAGCCGCCGGTGCAAACGCCCTCAAGGTCGGTATCGGCCCCGGAGCAATTTGTACTACCAGAGTAATTTCCGGTGCCGGTGTCCCGCAAATATCTGCGATAATCAACTGCACTGAGGCAGCCGAGAAGCATAATATCCCGGTCATCGCCGATGGTGGGATAAAACAGTCCGGTGACATAACAAAGGCGATTGCCGCAGGCGCTTCGAGCGTGATGATAGGCTCGTTGTTTGCAGGCCTGAAGGAAAGCCCGGGACAATTAGTTATCTATAAGGGCAGGCAGTTCAAAGAATACAGAGGTATGGGCTCTTTAGGAGCAATGGTCAAAGGTTCAGCAGACAGATACGGCCAAAAGTCAGCGACCGAGAGAGACAAGCTTGTCCCCGAAGGCGTTGAGGGCCGGGTGCCTTACCGCGGAACTCTGGCCGATTTCGTCTATCAACTGGTCGGTGGGCTGCGAGCAGGTATGGGCTATTGTGGGGCGAGAAGTATCGAACAGTTGAGGAAAGACTCACGCTTTACCCATATAAGCCCTGCTTCCATTGGCGAATCGCATCCGCACGATATACAGATTACCAAAGAAGCGCCGAACTATTCGGCAACCGTGCCTTTCGAAGACTGATTATTTGCAAGGCACGATTAACGAATTATGAACCGTGAGATGATAGCCATTCTGGATTTTGGCAGTCAGTACAGCCAGCTGATAGCAAGGCGCGTTCGAGAGCACAACGTTTACTCGGAAATTTTTCGGGCGGACATATCGGCTGAACAATTAAAACAGATGCCTGTCAAGGGCTTGATACTCTCTGGCGGACCCGCCAGCGTTTACAGCAAAGATGCGATAGAATGCGACCGGAAAATATTCGAGCTTGATTTGCCGATTTTAGGTATCTGTTACGGAATGCAGCTCGGATGTAAAATCCTCGGGGGACAGGTCATCCCCGCACAGAAACGAGAGTACGGAAGAACAACTTTGTCGATAAGTGATAAAAGTGATTTGTTCGCACACCTTCCCGATTCAATAACAGTCTGGGCAAGCCACGGCGACCAGGTAGGCAGCTTAGGCGGTGATTTTGCGATATTGGCAACTACTGAAACCTGCCCGTATGCTGCGGTAAAATATAAACAGAAGAATTTTTTCGGCGTCCAGTTTCATCCCGAAGTTGCGCACACGCCGCAGGGACCTGCGATTTTGAAAAACTTCCTTTATAATATCTGTCGCTGCAGCGGCGACTGGAAAATGAGCGACTTTGTCGACAAAACAACCGAAGAAATCCGTCAAAAAGTCGGCAACGCTATGGTGATATGCGGCCTGAGCGGCGGCGTGGACTCTTCGGTTACCGCTTCGCTCGTCCATAAAGCGATAGGCGATAAGCTTGTCTGTATTTTCGTTGATAACGGCCTGCTTCGTAACAATGAGCGTGAAAATGTTGTTGCAACTTTCAGAGACCACTTTCATATAGACCTGCGGGTCGTCGACTGGTCCGGGCAATTCTTAAAAGGGTTGGCCGGCGTGACAGACCCGCAGCAGAAACGGCGGATAATCGGCTCTGAGTTCATTGAGGCGTTCAAATCCGAGGCTTCGAAGATTCCCAACGTCAGGTTTCTCGCTCAGGGAACACTTTATCCTGATGTTATCGAATCAGGCTCTAAAGATGGCAATCCCGCCGCCAATATAAAGCTTCATCATAATGTAGGCGCCCTGCCGGCCCAGCTCGGTTTCGAGCTGATTGAGCCACTGCGGGATTTGTTTAAGGATGAGGTTCGCACCGTAGGCGAATATCTCGGTTTGCCCGAAGATATCGTCTGGCGGCATCCATTCCCCGGCCCGGGCCTTGCGGTAAGAATTATCGGTGAAGTTACTCAGCAAAGGCTGCAAATCTTGCGGGCCGCCGATGAAATCCTGATTGATGAAATAAAGTCAGCAGGACTTTATAGAAAAATATCACAGGCGTTAACTGTCCTTTTGCCTGTTTCAACCGTTGGCGTGATGGGTGATGAGCGAAGCTATGAGAACGTCATTGCCGTCCGGGCGGTCGAGACTCCCGATTTTATGACCGCCGATTTCTCCCATATTCCCTATGATGTCCTGGGTACAATATCGGCAAGAATTATTAATGAGGTCCGTGGGGTTAACCGTGTCGTTTATGATATATCGAGTAAGCCGCCGGCAACGATTGAATGGGAATAACAAAACTTGCGCCTCAAGGGCGATATTTGCTCGCTAAATGCACCTTTTTTTGAAAAATCACTGTAGTTACCCCCCGAAATAGCCGTTATATAACAGAAACTACTATTTATAGGTCTTTCGATATGGGGTGCGAATTAAATCAAAGTTATGTTTCACCGGCGACAGGAATTCATTGCCGGGAAAAGTATTGGCTGGCGCTGGTATGTGCGGTACTGTTCCTGGCCGCGGGTTGTACAAATCAGGCAAAAGATCCGCCCCGGCCGGACAGTTCCCCCAAATCCACCGGAGGCGGCATTGTCAACCTTCCGCATGAGATTATCAAAAATTCGAAAAATGGCCTGGACGATGTGTCTGAAACATCCGGGTATATGCTTGAAGCCGCCATAGGCGATGTTAACAATTGGCCGAAAAGGATTATCGAAGATTCAAAAGAAAGCTTTTTAAGGCCGGATAATCTTTCCATTATGCTGCTGGCCGGCGGTGCAAGTGTCGCACTGCACAGCGGCGGCATCGATAAAAAGGTCGCCGACAATTTCGAAGACCACCACAGCTTCCACGGCTTTGCAGATGAAAGTCTCAACATAGCAGGACATCCCTGGACACAGCTCGGACTTGCCGCTCTTTGGTATGCCAACAGCAGAAAAAACCAGGATAACTTTAATATGGAGCGAGCGAAGGCGATGATAGCAGCTCTGTCGGTAACAGGGGTGGCAACAATGGGTTTCAAAGCTATCAGAAACAATGATTCCCCGAACGGCAAGGACTGGGCCTGGCCGAGCGGACACGCCGCAAGTTCGTTCACAGCCGCTTCGATGCTGGATGAATTTTATGGCCCGAACGTGGGTATCCCTGCATACGCACTTGCATCGTTGATTTCATACAGGATGGTTGATTCCCGCGACCACTGGACCAGTGACGTTGTCTTTGGCGCAGCTATCGGCTGGGTCGTCGGACACACCTTTGCCGACAGGCACAAACAGCTCGAAATCGCCGGCTTCAAAGTAATGCCTTACACCGCCTGCACCCCCGTAAATAACGCTACAGTAGTCGGCGTTAATCTCGTAAAACGATTTTAGCAAATTGTAGCGCGGCCATCTTGACCGTGCAAATCCTGCCAAACCTCATTTTGTGGGTCACTTTTCTTTCTCTTGTCATTCCCGCGCAAGTGGCTTGCCCCACCAATCCCGCTATAATTATCACGCGAATTTACCGGATTTTTCTTTGTTTTTGGCAGTAAAAACGGATAATATTCTTTCATTATGAGGAAATTGCTTGCACATCTTTTGAAAGTTTTTGAACTATTTAAGAGGGCCTACATAGACGCCCGCTACTAAAGGGATTACAAAATCACAAAAAACAATTAGAGTATTTAGCGGAACGAGTGAAAATCTTACAGAAATTGACAAAAACCGTTTGCCGAAAGAAAATACAGACTTTCCTTTGGGTTTTTGTCATCCTGAGCTTGTCGAAGGATCTAAACATTCGCATAGCGAAAATCGAAAGCTTTATATAAACCAGCCAACCCTGAGCTTGTCGAATGGGTCAGCCGAAAGAGTGAAAGTCTTACAGCGATTAACCAAAAAGATTTGCGTTGAGAAGATAGAGAGCTTTGCTTAGCCACAGAGTTCACAGAGAATGATAGATAATAAAACAGTTTTTATACTTGGTGCTGGGGCAAGTATGCCTTATGGTTTCCCATTGGGGCAATTGCTAAAAGACACAATCGCTAGATACTATGGTACAGTACACCCTAAATATATTTCAGAAATGGGCTTCGACGAAAGCCAGATGAATAAATTTGCAGAAGCCCTTAGCAATTCTCCACTTACTTCTGTCGATTCTTTTCTTGAAAGCCGACCAGATTTTATTGAGATAGGTAAAACTTGTATCGGAGCTGAATTGCTTGTAGCAGAAAATGAAAACAGGCTTTTTAAATACTGGCAAGATAAAAGGTATTCATTGTGGGAAAAAATGAAAAAGCCTGACTTTAAAGTAGGTCATGGAGATTTTGAAAATGATGGTAGCTGGTATCAAGAACTTTTCCTCTTACTCAAAGCACCTATCGATAAGTTTAAACAAAATAATGTTGTCTTTATAACTTTTAACTACGACCGTTCACTTGAACAATATTTATATCTTAGCCTAAAAAATACCTATGGTGCTAATGATGAACAATGTAGAAGTATTATTAAAGAAGTACCTATCATACACGTATATGGTCACTTGGGTCTCTTACCGTGGCAAGCTGAACCCAGCGGAAAAGATGAAACCTCGAGCTACATCGCTAATAGAGAATCCAGCAGGATAAGTATAGCGGTGAAAAATATTGATATTATACGCCAAGGTGAAACTAATCTTGAAAAGTTTAATTTGGCTTTTGAGCACCTTCAAAGTGCTAAAAGAATTTGTGTGATAGGTTTTGGTTTCAACGAAGAGAACATAAAAAGGTTGAGACTTCCTGAACTCAAGCAAAGCCAAAGGCTTTATGGAACTGTATATGGTTTAAGCACTACCGACATATCAAGAATAAGAACAAGCGCACCAATTTTACGTAATGCGGTTGAACAAAGTGAGGTTGCTGAGCAAAAACGTTATATAAGGCTCTTCGACTCAACTGCTTATCAATTTATGCGACAACATAATTTTTTAGGTTAAATACTTTCCCAATTCTCACCAAACACAAGCCGGAAATCGCCTTCGGCGTCCCGAGTTTTCGTGAGATCTATCACCTAAAAGCCCCCGCGGTTTATGCCTTAGGTGCGCCTGAGCGGAATATTCGAATATTTCCATACATTTCTAGTCCGTTTCTATACAATTTTCGATTGTTTCTATATAGTTTTCGAATATTTTCCAATATTTTCCATCATATGCTCGTATAATAGCGCCGTTCCCCCCTTTCTCCCCATTTTACGAGCGACTAGCCACGAGCTACTTGTGCCTTAGGTACAATCGACTAATATGCTTACCCTGCTTCTCCACGCAATACTCAATACGCACGACGCAATACGAAACCATCCCCGCGAAGCGTCTCCATAGTTTTGATTTTTACATTTTGATTTTTAATTTATCTTCCCTGTCCGCAATACGCGATACGCACGACGAAATACGGGATTAAGCCACCGCGGCGAGCGGAATCAATCAAAACCGGGGGTACCTGTTGAGAAAAATCAAATTTTTCCAGATTTTTATTATTCCTTTATTTACAACGACTTACAAGATTTTCGCTCCCGAAAAATCCTCGATTTTTCACATCAAACGTGCGGGTACCTCCAATTACAAGGGAACATCCCACAGTGGGATACCCCACGTGGTGTCCCATGTTCTCGAAGTTGTTTTGAATTTTGGTATTAGGATTTAGGAGTTGTTTATGATTTAGAAATTAGGATTTAGAATTTTTCACAGTTGTCTTTATTCCGGCGTCTGGTGTCTTGAGTCTGTCGTCTGGTGTCTGCTGGTGGTCTGCGCAGAAGGAAAATTCAATCAAAATGAACAAAAAATGCAAAACGAACCCAATTTTCAAAAGACTAAAAATGAGCGTAAGCGTAGCTTACACAATAACTAAGAACAAAAAACTATGAACAGCCGACTATCGAAAACGAACCCAATCGAACCCAATTTCGTCCTTCCGTAGCAATGGCAAAGGCGGGCAAAGCCAATTTCAAAATCGCTCCGTTCGAGGTAGTTTCCCCGCGATGTCTTTGCGATGGCCGGGTGAAAGATAAATTATAGTTTGAAAATTCATCTTTTAGGGATAAACTGTCCGATTGTAAAAGAGAATTTTTTGATTTGTGAGATGAAAAATGGCGGAATTTAAGATTGAGCCGGCGCAGAGAATCACGCGTTTGCCGCCTTATTTGTTCGGGCGATTAAATGCGTTGAAATTGTCTAAACGTCAGCAGGGTGCGGACATTATCGACCTTGGAATGGGCAATCCCTCTGACCCGGCCCCACAAATCGTGATAGATAAACTCTGCGAAGCTGCCCGTGACCCTCGCAATCATCGATACAGCGCTTCAAAAGGCATCAAGAACCTGCGAGGCGAGATTGCCAAAAAATACGCACGGCTCTGGAATGTGCAGCTCGACCCGGAGACGGAGGTGCTCGCCTGTATCGGCTCGAAGGAAGGCTTCAGTCATTTGTGCCTGGCGATGTTGGGGCCCGGTGATACAGCAATTGTCCCCGACCCTGCCTTTCCCATTCACAATTATTCGGTAGCTTTAGCCGGCGCAAATGTGATAACGGTGCCTTTGGGCAATGATGAAAAGTTTCTAAAGAACGTCGCAGAAGTAGTTGAACACCTGTATCCGAAGCCAAAATTGCTTATTCTCAACTACCCTCACAACCCGACGGCAATGACTGTCGACGAGGGATTTTTTGAGCCGGTAGTGAATATAGCAAAGCGATTTGGTATAGCTGTAATTCACGATTTTGCCTATGGCGAAACTTGTTTCGACGGCTACAAAGCGCCGAGTTTTCTTTCTGTCAAAGGCGCAAAAGATGTTGGAGTCGAGTTTATTACTATGAGTAAGCCCTATAATATGGCCGGTTTCAGAATCGGCTTCGCGGCTGGGAACAAAAATATGCTCGATTACCTCGCAACGATAAAGGGCTACTATGACTATGGTATCTTCCAGGCCGTCCAGATTGCAGGAATCATTGCTCTTCGGCAGTGCAACGACGACATCGACATTCAAAACCAGAGGTACAAATCCAGGCGTGACGTCGTCTGTGACGGACTTGATAGAATCGGCTGGCAGGTCAGCAGGCCGCGAGCGACGATGTTCGTATGGGCAAAAGTACCACCCGAACATTTAAAAGGTAAAGGCAGTATCGATTACGCAATGGACCTTATGGAGCATGCTGAGGTTGCAATTGCGCCGGGCAGGGCTTTTGGTGAAAACGGGGAAGATTATATGCGCATAGCTCTCGTAGAAAACGAGCAGCGACTCCGCCAGGCAATCCGTAACATCAGCCGATTTATACAAGAAAAGCCCATAAGGAAAATAAGCAGGTAAATTTCAACATTCAAACAAGTAGCGGTATAAGTGATTTGTGGAAAAAATTTTTACCCCCTCTCAATGCCCCCAAAACCCTCTTTTTTGCCCTTTTAAGCGGTATTTCAACCCAACTTAGTGCCCCCTTGTTGGGCCGTCGTAAAAAATCCTAAAAAAAATCTTGACTTCTGACAACCAATCTGTTTAAATAACAACAACATCAGCTTGGGGGTACGAGAAAACTCACTGGTAAAGTAGTATAGATTTTGTATAAGCTTTTTTTTGTTGTAATTGGATCCTGTGCACGGACGCATACTTCCAAATGGGGGTCGAGAGAGACACGGATATTCGTTTTATATGTTCTAAGGGTAGTTTAGCTGCGTTTTATACGGCAGGCAGTTGACGCACGAGCGAAACTCCCCAAAGGCGGGTGGAAGAAAACTCACAGGGGCGGAAGAAAACTCACAGGGCCGGAACACCCGGAATATAACTGTTTCTTTCGCAAAGGAGTAAGATAATGAAAAGCATGGGGCCCATTCTTGGTTGTTTAGTCTGTTTTGTGCTCGCTTCTACTGCATCAGCCGATTTGGATTGGGAACCGGTCACGCCCAAAATTCCACTGACATCTCTACCGGGCAACTCCCTGATTGTTGGTGACAAAGATTTTTCGGGCTTCGACTTGGATATCGTTGTTGTGGACGGCGGTGCGTTAATCACTGACCTTGATTTGATGCAGGTTCAGGGTGTTCAAGATACTAAAACAAAAGACTACGGTCTGCGTTTTAACGGCTTTCTTTGGTACACCGGCCCCGATCAGCTTATCTCTATTAATTTAGGATTTAAGGTTTCCGTTTTAGACGAAGATAAATACATCGATAACGTTTCATTATACCTCACAGGAGCAGGAGCCACTGCTGATGGTAAAGTTGATGCCAGTGAGATTATCTGGGATAGTTTCCCTGGAGGGAACGATATTGCCCGACCAAAGTGTTGGTATTATGCAAACGATGCCCAACTTTCGGATCATTGGGATTTTGATCCCCTCAAGGATATCTATGTCCAGACCAAGCATATCTCCCTAATCGGCAACAGCGGCTCAGCATACTTCACTGAGTTCTTCCAGTTCTACGGCCAAGTTCCGGAGCCGACAACGCTCGCATTGCTTGGCACGGCGAGTATCTGGATTTTCACCCGGAAAAAACACCGGCCTTTGGAGGGCTATAAAAGCAAATAACAGCATTTTTTACCTGAAATCGGCATTTTTTACTTGAATCTATATAGCTTATATGTTAAAATGGGGAAAATAGGGAATATAGGGAAAAATGGGGAAGCTGGGCGAAACCATATCAAATAATAGATTGTTCTTTGTGCAAAGAAAATAAAGGACTACGGAATGAAAAAAATCAGGTTATTAAGTTTGTTGCTTGTTACGACATTATTTATGCAGAATGCGGATGCGCAATTGCTGTTGCTGCCGGATAGCTCACACTATCAGGGCCGTTCGTATTTCGACGAAAGCGGCAGGACAGGATTTGTGGATTTTGCTGTTTATGACACAATGGGACCATCCGGAAACGAGTGGGAAAGTTCCGGCTTTGCCTCACCCGGTGACGGCCAATTCATTTACGCCTATCAGATTTTCTGCGATCCTAACAGCTCCAACGCAGTTGAGGTTTTTACCATAATGGGCTTTGACGACCCACCTGTTTCGCATGTATTAAACGGTATCGACACAATGGATGCACAAGACCCCTGGGAAGATTTTTCACTTATAGTCGAAGGTGTAGCCCCAACCGGCACATATATTAATCCGAGTCAGACAAGAGCAACCTGGAAATTTGACGGTGGTATTTTATTCGCCGATCAGTATTCGTGGTTTTTGATATTCAGCAGCACCGAGGACTGGGTTAAAGGTAAATATATGGTGGTACGAGCCGAAGACGATTTCCCCATTCCAGCTAATAACCCTGAACCCTGCACATTAGCTTTACTTGGCCTCGGTGGCGCAATACTTCTTGCAAAACGAAGAGAATATGTTCGGTCGTACAGAACCCGTTCGCACAATTAAATTAACAGCGAGATTAGGGGGATGATGAAGCAAAATCACTCAAAATTAATTGGATGGCAGGGTATAATGTTAGCCCTTGCGGTTGTCTTATATGGCCTGCTTGAGCCGGCGTATTGCCGGGATACTGCTTCGAAATCTTTTACAGAACGGCAGCCATGGGCGGACGGCACCGTGCTTTTGCTTCAACAAACACCTTCCCAGGGGGGCGAGGTAAGTCCGGCGACGGGGGTTCATTACTTCAACCTCAATGAAGAGGTTACTTTGAACGCTGTTCCCAAACCCGGCTATTATTTTGTTTACTGGATAGGTGATGTCAGCAACCCGACGGCAAACAGCACCATTGCATATCTTGATACGCCGAAAATAATTATTGCCGTATTTGAACGGTCTGAATATGACATTATGCTTGAGGAGCAATTACAGAATACGCTCGGCGGCCGCAGCAGCTTGCGCGGACATGCCGGCGATTATAGTAGAACAGCAGGAGGAGGCTATATTATATGGCCAAGGTACAAATGGCCGAAAGAAAAGGACCAGACTCCACTAGGACCGCCAGGACAACCGGAGCTGTCGGATGATTTTCCAATCCCGTTGCCGGAGCCGGCAACCATCTTATTATTGGGGCTGGGCAGTTTGTTGTTCGTCAGACAAAAGACAAAGAGGTAACAAAAAATAACAATAAAATACAATCAAGAAAGCAAGGAAATAGGATGAGCAGAATTAAAATGAAAAAGTTGATTCCAATCGTTATAGGGCTGTTCCTGGTCGTTCCCTGTTGGGCAAAAGCGCCTACTGTTAAATTGGAAACCAACTTTGGCGATATTGTAATCGAACTTTTTGACGCCAATGCCCCTTTGACAGTGGGAAACTTCATGGGGTATGTAAAATCGGGCTTCTATGATGGCCTGATTTTTCACCGTGTAATCGCTGATTTCGCGATACAGAGCGGCGGTTTTGATACGGACCTGAACGATCCTAATACACGTGACCCCATACCCAACGAAAGCAATAATGGACTGAAAAACCTTCGCAGTACAGTCGCAATGGCAAGAGGGCTGCACCGAGATTCTGCTACTTCCCAGTTTTATATAAACGTTGTGGACAACAATAGCCTCGACTGGAAAGACCCCAATGAACAAAAGGACCCCAATGATGTCGGATACTGCGTCTTTGGCCGGGTTATAAGCGATATGAACGTCATAGATAGAATTGCTGATTTGCCGACCGAGGACCACGTACCACCGTACGACTTGAATGATGTCCCCCAACCGCCGGGGCCGGTAATTATATATCATGCTACAATCCTCGGTAATTTCGATAATGATCCTAATGTGAATTTCATAGATTACAGCATCTTTACAAACCAGTGGCTGGACAGCGGAGAGTCCAGTCCGTTTGAAGTCACTGCCTCCGATGGCAGCGAAGGAGATTGGTTTGGCTTTGCCATTGCTGTCGATGACAATGTTGCCATCATTGGCGCACCAAAAGATAATGACAACACCGGCTCAGCATATATATTTGAGTATATCGATGGAAACTGGACCCAGCAGGCAAAGCTAACCGCCACTGACAGTGAGACCGGCGACTACTTTGGCGGCTCCGTTTCTATCAGCACAAATCACGCAATTATCGGCGCACCGGGCGCTAATGATTTCAGCGGTTCCGCTTATATCTTCGAATACAATGATGGAAACTGGACCCAGCAGACAAAACTATGGGTCTACGAAGACGATCCTGGAGATTGGTTCGGCCAGTCCGTTTCTATCAGCGGTGATTGTGTTATTGTCGGAGCCAGGCTTGATGATTTATTTGCATCAGATGCCGGCTCAGCTTATATATACTATCGCCATCATGATGGCACTAACAATTGGGGCCTGCAGTTTTTATGCGGCCCTTTGGACACCTCAACCAATGACAACTTTGGATATTCTGTTTCTATCAATGGAGAGTATGCACTCATAGGAGCCATTGGAGACAATCCTGCTAACGAAGATCCCGACATTTCAAACTTCACCGGTTCGGCCTATATATACAAGCATGATGGTACATCCTGGATACAGTGGGAAAAGCTGACCGCTTCAGATGGTGAAAAACTGGACAAGTTTGGCTCATCCGTTTCTACCGACGGCTACTTTGCGATTGTAGGGGCCCGTTTGGATGATGACAATGGTGACAGCTCCGGCTCTGCATACATATTTGAACCTAACGGCCTCGACCCTAACGACCCTAACAAGTGGGACCAGATAGCAAAACTGACCGCTTCCGATGGTGCAGCCGATGACTATTTCGGCTGTTCCGTTGCTATCGGCGCAGGCCGAGCCCTCGTGGGCGCCTATGGCGATGATGATAATGGCAGCAGTTCCGGCTCTGTATATATATTTGAACCTAATGACCCCAATTCGGACAACTGGGAAGAGATAGCAAAACTAACCGCTTCCGATGCCGCAGCCGATGACTATTTTGGCTCCTCCGTTGCTATCGGCATGAGCCGCCGGGCTATAGTCGGAGCTTATGGTAATGATGACAGCGGCAGCGAGTCCGGCTCGGCGTATATAATGACTTTATGCCCTGATGCCGACCTCGACGGTGATTGTAGGATAACCTTGAATGACTTGGCCGTCTTTGCGAATAACTGGCTTTGGCACTAACCAACAGAAGCAGCTATTGAATTTATCCCCCCGCTTCTTTAGCGGTTGACACAACGACGCTAAAGAAAAAGAAAGCCGGAAGGGCAATTTACTTTCCGGCTTTTTATATAGTAATACTTCCCCTTATCAGCTTCTGTAAGGAACAATCCGCCATACCAACTATGATTTTCTGAACACTGCGACGACGTTTTCAACCTCGACTACGAACAGACGATTATCGCCCTCGAAGTCGACCGGTATGGCGCCTTTGGGATTAAACAGCACCTTGTCGTATTGACACAATGGTATGTCCGGAGAGTTTTCAACCTCGGCGGAGATTGATACTATTCGGCCGGTTATTGTAGGGATTTCTATATTGTCAGGCAGTTTGATTCCCCCTTTGGTTTCTTTTTTGTCCTCATCTTTGCGAATCAGGACGCGTTTACCTATCGGTTCAACCGTCTCAATCTCAGGCGACTTTACTTTGATTTGGTCTTTTTTTGCCATTGTAACAATTCTCGCTTTCCCTCTGGGATACGCTTCACGAGATATAATTATTATACCAGCTAAAAACCAATTTTGTTTGAAAATTTCTTTTTTTTAACTTGTTAAGATGCACAAAAGGATATTTTCTGTTATCCTCAAGGGCTGCCCGACATTTTAACTTTCGATTTTTTCTTTCCAAGGATTTGGTCGGCTTCCTCGGGTGTTTTAGGTGGCC
This sequence comes from uncultured Pirellulales bacterium, assembly GCA_964499145.1. Taxonomy (GTDB): domain Bacteria; phylum Planctomycetota; class Phycisphaerae; order Sedimentisphaerales; family Anaerobacaceae; genus CAIYOL01. The sequence goes on along the minus strand of CAZCIR010000023.1, from coordinate 13,494 downwards.
ATTGACCGGCCGACTGCAACTGCTTTAGATTGTCCAATTGCTTAATGCTGACGATGGTTCTGCACTTAGGAAACCTGTTGCATCCTAAGAAAGGACCTTTTTTGCTCTCTCGCACTACCAGCTCGCCTTCCTTGCACTTGTAGCACTTTATTCCAGTCGGCTCAGGGGGTTTTCTCGGTGGAAGAACATTTCCTTGCTTATCTATCTTAAGAATCGTTTTGCAGTTCGGATAATCGCTGCAGCCCAAAAATGGACCGAACCGGCCGCTCTTATAGACCATCGCCTTGTCGCAGACAGGGCATTTATACTCGCTTGTCTTTTCTTCAACCATCTTGCCATCTTTGTCGCACGGGCAGGCAAATTTGCATTGCGGGTAGCCTGAACAACTCAGGAACCTGCCGTTTTTACCGAATCTGTAAACCAGCGGCTTTTCACAGTCGGGGCATTTATATTCGCTGGGCGAGACATCTGCTTTGGCATGTTTCATCTCCGCCGTTGCTGTCTCGAGGTTTTGCTTGAATGGGCCGTAAAACTCTCTCAGAACACCGAGCCAGTCGAGGTGCTGCTCTTCAATCTTGTCTAATTGCTCTTCCATATGGCGGGTGAAGGTGATATCCATTATTCTCGGGAAGTACTCATTGAGCTTATCGGTAACCACCTCACCGAGGTCGGTGGCGAAGAATTTTTTCTCTATTTGCTCGACGTAACCTCTCTCCTGAACGGTGCTGATAATTGATGCGTAGGTGCTTGGCCGACCGATGCCCTCTTTTTCGAGGGCCTTTACTAAGGCCCCTTCTGTATATCGAGCAGGTTCTTTGGTAAAATGCTGTTCGGCCTTTATATCCACTACCGCCAAATCCTGGCCTTGTTTCAAAGCAGGTAATCGCTGCTGATTTGACGGAGTTCCCCAGATTTTGCTGAAGCCATCAAAGACCGGAACCCGCCCTGTGGCTCTATACCGGCACTGCCCGGACGACGTCTGCGCCGTGATATCCAGAGTTGTCTGCTCCCACTTCGCTGACGCCATCTGGCACGCCACGAACCGCCGCCACACAAGGTCATAGAGTTTGTATTGCTCGGCCGTTACGAACTGCTTTATGTCGGACGGCGTAAAGTCAATATCTGTCGGCCGGATGGCTTCGTGTGCCTGCTGTGCCCCTTTCTTCGAGGCATAAACATTCACTTTCTCCGGCACATAGTTTTCGCCGATGTGCTTGCCGATATAATTACGTACTTCTTTTATAGCTTCACCGGACAGATGTGTGCTGTCTGTTCGCATATAGGTAATAAGGCCCAAACGGCCCATCGACCCCAAATCGATACCTTCGTACAATTGCTGCGCTACCCGCATAGTTCTTTTCGCTGCAAAGCCTAATTGATTTGCAGCCGTCTGCTGAAGTGTCGATGTTATAAAAGGAGCAGGCGGATGCGATACCGATTCCTTCTTCTCTACGGCGGCGATCTTAAACTCCGCATCCTTTAATGCACCGAATATCCTCTCTGTCTCTTCTTTTGTGGCCGCAGAGAATTTCTCATCACCTATCTTGACAAGTTCCGCCTTAAAAGCATTATGTTCTGTAAGCCATTTGTTTTGTTCCACGATGGTGGGGGGCTTATCGCTTTCAGTTTTTGGCTTACTAAAATCTCGCCATTTTTGGTGGTAATCACTTTGCAAATCGGATGTGAAGACCGCCGGGATAAGCCAGTATTCCTTCGGCTTGAAAGCACGGATTTGCCTCTCTCTTTCGACAATTATTTTGACCGCGACAGACTGAACTCGTCCTGCGGAAAGTCCGCGGGCGATTTTTTTCCACAGCAGAGGGCTTATCTGATAGCCGACTATTCGGTCGAGAATACGCCTCGCCTGCTGTGCCATAACCTTGTCCATATCAATTCTGCCCGGCTTATCGAAGGCCTGCTTTATCGCCGATTGCGTTATAGCATTGAAAATCACGCGGTAGGTTCTCTCTTCAGGCACCCCCAAAACCTGTGCCAGGTGCCAGGCGATTGCTTCGCCCTCACGGTCGAGGTCCGTTGCCAGATAAAGGTCCCGGCATTGCCTCGCTGCCGCCTTCAGGGACATTACTGTCCGTTTCCTGCCCTTGGTTATCTCGTAGGTCGGCTCAAAATCATTTTCTATATTAATGCTAAGGCCCTTCGAAGGCAGGTCTCGTACGTGTCCCATTGATGCTTTTACTTCGAATCCCGAGCCTAAATATTTATTTATCGTTCTCGCCTTCGCCGGCGATTCCACAATCACCAAAGATTTCTTATTATTGGATTTTGGCATAATAAAACTTGTTTTTAAATTACTAAATACCCTTTTATCGAGTATTAGTCGGCCGTTCCTTAACAAAATTTGGAAATGGACAAATACAAACAGAGATACCAAAAGTCAAGGGAAAACGGTTTTGATCGCTGATTGTTGCCACCCTTTATGGTTTAGGCTCCGGATAAGAAACACTTTTAAATGTAGAAACCATCCAATCTTTATCTTTAAGATTCATACTGGTTATAATTATTATTGCAAGTGTATTACCGCCGCTGCCGCAGGCCATACGTCCAGTTAATTGCAGATATTTTTCGTCATTTTCTTCTATTAAGCTGATTTCTGCACGTCCTTTAAGATAATCTTTCTCGAATTCTATGATTTCCTTGTCATTAGACTTATCTGAATCATATTGATCTAAAATATCATCTTTTGTAAAAACCTTTCCTTTTTCAGGCTCAATTTGAAGCGAGCTAAAATGAACCGCACGGTCTGCAAACCAGAAAACAACAGTTTGTCCTTCGTCCTGCTCTGTTATATAGTAGTAACCAGGTATTTCAATTGTCCATGCACCTGTACCCTTGAATTTCATTAAATGTTGCCTAAAACCTATACCATCAACTTTTGGAACGACATCGAAATCCCCGGCGTGGGCCCTATTAATCAAATTTTTTAATTCTTCAATTTCCTGAACCGGAAGTTCAATATCGGGATTGATTTCTTTTGCCTTTTTGAAGCAATCGATAGCAAGCTGATACATTTGCTCTTCTTGGTCATTGTTGGGAACATGCCAGGGTATCTCAAACCAGCAGAGAACTAATCCATAATTGCACCAAAAACGCGCGTTTAGTTCTTTGTCCCACCATGGATAATATTCAGCAGCTATCGTTTTGACAATTTGTTCATTGGCGTCAGCGAGTGCAGAAAACCATTCTTTAGATAACTTTCCTTTTGGATAGACAGTAAAACACTTTTCTATCGGATAAGGATAATTAATTGGCCAGTTCAATGAAAAAGTTGTTACTCCTTCTTCATATTTTGAGATATGATTTGAAATTGCTTTAAGTAATACAGCCATATCATGTTGCAGTGCACTAAAATCCCCAATCTGATAATATTTCGACTCACTAAAGACATCCCATCGCCATTCGAATCCACATTTTCCTTCGATATTTTTAAGCAATTCAACAACAAAAGCATGAAAACCCGGACCTGCTCCCGATGTTTTTGCGTACGCAGTTAACTTCTTTTCAGGGCTGTAATAAAACTCTAACGGTGTACCTGCAGGATGTAAATAAACAAAGAGCACATTTCCATCTTTATGAAATCTTACAGCCTTGCGAAGAAGTGGTTCTTCTATGCTTTGTTCGATCGAACTTTGTATTTCGCGAAAAATAACATCGCAAGAAGGTATTCTTCTCAGCAGTCCCCTTCTCGGTAACTCTGTTTTTGTTTCTATTTCTACCCCACCGCGTGCCTCCACAATAGCAATTAAGATAGCTGATAACAGCACCCACCAGAAAACCTTTTGTATTGTTTTATTGCGGGTCTCCATTAGGATACAGTTTAAATAAATTGGTAAGTATATCAGCTAACCAGATTATATCTTTTTATTTTTCTCAAAGCAATGTTTAGCTTAAAAATGGACAAATACAAACAGATTGCAGAACTGTCAAGAAAAAATCAATTTCCCCCTTCTCAGCCCGTCCATAAAAGCTTCTCCAGCAGTGGTTTTAATTCTCGAATAGCATTGCCGCGATGAGAAATTGCGTTTTTTTCTTCGCGGGTCAATTGCGCTACGGTTTTATTCAAATGCGGCACAAAGAAAATCGGGTCATAGCCGAACCCGTTGGTCCCGGCTTCCTTTTCAGCAATGAATCCCTCGAGTTTTCCTTCCGTCTCAATCAAAATCCTCTCAGGACTTGCCAGGCACAAATGGCAAACGAACCTCGCCGTTCGTTTTTCCTTCGGCACTGCCTCAAGCAGTGTCAGCACCTTGGCCATATTCTTATGGTCGAGCAGCGTTCTGTTTTTTTCTTTTGCACCTGAAAATCTCGCACTTTTCACTCCCGGCTGACCGCCAAGTGCATCGACCATCAGTCCTGAATCGTCAGCCAGCGTCCAAAGCCCTGTCTGCTTAGCGTAACCGACAGCTTTTTTGCGTGCATTCTCTGCGAACGTTTCACCGTCCTCTTTTACTTCATTTATATTTGGAAACTCCGCAAGTCCGACCCATTCGACATCTAAATCCAGCATCGCCCTCAGCTCGGCAATCTTCCCTGGATTTGTAGTAGCTACCAGAATTTTTCGTTCCATCGAATCAGTATTACATCAGCTCAGTAGTTTCTTTAGCAGTGCACGCTGGAAGTGCAGGCGGTTTTCGGACTGGTCAAAGATAATCGAGTTAGGCGACTCGACAACCTCATCGCCGATTTCCAAGCCACGATTAGCCGGCAAGCAGTGCATAATCTTGGCGTTGGGTGCCAATTTGACTAACTTTGTGTCGACCTGAAAACCCTTGAAATCTTCGATACGTTTTTTCTTTTCATCCTCCTGGCCCATACTCACCCAGGTATCGGTGTAAATAATATCAGCGCCGCCAACGGCCTGTTCCGGCTTATTTACCTGCTGAACGCTCTCCGCTGATATTTGATTAGCTGTTTTTATTGTCTCGTCGTCGAGTTCATAACCAGCCGGTACCGCAATAACCATTTTCATCCCCAGTTTTGCCGATCCAAACGCCAGAGACCGGGCCACATTATTACCATCCCCGATATACGCAACCTTAACGCCGTCTAATCGGCCGAGATGCTCTTTTATCGTCAGCACGTCCGCCATCGCTTGGCAGGGATGAGACCAGTCCGTAAGCGCGTTTATCACCGGCACCGTCGCAAATTCCGCCAGTTCGACAACAACGCTGTGCTCGAACGTCCGTGCCATTATGCCGTCCACATATCGGCTGAGGACCCTTGCCATATCCTTGACCGGCTCGCGCTTGCCGATTCCGCCGATATCTTCCGGCTTTACGTAAATCGCGCTGCCGCCGAGGTCTGTCATTGCAACGTGGAAGCTGATTCGCGTCCGCAGGCTCGGCTTCTCGAAAAGCATTGCCAGCACCTTGCCCGCCAGACACAAATCCCGTCCACCGCTTTTATACAATTTCTTGAGAGAGGTGCTTAAGTCAAGCAGAGTGTTCAATTCTTCCGTCGAACAATCGATTATTGAGAGAAAATTTTTCATTTTCCGCTTTCAGTCAGGACACTATCAAGAATATCAATCGCCTTATCGATTTCTTCTTTATTAACAATCATCGGCGGCATAAACCGCAGAACGCTGCCTTGAGTGCAGTTTATCCTCAGGTTTTTCTCTAAACATTTATCAGCTATCTCTTTGCCCGGGCCTGTCAATTGAACGCCTATCATCAAACCAATACCGCGAACATGGTCTATAATAGGGTGTTTCTCTTTTAGTTGTTCGAGTTTTTCTTTTGCATATCGGCCGACCTGCACCGCATTTTCCAGCAGATTATCTTCTTCTATCGCTTCGATAACTGCAATTGCCGCCGCGCACGCTATGGCGTTGCCGCCGAATGTCGATGCATGTTTACCCGGAACCAGCTTCGCCGCCACTTCCTCTTTGGCCATCATAGCCCCTATCGCCATACCGCCGCCGAGCGCCTTCGCCATTGTCATAATGTCCGGCTCGACATCGAAGTGCTGATATGCGAACCATTTGCCGGTGCGCCCGATTCCCGTTTGCACCTCATCGAAAATCACAACCGCTCCCTTTTCATCACACAGACGCCGAATCGCCTGTAGATATTCCGCAGTAGCGACATTTATACCGCCTTCACCCTGAATCGGCTCAACCATAATCGCCGCAACCTCATCGTCGAAAGCCGACTCCAGCGCCTTGATGTCATTGAACGGCACGTAAACAAATCCCGGCAGCAGCGGCAGCAGACCTTCATGGTGCTTCGGCTGTGCTGTTGCAGTCATTGTCGCAAATGTTCGCCCGTGGAAGCTGCCCTCAGCCGTGATAAATTTATATTTCTCACTCGTTGTATACAGCCGTGCCAGCTTCATCGCTGCCTCGTTCGCCTCGGCCCCGCTGTTGCAGAAAAAACTCTTTCCGCCGAATGCCCGCTCGCTTAGAAGCTTCGCCAATACACCCTGCGGCTCAGAGTACAGAGTATTATCGATATGTAGTAGTTCGCCCGCCTGTTTGCGAATCGCCGCAACAACCTTCGGATGGCAGTGACCTATCCCGCTAACTGCCCAGCCCGGGAACATATCGAGGATTTTTTTGCCATCTGCGTCGAAGCAGTAACAGCCCTCACCCTTGACAATCACGCGCTTCACACGCGGATAATTGCCGATAACATATTTATCAAATAAATCGATGGTCTCTTTCGTAGTCATAATTCACATCTCACTGTCAGTAATTGCGAGTCCGCCAAAGGCGGACGAGGCAATCTCAATTCTTAATTCTTTATTATCTGCGTTCCGATTCCCTTGTCGGTATAAATCTCCAACAGCAGCGAATGAGGAATCCTGCCGTCGATAATATGCGTCTTCTTGACACCCACCTCAAGCGCCTTCAGACACGCCTCGACCTTTGGCAGCATCGCGTCGCCGATAATCTCGGCGTCAATCATCTCCTTAATTTGTGACTCATTAAGACTCGACACCCTACTTTCAGGGTCGTTGATGTCCCTTCGTATGCCGTGCGTATCGCTCACTACGACGAGCTTCTCGGCGCTTACCCCTCCTGCGACCTTGCCCGCTGCGCTGTCGGCGTTGACGTTTAATCTTCCGCCCGTCCGGTCTTTCGCCACCGACGCAATCACAGGTATAATCCCGTCGGCACAAAGCGTCTTTAACAGCTCCGAACTTACTTCGGTAACCTCGCCGACCAATCCAAGGTCGACTTTTCGTCCGTTTTCACCGGCCAATCGCAGGACCTCCGCAAACAATACACAGCTGCTCAGCGAATGCAGTCCCATCGTTTTACACTTCAGCTCACCGAGCGTCTCGCAGATTGGCGTATTAACTTTATGCGCAAGCGTATGCTCGACTATTGTCAGCGTCCGCTCATCGGTATATCGCAGTCCCTGCACCCAGACCGCTTCAAGGCCGACCTCGTTCATCGCCTTTGTAATTGCCTTTCCGCCGCCGTGCACGATAATCGGCCGTATCCCGACCGTCGCCATAAACGCTATATCCGTTAACAGCTTCTTTTGCATACACGTCTCGTCGAGAATGCTGCCGCCTAATTTCACGACTACTATTTTGCCGCGAAACTGCCGGATATACTCCATCGCCTCAATCAGGGCACCTGCTTTTGTAATTGCCTCTTCCATTCGGAAAAATTTCCTGAATACCGATTAAATAAAGAGATGAGTGTATGAACGCAGACCTGATTAGTCAAGTGATATTTGACCTGTTGTTTAAAGTCGAAGGCCGGCAGCGTTACATCTTGACCAGGTCGGCCCCCAGCTGCCCGCATGCTGCCTTTATTTTGCGCCCTTTCTTAAAACGGATGGTTGTTTCAACGCCTGCCTCCTCCAGCACGTGCGTAAACCGTTTTATCGCTTCCCTGTCGCTCGCCTCGTACCGGCAATGTGGATGAGGATTATACTCGATAAGATTCACATTACATTTCGCCTGCCGCACCAATCTGGCTAACATTTGAGCGTGCAGTTTCGAATCGTTTAATCCTTTTATCAGCACATATTCGAAAGTCACGCGTTCACCTGTCTTTTTCTGGTAGTCCTTCACTGCCGCGAATAGTCCTGCAATAGGGTACTTTTTATTGATGGCCATAATCCTGCTTCTCAGCTCATCGACCGGCGCATTCAGCGATACCGCTAATCGCGGACGAATATCTTCGTTCGCCAGCTTTCGAATGCCCTCCGCATCTCCGCACGTGCTGATTGTCAGGTGTCGAATACCGATATTTTTTCCGTCCGGGTGATTCAGTATCCGCACGGATTTCAGAACCGCCTCGTAATTCTGCAGCGGTTCACCCATCCCCATATAAACAACGTTGTTTATCTTGCCGCTGTCTTCTTCGATGACGTTCACCTGCTCGACTATCTCCGCCGCTGTAAGGTTTCTCTTAAATTTCAGTTTCGCAGTTGCGCAAAATTCGCAGTTCATCGAACATCCCGCCTGTGTCGAAACGCACAGCGTTTTGCGTTTGCCGTCAAACAAAAGCACTGTTTCGATTCGCTCGCCGTCGCTTAACTCGAAAAGATATTTTTTTGTCCCCTCCGAATCGGCAAGTTTCCGCGCCGTTTTCAGATGAGAGATATAGTGTCCCTGCCTCACCAGCTCTACCCGAAAGGTTTTGCTTAATGTGCTTATATCTGATATATCAGCGGCGCCCTTGCAGTGAATAAACGTGAAAATGTATTTGGCCAGGTATTTCTTTTGGTCAGAATCTTCGACTATATCCTCGAGCTCGCTGAGCGTCTTGTTTTTCAAATCCTTGTCCACAATTGCCACAAACTACTCCAAACTAATCCTTGTTCCTGCGAATTTTTCTCTTTGCTTTGCTTCGACGTTTACGGCGTTGTTTCTGTTTCCGAATCTTCTCAGCCTTTAATGCCGCCGGGCTTTTACCGTCTGTTTTTTGCTCTTCGAGCAGCTCGCACAGGCGTTTTCGTGCATAATAGCGGTTCAGCCCCTGCGACCGCTCGCGCTGCATCTTAACTTCCAGCCCGCTTCGGATATGCTTAAGGTAAACGCAGCTGGCCGTCTTATTTACGTTCTGTCCGCCCGGCCCTGATGAACGAATATATTTCTCCTCTAGGTCCGCTTCACGCAGTCCCAGCGCCGCCATTCTTTTCTCGAGTTCATCCTGCTTCTTCCGCGTCACCCCGAAATTCATCTTTTATGCCTATATACTTCGGCCACTGTGAAACTCTCGGCTGCAATCAACGAGATGCGAATTGATTTTCAGTGTACTCCCCGCAACCCTCATTTTCATTATTAGGTTCTGCTGGTAATTTCAACCAGGTGAAAACCGAACTGTGTCTCTATAGGGCCGTGAATCTTTCCAACCTCTGCTCCGAAGATAACTTCATCGAATTCTTCGACCATTTGTCCAGGCGTAAATTCCCCCAGCTCTCCTCCCTCTTTACCGGATGGGCACTTGGAGTGTTCCTTCGCCAGTTCCGCAAAGTCGGCCCCATCTTCGATTTGTTTCTTTATCTCTTCGCATTGGTCTTTTGTTTCGACTAAGATGTGACGTGCTGTTGCTTTGGCCATGATTTTCTCCAGTCTGTTAAGTTAATATAATAGTAATCGAAAGAAAGATTCTAACAACATTGCTTTCCGTTTGTCAAGCAGCACAATTACCGTATTGACAGATGCTCGTTTATCCGGTATAAATGTAGTTGTGTGGATGGCTCATTACAGATATAAAAACAGCGATATGACTTCCAGAACAGTCTGATAGACAAATAATAATCGGTTGGGCAAATTTACTTTGATAAATCAGTAAAGGCTGATGAAAAATATTTGTTGATACATACCGAAAAGACAGCAGTTATACGATGAATTATGGGTTTTAAAATATGAAATTTAAGAAAATCATTTTACCAGTAATTATTTTAACAATAGTTATTATAGTTCTCCTTTCATATCTATTCTGGAATTATTTCTTAAAGCCCAGCATACTTTGGGAAGAAGCTTCCAGGGTCAAGAGGATGAAATTTAGTAGTGCTATCTCATCATACGTAGCTAAGTATGGTAAGTTGCCAACAAGTCTGGAGGAAATGGTTTCAACTGGTTTTCTACCGGAAAGGTCAAACTTGTATTCATGTCCTATTCTACACGGCACTCGCTCCGGCAAAGTTCTTCCATATACCGAATGTGAATATACTATCACCTTCGATCCGAATAAAATCACCATGTACGTTCCCGAAAAAATCTTTGACCATTGGCGTTTTAAACATATTGATGAGAATCATAGAAAATGGGAAATTAGAAAATGATACAATTAATTAGGATGAAAAATAAGAATTTAGTAGTGAAAAAGAGAGTAATTATAGAAAAGGCTGATGAAAATTATGAACAGATCCCGGCTGAAAATAATATTAGCAATGTTTTTGACTTTTGCGGTCTCTTTATTTCCCACCCACAATCAGGGATAATATTCCCGCTAATCAGTTCCAACTCAAAGCTTAACACTAAAAACTCCACCGATAATCAACCGACAATTACAATGCCTGAATAGTATGACAGCAAATTGCCCACCATTGCGATTATAAATGCGGTTATCCATTTCAATCCCTTGAAATCATCCAATCGAAAGGAATCGAACGAGCTTAGTATTTTTATAAAAGTTCCCTCGACCGTAATTATCACCACCTCGGAGGTAAGCACGTTCCCTGTTGCCGAAAGAACCGGCCGAAATATAAAAAAATACATCAAAATGTTACCTATAAATAACACTATCAGTGATGGAACAACTGCCATATGGCAGAAGAATAATATGGTTGTGATGAGCAGAACCTCTACTCCGAAGCACGAACCGTAAAAAATGACGGCCTTTACCCAGCTCAATGGATTGGGCATAGCCGTTGGATTAGCGTAGGTTATCGTCGCAGGAAAAAGAATTGCAATTAAAACCATCCACTTTTTCATATCTTGGCTCCCGTAATCCTTATCGCACATATCCCCAAGACCACATAATTATACCATACCTGACGAAAAAAATCAAGTGAAATCCTCCCTGCCCTCTCTGCTACTTTAATATAACAGCTTTACTCAGGAAAATGATAAGTCTCCTAATTAAAGAAACTAAAATTCAAGAAAACCTAAGTACCTTGGATATTACCTTTGGTCTACATCTTTGAAATTTTTTTAAGTTGTTCAACTCAAAATCCGCCACGAGCATCCCAGCACCCGGTATCGAATATCTATTGTGAAATTTTAGAATATTTCATATCAGCTTTTATATATTTCATAGTTTTCAAATATACTTTTTTGAATGTCTCTGTATGGTTTTTGAACGTTTTCGAATATTTTTGAACGTTTGCTAATAAACTAGCGCCGTTGCCCCCGTTTAAGCAGTTTTATGAAATTTTTATTCACCAGATTCTTCATTTTATTTAATTTACAAATAATACTCTTTCGCATTTACGAAAATTAAAAAATTTGTTATCTCAAATCTATAAAAAGCTAATATTCGCTTATGCGTAAACAGTTCTTTGGCTGAAAATTTAATTCAATCTCTGTAAGCATCCGTCTAATCTGCCTAAACTTCTCTCTTTAACCTGGTCAGTAATGTTCCTTGCAGCTTATGTAATTCTAAAAGGCAGTCTGTATATTCAGCTGCTTTTGTTTGGATTTGTATGGTTTTTTGGGTTTTTTTCTCTCTTTTTGCTTGCATTGACCCCTTCTTCATTTTTCTTTCAGATTTTGTCATTTTTTATAATCTCCTTATTGACAAAATTCGTATTTGTGCCTAAACTTTATATCCATAGAATAAACTTTCATAGAAATCTATCGCATATGCGAACTATTGCAAGAAAAATATCTTCTTTTTTGTAATATTATGAAAATATTTGACGAAAAGGCGATAATCGAACGAATCATACATCTTCGAGAGCAACATTCAGGCATTCGTGGTAAAAGCAAATTCGCCCGATCTTTAGGCATAAGTGCTTCTACATACAACTATTACGAAAATAACCGTATTCCTTCGCTCAAAATACTGCTTAAAATCTCTGAGGTCACAGGGGCTGATTTGAATTGGTTGTTAACCGGCAAAAAAACACCAAAAACAGACATAAAGGAGCCTGAAATATTCACATTTGGGTCAAATAAGTCGCTTTTTCAAAAATTAGATAACTTATTAAAGGTGAACCCTAAGTGGGAAGAACCGATTTCAGCCTTTTTTGAGTTGCTATGCGAGAAAAAAGTCTTTGAAAAAGAAATTTATCCGGAAATACATCCGGTTAAATCGGCTCGGCCCAGCTGGATACCAGTGCTCGGCAGAACAGCCGCCGGCATTATTCATTTTTGGGACAAAGAGATTCTACCAAAGCCGAAGCAGGCTGTTACCGAGCTTGATGAACTGGTGAAAAAACATATCGGTAAAACGATTCTTTCATCTGCTGACGGTAAGGTGTCGATTGATTTGCAGGCTTTACCATTAGTGGAAGGTATTGAAAAGTGGCAGGCAAATTTGATTCAGGTTAGCGGCCAAGAGCAGAATGAAATAGTGGAATTTGTCCAGTGTGAAGAGGTTTTTGAGCTGTTTCCCGATAGTTTTGCGCTACATATTGATGGTGATAGTATGTCGCCCAGGATAAACGATGGCGACGTTGTAATATTAAGCCCATCGGTGCCGGCGGCACAGGGGCAAATAGGGGTTGTACGTCTTTCAAAACAAATAGGAGTCACTTGCAAACTCATAAGAAGCACGGAACAAAATGTTCATCTTATACCGATAAATGAAAGGTATGAAACAAAAGTGGTTGCAAAAAAGGATTTGCTTTGGGCGTTGGCTGTCCTGTGTCATATAAGTACTCCTACAAAACTGCAAAATAATTAAAATTAAAAATTGTGAGGGGGATGAATTAATTTCATTTTTTTGGGGGGATGTGGGTTTTTGGGTCAAAAATGGGGGTAGCGGTTCCAGAATAAGGGCATTTCGGGGTTTTTTAAGTTCGTAAAACGGCTCGAAAGGGGGTAACGGCGCTGGTTTATGAGCATATGATGGAAAATATTGGAAAACGTTCGAAAACCATATAGAAACGATCGAAAATTGTATAGAAATAGACAAAAAATGAGTAGAAATATTCGAAAGTTGGTGCAAAACGTTTGAAAAAATTGGAAAATTTCAGAAAAATGAAATTAGCGTGCAGCGTTCAGCGTACGGCGTACAGTAAGAGAAATATTTGGGTAGATCCCTCGGATGCGCTCGGGACGCCGGGGGCGAGTTGCCTAAATTAACCCCCGACTAAGACATTCGAGGGCAGACAGAGGTTTTTTGCCGCGGGAGCTAAAAACAATACTTTTTTTCATCGGTGAGGGCGTAGCCGCCAACTTCAGTGTCAACGGCTAGGCCTTCATTTTATTTGCCTCTCACCGACCAGACAAAATAAGCAAGCATCTTTTTTAGTTAAGGACGTAGCAGGTGGGTTAAATATTGATAAAAAATTCTGATTTTTTCCAAAATACCCCAAAATCCCGTAGTTACCACGATAG
>CAZCIR010000022.1:0-36652 GCA_964499145.1 uncultured Pirellulales bacterium | reverse complement strand
AACTGTTACCCATGTACTTGGCATGTTCTGTAACCTATGTTACCGGTTTGTACCTCGGTTAGCCCCCAATTTTACATTGGGGGTTGCCCACGCGAGGATTGCTTTTCTTTTTCCCAGACTTCGAAAATCCCGAAACCGTCGACTTTGTCGGCGGCGTATATAGCCTCGGCCTCTGGCCGGGGGTACAGGCGTGAGGATTGCTTAAAATTTATCCCAAATTGTAAATCGAAAATTGAAAATCCCCTCCACATCTTTCCCATCTGTTACCCAAACGCCCTCCGCGCTATAATCTTGTCGTATTGATAATAAATCAAATCCCGTATTGTCTTAACATCTCTGTCGGGCATATTTGCCACACCTTTACTATTTCTGGTGGCATTCTCTACAGAGCAATTGACAATTCTCGACGGAATAAATCTTGCTACTGTCTTTCCTGTGAATCTCCACTCCCTTGATACTCTTAAATTTTTGTCCGCACTTTTGGCATGCCCTTGTCCCCGAATCCCACAGTGCCTGTTTCACAGGTCGCTTTTCCCTAATTTCATCTTGCATCAACCTTGCATATACCCATCGATTAAGTTTAAAACGCGTCTGTTCGTCGTTTCTTGATGCTACTCCAATTACAAACCGTGCGTGCCCTAAAATCTCATCGCCAATTCGCTTTACCTTATCCTCCTTCGTCTCTCTTTCCTTTTTCTGTAAAACAATCCTCGATGTCCTTCTTGGCCTCCCTTTTAATTTTCCCATACCTCTCTGGAGATTAACTTTTATCTTCTCAGGAAACTCGTCCCTGTAACGCCCAATCCCACTGGTAATCTGACTGCGGTAATACGCCCAGTGCGATTCCTTCCACGCACTTCTGGGAAAATGCTTCTTCACCGCCTTTGTAGCTGTTTCGTAATCCACCAAGCCCTTCGTCTGCTTAATGACATCAAAAACCAAATCCTTAATGGTTTTGTAATTCTTTGTTTTCATTCTGTCACAATTCCTTTACCCCGTGAGATGCTCTTGTCTGTTTCATGATGTAAATTCTACCCAAACCGCATCCTTTTACAACACCAAAATTTCCTATGTAATCTGCGTAATCAATGATTAAAAAACAATCCCCGCGATGCTTTTTCTCCGCCGTTGCTCACCCAATTTTACCCTCGTAGCGCAGCGAAGATCCTCGATTGTTGCCCGCTTGCTTCTCTGTCGGGGACCCGTATCCTAAATTCTTTTTCAGTCCTTGTCAATACCAAAAATCTATATTAATCCGCGTTTCAGTTCGTGTTAATCTGCATCTAAAAAACCATGCGCAATCAGCGTCAAAAAATATTTAACCCTATACCATTGGAACTAAGAAAAGAATACCTAAGTATCTTAGGTATTGTATTTCGATTTGTTGTTTTGCGCTATGTGGCATTGCCACCTACTGAAATTCTTCCCCACAACGAAATCGCCATCATTGAAAAATCATCATAAACAAAAAATCCGCGTCAATCCTATCAATTCAAGATATTCAATCCCTTTTTAGTCAGCTTCACAAATGGGGCATTGCAAAATGACCCGGTGGACGCAGGCAGGGTTTTCGCAGATGTTCACATCGAGAAGGGACCTGCCAGAGTATACAAAGCTGACTAAAACTCTGCGTCTTCAGCGTAATCCGTGTCAAAAAAAAGCCTGCCCTGCGTAGCTCCTTGAGCGAAGTAGGGTGTAAATCTGTGGTTAAATTTTCTTCGTGTCTTCGTGTCTTCGTGTCTTCGTGGCCAATTTCTTTGAGTACGAAAATCTCTCATTAACTTAGGCAACCTGCATCTAATTTTATGTTTTGAATTTCGTGTCTTGGTAATTGTAATTTATTTGAAATTTGATGCTTGTTTCTTGGGATTTTTGCCTCTGCCCAGAGGTGTCTAAATTTGTCCAATTTTTTCAAACGTTTCTATACAGTTTTTATATGTTTGTATGTAGTTTTTTGAATATTTGTATACAGTTTTTGAACGTTTTTGAATATTTTTGAACGTTTGTTAATATAATTGCGCCGTTGGGGGTCTTCGACGCATTTTACGAAATGCCTCCCTCCCATTTTTGACAAATTTTCTTTACCCATCTTGCCTAATACGCCCATTTTAACACCCCGTTTTTTTGAAGCCTTGGAATTGGTAACTCCTTATTTGAAATGTATTTGCGCGAATTTCCTCGTCGCCTCAGCCAATAAATTTCGTGTATTCGCAATCGCATAATCCAGCTTCATTTTTTCCCCCGACATCCCAATCGCTTCCGCAATTCCAAAATCCCGCCACTGTTGTTCCGACAGCTCAATCCTTCCAGCTATAACTGCAACCTTTACCTGGTTTTGCATAGCGGTTTTTGTTACGCCGGACACGACTTTACCCCGCAGCGATTGCGAATCGAATCGCCCCTCACCTGTAATTACCCAGTCTGCATCGCTGATTTCTTCTGCTAATCGGCTTTCTCGTATAATTGTCTCTACTCCACTAACCAGCTTTGCGTCCACAAAGGCAATCGCACCTGCTGACAGTCCTCCTGCCGCACCGCTTCCCGGGATTTTGTCTATTTGTCTTCCTAATTGTTTTTTAACAACCTCGGCAAGGTGAGCTAATCCGAATTCGAGTTGTTTGACCATTTCAGCAGTGGCGCCTTTTTGCGGAGCAAATACCCTGGCAGCCCCGTTTTCACCGCAAAGCGGATTGTCAACATCACATAGAACCTCAATCTCCGGCAAATTCAGCTCATCAGGCCTGATTATTTTATCAATGTATTCCAACTGACCGCCGCCAAAACCGATTCTGTCGCCATTTGAATCCAGAAACTTCCATCCCAACGCCTGAGCTGCACCAACTCCGCCATCTACGGTGGCACTGCCGCCGACAGCCAGCAGAACCTTGTCAGCACCATAATCAGAAGCTGCCCGAATGAGCTGTCCTGTCCCAAAGGTGGTTGTTTTGAGGGGATTGGTTTGTTCCGAACTCAACAGCTCTAGGCCGCTTGCCTTTGCCATTTCCACCAAAGCAATCTTCGTATCCGGGAAAAATGCAAACCCGGCACTTACCTGCATTTCCGGTAATGGCCCCATAGTTTGTATCTCAATCCATTCTCCTCCGCGTGCAGCCATCATTGCCTCTGCTGTTCCTTCTCCACCGTCAGCCATTGGAATAGCGACAATCTTAAAATCCGGATAAATCGACTTTAAAGTGTCTTTTACAATCTTACAGGCACAAACTGAACTGATACTCGATTTAAACGAATCCATCGCAACTATTATCTTCAATTTATTCGCCTTTTGCAGAATTCTAATAATAAACAGGGCTTAACATAACAGGAATGCCGGAAGAATTCAACTGCTTAAGATAACGTCAAATCAGCCGCTATAGGACAATCAAAACTTGACATAAAAGGTGCAAAATGATACAATAAGCCACATAGGGGTGGGGAACTTTCAGACAAAGCCCCTGTTAACTTTGACACTTAATTACCTTTGGAGGAAGCGACAGGGCATTGGCCCACACCAGGTTATTACAGAGGAATTGAATCAGTGCATAAAAGATTATTGGTTATATTGCTGGCCTTGGGTTTGGGAACCATTGCGGGATGTTCCAGCTATCCTCCTGGCTTTATGGCGGTGAATACCGAAAGTCTCGAAAACAGGGCGGATACACATCTGATAGACCCAAATGATGGACCATACTCAATAGAAGTTATAACAAGGAATGACGGAAGGCGAGATTACTTTTGGGAAATAAAAAGCCGGATAGAGCAGGCTGAGCCTTGCCGCGTTAAATACCACAGGTTGTATTCTACGAGACGTTTTATGGTTGTTGAGGGCAGAATAGGAAACGGCGGAAAGAATTATCCTGTTGTGTTAGATACAGGGGCTTCGCAATCTATCTTTATTAAAGATATCCACGTCTTGGACAATCAGCTATCAATTTACCCGATGCAAACCGGCACAAGGGGTTTGAACGGTTATGATTTGGGACTTTGCCACCTTCCTGAATTACAAATAGGAAATGCGGCATTAGTTGATTGGCCTTGCTTATATCTGCAGCGACACTTAAAGCCAAAATTCTTCGGATTGTCAATTGCTCAGGATAATATCAAAGACAATTCCATCATAGTAGGATTGCCAGCGCTGCAGGCATTCAAATACGTTATGTTCGACAACATTAGGAAAGAAGCGGAGTTTTCATATAATGAATCTTTTGAGCCGGGCGATCTGAACCTGTGGGAAAAATACCCGTTTTCAATCAAAGAAGACGCTCGCGGTAATGCTTTTCTTTTCGTGAATATTCCTGTTTTTAGAGAGGAGATTGAGCTGCAGCTTGATACCGGCAGCGGAAGAGGACTAGCGATTCGGCAAGAGCTGTGGGAAAAGATGCGTGAGAAAATCCGGAACGTTAAGCTCAAGAACGGCAGAGACTTATACCCGTACATTGGACGGCTACCCTGTAAGCGGGGTATTATTGCGAAACTTGAGATGGGAAAAAGAACAGTCAACAATGCGGAAATTTCGGTTTTCCCAAACACTAGTCCGCTTGTGGAGAACTGCCAGGGATTACTGGGGATGCAGTATTTTCAAGATACCGTAATGGTTCTGGATTTTGAAAACAAGCTGATGTGGATTAAGAATCTACAGGGATGATAGACATCTCTTGGCGTTATAACTGCTTTACAATACTTCGTTTATGGCGGGCCAAAAATCGGGGCGACAGGACTCGAACCTGCGACCCCTTGCACCCCATGCAAGTGCGCTAGCCAAACTGCGCCACGCCCCGTAAAACAGTTCTATTTTAGCGAAAAACGCCCACTATACAAGGTTTTTCATAAAATAAAATCTGCTTCAAACCCGTCTTTTGGGTGGAAAAACGCGGTGTTAAAAGGGTGAGCTTAGGCAAGATGGGTAAAGAAAAATCGTGAAAAATGGAAGGGTGTCACTACCTAAAATGGCTCGAAAGGGGGCAACGGCGCTGGTTTATGAGTATATGATTGAAAACATTCGAAAACGTTCGAAAAAAGTATAGAAATGTTCGAAAAAAGTATGGAAATATTCAAAAGTTGGTGCAAAACGTTTGAAAAAATTGGAAAATTTTTTCCGTATTGAGTCGTGCGTATGGCGTATTGCGGAAAGGGAAGATAAATTAAAAATCAAAATGCAAAAAGCAAAATTGTGGAGCCGCACCTAAGGCACAAGCTTCGCGGGGAGTTTATTTCTAATCAAGGCCGGAAAAAGGTTGTGGGAATTTAGAAAAAAATTTATAATATGGGTCCCCGATAGCGGATAAAGTGAGCAGCAATCGAGGATCTGCGCTTCGCTTCGAGGGATAAATGCGAGAGAGTTGTCGTTAAAAAGTGGTTTTAATTCGGTCTTGACAGGTGCTAAAAAGGGCGTAGAATTGCTTTCGTACCTAGGGTACGTTTCACGCAGCTTTGGGAGGAGAACATCTTGGGGTTAGTTACTCAGAGACATCACGGAATTCAATGGTGCGTTTCACTTTAGGTGCGGCTTTAAAGTTTTCGCTTGGAAGATGTTTTTTTAGCTTTCCTTAATTTCTTGGTTGTCTTTCCCTTTGTCTTCGCTCCTAAAGTTTTCTTTTTATTTCTATACTGTGGAAAACGTCTGTCTTTTCGCATATCTACGAAAATTGGGAATTCTCTGAGTTCTTCTCTAGTTATCTCTTTGCCAGCAAGTGCGGTCGGAACAAGGTCGAAGAACTCCATTTGTGGAGGTTTAGTTACCCTTTTTTATTTATGTTGCTCAAACCGCTTAGCGGGTGCACTTCGCTGCCGACCCGATAAACCTTAACTTTTACGCCATTTTACACGGTTTTATGTATTTGCCAAGCCGATAACTATTAAACTCAATATATTATACCGTCGATAGAGAATCAGAAGGAAAAACGATGGCTGTAAAACATAAGTTTATAGCGGTTGTTTTGCTTGCATGCATAGCAAGCGCCGCGTTTATCGGCTGGCAACGAAGCATACTTCGCAATTCTATGGTGAGATTTTTGTCAAGTCAGACAGCAATACTAGCGGAAAACTGCAAAGCAGCTCTGGCCTTCCATGATGCGGAGGATGCAAAAGAGACACTAAGCACCCTTCACGTGGAGCCTTCTATTGTCTTTGGCGGTGTTTATACGAGGGATAATAAGCTCTTTGCAGCTTACTATCGTGATTATGTTTCGACGGAAGTTCATCCAAACGAGCTTCAGAACAGTGGCTTTAGTTTTAATGGCGGCTTGCTAAGTGTCTTCAAACCTATTGTTCTCGACGGAGAAATTATTGGAACAGTTTGCCTTCGGTTGGATATGAGTCCTATGTACGCAACGCTTAGGCGTAATATAGGTATAATCATTGCGGTTCTATTCCTTTTTGCCCTCGTATTTTCTAGTGTTGTCGGGACTTCAAGCAGCGGGTAATTTTTTGGTGTTGACAGGGGTTGAAAAAGAGAATTTAAAAATCAAAATGTAAAATGCAAAATTGTGGAGTCGACAGGCGAGGGTTTGAAGTTGACGGGGGGTTTTTGGCGGGGTTAGGTTTAGGATGAGTTTGATTTGCAGAGTTGACGTGAAGCTCAATAGGATTTATAGTTAATTTGACAGAAACTTAAGGCCGGAAGATACGGCTTTTGTATTGTAGCGGAAGTAAGTATGGTGTCTCCTGATTTCCATATACATCTTCAAAAAATCCCTCCTATGGCAGGATTTGCAGTGGCAGATATGCCACCCGGGTCATTTGGTTGGATATTAGTGCGAGCATTTGTTTGCTCGGATGATCCAAGTTTTTACCTATATTGTGACCAGATATCCAAGATGTTCTTAAATCATTATTTTATTGATGCCATTAATCACTACTTGATTCTTATTCATAGTGATTTATCCGCAGATGTTTATGTTAATGAATTTCCGATTCAGTTCAAGGCCTTAGCGAAGCGCGACGTTGACGCGGGGGAGCCAATTAGGTCCAGCGACATTGCTGATATAGCAGAAATTCGTTTTCCTGGGATCGATATAAAAGAAAATGATTCTGTCATTTTCTGTTTCAAAAAAGGATGGAAATTTGGTCTCTTTTTTGATTTTTCTCCAGCCGACCGCCGATCAGTCCTTGATATCAAACGTTTATTACATGATCTTGGAGGTTACTATCGGTATCTGGCTTTCCAAGAATTATACCTCATTCTGAAAAACGAGCCACTTTTTGAATCTATGTTTGCTGACGGCTGGTTTCCATTCATACAGCTACTTGGAGGAGATTTTGAAGAGCTTGCCACATGTTATAAGCACAAATCAGAGTTACCCAGTAACGTAGACAAGTTCCTCGACAGGTTCGACAAGAGTCGGATGAAGACCTTTGTAAATCGGTGGTGGAAAAATCCCTTATTAAAGGGTAAGCAGAAAATATTGGAAGCTGGCATAGAGGCATACTTGTTAGGGACAGAGGCGGGCTATATCAATTGTGTAAAGACATTATACTCCGAAATTGATGGTATTGTTCGAATGAGATATGTTGACGAAAAAAAGAAGAAGAAACCAAATTTCCTGGAGTTGGTTGAGTATGTCAAACAAAAAGCCGAAGGTAAGTTTGGGCCGAGGGAAAGCCTAGGTTTCTCAGATGTTTTTTATCGCTATCTGAACGAAGTAGTATTCAGAAACTTCGACTTAACAACTGGCCAAATTGATCTCTCACGGCATAGTGCATTGCACGGTGTTGCTGATCAAACGAAATATACAAGAACTCGGGCTATACAGGCAATTTTAATCCTCGATCAGATGTTTTTCTACTTAATATGAAAATTATCTCAAAATAGTGTCCCCGGATTTTAAGAATTCCAATGATATATGATTACCAAAGCTGAAATAGAAGCGAAATCGCGTGAATTTGAAATTCATACCGCAAACGTAGAAAGAGACTATGTCTTCGGATGGTTAATATTTGGAATTTTTACTGTTAGCGATCTAAAGGAAATAATCTTTTTAAAAGGAGGCAACGCTCTCCGTAAAGGCTACTTTGAAAACACTCGTTTCTCAGCAGATTTGGATTTTGGAATTCCAGAAGATATAGATCAGAATATTCTACTCGATGAAATCAATAGAGTGTGTGATTTCATTCAGGAAAAGGCTGGGGTTCTTTTCGTAAAAAAGGATAATAAAATCAAAGAGAAGTTCACGGCTACTGATGTGCCAATACCAGGACTGCGTGTTTACGAGGTTCTGATATATTTTAAAGATTTTTACGGTAATGCTGAACACATCAAGATTAAGATTTCTATGGATATTACTCGTTTTGACAAAGTTTTACTACCGATCCAGAAAGTTAAATTAATCCACCCATATTCTGATGCTGGCGACGTTGTGTGTGAGATACGTTGTATGAAACTGGAGGAGATTATAGCAACTAAATTGAAATGTCTTCTCCAGAGACAACACGTGCCAGATTTATTCGATTATGTTTACTCGATTAAGCTTTTGGGAGGAAGCTTGAATAAAGAAGAAGTAGTTAGAACGTTCGTGCCGAAAACTATTTTTGGAAGGAATCCTCACGTTTTAAAGAACATTTTACATAAGACACCCTTCGATTATTTTAGAGAATATTGGGATAAGACAATTATATGTGCTAAGCAATTTATATTCCGGATAGAAGAGGCTATCACACTTTTTCTTTCAGATTTAGATAGTCTCTTCAAGATTTATTCCGACAACGGATATGTGCAGTTTGCATACTTTGGACCAGAACTTAGAGTACCGATTATGAAAGCCGGTCGCACACAGACGCTCTTAAAAATTCGTTATAAAGGATATGATAGGGTGGTCGAGCCATACTCGCTTAAATATCTTCAAAGAAAAGACGGAATAGAAAGGGAATATCTGTATGTCTACAACCGCATAGGAGGAGAAAGTCCACCTGGCATAAGATGTTTTATTGCAGAAAGGATTGAGTCTATAGAGAATACTGAGGAGAGTTACGAACCCAGATATCCTATAGAATTATCTAAAGCAGGAGAAATGCCTGAAAATCCATATCTTTTTGACCCAAATAGGCCGGCACGCGCTCCAAGACCAAGAAGAAAGAGTATTGCTAAAGCCTTCGGGAAATCTTCGTTAGGCCCCAAATATGTGTATCAATGCAGTTATTGTGGAAAGAAATTTTCTAAAAGCACAAACAACAGCAATCTCCGTCCACATAAAGACAAAAATGGATATCCATGTGGTGGAAGGTATGGATATTACGTAGACACTAAGTATTGATGCATTGAAATCTGAGGACAGGCTAGGGCACTTGCAATTGGCCCCTGATGAGATGCCCCTGTGAAGTAGCCCTGATGAGATAGCCGACGAAGCGGAGGGCAGGCGATAGGTGAAAAAACCTAAGAGATACCCTGAAATGTCCTGACAGGATAGCTGCGGCATCTCACAGGGTAAACTATCGCACTTCACGGGGTAAACTATCGCATTTCATCCCCGATGGGATAGAGAAGATAAATTAAAAATCAAAATGTAAAAATAAAAATTGTGGTATCCCGGAGGGATTATTTTTTATTGCATGACAGGCAGGGCAGGGGTGAGCGGAATGAAAAATGGGATTGCCAAAGGGAATGTAGAATTGGATGTTGGTTGCTGACTACTTTTGTTGCAGATTTGCTTGCATCTGCAGCTATGACTGACTATGATTGCTATATGAAGAAAAGGTACAAACATGCGTTAGCTTTATACCCTTATTTCGGGCATTCTACAGCAGCGATGGGGCTTTTCCCTCCGACGGGTCTTGAGTACATCGCTGCGAGTATGAAAGGGCTGGTCGATAAGATAACACTTCTCGACCTGCGGTATGACATAGCCTACCAGGACCCGGCGATACTGAGCAAGTTCATCAGGGACTCGGTCGATATTCTATGCATCAGCATCCAATGGCACTCTCATTTCAAGCAAGTCTGTGATTTCATCGCCCATCTGCCACCTGAGGTTTGTACAGCTATCGGCGGTTACAAAGCGACATTAGAGGTGGAGCAGCTATTCGACCTTTGTCCGAATGTCGACGTGATCGTACGAGGCGAGGGCGAGGATATCATCAAACAAATCGTCACGGGGGTCCCATACAAGGATATCCGTGGGCTTTCCTATCGGGAGAATGGACGAGTTGTCCATAACCAAAATCATCCTTTGCCTGACATCGCGCATATCTCTTTTCCTGACCGGTCCTTGAGGAAGTACGATTATCGCGCCGCTGTGTACGGGGCGCGAATCAGCGGCCATATGTTCGATGCAATACTGAGCTCGAGGGGATGTCCGTTCAAATGCAAATTCTGCACTTTCAGTCTCAATCCGCTCGGGCAGAAAAGGGCCTACACGGAACGGCCTGTCGAATCAGTCATTGAGGAGTTGAAGACAGTTGAGGCAGACATAGTACTGTTCAGCGATGATAGCTTCTTCACAAACCCCAAAAGGAGCGAAGAGCTTTGCGATTTGATCTGCGAGAACAATATCAAGAAGACCTTTATTGTCCAGACCCGGATTGATGTCGCAAGGCATCCGACGACCCTCGAAAAGGCCGAGAAAGCGGGTATGAAGGTCTTCCTTATCGGGATAGAGTCACCGCACGACTGGATATTGGAGCAGCTTCAGAAGGGCATCACCCAGCAGCAGACTCGAGATGCCTTTGCGGTCATGACGCAATACGACATCTATCTTCATGGGTACTTCATTTACGGCAATATCGGTGAGACAGAAGAAGAAATGCTCTACATCCCGAAGTTCGCGAAGGAACTCAAGCTGGATTCCATCAGTTTCCAGAAACTCCGCATAGAGAAGTTCTCGCCTCTAAAGGAAGTGGTCGAGGCAACGCCGGGGTACTACTACAACCGTATCGGCGGTCCCGTGTATTCGGACCGTTATGGGCGCAGGGAGCTAAGGACTATCCGGAACCGGATCTGGTCGGAGTTCTATGATATCCCGCAGATTCTCCGTATTGTCAAGAAAACCGGCCGGCTTGGACTTTTCGGCTGGCGCGATTTGATGGTTGCCGTTCCTAATTTACCCCTTCTGACGTACAGGTGGGCCAGACGAAAGAGCCGAAAGAAGAATCATATTCCTTCTTCCCAACAGTGAATTCGGCTGGATGGATGCGTTTTCGCCGATCGTGGCTGGTGAATGGTAAATGGTAAGTTGACGCACTACGCACGCATTTCGTGAGGCGGGACATAACCACCGGTAGGGGGGGGTGGGCCAAATATATTTTTAAAATATTTCTTGCAAAGTTAGGGAAGACTAACTATATTAGTAGTAACTTACTAAATAAAGATAAAAGGTTTATTATGGTAGCGAAAAGTAACAAATTGAGCGCCTCTTTAGAGGATTATCTCGAAGCGATTTTTAATCTCACTGGGCATTCCAATATAGCCCGCAGCAAGGACATAGCAAAATCACTGGGCGTAACAAGGGCGTCCGTTACCGGAGCATTGCGGGCCCTGAAGGAAAAGGGACTGGCTAATTATAAACCATACGGTTTTGTTACACTCACAGATAGTGGAAAAAGAAGCGCTGCGGAAATCGTTCGAAAGCATAATATTCTAAAATCATTTTTTATCAATGTGTTAGGCGTTGAAAAGGGCGTTGCCCAGGAGGCTGCGTGTAAAGCGGAACATACGCTTGGGCCGGAGGTTATTGCGAGACTGCTGTCTTTTATCGAATTCGTTACTAAAAACGGTGAAAAAGGGTATGGACTGGCGGATAAGTTCAAGAAATTATATAAAAACAGACAAAAAAGAACAAAAAAACAGAGAAATATAAGATAGACGTGAGCGATTATTTTTTTTGGCTGTATAAGTTAGGAAAAACTAACTCTGGATTCATAAAAAGCTAATCAGGAAAAGGAAAATTTATGGGTGATTTCAAGACACTGCCGGAATTGAAGCCGGGGGAATCGGGAGTAATTGTTGATATACAAGGCGGGGCCGGCTTAGTCAGACACTTAGAGAGCCTGGGGGTAAGGGCAGGAAAAAGGGCCACTAAAATAAGCGCTCAATTCTGGCGAGGACCACAGGTTATAAAAATTGATAACACGCAGGTTGCCATCGGCTTCGGAATGTCAAGAAAGGTTTACGTAGAGGTAAACAAGTGAAAAAAATATTGTTAATGGGAAATCCTAATGTAGGAAAATCGTCCATTTTCTCCCGGCTGACCGGAGCGAAAGTTATCGTTTCCAATTATCCCGGGACGACCATAGAGTTTACACAGGGATATCTAAAAATGGGTGAGGAAAAAGCACAGGTTATAGATGTCCCGGGAACTTATACCTTAGAGCCGCTCACTAAAGCCGAAGAAATAGCCTGCCTGATGCTGAAAGAAGGGGATTTAATCGTCAATATAGTAGACGCAACCAACTTAGAGAGGAACCTCTATCTGACCTTACAGCTATTGGAAAAAAATATCCCTATCATTGTTGTACTGAATATGTGGGACGATACAAAGCACCGGGGAATTGAGATTGACGTAGAGAAACTGGAAAAGCTTTTGGGCGTTCAGGTTGTTCCAACCTGCGGCCTGACCGGCGAAGGGATTCGAAATTTAGTAGAACAAATTAAAAAAGCCAGGACGTCAAATCTTAAACCAGCTTCTGATAACGAACGTTGGCAGGAAATTGGTAAGATTGTCGGCGAGGTGCAAAAGCTGCATCATCGCCATCATACTTTTTTAGAAGAACTCGAGGATTTAAGTATAAAACCTCTTTCGGGAATGCTCATTGCCCTTATAGTAATTTATCTTTCTTTTAAAATCATCCGCTTTGTCGGGGAGGGATTAATAGGAAATGTGTTCGAGCCTATTTTCGAGGAACTGTGGCTTCCTTTGATAACCAAATTAAGCGAGATGCTGGGCCAGAGCGGCTTTTTACATAATATTCTCATTGGACACCTGATAGAAGGAGAGATTGACTTCGGCATGTCTTTCGGCCTTTTGTCCACAGGTCTTTTCGTTCCCATTGCGATGGTGCTGCCTTACATTTTCAGCTTCTATCTCGTTCTGGGATTACTGGAAGACTGGGGCTATCTGCCACGGCTTGCAGTATTAGTAGATAATATTATGCACCGCCTGGGGCTGCATGGCTATGCGATTATTCCGATGATTTTAGGCCTGGGCTGTAACGTGCCTGGAGCTCTGGCTACAAGATTATTAGTGGGCAGAAGAGAAAAGTTTATAGCCGCTACTTTAATGGCGATAGCTGTACCCTGTATGGCACAGATTGCGATGATAGTAGGACTTGTTGGCGAAAGAGGGGGGCAATATGTAGCAATTGTGTTTTTGACTTTGGTTCTTTTGTGGTTTATTCTGGGAGGGATTCTGCACCGCATCTTAAAAGGTGAAAGCCCGGAATTAATCTTAGAGATACCTCCCTACAGGAGACCTCAAATTGCAGCAGTGATTAAAAAGCTCTGGATGAGGACATACGCGTTTCTGGTTTCTGCGGTTCCTTATGTGCTACTTGGAATTCTGATAGTAAATATCCTTTATACCCTGAAAATAATCGACCTTCTGGCCAAGGTCTTTTCCCCTGTATTAGGCGGCTTATGGGGACTTCCTTCGGAGGTTGTCTCTGTACTGCTTGTAGGTTTTTTAAGAAAAGACGTGGCTGTGGGTATGCTGGGGCCTCTTAACCTGACTACCAAACAATTAGTTATCGGCTCAACCATCCTGGCAATCTATTTTCCCTGCGTAGCTACTTATATTGTGCTGATTAAAGAATTAGGCATCAAGGATACATTAAAATCAACTATTATAATGATAATAGTAGCCCTGATTGTCGGGGGTTTATTAAACCTGATATTGCCGAATATTTAATACATTTGTAGATATGAAACAACCGCAAAATACAGAAGTACGAAAAGAAATTAACTTTAACATTATGGAGGAAATAAACAAATCTATCCAGCAGATAAAATATGGGGAGCTGGTGATAACGATACATAATTCAAAAATTGTTCAAGTAGAAAAACGAGAAAAGAAAAGATTTCAAGATTAGATTAAGCCACTGCATAGGCAAAGCTTAACATGAAATACATTTAGATTGCCGACTGGACGACCAGAGGAACTCAAAAAGAAAGGAGAAAAAGATGAGGTCTGGTGTCCGGTTTTTTATTTTAATGGTATTGCTGAATCCGGCAGGATTTTGCAGGGGCGGAAATGAAGACTATACGGATAATAGTATTCGTCGTAATTTCTGGGAGCGAGAAACCTTGACGAATAGTTTTTGGGGACTAAATGACCAATTATCAGATAAGGGAATAGAGATAGATTTTGGAATAACTAATGTTTATCAGGTCAACATTAAAGGAGGATTAAGCACACATAACCACAAAGGCAGACACGTCGGCAGATATGATATGAAGCTTTCGGCAGATTTTGAAAAACTGCTGGGTATTGAAGGCGGCTCGTTTTTCATACACGGCTGGGGCGGCTGGCCTGATGAGGAAGGCATAGACGGACTTTCAGTAGGCAGTTATTTCAGCACAAATGCTGTTTCTGTCGGCAATCGCGAGATGGACATCGTCGAGTGCTTCTATGAAGAGCCTTTTTTTAGTAACAATCTCACGTTGACGGCCGGTAAACTGGATTTCACCGGTATATTTGATTCAAGTGAATATGCTGATGATGAATGCGCTCAGTTTCTAAATGTGTCTTTGGTCGATGACCCGGCTATCCCATTCCCACAACAAGGTCTTGGAGTGGTGCTTACCTGCAATCTGACTGACTCATTATACATTATGGGAGGCGTAACAGATGCCCAAGCTGATAGAAGAAAGACCGGCTTTCGAACGACATTCCATAATGAAGATTATTTCTTCTATATACTCGAGACCGGCATAACAACGCAATTGGATTCTGCCAAGGGGTTTTTACAAGGGACTTATCGTGCAGGTCTCTGGAATGACCCACGGCCGAAAGCCAATTCGGACAGCATTGAGAACTATCAAGATGACGTCGGCTTCTATCTTAGTTGTGACCAGATGCTCGCGAAGGAAAATACCGACTCTAAAGATAGTCAGGGCCTCGGTGCATTTTTCAGATATGGATACGCAAACAGTAAGAGAAACGATATTACCAATTTTTGGAGCTTCGGCTTTCAATATCAGGGCCTGTTAGAGGGCAGGGATGACGATGTGCTTGGCGCAGGTTTTGCCCAAGGCATCTTCAGTAATAAGGCCTATTTAACATATTTTGACGATTATGAAAGTGTGTTGGAAGTATATTACAACGCTAAGATAATCCCCTGGCTGGCTGTTAGTCCGAGCATTCAGTACATCACCAATCCAAGCGGCGCCAAGGGCGTGGACGATGCGATAGTATTTGGGATTCGTGTCCAGATGAATTTTTAGTAACAATCAAGAAGGTACTAATCTTCTAATCCTAACAGAATGCAAAGTTAGTGGTTAGCCAGTTTTCGACAATAATGAAAACCGAAGCTCCGGTTAATAACAGTCCCAGTCACACAACCAGCCATCCACCAGAGCGGCTAAATCGTCCAAGTCCACATCCCCATCAGGCTCGTAGTCAGCCCCTACGCACCAATCGGGAGGGCTGCACTGCGTATCCTGCCAATATCCGGCAAGGACAGAAAAATCAGCAAAGTCAACCCAATCATCGCCGGTCAAATCCCCCGGCAGGCGCTGCGGAATCGCATCAAGAATCCAAATAGCATAAGAGCTCAGCCGAACCGCATCAAAATAATCAGGATGCAGCACATTCGGGTCGCTACTATTTCTGAACCAGGACTGTTCATTATGGTATTCAACAGCGCGTGACAGGCCGGCCACCTTCCAGGTATCGCCGACTTTAACAAACCATCCACAGCCGGAATCATGGTCAGCCGTAATGCCTTCGTAAATAGTGGCCTTGTCATCAGTCAATCCGTCGAAATCAGCGATAATTACGTTCGAGGTAAAACCGCCAACGGAACTATCGTCTTCAGTGTCATCAATCCTGTTAGTGCACAAACGCAGCGTGGAGTTTGAGGAGTTGTCCCACTGGTAGCCATAGGTTATCCCTGATTTTTGCAGAACAGCACCTCTGCCGTCACCGTATCCGCCAATTACTATATTTTTACCAACTTCACCGGTATTTTCATAGAGGCCGACAAAGCTTGTCAAATTAGCACCATAAAGCCTGGCCACTCTCAGGTCAGCCGAACCATAATTCCAAGTTTCGGAAACAGTATATGTCCTGCCACCAATCTCGACCAGTGTACCAACACCTCCGCCCGCATGGCGCACCGTTACCACGCAATTCGATGATACAGCCACACAGGAAGCGTTACTGCTCCATCGACCTACAACATTAGGGTCGGGCCTGTCCGTCCAGGTCACCAGGTCAGGCTCCCCTGCGGGATGTAAAATAACACTAAAAGCCGGACTCGCGCAGCTAAATAAAAGCAATACTGCGAGCAGCCCATATATCAAGTTTGCCCTTACTCTGAACATCATAGCTTTGAAATGAACCTGTATAAGGTAGATAGCAGCTAAGCTAACAGCCCCCACTGTCAAAACGGATTTGTATTTTGACACATCACCCTCTTAAAAGCAAATCAAAACATTATTTTAATATAATCTTGATTATTTTTCAAGAAAAATCTGGAGCTGCCGCTGTTTTATTCTGTTTTCTTTCAGCTTCAGAGTACTTTTTCGGGCAGGTAAGATTCTTAAAACCAGTACAAAAACCTGCCTTGCCTGTCTTGTATCAATGAATACTTCCCGTATTGCCAGTTATTTATTTTGTCTCAGCCACTGGACGAATTTTACCAGGCCAGCCTGAATGGTTGTGTTTGGTTTATAACCTAAATCCCTGACTGCTTTGGTGACATCGGCAAACGTACGTTCGACGTCGCCGGGTTGAGGTGGGAGGTATTCTTTAATGGCTTTTTTGCCGAGGGCTTTTTCGATTTCGGCAATCAAATCATTAACGGATATAGGGCGCGATTCACCGAGGTTATAGATGTTGAAGCCGGAGCGTTTGTCTATTGCTGAAACGGTCCCGTCGATTATATCGTCAATGTATGTGAAATCACGTATCATAGTGCCGTCGCCATAGACTGGGATAGGTTTGTCCTGCTCAATGAGTCTTGCAAATTTATGGATGGCCAGGTCGGGCCTTTGCCGAGGGCCATAAACGGTGAAAAAACGCAGGGAAGTTATGGAAATTCCATAAAGGTGATGGTATGTGTGGCAGAGAAGCTCGCCAGCCTTTTTGGTGGCAGCGTAAGGTGAGATTGGGAAATCCACATTGTCATCTTCAGAAAAAGGGATTTTTTTATTGTTGCCGTAAACGCTCGAACTTGAACCGAAGATGAATTTATCAATTTTATTTTTCCCGGCAACCTCGAGCAAGGTCGCCGTTCCATTTATATTGACATCTGCATAAAGCAGAGGTTTTTCAATCGAAGGTCTGACTCCCGCTCTTGCAGCAAGGTGCACGATTATTTCGACACCGTTACTAACGGTTTTATCCATAGCTGCGCTATCACGAATATCAGCCTCAATGAGCTGGAAATTTCTATTCCTAAGGCAGCCCTTAATATTTCGGCGTTTGATTCGAGGGTCGTAAAAATCATCGAAATTGTCAATACCAACTACAACCCAGCCATCGGTAAGAAGCCGCTCACATAAATGTGAGCCTATAAAGCCGGCGGCACCTGTTACTAATGTCTTCATAAAACTTTACATTATGCTGAAAAAATAATGATTGCCCCGATGGCCATAGCGATTAAGGCCATAAAGCGAATAAGCAAAAGCGATTTCCTCTGCCACCAGCTAATATACGCTTTGATTTTTTCAAGCGGAATTACAAATACCAGCAGACCTGATATTATGAAAAGAATCCCAAAGGCAAATATTATCCAGAACCGTTTGCATTCGCGGGCGCCAACTAAAAAGACAATCGCCAGAGCAAATCTTAAAATTCCCGCAAAATATATGCGCCTGCCTTGTTTGAAGAATTCCATCAACCATTTCGTAACTTCAGGTCTCAGCAAATACACAATGCCAACAAGAGCGAAAAGCATACCTAAACTTTTAATAACAACGTCCATACCCATAATCTCTTCCCTCTATTTTTCCAGGACTTCATCCTGCGCTTTAACGTAGGATGCAGGTCCTTTAAAAGCAGCAATTTTAAGCTTTTGCTCTTTCAACCGCGCCGGGGTCTTCACAATTGGCACTCTGCCGATACTATAATATTGTATCCCCGTCTTTTTAATTACATTGGGGTCGTAAAGGTTTCTGCCGTCAAAAATAACAGGCTCCTTCAGCTTTGCTTTAATAACCTCAAAGTCAGGATTTCGGAATTCCTGCCAATCGGTAAAGATAACCAGCGCATCAGCGTTATCAAGTGCATCATATCCGTTCAGGAAGGTTTCGATTTTATCATTCAAAGCCGTCTTAGCAGCAGCGGTCGCTTCAGGGTCATAAGCTCTTATCTTCATCTTATAATCGAGAAACTTCCTAATACAGTAAAGTGCCGGCGATTCTCTGACATCATCGGTTCTTGCCTTGAAAGAAAGTCCCCAGACAGCCAGGGTGGTAGCGTCCAGCCGGTCAGCAAAGAAATCGATAACACGCTGTGCAAACCGTTGCTGTGCGTTTATATTTACCTGCTGAACCGATTTGGCTATCGCCACGTCAACATTATGTTCAGAGGCGGTATGAATCAGCGCCCGAACATCTTTCGGCAAACAACTGCCGCCATAGCCGACACCCGGAAATAAAAATGACCGTCCAATCCTCGAATCGCTGCCGATACCCTGCCTGACCTGCTCGATGTCAGCACCAACCTTCTCACACAGTGTCGAAATTTCATTCATAAGCGAAATTCTCGTTGCCAGCATTGTATTCGCTGCGTATTTCGTCATTTCAGCAGAAAGAGGTTCCATAAACAAAATCCGGTGGCTCCTTCGCATAAACGGACCGTACAACTGCTTCATTATTTCCCTGACAGCAGGATTTGTCGTGCCAATAATTATCCTGTCGGGGCGCATAAAATCCTCGATGGCGGCACCTTCTTTTAAAAATTCAGGATTGCTGACATAATCAAACGGCGTTTCCGTTCTGGATTTTATAATATCCGTTATCTTCCGGCAGGTACCAATCGGCACAGTGCTTTTTGTCGCAATGATTCGATATTCTCTGAGATTTTCACCGATTTCAGCGGCAACTGAAAGGATAGCCGATATATCAGCTGAGCCATCCTGCGCCGACGGAGTGCCAACTGCAAGAAAGATAATAAGCGATTTGTTAATCCCGTCCTTCAAAGAATTAGTAAAGCTTAGCCTGCCGAGCTTTTTGTTGTGCTCGACCAATTCAGCCAGTCTCGGCTCATAAATGGGCATTACTCCATTTTTCAGGCCTTCAATTTTGCTGCTGTCCACATCCACACATATAACGTTGTTACCGGCCTCGGCCAAACACCCGGCCGTAACCAATCCGACATAACCAACACCAACCACACAAACCTTCATCTTGTCAGCTCCTATTATTCAGAACGTAAATTACGTTGTCGCAAGAGCAGAGTATTGAAAAAATCACTAAGTTTTTTCATCAATAACCTCTATCATATCAGTATCTATCTCGACACTTGTCGCCTGACCGAGCATATCTATCTGTAAAAGCAAACGTGCAGTGCCTCTGGTCTTGACGACAATGCCATGCAAGTCAGCCAGCGGACCACCTATAACCCGGCAATATTGACCCTTTTTGATATACTTATGCGGTGTCAAATTAACACCTGTTCGAAGAGCCTGTTCAATTTGTAAAAGCTCATCAATCAATTTCTTTTGGTCCTTGACTACGAGCAGATTTGCAACACGATTGGTACGCAATACCTCGATGCGCTGGCTCTCCTGGCCGCAAAAAAATAAATACCCGCCAAAAAGGGGCAGAAGCGAACGTAATGTTCTGCCTTTCTGGCGCCGAACCTTCCAAGTCATAGGAAGAAAATAGCTAATATCTTTTTGAATTAAATCTCTGGCAAGAGCTTTTTCGTTTCTGCTTTTAGTATGAGCAACCCACCACGAACCAATGAAATCACAGAGCGTTTTTTCCTCAGGCCAAGCTATCGGCGGATTTTCCTCTATCTTTAACAACATTATGCTCCTAAACTACGACAGTCGATTAATTAAATTGCAGCGGTCAGTTTAGACGTATATAACCGAAAAGTCAAAAGAATTGACCATCTAACAATGATTATTTATAGGTTGACGACCAAAAACAGGTTGTTTACTATCGAAGTTAAATTATATTATAATAAATATATATCAGGCAGA
The DNA here is from genome assembly GCA_964499145.1 of uncultured Pirellulales bacterium. Lineage (GTDB taxonomy): Bacteria > Planctomycetota > Phycisphaerae > Sedimentisphaerales > Anaerobacaceae > CAIYOL01. The sequence continues at coordinate 16,354 of CAZCIR010000022.1, read as the reverse complement.
AATAATGACTAAATCACGAGCAGCCATCAACAAGGTTAGTATTTTATTTACCTGCATCGGCAGAAGGGTCTCCCTGCTCAACAGCTTTCGCAAAGCAGGCAGGCAACTGAAAATAGACCTTTTGCTGCTCGGCACAGATACTACGAAATTAAGCTCGGCCCTGCAATTGTGCGATAAAGGTTTTCTGGTCAAGCCAATAACACACCCAGACTATATAAGACAACTGCTGACAATCGTCAAAATCAACAAAGTAAAACTTCTCGTTCCCACAATAGACACGGACCTGCTGGTTCTGGCAAAAAATAAGCCGAAATTTGCCAAACTTGGCTGTCTTGTGCTTGTTTCTGAACCAAGCGTCATAAAGATATGTCAGGATAAAAGAAAAACACATCAATTTTTAGTAACAAACGGCTTCGATGCCCCTGAAACGATTAGTCCCCGAACAGCACTGACCCGAAAAAAAATTTCATGGCCTCGTCTGCTCAAGCCATGGGACGGCGCTGCAGGAAAAAATATGATAGTCGTGAATAACAAAAAAGAACTTGCCGTCCTTGCCCACAGAATACCTAACGCAATCTGTCAGGAGCTTGTCAAAGGGACTGAGTATACCTGCGATGTATATGTTGACCTCGGCATGAAAGTCCGCTGTATCGTTCCAAGAAAACGTATCGAGATAAGAGCCGGTGAAGTTAGCAAGGGACAAGTGGTGAAAAATAAGAAAATAATGAACCGGGTCGCCGAACTTGCCGGAATGCTCAAAGCCGGGCCGGGTGTCATAACGGTGCAGTGCTTCCTCCAGCAGAATAGAACTATAAAATTCAGCGAAATCAATCCCCGCTTCGGGGGAGGCGTCCCGCTGGCAATAAAGGCCGGGGCGAATTTTCCAAAATGGATTTTACAGGAGTTGCTCGGCAAAAGAACAAACATCCGCTTCAATGACTTCCAAGACAATTTGATTATGCTTCGCTACGACAGTGAAGTCTGGGCTGGAAGTGCCACTTTGCAGTAATTAAAGCGAGAAAGCGTTTGATATTGGAAAAGACAGCCATATTCCCACAAAAAACCCTGGGCCAGCCTAAGGGGAACTGGAAACGAGATATAATCATTCTTGTCATCCTGCAGGTCGCATTAGGGTCGGTCTATATCAAAACTGTACCTCGTCTATATGTAGACGAAGTGTGGGATTCATCATTAGGGTACAGTCTGGCATATTATGGCGAGATAAGACATCAATTTATCAAGGGCTTCGGTGGTATGCATATCCATTTTGTGCAACCCCGTGTCGTCTTGCCTTTTATTTGCGCCATCATATTCAAAATAGTCGGTTTCAGTATTTTAGCAAGTCGTACAGGCTCACTAATAGTCAGCATATTGGCCGTTGTTAGTCTCTATACACTGATGCGACGCTGGTTTGGGGAAAAACAGGCTGTTTTTATAGTGATAGCAACTATTTTGCATCCATGGTTTTTTGAAGTAAGTCGTCGGGTTCGACCCGATATTTATTGTATAGCATTATCGATGACTGCATTTTGGTGCATTGTACATTCGCTTGATTCTGGCTCATGGTGGTCTTCGCTTCTCGCAGGTATACTTGCTGCATTGTCGGCTCTGACGCATCCGATAGGATTTATACTGGACTTTGTTCTTGTTGTTTCAGTCCTGATATGGTTACGGAACAGGAGAATCCTGCATTTGATTTTGTGGGGTTGTTTCGGTTTCATAGTAGTTATCTTACCCTATATCGCTTACGTATTCTGGTCGATTCAGAATCCCGAGGTGAATTTCTTTGAACAGATGCATAGCGGCTGGGGCCAGAGGAGCGCACTTATAATCGGCGAAATCAGCCGCTGGAAAAACTTCCTGCAATGGCCTAAAGGAGCGCCAATGGCTGCAATTATGGCATTATCATGGTTTTTGGCGTGGTATCGGTCAACTTCCGCTGAGAAAATCCTTGCCACTATTATTGGTCTGTATGTTCTTATACTACCTTTTGCATCGACTAACACCGCAGGCAGATACCTCGTGGTACTTATACCTTTCTTCGCTGCATTAATACTCCGCCTGGTCTGGCGTATTATGACAGGCAGTATTGTATTATTGCAGAATTGGCGTAATCTCCGCTTTATTATCTGCACAGGTATCGTGGTTATTTATATGTCAATGTGCATCACCGGTATTTCGCTGATGATTTATCGTCTTCGCGGAGCTGATTTTGATAAGGTAATAGCTCGTGTTGCATCAATAATCAACCGAGACGACCGAGTTTTTGGAGAGGAGATGTTTTGGTTGGGTAATGACTATTACCATTACGGACCTTTCCCTGTAGATGCAAGCGTGATTCCTTTCCGACAAACTATCGATATGATACGTAAATATAATTTCGATTACGCAATCAGGTCAGCCTGGTCATTCAGTTCCAGCCATGGTGTCGCTTCGCCGCCTTCTTATATGCCGAGCTTTCGGCCTTCAATTGTGATTGATGAGGTATGTAAACAATTCGGCACTAAAGTAGATGAGTTTCGCGATCCCTATTTTGGTCCATTTGAAATATACAAACTTAACTGGGATATCAGCTATAAAGGCGAAGACTACGACTCGGGATTAAATTAACCTTAATTGCCGTTAGTGAATTACCTTCCAGAGAACCCCACTTTTTTCAAATTTATACCGCTCAAGCAGAAAGTCCGGACAATATCCCGCTACAGGTGATACAACATAAACCGGCTGCTCCACAAGCATTTTATCGATAGTATCTGCTGTCGGGAAGATAACAGGATTTTCGTAGCTTCCGTGCTGCGCAACAATTTTCACGTCCGGAGCCGCTCCTTTAATCACCTGGACGTACCAAAGCGGATAAACGGTGGTTCCATCAGCAATTATCACCGCCTCTTTTTCAACGCCGGACAAGGCTTCGGCGGCGAATTTTCCCGGGCCGTTATAACCGGTTTGCCACGGCTGTAAAAACCAGGTATATTCGTTACGGAAGGGAATTGTTCTCTTCGTTCCTAAACTAACTCCAAATTTTTCGGCAATAACAGGCACAAATTTGTAAACCGCCAACGGCAAAAATGCAAATGCCAGGATTAAAATTATATATTGCTTTTGTAGATACAACCTCAATGAAAAATGAATCCCCACACCAATCAAGACCGCGGCCAGGCAATAAAACGGCAGGAAAAATGCGTATCTATCCGGTACTGTATATCGGAAAGCAAACAGGAAGAAAAGAATCAGCAAAGCTAAAAGAATATTTTTGAAACTGCGGATAGGCGAGACTTTTTTAAGTCCATAAAGACCGACGAAGAAAAATAAGCCATTAAAGGTCGGGAAATTGTATGCCATAAATATCAGATTCTCTACGACGAGCCTGGCCGACAAATGAGTATTAAGAACAGCACCACTCCAATTTTTACCGAAAAAAGCTGAAGCCAGAGCGGCTGCAAAATCACCTGTTTGAACGGCATTTTTTATAATAAGATATTCATAAGGGGCGGCACCGATAATCCATAAACCGATGAAAACTGCAAGATTCCTGAGTCTAATTTGTTTTCGGAACAGTAAAATTGCCATAAATACAACGTAGCAAGCCAAAGGGATGACACCCCACATATGGTCGGCGACAGCCAGGCCATTGAACAACGCCAATAAATATAAAAAAACGACACGTCCGGTCTTAACATATTGTAACAGCATTATTAATTCTGCGAGCAACAATGCCAAATACAACGTATAAACCTCAGCGATTGACGCAGACTGCCAAATAGTCCAGGAAAGGGCAAGTGTAATCGCCGCCAGCACAGCAGTGGTGTTTTTACCGAGCCAAAGGCGCAAAAGCAAAAAAAGATTTGCAATTGCAAATGCTGCTGCGACGGCTGAAATCAAATTTACCCTGTAAGAAAATTCACCAAGAGGGATGTATTTCGCACCGATACCAATAATATGATAAAGCGGATGAGAAAGAGCCAGGCCGAGCTTGCCTTCGATATCATTATGCCATATTCGATACTGATACATTCCACTATCCTGCCACAACGGCCCCGGTGCACAGGATATTATGTAAAGCACAGCCGCAGCTAAAAGAACCACAAAGTAATTAAAAGTAAGATTTTTTGAAGTGAAAAAGTTACTTTCGTTTCTCGTAGTCTGCATATATCCGCACGGCCTCGATTATAAACATCTTAGAGGAGCTGCTTAATATCCTCAAGCCAGGCATCAAGCAATTGTAATTCTTCCCGACCAATCAGGGACATACCAACTAATTTCTCATAACAAACTTTAAGGTTGTCACCAATTTTTTCAACACCGGATTCCAGAGGCAGGATCTCTAAGGCATCACATATTTCACTATTATGCAGGTAGCCGGGTATTTCGTCATTGAAATCACGCAACAGATTATGAACGTTGCGCCGCTGGGTCATAGTGGGTTCGTGGAATAAAATCGACCATCCATTAAGCCAGGCAATTCTCTGGGCGATGAAACTGCGCCAGATATCCGTCATTCGAAAAGAGCAATAAGAAGGCAAATAAAGCAGCGGAAACGAATCCGGCCACCAGGTTGTGTTCTGGCTATTGAAAGGACACCATGAACCATTGGCCAGCGCGATTCGACGCTCTTTACTAAAGGTTTGTGGCAGCGGTAAAATAAGACGATATACTGCATCAACATCAGGATTATCATCGGCCAAACCCTGCTGAATAGGACAATCGCAGTTATTCAGGTTAAGTGACTCATACGAAGATACCTTCTCCTGAAGCTTTTCCAGAGGAAAGCCGCGCGGCCAAATATGCCGGTCGGTAAAATAACGATAAACGTTCACCCAACCACTATTCTCAAGAACCGGCACGTTTTGAACTCGCTGCCGGCTGTCCCAAAAATTCGTGCAGGGGATGTTATCATCATCGGTTTCAATGATAATCGAGGCACCATTGCGAATAGCGAGAAGATAACCGATGTTTTTGCGGGCATAGTGCTTTGTCGGACATAATTGAGCAAACTCTAACTCTGTCTGCTTTTGTTTTTCCAGACTGTAAAAATCACAGCCGTCAATGTGAAATTCGGCAGGACTAGCCTGGTCACCTATGACGATAAAATGGTATTCTCTTTCACTACAGCCCCGGGCTAATTCTTTAAGAACTTCGTTAGGCTTGGCAATAGATGTTACAATAACATAAATTTTGTCTTTCATAAAATTGGGGGCTTTCACTACAAATTACCAGCGATACGTTTTCTAAATAGGCGAAATAAGTTTTTAAAAGCATCAATGATAACCGAAGTATTTACATTTTGGCTGGGTGCACGATAATGTATGGGCACATCGATAATACGCATATTTCGACAATACGCTTTTATTTCCGTTTGGAAAAAATGACCGCGAGACTGAATGCCTTTATCCAGAACCCTTTGTAAAGCATTTCTTGTGAACATTTCGAAACCGCTGGTCATATCTTTGAGTTTTGTGCCGAGCAAAACGTTAGTAAATATACTACCTGCATAACTTATAAAATAGCGACTCCACGGAGCCTCAGAAAATTTCCCACCCTTGCAAAAGCGGCTTCCGAAGACACAGTCATAACCATCGGCCATTTTGTCAAAAAACTGTGGGATTTGTGAGGGTTGATGACTAAAGCTCGCATCAATCTCCAGTATCCAGTCACAACCAGCACTCAAAGCCTCCTTGTATCCTCTGACATATGCATCCACAACACATCTGTCTTCAGGGGCCCAAATTACTTTAAGCTCAGGTAATTTATTTTGCTGCTCTTTAAGTAAATCAATAGTGCCATCTTTGCAGGCATTGTCAAAGACGGCAAAAAACATTACAGATTTGAAACCCCCGCACTGCTGCATCACTGCGTTTACAAATTCTACAGCAGTCGGTCGTTCATTGGCCATCGGGCATACAATTCCCAGATTTACTCCTGAAAACCGAAGGCCGTTATTGCCGGTTTTGAAACTATTCATCTCTTTCTCATAAGATTATTGTTAAGTATTGCGCATCGTCGGCAAATCGCATCACTCCTTCATAAGCAGCAGGTATAAGCAGGCAATCACCCGCCTTGAATTCTACGAAGGCTTCATCTGCCCCCAGAATCGTTCCAGAGCCGGTTAAAATAATCAGTGTTTTCATCCCGCCGGACGAAAGAAGCATTTCGCAGCCTTTAGCCTGGTGGCCTTTGTCTATCCTGAAGCACTCACAATCAACCAATCGACCTACCGTTGTTACCGGAAGAGTAACACCAGCGGCATCGAAGTTAATGCTCTCCAAAGCTTCTTCAATGTGTAATGGTCTTGCTTTGCCGTTATCGTCAACTCTGTTGAAGTCGAAAACCCGATAAGTTGTATCCGACGGTGTTTGAATCTCAGCTATTAAAAGACCTGCTCCGATACTGTGAGCGGTGCCAGCCGGCAGGAAATGACACTGGCCAGCCTTGACAGGAACCTTCACTAGCAACTCAGCAACGCTACCGTTCTTTATCGCTTTGGAAAAATCTTTCTTTGTTACGCCTTCTTTCAAACCTTTATAAATTACCGCTCCTCCGACTGCGGATATAATATACCAGCACTCGGTTTTTGGTTCTCCTCTGCCCATTCGCCGACAGGTTTGTGAATCCGGATGAACCTGTACGCTTAAGATATCTTCGGCGTCGAGGAATTTAATTAACAGAGGAAAAGGTCCCGAGAAATTGTTATCGCCTGTTATTTCTATCGGATAATCTTTGATTACAGAGTTAAGAGTTCGGCCAGCCAGTTCGCCGTTGGCGATTACGGATTTATCGTCCGGCAAATCGGCCAATTCCCAGCTTTCGCCGATTTTTTCAAAAGGCGGAATATCTTTGTTGAATACCGCCCGCAGCTTCTGTCCGCCCCATATTCGCTTTTTGTAAATCGGTTCAAATTTTAACGGATACAAACCCACACCAAAATCTTTCTCTTGTTATCTACAAGCGCCGCCTCCACCAGAGAAGTACGAAAGCGAAGGTCGATAAGACAGCTAAGGCAGTAATAATCCAGAAAGAAACGGGATTATCTTTTTCAAGCGGTAATCTGACGTTCATAGAAAAATAACTTACCACGAAAGTCGGAACCATAATTGCTATGGTTAACATCGTCAGCATTTTTATCCTGATGTTCAGGTTGTTTGCGATAATTGACGCCCTGGCGTCCATCATACTTGCCAGCACCTGTGAATATATGTTGGCCTGCTCACGGCACTGATTGTTCTCAATAGCAAGGTCATCAAGAATCTCGATGTTTTCCGGAGTAAAATCTACCTTTCCGGCATTATTCTTAAGCCTTTCTATAAGAACACCATTTGAGTTCGTGGCGTTGAGATAATAGACCAGGCTTTTCTCAAGTGCGAAGAGATTAAGCAAATACTTGTTCTCCATCGACGTGCTTATCAACTGCTCAATAGAACCAGCAAGCGAGTTTATTGCCTTCAGGTGTTCGAGGAAGTGAAGTATCGAACGGTTAATCATTTTGAGGACAATATCCTGGATGGACCGGACCTTTAAAAAAGACCTTCCTTCAAACAGCGGCGCTTCATCCGCTGAGACAGTTATTAATTTGTCTTTGAATACAAAAACACCGGTAGATGCCACTCTGAACAGAAATTTGTCTTCTGTGTCGTAGTGTTTCGGCCGTTTGAAAATCATCGCAACATGTTCCGGTTCGAACTCAAGGCGCGAAAGCTCATCGGGGTCCAGCGAGGAATTGAGAGTATGTTCGTCAATTTTATACTGCTCTATAAGCTGCTTTTTCTCTTCGTCGGTTGGAGCGGTATAGACGTATACCAGCGGCTCTGCCTTGCCATCGTCCTGCAGCTTGCTATTGTCGGATATATACATTCGTCTTAACATTTGTCGGCTCCAAAGTTCAATTTCCCTGCTTTCACCGATTCTTTCAAATGGGGGTAACCCTTATTGAAACCTCCCAAAACCCATATTCGCTAATTATAAATCGGCTCAAATTTCAATAAGTTATGTCACACAGGGATATTGTAGTTGTGGTGGAGTAACTTGTCTATGTATGATTTAAAGAAAATTTTTGCCGCAAGCGAATTTGTCAGCTACAAGTCCAGATTACATTTAGGGCAGAGACCCTCGAGCTGTACACGCTGACGGCTAATAACAAAACCTTTGTATGGACTCTTTGCCATAGGCAATGACATTTCCGTCAGGCAGTGCATGTCACCACAACTCGTACAGATAAAGTGAGGATGGCATTGAATTTCGCTGCAGCGATTAGCAAGCTCGAAATGAGATGTTCTTTTGTCTATGAATGCCTTATGTACCAGCCCAGCGCGGCAGAAACTTTCCAAAGTGCGGTAAATAGTAACTTTATTGAGTCGATTTTTACCTAACCGCTGTGCAATCTGGCCCTGACTCAGTGGTTTGTCTGCCTTTGCCAGCACCTCCAGTATTGATACTCTGCATTTGGTGCAGTAAAGCTTCGCCGCTTTTAACATCAGGCCTGCTTGTAAATTCAAATTTGACTTCATTATCACACCTACAAGAGCTATTTATATGCATGCGAAGCACTCGTTGTCGATTTAACAAACAACAGCGGAAAAACAATATCACTAATGCAACAAGGCAGCCACACAGCTATGAACAGAAAGGCAAAAATCACAATGCCGGTCAAAACAGATATACTGCCTTCTACAGCCATAAGGATATGAAACAACGAAGCCCAGGTACTCAGCAAAACATGACCGGAATGAGGAAATTTTGTCTTTGGCCAGAAATAGGCAATCAAAACTCCCAAAATGGCAGCAGGATTGACTATATACCAGCCCTCAATAAAACCTATATGAGTGTGGGCGTGAAGACCCAGCAAAAGCTCGCCAACGTACGGAATCAGCGAATCACTAACAGTAGCAATGCCAATCGAGCCAAAATATCCAATAAGCAAAACAATGAAGAATTTTGGCCTTTTAGTATGAAGCTGAAACATTGAGGCGGTTACTATTGCACTCAAAACCACATGAGCAGGGTGAAACACATAGAACATCCTCTCGCATGCCTGTTGCTCGAGATTTCTAAACACCAGCATCAAAACAATGCCAGTAAATGCCCCAAACAAAGTAAATGGCGCATGGGTCTGCAGTTCTTTTAAAATAATCGCAAGTTTTTTTCGCATCTACACCTAATCGTTTAACAAAATAAGCTGTTGAAACACGATTTCTTCAACACAAACCACATTTTATACCCTATACGATAGAAATGCAACTAAGTTGCGAATAATTTCCCCGTATTTTTTGTATTAAAAACCGTATTTACAGCATCCAAATCGGCATTTACCTGCAAAATCGCTTAAGTGCCCATCCAATTCGTCCGAGAATTATGTAGTTCAATTGAACTGAAACGAAGAACGCTATGCAACCTATACAAACAATTCAGCAAGCTCTGACAGAATCGCCCATAATAGCCGTTTTCGTGGTATTTTGGGCCGGGGCATTTGCTTCACTAAGCTCCTGCACAATTGTTCGAGTACCTGTAGTCCTGGGATATGTATCCGGTGCCGCAGACTCTAAAAAAAAATCGATATTCTTGACCCTGCTTTTCGTCTTGGGTCTGACAATAAATTATACGATATTCGGGATATTGTTAGGCATTACGGGCAACTTAGCCCACAGTTTTATCCGGATAAACAAGTATATATTCTGGTTTTTAGGCATAGTACTGTTTGTAATCGGCCTGTTTGTTTCCGGGCTTATCAACCTTAAAGGCTTTAGTACCAAATTCAAATTGAAAGGTAGATTTAAAAGCGCAACTCTGCTCGGTGCACTGGTGTTCGGAATCGTTTTCGCCTCGCTTGAGATGCCGACTTGCCCATGCTGCGGCAGCGTGTTATTGCTTATCGCCGGGATAGTCGTGGTCAAGAATCTCTCTGTTTATTCCGTGTTAATATTTATAAGCTTTGCGCTAGGCCAAAGTTTCCCCATACTTGCAATAGGCGTTTCGACAAGCCTGGTAAAAACCGACTTGATAAATTACTTAAAACCAAAAATTCATAAGTTGAAAAATCGTGTAAGATTCGTGGCAGGTAATATCCTGATGGCGTTTGGTATTTACTTTTTCGTTATTGCATAGAAACTTTATGGACCCTAATCATACAAATCACTGTTGCAGCTATGATAGCAAAAACCAGACAGGAATTGCTAAGAAACGGCTTTTCAGTATAGGTTTCGTTTTTATCCTCATTTTACTGATTAAACCTTTTATGGCCGAGCAGCTTATAAATAGGGCGGATGCTTATTACACCTTCGGACTCTATGATGATGCGATAAGACAGTATAAAAAGGCGATTCTGCTCAATAAGGTTGACAGCGATATATGGATAGGCCTGGGAAACAGCTTCAAGGCAAAGAAAGATATTGACAAGGCGATAGCAGCCTTTAGAGAAGCGGTTAAAGCTGCTCCGGAAGACAGAGCAACCAACTTCTACCTTGGTATGATTCTTGCGACAAACAAGGAATATGACTCTGCCGTTAGACATTTCGAGAAGGTTAGAAACCTGGGTGCAGAAACAAAAGAACAACTCATAGCCATCGGCTTTTCGTATTATAAATCATCGCTTAGAATGCTTGCAGTGTGCTTTGATAAACTCCAGGAACCTGAAAAAGCAGCAACAATACGGCAGGAACTAAAACGAGCACTTCGCGCTGATAGCGTAGAGTGTAAGAAATAAAGGATTCGTCGATTAGTCATTTCCTATATCTTACCTTTCGTCCGAAAAATATTGCAGATTTTCCCTCAAGCGGTTAAATTAATGCTTTAATTCCCCGTAGAAAAACGGATGCTTATGAGAATTATAGAGCAAATAGCCGATATCGAAAACATTAAAAAGGGCTGTGTTCTTACAATTGGCAACTTTGACGGCGTACATACCGGCCATCAGGTGATTCTTTCTACTGCCAAACACATTGCAGAGCAAAAACAGGCTGAAGTTGTCGTAATGACGTTTCAGCCACATCCGCTCAGTGTTCTGAATCCCCAAAAGGCACCGGGCATACTTATGCCGCCGGTGCTGAAAGAACATCTTCTTGCCGAGCTCGGCGCAGGGGCACTGGTTGTGGCAAAAAGTGAGCCGGGGCTTCTGGGTCTTCGGGCAGAGGACTTTATAGAGCAGTTCATCGTGAAAGGGATTCGGCCAAGCACTATTGTGGAAGGCGAGGATTTCAACTTCGGTTATAAACGAACAGCTACCGTGCATACACTAAAAATACTTACAAAAACAAAGGGTATTGAGGTCTTTATAGTCGAGCCCAAGAAAGCTAAGCTGGCAAACGGCCAAACAGTTGAGGTTTCAAGCACAGTGATTCGTGATATGGTAACAAACAGTAAAGTATCAGACGCAGCCATCTTGTTAGGCAGGGCTTATCGGCTTATCGGCGGTATTGTACCCGGCCGAGGCAAAGGCAAACAATTAGGTTTTCCAACACTGAATTTACAAAAGCCGCAGCAGATTATCCCGGCGGAAGGCGTATATGCAGGCCTGGTAGAAATCGGCGACAGCGAAGCACAAGTCTGCTCAAGAAAAGAAAAAATCCCTGCTGCTTTCAGTATCGGCAGGGCAACTACCTACGGAACGAATCAATCATTACTCATAGAAGCACACCTGCTGGTTGATAATGCTGAGCAGTTTTCCGGCCGATATATGGCGATGGATTTCATCGAACGAATCCGCAGCCAGCAAAAATTCGGGTCAGAAAATGAACTTTCTGAGCAAATCAACCGTGATTGTAAAAAAGCACGGCAGATTTTACATAATGTGGTGGCGTAAGCAATTTGGAAGATTATGATTATTTAGGTGATACAGGATGTTCGGCTACGAACTAATTGTTATTGCGATAATGCTGGTTTTCAATGCTGTCTTTGCAGCCTACGAAATGGGGCTTGCTTCCATATCCCGCGCCAGACTTTCCATCTTACTCAACGAAAAGAAAAGAGGCGCAGCCGAAGCAGCCTTTATGAAGGACAAGATGGAGGCAAGTTTAGCCACCATCCAGCTCGGTATTACTATGGTAGGAGTTATTGCCGCTGCGACCGGCGGTGCCGGTGTTCAGGAGACTTTTGTTCCCTATCTTCAGCAAAACCTGGGGCTTTCCGAAACCCTTTCCAGAATACTGGCAATAGTATTATTGATGATTCCGCTGACGTTTGTTATTATAGTTTTCGGCGAGCTTGTCCCCAAAATGCTTGCCTTAAATAATAAGGAATGGATAGTGCTGAGACTTTCGCCTTTTATGAAAGTCCTTTCACGAGCCATTTACCCAATTGTTTCAATAATAGAAATCACAGTAAAAAAAGTGGTATATCTGCTGACCCTGCTGAGCCGCATAGAACCGAGTAAGCAAAGACAGTGGTTACACGAACTAAGGGCCGCCGTCTCACTGGCCAGAACCTCAAAGCTTATAGGTGAGAGGGAAGAAAAGATAGTTTTGGCCGCCGCACATCTGTCTACCCAGTTAGTCCGAGACATCATGATACCTACCAAGGATATATTAACGATTTATGTCGAAAGCAGCCTTGAAGATGCGCTCAACAGAGCACATCTCGACATGCATACGAGATTTCCAGTCTGTATGAAGGAAAATGACCCGGAAAGCATCGACGGCTATGTTAACTTCAAAGATATCGTTGCTGCGATGAAGGTAAATCCACCGGCCACATCTATCAGGAGTATATTAAGGCCTATAAAGAAGGTAATTGAGGATACACCCCTGTCTAACCTTCTGGAGATAATGATACGGGAAAGAAATCACATAGTAATTGTTACATCCGAAGAAGACACTATTCTGGGAATGGTAACTATGGAGGATGTTATCGAGGAGCTTGTGGGCGAGATTGAAGATGAGTTTGACCGCTTACCCGTACATATTCATCCTTACGGCTCATCCTGCTGGATTGTGGGAGGCGGCGTCTCGATAGGCACGGTTGCTGCCACCGCAGGACTTGACTGGTCGAATAAGTTCACCGACGGCAAGGTTCCAACCGTCGCCGAATGGTGTGCACAGAAAAACAGTCAGCCTTTCAAAGGCGGCGAAATCATAGAAAGCGACAATCTTAGAGTCGTACCGCGCAAGTTCCGCAGAAATAAAGTATCAGAAGCTTTGGTGACTGTCATCGAGCATTGAGTTTATTGTTAAAGGAATATTTAGCTGCAAAAAAGGAATAGTTATGGATTTTCAAAAAGCCGCTGAATTAATTAATAAATCCAACAATGTTTTACTGACGACGCATACACGGCCGGACGGTGATGCGTGCGGATGTATTACGGCGATTTCCGAAACATTAACAGCACTCGGTAAAAATGTGAAAATATTACTCCTCTCGGAACTGCCCGAATGGTACGGGTTTTTATTCAAACAAAAGCCAGAAATATTCAGCGCACAAACAACAGTAGATTCTGATTTAATCGTTATCGTCGACACCAATGCCTACACCCAATTACCCGGACTCGATAAGTATCTGAAACAACCGGACAAGCCCGCCGTAAGGCGTCCCCAAACGGAGATTCTGGTGATAGACCACCACGCAACCAGTGATAACATCGGTGACGTCAGGCTGATTGACAGCTCTGCCGCGGCTACAGCACTGATTGTCCTTGATTTCCTACAGTACGCTGGTCGGCCGATTACTAAAAAAATAGCAGAGGCGCTTTTCGTGGCAATTTCCACTGATACGGGCTGGTTTCAATTCGATAATACTGACAGCAGAGCGCTTAGAGCCTGTGCCGAACTGATTGACGCCGGTGCAAATCCCTCACAGATATATCGCGATTTGTATCAAAACTCTTCACCGCAGCGATTCAAGCTGATGTCAGCAATGCTCAATACGCTGGAACTGCATCTCAACGGACGTTTCGCAATGCAGCATTTAACACAGGCTGACTTCAAACGAACAGGTGCAAAATTTAGTGACACAGAGAATCTGATTGATGAGTGTCGGCGGATAAACAGCATTGAGGCAGCGGCCTTGCTTGTGGAATTAGCCGACGGTCAGGTAAAAGTTTCACTGCGAAGCAGGGGGGCCATAAACGTCTGTAAAATCGCCGAGAAGTTTGGCGGCGGAGGCCATAAAATGGCCTCTGGTGCACATCTGCCAGGCCCGATTGAAAATGTAAAAAAACTTATTTTCAATGCTGTGGCAGAACAATTTGAAAAATCCGTCTAAACCAGTTTCTAAAATAGAAACTCAATTCACTGTTGACGGGTTTTCGCCCAATGCAGTACCAACGCCTTCAGGTCGATAAAATCGACAGTGCCGTTGCCTGTAAAGTCGCCACCAAGATTTGGTCCCTGCTCTAACCAGTCGGTCGCCAATATACAATAGTCTTTGAAATCTATTTTGCCGTCGGTATATATATCGACATCATTACAGTCATAACAATATGAAAGCCACTGTTCACAAAAGGCATCCAAGTCGCATCGGTCGATTCTGTTGTCGTCAATCAAATCTGCTGTCAGTGGATTTCCGGCTTTGAGCCACTCTTTAGCCAGGATACAGTAGTCACGAAAATTCACAAACCAATCACCGGTAAAGTCAGCGCAAGGTATTGCTGGGCCAATGTCGGCAAAGATGCCGTAGCCTGAACCATCCTGGCCGTAGCTCTGCCAGGCTATAACGAATTCACCGGTTTCTTTCATTGCGACATCAGGGTATTTCTGGTCATTGACAACATAGGTATTAACCAAGAACTCGTCGCCTATTGGCCTGAACCACCCGTCGTATCGCTGTCCGAATATGTCTCTTACATTACTATTAGGGTCGATTTCACTGTCCCATACGATTACGAACTGGCGTTGATTATTCATCTTCACTTTAGGGCTTTGTTGTGTTCCGGTAAGGGTTGTATTGACTATAAATTCATCACTCAGCGGCGTGCCGTCAAATTTGTATCGGCGAGCGATGATATTATCCTGAATGGCAGGGCCTGGATTTCCATCCCATACAACTACAAAATGTCCGGTACCGCCGGCAGCGATTGATGGATGTGCAATAGAGAAAAAATCAGTTGTATTAACCTGAAATGGGTCTGCCTGTGCTGCACCGTCCGCATTGTACTGACGCGCTAAAATTATGTTGGAAGTATGGTAAATATCATCCTGCATCCAGACAATCGTGAAATTGCCGTTGTCATCCATTGCCACATCGGGGTAACGGGATTGAAATAACAGGTTGACCTCAAACTCTATTCCAATTGGCTGGCCGTCTGAGTCGTAAATCTGAGAGCAAATCGACCAGGCTTCAGAGGGTATGCCTCCAAGTATTTCACTTTCCCAAACGATAACAAAACGGCCTGTATTATTCATAGCTATCTCCGGGTGGCGTTGTTTGCTGAAAGTATTTGTATTCACCCGGAACTCGCCGCCTATGACCTGGCCATTAGCGTCAAAGCGTTGTGCGAAAACATCATTTTGGTCTTCGCCAGGCCCTTGCCAGACTACTACAAAATTGCCGCTACCATCTATCGCGACCGACGGCTCTTTTTGGTTGCCAAGTCGCGTGGTGTTAATCCGGAATTCGTCCCCCATCGGCTTAGCACTTGAATCGAAAAGACGGCCGAAGATGTCGTTTGAGTTACCGTCTTCGAAATAGCTGGTCCAGACCATCACGAAATTGCCTAACTCGTCTGTAGCTACGGCAGCGTTTGCCTGGTTACGGCTGGCGCGTGTGTTTACCTGAAGTTCGGTACCATAAGCTGAAGTAAAAATCGAAGTGATAACCAAATATGAAATAAGCGTCTGTTTCATTAAATCTTACTCTGTAGCATGGGCCTCAAGCCCGTGCAGACACGGCCAAAAACGGCCTTGTTACGACTTATCGAGGGTAAAATCCCTAAAATCTTTATTTCCAGGCTGATTTACACGGTTAAGTGTCCTCCGTAAGACATATCTGGGACTGTAGAGAACAATATCCTGAAAACAACAGTATAAATAAAGAATATAAAAATCAAAAATTTTAAAAAATACTAAAAAAATCTTGACTGGGTGTCGATACCGTAATAGAATTATATATGAGTATTGGGTGATATTAGGGCATTTAACTGCCCATAAGAAAGGGTTAGTTAGGATTTTAAAGAAAATCTTAATAACAAGTGTATTTTTGCTTTGAACTGTTAGAAGACAGATGTTTGTGTCTGCATTAGGCCGCTGACAGTTTTAAGCGGCCTTTTTTATTGCTCTTTTCTAACTGAATATTGTAAACTATCCGACCTAAACCCAATTGTCGATATTGGTGCACGGCTTGCGGTTTGAAATTTGTCGTTTCAATCAGCAATCCGAAAGAGATTTGGGCTCGTAGCTCAGCTGGTTAGAGCGTACGCCTGATAAGCGTAAGGTCGGAA
>CAZCIR010000021.1:0-38797 GCA_964499145.1 uncultured Pirellulales bacterium | reverse complement strand
GGCCGGCAGGCCCGGGTCAGAAACGACTGGTAATAAATAGTGTAGTGGAGTTTACATCGCCGTTTCTAAGGCGATCGGTAATCCCATAGGAGATTCTCTATCAACTATGAACAAGAAAATCGATCAATCAAAATGTATAAAATTATGCAAAACGAACCCAATTTCCAAAAACGAAAAATCGAACGTAATCTGTTATTTGACAAGTGAATACGGCAATAATTCGAACATCCCTGCGATGCAAAAACGAACCCAAAACGAACCCAATCGAACCCAAATTTACCCGCCACAGCACTGGCGAAGACGGAAGCATCAGCGAAGGCGGGCAAAGCCAATTTAAAATGGCCGGCAGGAAACTGTGCTACAGGGAGCGGGTCTTGACAGGGCAGAGAAAAAGAGTTAAACAGGTGAGTGAAGATTATGATTGGCGAAGCGACGTCGGCGGTGAGCCGTATTTTTACGCAAAGGAAACAGCGATGAAACAAAATATTCTGCTGATTCTATTTTGTATGATACTATCCTCATGTGTCCCTAAGGAACCATACAATATTGACGTAAGCCGGGACGACAAAGAAAGGAACGAAATGAAAGCCAAAGAGGCGGCGAATAAATTTGTGTCAGCAATAAATCAACATAATGCTGAAGCACTAAGCCGATTGATGACCGAAGACCACACCTTCATCGATTCGGGGGGAGGAACCTATAGCAGCGCTGAGATGAGAGGAGGGTGGGCGGAATACTTCAAGATGTTTCCAGATTACAAGATAGAGGTTTTTGAAGTTTTTGTATCAGGAGAGACGGTCATACTATTAGGGAAGGCGTCGGGCACCTACACAACCGACGGGACTTTAAAGCCGGCAAATCATTGGGAGTCACCAGCAGTCTGGAAGGCAGTGGTTGCAGGTGAGAGGGTAAAAGTGTGGCAGGTGTTCTGTGATAATACGCTCGTAAGCGAAATCGTGAAAAAAGACAAGGCGAATTGAAGGGCGTAAGCGGCAGACGGCGTTTTAGGAGGTAAGTTCTTTCTTAAGTTTTTCCGCTTTTTCTTTTATCCAGGGGAAATCTTTCCGCAGCTTCTGGTCACAAGAGTCGAGGTTGTCGCAGTGGGCACAGGCAAATCGTCGCTCGCCGGTTGAGTCCGGCGAAGCCGGGGTGGATTTTTTCGTTGAGCGGAGGGTAAATATAATTGAGATTGCCACATCGTCCGCATATTATGGTGGAAAATCAAGGGGCGTAAAAGTGTTTCAGAAAGTGCCAGATGAGAAGTGCCGGTCAATGAATCAATAAAGAACTTCATTCGCAGGAAAAGAAGCGAAAATTATGGCAATAGATGATGCTATCCAGACCCTTACCAGGATTTATCAGCTAATCGACAAGGGGATTCCACACACGCCCACAAGTCCTGACGCGTTAGTTGAGTACTTAAACGATTTATATGCTAAAACCATCGAAGGTCTTTCCGCAGAAGAGCTATTCGCATACGACGACGTCGGAAGCCCTACAATAACACTCACTGTTAGTATTGATGTCGAATTTGACCTCAAAAGAGTTATGGAAAATATGCGAACAAGATTACATACAACACAGCGTGGTAAAGCGGATGTGATGGGGAAAACAGGCATAGTCTGGTCTTATGGACATTATGATTTTTTGTATGACGATGATTCGGGATTTCTGCGAATATCACATAAATACGGCCATGAACGAGAAGATACAAGGTCTGTATTAAGCATAATAAAGAAAATGATAGATTATGCCAAAGATTATTTAGAGGAAGTCAGGAAATCTGTAAAGAGTACCCCAGAAACAGAATGACACATATTTGCTGACTGCCCGTGCAGGCAAAGGGGTTAGCCGAAGCGGAATCCGCAATTAGCGACTGACTTTAAATTTCCAATCAACTTTACGTTTAACCAATCCATCGGTAAATAGCTATAGCGTCATTGTCTACTTTTATGTCAGCAATTTGCAGGTCAAGGCCGGAAAGGTACTGAACGTCCACACACTCAGGCCAGTCCTGGAGGCAGTGCGCTATTGCACTATCGGGCCTGTAATATTCTCCTCCACCTCGGCCGTAACCCTTGCTGCCTATTTCTTCCAAGCCATCCAAGATATCCGGGCGCACTTCTCTTAACCGATTTAGAACCTGGTTATAAAGCCAATAGCAGTTCGGCTTTTGCTGCAGGATTTGTCCCAAGACCTCGCGAAGCTCCTCAGATCTCGGCATTTTTTCTCCGACTAAAATCCCGGCGAAAACATCTCTTTTCTAAAAATATTTATCTTTTATTTTCGTTCCAATAAACACAGCCACAATGACAACAGCCACACCAATAACTATCCAAGCCGTAGTGCTCATTAAAAGCATATTAAACCTCCTTTATCTATCTTTTCGTCCTTGGACAGAAAAGAGTCTGAAGAGAAGGCGAAGGTTAAGGTAATTTATTTGTTAGTAAGTTGAGTTCGGCGAAGCCTAGTTTCAGTAGCGGTTTCTTCCACCGTAGCCGCCGCCACGACTGCCGCCTCTTCCGCCTCCACTACGATTACCTCCGCCGAAGCTACCTCTTCCTCGCCCGCCGCCACCGCTGAAGCCACCTCTTCCGCCACGGTCGGTTTTAGGTTTTGCCTCATTGACAGAGATGGCGCGACCTTTCATATCTTTGCCGTTCAATGCCGCGATAGCTTTTTGCGCTTCGTCTTTAGAGGGCATTTCTATAAATCCGAAGCCCTTGGATTTGCCTGTGTACTTATCCATAATCAGACGGATTTCAGTGACCTGGCCGAACGGCTCAAAAAGCTCTTTTAAGTCGTTTTCGGTGACGTCAAATAATAAATTTCCGACATAAAGGTTCATTATATTACTGCCTTTCTTTGGAGAAAAGTTTGCCGGAATTGCCGGCTTTCAATCAATATCCATCACGGTGCGGATATTTTCTAAATATCAATCTGCCTGAAGTGTTTACTTCAGACTGTGATATTATCTGGCCTGCTCAAGATAAGCAAGCAATTAAAATGAATTAAAAGAAAGATTGATTGACAAGGGGATAATAAATGTGGTAAACTGATAGAAACGCAAAAGATTAGAAACTCTTTAAGCTGCAAAGGAAGACAACTAACCTTTGCGGCTTTTTTTGTTTTGCGCTCTACTTACAGGAGTAATTATGAAAAAAAGACTAAAGACATCGGCTGATGATAGAAAATGCGCGTTTCCGGGCTGCAAGAGCATATTGAGTATCTATAACCGTGAAATGTATTGTCATTTGCATCGTGACCTGATTGCTGAGAGGCAAATACTAAAGATTGCATATCATCATTTTGCAGAAAGCAAATAATGTCGAGGCGATGCCGGCTGTCAGCCATTAGCAAAGTATTTCCGGAATTAAACAGGATAAGCTTGATTTTTGGTACACGAGTGTGTAATCTGTTATGGAAATAATTTTTCGGCCCGCGGCATGCTTAACTTAACGAAGAAAAGACACAGATTCAGAATTATAATTCCCGCTTACCCGGCGTTCAATATCTACTCTCATATAGCGAAGAAGACTACGGCCCTTGGGCCGGTGTGCGTGGCTACGGCCATCAATAAAAAGGAGAAATGGGACGTAGAGGTCATCGACGAAAATAACCTTCGCCGATTCGGCCCAAAGGCAAGCACGGGCGGGGCCGACCACGAATTTTTACAGAGAAAACGACCAGCGGACGTTGTCGGTTTTTATGGGGGGCTGACCAGCACTATGCCGAGGTTGTACCAAATAGCACACTTCTACAAGGAACTTGGCATTGTAACGGTCGCCGGAGGCCAGCACTTCATCGAGGAGAACCTCGCTGAGGCATTGTCCAGCGGGATTGATTACGTCGTTATCGGCGAAGCGGAGGAGACAATCACAGAGCTTCTGGGCGTGATAGAAGGTGAAAAAGAGCCGAGCGAGGTCAGGGGCATAGCGTATATGAAGGACGGAGAGGTCTTTGTTACGGAAAAAAAGGAGCCGACGACGGACTTTGACAAGCTGCCGCTACCCGATTTTTCTCTTGTGCGCTATGCCAAAATCAAGATATATCCGGTGGAAAGGATTCGCGGCTGCGGGATGAATTGTGAGTTCTGCACGGTCAAAGGCAGACCCCGGCCAGCGAGTCCTGAACGACTGCTCGAACATATCAGCTCACTGGTCGAGAGCAGAAATGCGAAGCAATTTTTCATAGTGGATGACCTTTTCGGCCAACAGCGAGATGAAACCATAAGGTTCTGCAATATGCTCAGCGACTACGAAAAGAGCATCAAGAAGAGCCTGAGCATTACCGTGCAGATAAGATTAGACAAGGCCAAAGATGCAGAGCTGCTTTCCGCGATGCAGCGAGCCGGCATTGAGACAGTGGCCATTGGCTTCGAATCGCCCATCGAGGAAGAACTCATCGCGATGAACAAGCACACCCGATGCGAGGAGATGGTATCATTAGCGAGGACCTTTCGCGAATTCGGATTCCTTGTTCACGGGATGTTCATATTCGGGTATCCGCTAAAAGCGGGACAGAATTTTGAAATGCCCGCAGGCGAGCGCGCGAAGCACTACAAATGTTTTATCCGCAAGGCCAAGATTGACACGGTACAGGTACTGCTGCCCGTTCCTCTGCCCGGCACTGAGCTAAGGCGCCGCCTGCAGGAGCAAAACAGAATTTACCCACTTGCGGATATAGGGTGGGAATACTACGACGGAAATTTTCCAATTTTCGAGCCGGATGAGCCGATGACCGCGAAACAGATACAACACTGCGCCAAGAAAATCATGGGGCGCTTTTATCAGTTCAAGTATATGTTCTTTGTGGCGCTGAATATATTTTCTTTTCCCGCTTTGATTTTCTTTTTTCATAATATCCGACTCGGGTGGCGAAAGTGGTACCGCAACTGGCGTAACCACCTGATTCGTTTTGTTGGCTGGGTGACGTTCCACAAATGGACGGTCGCGTTTAAAAAAACCAACTTCATTCAAAAACTCGAAGCTGCGCAGAACCGCCTGAAAACCACCACCAAATAACCCCCCTGCTGTTCGTGCCTAACCAGGTCAAAGAGCCGATATGATTATTTTATATTTTTATTGTATTGCCGGGGGCGGGGTGGTATAATGCCGTGAGTATTAGTTGGGCATATTCTCAGGCCTCTCAGGAATATTCTCTTGAAAAATGCGAGAGGCAAATTTTATGGTCATTTATAGGCCAAAAGGAGACTTTAGTGAGTACAGGAACAGTAAAATGGTTTAACAGGACAAAAGGCTTTGGATTTATCAGTCCCGATGATGGGGGCGAAGATTTGTTTGTTCATCACTCGGAAATCAAAACGACCGGTTACGCCAGTCTTGATGAAGGCCAGAAGGTAGAGTACGAGGCCGGACAGGGCAAAAAAGGCCCTTGCGCGACCAATGTGATTCCCGGTTAATTCAGAGCAATATTCCGGAAAACCAACGGGCTCCGTTTTAAAGCGGAGCCCGTTTCATTTTGGCAATTAACACGAAACGAAGGAGGAATATACTGTCATACTGACAGAACGATTGGGTTTTGGCAGGTGGGAGGCAAGCATATCTTCGGGGTGTAAGTCTGTTTAGAATAAGCGCTTGCATAAATGAGAGTGTGTGGGGAGGGGTATGGCACGATATTTGCACATAATCCAAGGTGCACAAGGTATAAGCGCGAATGTAAGTGGTGTAAAAATGGTTTTGAATGAGTCAAAATTCGGTGAGGTCAATGTGTTAGCCAGCGGTGCGGGCTGGGGCTGGCCTGAGGCGCTTCGCTATATATTTCGGCCAAGAGGTGTTAATCTATTGGTGGCGGAAAACGCAGGCGAATTTGCCGACATTATCGGGCAAAAACGAATCCACGCCACAATTGTGGATATGGATTGCGAAGCCGGCGGATTAGTAACGATAAGAATTATTCGAACGGATTACCCGCTGCTGCCTTGCATACTGCTGTCGAGCGAGCCGGGGGAGGCGGTGCTCAGTGAGGCGCTGGTTCTGGATGTTTTCAGCGTTATTGACAAGCCGGTTAATATGGGTATTCTGCGGGAACAGCTGAACAGGTTATTCATAAAGAAATATAATGATGACATTTTTGCGGAATAAGTGTATAGTGTAGCCCCCCGTTTAAATGTGCAGGGGTGAGAATTATGGATTTTTTGAAAGGAGTAAGGTCACAATGAAGATTCGGCCATTAGCAGACAAGGTTCTTGTAGAGCGTTTAGAGGCGGAAAACAAGACGGCGGGCGGGATAGTGCTGCCGGACACCGCCAAAGAAAAACCACAAAAAGGGAAAGTCGTGAGCGTCGGTGAAGGGAAAGTGCTCGATGACGGGACGCTACGGAAATTAGAGGTGAAAAAAGGAGATATGGTGCTTTTTACAAGCTACGCCGGGACAGATGTAAAGATAGGCGGCAAAGAGTATCTGATTATGAGTGAGTCGGATATTATGGCTGTAATTGAAAAGTAATTGATAATTGAGCTAAAAGTTAAGAAGGAGAAAGAAAGATATGGCAGCTAAAAAGATAGCTTACGGCACTGATGCACGCTCGGCAATCCGGGAAGGCGTTGAGAAACTTGCCAGGGCGGTAAAGATAACGTTAGGGCCGTGCGGCAGAAACGTGGTTTTAGAAAAATCGTTCGGCTCCCCTACCGTTACCAAAGACGGAGTAACGGTGGCAAAAGAGATAGAGCTGGAAGATGCCTACGAGAACCTCGGTGCTCAAATGGTAAAGGAAGTAGCTTCGAAGACCTCAAGCGTAGCTGGAGACGGGACAACAACCGCAACAATTCTGGCTGAGAGTATCTTCAATGAGGGGCTGAAAAACATAACAGCAGGGGCCAACCCGATGCAGGTAAAACGCGGCATCGAAAAAGGCGTTGAAAGAATAATAGAAGAACTGCAAAAAATGAGCATACCTGTTGAGTCGAGCAGACAAATCGAACAGGTAGCAACCTGCTCGGCGAACCAGGACATTGAGATTGGCAAAAAGATGGCTGAAGCGATGGACAGGGTCGGCAAAGACGGCGTTATTACCGTCGAAGAAGGACAATCACTGGAGACAACAGTGGAACTGGTTGAGGGGATGCAGTTCGACAAGGGGTACCTCAGCCCGCACTTTATCAACAAGTTAGAGAATATGACCGTTGTGCTGGACAAGCCATATATACTGGTTCATGAAAAGAAAATAAGCTCTATAAAATCACTTGTTCCGCTGCTGGAGAAGGTGGCTAAGCAGGGCAAAGCGCTTTTGATTATAGCTGAGGACATCGAGGGCGAGGCGCTGGCGACGTTGGTTGTCAATAAACTTCGCGGCGTGCTACAGGTGGCTGCCGTCAAGGCACCCGGCTTCGGCGACAGGCGAAAAGCGATGCTCAGCGATATTGCCATCCTAACAGGAGGACAAGCTATTTTTGAGGACATTGGGCTGAAATTGGAGAATATCGAACTGGGACAACTCGGCAGAGCGAAGCGAGTTACTATCGACAAAGAGGCCACAACTATTATCGAAGGGGCCGGCAGCTCTTCGGAGATAAAGGGGAGAATCGAGCAGCTTAAAACCGAGATTGAGAAGTCCACAAGCGATTACGACATCGAAAAACTGCAGGAGAGACTGGCGAAATTAGCAGGCGGTGTGGCGCAAATCAATGTCGGGGCGGCAACCGAGGCGGAAATGAAGGAAAAGAAGGCCCGTGTTGAAGATGCGCTGCATGCCTGCCGGGCGGCTGTGGAGGAAGGAATCCTGCCGGGGGGCGGCGTGGCGATGCTGCGAACTTTGTCGGCATTGGATAAAATCAAGACCGCCGGCGATGAGAAAATCGGCGTTGATATCGTTCGCAGAGCAATGGTAGCACCGATTAAGCAAATCGCCGGAAATGCCGGGCTGGACGGCTCAATTGTTGCCCAGAAGGTTATGGAAAGCAAGGAAAGAAATTTCGGCTATGACGCATTGCGCAAGGAATACGGAGATATGATTGAGTTCGGTGTGATTGTGCCGACAAAGGTCGAAAGGGCTGCGCTGCAGAACGGTGCATCAATTGCTTCGCTGCTATTAACGACCGATGCGATAGTGAGCGAGATTCCTGAGAAGAAAGAGGCAGCACCGGCAATGCCGCCGGGCGGTGGAATGTATTAAAAAGCAAGCGCAGAGCGGGCTCCTGTATGGAGCCCGTTCTTCTTAGCCAGAGGAAAGTAAGTAATGTTCGATTTTTACACAAATGCAGTATCGCAGGCAACGCGCAAGGCGGCTATGGGAATATTCGTTGTTGGGCTGTTGTTAATCGGATTTGGGATTTTAATTCTGGCACTGCCGGAACTTTTTGCGATGCTTGCCGCCTTGATATTTTTTATCGCGGGACTTGGCTGTGCAGGAACAGCTATTAAGATTTACCTTGCCCAGAAAAGGATAGATAAATTCAATTCCAACGATTCAGACGATTACAGAAGAAACGTCCAAATCCACATAAAAGACGATTATGATTTATAGAGGATAAAAATCTTTCGGTTTAACATTTCGGCGTCAGCGGATTTTCAGAGTGGCCAGTGCGATAGCGGCGAAGGCGGCGGCCAGAAGCCAGAACCGTACAACTACCTGCGGCTCGGACCAGCCAATGAGATGAAAATGATGGTGCAGCGGAGCACATCTGAAGAGCCGTTTTCCACCGGTGTATTTGAAATAACCAATCTGAAGGACCACACTAATCAATTCAAGCACAAATACGCCGCCAATAATTAAAAGCAGAATTTCGTTTCTCGTTACAAGTGCACCGTAGCCCATTGCCGCACCCAGCGGCAGTGAGCCGACATCGCCCATAAAGGTCTGGGCTGGATGACAGTTATACCACAAAAAGCCGAGCACGGCTCCCAGGATTGCAGAATAAAAGATGCTAAGCTCACCGGCCTGGGGGATGGCGGGCAGCAGCAAATAACTGGACCAGGTGACAGGGTTTGTTCGCGTCATCGTTTCGGATGCGACGTAACAAAGCAGCGCCAGCACCAGAGAAACCATCCCGACACAGCCGGCAGCCAGACCGTCCATACCGTCGGTCAGATTTACGGCATTGCTGGTGGCTGATAAGTAAAAAATCGCTATCAGGACAAACATCCAATTGGCAAGCGGCAGGCCATGCTTGTAGAACGGCAGCCAGAATAGTTTGCCGTCGGCAATATTGGCAAAATCTTTATACAAAAAAGAGGCAATCAGGACAGCGAAGCCGAACTGGAAAAGGAGCTTCTCCCAAGCTTTTAATCCATCTCTGCTTCGGTGTTTGATATCGGCGGTGAGCTTCAGCCAGTCGTCAACGCCGCCGAGGGCGCCGAACATTATCATTAGAACAATCGCCTTTTGAACAAAGGGGTTGTTGAGCTTTGCCCAGAGTAAAGTTGTTGCCAGGCTCGAAAGGATTATAATCAGACCTCCCATTGTGGGTGTGTTGGCTTTTTCCCTGGTCAGTTCGTTGAGGGCGGCGTGATGAAACTCGGGGCGGTCTCCAATTTTTTTGCGCATCAGGAAACGAATAATAGAAGGGCCGAGCGAAATTGCGATGAGAAGGCTGGTCAAGACGGCCGCTATAGAACGAAACATTACGTTCTGATAGGCATAGAAGCCCAGCTTGTGAGTAAAGACGTCACGGAAATGCCATAACAAATGGTATATCATATCGTGTCTCGATACTCGATACCTGATACTCGATTTATCGTCCGTTACGGCCGGACCCAAACAGCATCCTGCATCAAGCTACGCAAAAAGCTCCTTTAGTTTCTCAACGGCCAATTCCAGTTTGTCGATTCTGGAGCCTTTGACCAATACTATATCGTAATCTTTTATGAATTTTTTGAGATTATTACAAGCTGAAAGGATATCTGCGAAAGATTTTGTTTGCAGGTCATATTTTGCCGTATTTTTTGCGGTTGCAGCAACTGTTTTTGCAGATTCGCCGACGGTCAGCAGGAGGCGGACTTCGGCGTGCGTAACAACGTTCCCCAAATCGGCGTGAAGAGATTGCGTTTGCTGTCCGAGTTCAGCCATATCGCCACAGATAAAAACCGGTCGGCGTTTTTCTTTCGAGGCGAGATTGGCCAATATATCGAGGGCGTTTTTCATCGAGGCTGGATTTGCGTTGTAGCAATCATTTAATACCGTTAGTGTCCCGATTTTTAAAACTTCAGTCCGCATAGGTATGGCCGATAACGTCTTTAAAGACTGTGCAAAATCGTTGATAGTTATGCCAAATTGGCTGCAAACAACCCAGGCGGCGAGAGCATTTTCGATGTTGCCGGGGCCGGGCAACGGCAGAAAAATCTCTACTCCGTCGATAACAAATCGACTGCCGGGGTCGTCAAAAGTAATGTTTAGGGCCTGGAAGTCGGAATTATCTGATTTGCTAAAAGTTCTTATCTGGTAATTGGTAACCGGTGATTGATAATTATTTAATTCTTTAACCAAATCGGCGTTAATTATTAAAACACCATCGGCTGGGAGGCCCTGTGAAATGGACAACTTTTCCCTGGCGATAGCCTGAATGTCGCCAAAGCCTTCTAAATGAGCGGGGTAAATATTGGTAACAACTGCGATGTTCGGCTGGGCAATGGCGGTTAGATATGCGATTTCGCCGGGGTGATTGGTGCCCAGCTCAGCGATGACAATTTCGTGTTTTGGTTCGGCGCCAAGCAGGGTCAAAGGCAGGCCGATTTGATTATTGAAATTCTTCGGCGCCTGAAAGACGCGGTAATGCCGACTTAAAACGTGATGAGCAATTTGCCTTACGGTGGTCTTGCCGACCGAGCCGGTGATTGCAATAACCTTAAAATTCATCATTCTGCGATATTCGGCGGCGAAGTCGCCGAGGGCCTTTATGGTATTGGTCACCTTCAACAGACAATTGCCGGCGGAATCAATATCCTTGCTGATGACGGCGCAAACGGCTCCTTTAGCAAAAACATCATTAATGTAGTTGTGGCCGTCGAAATTATTGCCGGTGAGGGCGAAGAAACAATCGCCGGTCTTGATATTTCTGGAATCGGTGCTTATGCCTATGAAGGAACCGTGACTAACGGCCCGCTGGGCACGGCTCGAATCATCCGCAGGATGAGCTTTTATTATGCGGGCAAGGTCTTTGATTGAGAATTTTTTCATTTTCTTCTTGCCAGGTATCCCAGAGCGATTATATCGTCGCTGAAAGGGAATTTTTGAGTGTCGATGATTTGATAGTTTTCGTGGCCTTTGCCGGCGATGAGGACAATATCATCTTTTTCTGCGGTTTTTATAGCCAGTTCAATAGCTTTTTTCCTGTCGGGTTCAATTGCAACCTTCGGCGAGCGGGAATTTTCAAAACCGGCGACGATTTCATCTATGATGGCCTGTGGTTTTTCTGTTCGGGGATTGTCGCTGGTAACAATTACAAAGTCAGCCAACTGTTCAGCGACCTTGGCCATTCGAGGGCGTTTGGTCCTGTCCCTGTCGCCGCCGCAGCCGAAGACGACCCTTAAATCACCTCTGCACAGAGGTATTAGTGTCGAGAGGACATTTTTTAGAGCATCATCGGTATGCGCATAATCAACCAGGACGGTAAAATCACCATCCCAGCCGAGTTTCTCTAAACGGCCGGGGATTTTTTGAAGCGAGGACAGTCCTTTTGATACTGTTTGTAAATTAAATCCGACGGCGAGACATAGTCCCGCAGCTGCGAGGTGGTTGCCGACATTATGCAACCCAAGCAGAGCTGTTTTGACGAGAGACGAACGGCCGGCGTATTCCAATGTGAAAACGGTTTCATTTATGTCAATCGATTCGATGCGGGCGACAATATCGGCAGGCTCGTCGATGGCATACCATAAAATTTGTGCCCCGGTCTTTTCAGCGATTTGTTTCGCTTCGGGCGATTGCTTATTTAAGACCGCTGTGGATGTGGGCGAAAGAGCGGTAAAAAGTTTTGTTTTAGCCGCCAGATATTCTTCTTTGGTCTTATGGTAATCGAGATGGTCGCCGGTAAGATTGGTAAATGCGGCGGCTTTGAAACTGATAGCTGCGATGCGGTTTTGGGCGAGTGCGTGGCTGCTGGCTTCGATGACCATATATTTTGAGCCGGCCTTTACCATTTGCGATTGTCTGGCGGCGATGGTAAGGCAATCAGGAGTTGTCAGGCCTGCTTCAAAGGTTGCTGCTGTTGTGTCATAAACGATTGTGCTGATAAGGCCGCACTTTCGGCCGGCGTTTTGTATACAAGAGCGGACAAGAAAAGCAACGGTGGTCTTGCCGTTCGTTCCGGTGACGGCGAGATTGGTCAATTCAGAAGCGGGATTGCCCAAACGAGCCTGCGCCAGAATCGCAGCCGCTTTCGAAGTATCATCGACAAAAATGGTCTCGATATTCGATGCTTGATGCTCAATGTTCGATTTACTGTTTTGGCAAACGATATACCCGGCACTATTAGCGACGGCCTGGTTAATGAAATCGCGTCCATCATATATTGCACCTTTGATGGCCACAAAAATATCGCCAGCTTTGACCAGACGCGAATCAATGCAAATATCGGGTGCTTTATTCGAAGAAACGAGTTTTATCAGCTCATCAAAGTTCATTTAGATGTATTTTAGCCGACGGAGAAAAAATTGCGATGTAAATTCAAGGCTTTATGTTTATAATGGTCATATACGCTTTTTGAAAATCAAGAAGAACGAAAGGGATTGGATTATGAAGGTTAGGCATATTTTTGCTGTTTGCTTAGTTTTGGCTGCAGCCGGGGTGAGCAAGGCCAAATCGGAGGAAACCGAATATCTTGCTGTGTTTATGGAGGGTAAAAAGGTAGGCCATTCAATACGAAACCGTGTTACGGCTGATGGAAAAGTGACCACTACCAATGAAGTGAGTATACAGGTGAGCCGGGCCGGTGCTCCGGTAAAGATGAATACGACGGAAACCAGCATTGAAACAATCGACGGCAAACCGTTAGGTTTTAAATTTGTGCATGATTTTGGTAGGATGGTAACGACTATCTCGGGGACAGTGGATGAGCTGTGGATAGTGGATTTGACAGTCACTTCAATGGGAAAAAGGCAAAAGAAGACGTTTGGATGGCCGAGCGGTGCAGTAATGACCGAGGGCCTGCGCTTGCTGCAGATTGAGAAAGGTCTTAAGGAAGGTTTGAAATATAGCGTTAAGCGATTTAGTCCGCTCGGCTTAAGGGCTTTCGAACCTGAAATACATATTGGGCCGAAACGAAATGTTGACCTGCTGGGACGCGTTGTGGCTTTAACGGAAGTTAAGACCATCCTTAAGGCACAAACGGGCGGCGAAATTGTCACCACCAGTTATGTTGATGAAGACCTTCGCATGCAAAAGAGCATTACAACTACGATGGAGACACAAGTTGAGATGATTGCCTGCACAAAGGAGTTTGCGCTCGGCGAGAATGATGTTCTGGAACTGGTTGATAAGATGTTTTTGGCCAGCCCGGAGCCGTTAAATGATATTGAATTGGCTAAATCAGTTATCTATCACCTTAAGCCGAGCGACCAGGCGACGACGCTGATGATACCATCCAGCGACAACCAAAGCGTGGAGCAGCTCAAGCAAGGCGGAGTAATCGTTACTGTCAGGCCTGTTGCCGCACCGGCGGGCGCTAAGCGTGGCTATAACGGCAAGGACAGTAACATCTTAGAGGCGATGAAGCCGACAGAATATTTACAGAGCGACTACAAGGAGATAATCGAGCTTGCCAATCGTGCGGTGGGCGACACTAAAGATGCTGCTGGGGCCGTCAAAAGGATTGAGTCGTTTGTGTCTAAGTACATCGATAACAGGAGCCTGTCGGTTGGTTATGCGTCAGCGGCAGAGGTTGCAGCCAGCAAAGTCGGCGACTGCAGTGAGTTTGCTGTATTGACGGCGGCGATGTGCCGGGCAGCAGGGATACCGGCGCGGATAGTTTTCGGGCTTGCTTATGTGAAAGCTTTTGGGCAGCGAGAAAATGTGTTTGGCGGTCATGCGTGGGTGGAGGCCTATGTGGGTGATAAGTGGATTGGGCTCGACGCAACAAGAACGCCTAAAGGCTTTGATGCGGGCCATATCGCCCTTGCTATAGGCAACGGTGAGCCGGCAGACTTTTTAAATCTGGCGACCACTCTCGGCCGGTTTAAAATCGACAGGGTTGAAGTCAACAAGGATGAATAGTGAGGGGATGAGGCCGATCGCCCTCTACTCGAACCGGACGTCGGTGAGGACGAACTCGACATTGCAGTTGCCGTTATAGGTATTGATCTGAGGCTGATAGGCAATATCGAAGAACTCGTGCTCAAGTAATTTTTTCTCTAATTTCCCCATTCCAAAACCAATGCAGCGGACAGCATTTGTATTGTCCGTTACCGCAAGCTGCAAATGGTTGCCCCTTGCGCCGCAGATTCTCGGAGGTGAAGCGAGACGAACGCCTCTTGTTGCAAAGACGGGCTTGGGATTGCCTTGGCCGAACGGGCCGAGCATCTGGAGCTCGGTGACGGTTTCTTTTCTGAACTCGCTCAGTTGGGCCGTAGCGTCGATATGGAGTTTTGCGACACAATCATTTTTGTTCAGGTGTTTTTTTGCGTAGGCCTCGAAGTCGGCTGCGAATTGGTTTATTTTACTTGTTTCAATAGTTATGCCGGCAGCCATTTTATGACCGCCAAAATGAACTAAGTGGTGCGAGCAGGCCCTGATTGCACTGAGCAAACAGAAGCCGTCTATCGAACGTGCGGAGCCCTGGGCGATGCTGTTTTTGGTGCCTGAGGTATTAATCATAATCGTCGGACGATGATAAATGTCAACTATTCTCGATGCTACTATACCTATTACGCCGGTGTGCCAGGTTTGCCCTGCGAGGACAAAGCTCAATTGGTTGGGGTGGTCCAGGCCTTTCTCGGCTATTTTTTCACGGGCCTGTTCGAATATCTTTTTCTCGCATTGGCGGCGCTGGTCGTTTTGCTCTTTGAGATACCGGGCTATTTCCATTGAACGAATCGGGTTGTTGCTTGTTAACAGTTCCACAGCCAGCCGTGCGTGCCCCATCCGCCCGGCGGCGTTGAGCATAGGTGCGAGGTAGAAACCGATGCGAAAACTATCAAGCCCCTGTCCTGTCAGGCCGGCCGATTCGATGAGGGCCTGGACGCCGGAGAGGTTGCACTGCGGCAAGGCTTTGAGTCCATAGCTTGTAAGAATCCTGTTTTCACCTCTGAGGTCTACAATGTCGGCGATGGTTCCCATAGCTGCAAGGGAGGTTGCATTGAGCATAAAATCGCGAAGCTTCGGTTCGAGTTTTCCACCGCTATTTCGATTTTGTGAGGCAAAACGAGTTGAGGCGGTGAATTCATTAGCTATTACCCAGGCCAACTTAAAGGCGACCATTGAGCCGGATGAGTCCTGGTTAGGGTAAGATTTGTCCAGTGCAGGGTGGACTACAGCGAGGGCTTTAGGTAATTGCAGGTCCGGCTGGTGGTGGTCGGTTATTATCAGGTCAAGACCTAATTGCTCGGCAAGCTTCGCTGATTCAGTTGCAGTGATACCGCAATCGACGGTTATTAAGAGTTTGGTGCCGGCCTGCGCCAGTGTCCGGACGGCTTCTTCGTTCAGGCCGTAACCTTCGTCAATGCGGTGCGGGACATAATAATTTACATCGGCACCGAGTAGCGTCAGGACCTGCCAGAGAATTGCTGCGCCGGTGATTCCATCTACATCATAGTCGCCATAAATGGTGATTTTTTCTCTGGTTTTGACGGCCTTTTTTATTCGGCCGACGGCTAATTTAACGCCCGGCATCAGTTCCGGATCGATAAGCTCGTTTAGTTTCGGCCTTAGAAAAACGGCAGCGGTGAGGGCGTCGGTTATTCCGCGATTGATTAATAGCTGCGCCAGCAGGGCAGAGACCTTCAGCGATTTAGCAAGTTCTCCGGCATCAGGGTGCGGCGGCTGGATTACCCATTGTCTTTTTTGGGATTCCAAGTGCACCTTTTGATATCTTGGCCGACCTGTTGTTTGCGTCCTTGCAGAGAGAGGCATTTCGCATCAAACCTTATCTATAATGACTTCGATAACGAGAAATGATAAATGATTCGTTACAAATAAGCAACGGTTAATTTTATGCTCTCATATACAAGCCGCCGTTTACGGCGATATATTCGCCGGTAATAAAGGTGGCGGCATCACTTGCGAGGAACAACACCGCTTTTGCCACGTCCTCTGCAGTGCCGTTTCTGCCGAGCGGTGTCCGCTGAGCGACTGCTTTTTTGCGTTCAGGGCTGCTGAACCTCTCGTGGAACCGCGTTTCGATGAGGCCGGGAATAACACTATTTACTCGTATGCCATAGGGGGCAAATTCCTTGGCCATAGCGATAGTCTCGATGGCGACGGCTGCCTTTGCGCCGGCGTAGATGCCTGAGCCTCCTGCCCCGCCGTGATGGCCGGCGACCGAGCCGATATTGACGATATTGCCTTTTGACTTTCTCAGATACGGCAGCGCCGCCCTTGTCGCCAGAAAGATACTGCGGACATTAGTTGCATATACGTCTTCGTGATAATCGAGAGTTGCAGTCTCGAAGGGCTGACGGTCAATGAGCGAGCCGGCATTATTAACGAGGATGTCGATGCCCCCTGCTTCTTTGGCAAACTGCTCGACCATTTGATTTACCTGTTTTTCATCCCGCATATCTGCACAAAGCAGGACGCCGACGCTGTTTTTTTTGACTTGTTCGAGCGTTTTTTCGCCGCCTTTTTTTGTCTGGAAGTAATGGACTCCGACAAAGGCCCCCTGCTTAGCAAACATAATCGCTGTTGCCGCCCCGATACCGCTGCTGGAGCCGGTAACTAAAACCTTTTTGCCCTTGAGGTCCTCGTAAATCATTTTGTTTACTCCGCACCCGAATCCCTTGGTGGCGGGGCATTTAGGGCGTTGACGATGGCGGTTTCAAAATCAGGGCTCATCGTGTGGCCTTGCCATACGACTTGGCCGCTGCGGCCTATAATAAAAGCCGACGGAATGACGCTTACGGAATATCTGTCAGATAAACCGTTATCCATACCGACATAATAGTTTATGCTCTTATCCTGAACCATCTTTTTCACTGGTTCCGAAGACCTGTCAACAGAAATAGCTATGAAGGGGACAGCTTTATTTTTATATTTATTCGACAATTTGATCATATGCGGAATCGATTGGGCACAGGGCGGACACCAAGTCGCCCAGAATTCAAGGACATAGACCCTGCCGTTGAGGTCCGGCGGTCGAGATGTAATCCATTCGTTAAGTCGGATTGGTGGAGCATTAGTGCCGACGAGACCAGATGAACGATTTTTAAAAAAATGAGCGGCAACTGTTGCGAAAACCAATACAGCTAAGACTATAGCTAAGAATGAAAAGACGGGTTTCTTATTTGCTTTTTCAGTTTCCATTAACTACCTCACTTTCATCCTGTATCTGACTGAGTTGCATTCCGAAGCGGTCGAGCTTTTTGTGGCCGTCGTCATATTGATTGTAGGCGTTTCGAAGATGTTTGCCGAGTATGTCCCAATTGGAGACAAAATCGGCGAAAGAGGCGTTAAGCCGTTTTAAGTTCTGGCGGATTTCTGCTGCCTGCTTTTCTATCTGCAGGCCGTGCAGGCCCATCACCACCGTCATAAGATACGCATATAATAGATTCGGCGAAACGGGGATTACCTTCTTATCAAGGCAGTATTGCAGAATGTCCTGCGTTTCGCCTGCATATTTGACAATCGTTTCGTAATAAATGTTTTCAGCAGGTATATACATCAAGGCAAAATCCAGTGTGCCTTCGACCGGTCTGATATAATCGGATGCAATTTTGTCGATATGGGCGGTTACGTCTTTGAGGAATTGTCTGCGGAGTTTGGTTTTTTCCTCTTCCGCTTCTGTTGCAACTATCTTTTCGAAGCTCGGCAGGGGAAACTTGGCATCTACGGAGATTGAAAAGTCGGCCAACTGAATTAAAGCGTCGACTTTTTGGTTGTCTTTGAAGCTGTATTGAAGCCTGTAACTATCTTTCGGCAGAACTTGCGCCAGCAGGTTTTCGAGTGACCATTCTCCCATCTGGCCCCGCAGTTTGGGCGAGGTTAAAATATTCTGCAGCCGTCTGACCTCGGTTCCAACCTGGAGCATTTGCTTGTTTGTGCCCTGCAGCTCGCCGATTTGAGTATTCAGTCGGCCTAAGACCTGCTGGCTTGATTGCAGATTTTGGGTTAGATTAGTTTGGCCTGTCTGCAGGGATTTTTGTAAATTCTCCGAGGTTTTATCCTGAGCCTGTTTTAATGCTTCGAGCTGCTGCTGCAGAAGGCCGATGCCGGTGGCTTGGCCGGCAATTTCTTTTCTGCCGGCGAAAGTAGTGCTGATAAGCCATACTAAAAGGCCCAAGACAGCTACAATCAGAACGATAACTATAGCGATTAGAACCGGCTCCATCCTTGTATCCTCAAAAAACGCTATGATTATAGACTTTATAAAGCCATTCGTCAAAAGCCAATTGTAATTGTCAGAGAGATATAAATAAATCTTGATATGACCGGTCCGTATTTGTATGGTCATTGAAAAAGATTTTTCCAAAGAGACTTCTGAAGTGCCAAAGATGGATTTATTGACGTTCTTAGACAGCCGGGGAATAATCGTTCTTGATGGTGCGATAGGGACGGAACTGGACAAGCAAGGCCTTATGGGTCGGGCCCGCAACAATATCGATAATCCGGAAGTCGTTCTTGAAATCCAGCAGGAGTATGCCGAAAGCGGCTGTGTTGCCCTGACTGCCAATACACTTACGATGAACCGTATCTACATCGAGACTCACAATATAGATGTGTCGGTGCGGGACGTGAACCGGACCGGGGTTGAGCTGGCGAGAAAGGCAGCCGGTAATAATCTATTCGTGCTCGGCGATATCAGCTCAACAGGCCAGTTGCTTGAGCCCTACGGCACTTACAAAGAGCAGCAGTTCTACGATGCATTCAAAGAACAAGCTGAGATTTTAGCTGAGGCCGGCGTGGATGGATTTATCATCGAAACAATATTCGATTTGCGTGAGGCGCTATGTGCCGTTCGAGCATGCAAAGATAACTTTCCGCTTGCTGTAATCGCCTCGATAGCATTCGCCACCGAGCAGAAAGACGGCAGGACGATAATGGGTAATTCAGCAGAGGATTGCGTAAAAGGTCTCGCCGATGCCGGTGCAGATGTTATCGGGGCCAACTGTGGTGACCTTGACCCGGCTCAAATGGCTGTAGTAGTATCGATAATGAAATCAGCATCGGCTGTGCCAATACTTGCACAGCCAAACGCCGGCAGGCCGAAATTGGTTGACGACAAAACCGTATTTGAAATGGCCCCAGTACCTTTCGCAGAAGGTATTGCTGAGTGCATCCAAGCCGGCGCTAGTATAGTAGGTGGTTGTTGTGGAACGACTCCGGAGCACATTCGCGCTGTGGCTGACCTGCTGAAAAAAAAGCGAGCAGCATCACAACCAAACGGATAAAGTAATGGCCAATTATCATCTTGTAATTTTGAAAAAGCCGTATCTGGATGCGATTTTGACCGGCCGAAAATGCATCGAATCTCACTTTGCCAGGACAAAACATTATTCTTTTGGACGTGTTCTGCCCGGGGACAAATTATTCTTGAAGCAAAGCAGCGGTCCGGTCAGTGCAACAGCTATGGTAAAAGCTGTTAAGAATTTTGAAAACCTGACGCCGAGGCAATTAATCGAAATAAAACAGCAATATAATCACGATATCATCGGCAGCGATGAATACTGGCGAAGTAGAAGCAGCTGCAGGTTTGGTTTTTTGGTCTGGATGGAGGCGGTACGGTTAATCAAGCCGATGCGAATTAACAAAAAAGACTGGCGGGCGTGGGTGGTGCTGACTGAGAAAGAAAACTTCGGTTTGCTAAGGCAGTCGATATGAAAAGACGCAATTAGACTCTTACGCCCGGCTTTTTATAGGGCCTTGCTGCTATTTCCAGTTGCCGGGGTAGAAAATATATTTAGGCTGAATGATAAACTTTCTGGACAGCGCCTCTGCCAGCGACTCTACCCTTTTTATCTGGCAGTTTGTTGGCCGGACGGCTTTGTCATCGGCTATAACGCATATGCGGATGGTCTGACTGCTGCCGTACCAGGTTTGTCCTGGTATGATAGACCACTGTCTTTGCCATTTTTCGGTTGGCTGTATTTGGCCATCATCGGCACCGAGGCCGTTACAGACAACGAAGTGGCAGTTGAGGTCCTGCGGACTGGACAGGCCGCTGAGAGAAGCAAGCTGTTCGATGTTTCCGGCTTTGGTGGCACTATAGTAGATTTCGATACAGTTCCAGCGATTATGAGATTGGGCAGCTTGGGAAGAGACAGCTTTTTCGACAGGGTCGAGACGATAATAATTAGACAGGCAAAATGGGCCGGCGGAGGGAGGATTGTTGCCCAGGGCCATTAAAACTATCGCCCCCACGGTCATCGAAACCAGAAGTGCCGCTAATACTTTTGCTACTCTTGGCTGGTTTGACATATTTTCGTCCCTGAAAGGTGCCTGGCGTCCTTAAAAACCTGCAGAATACTATCTACAGCGCACGAACGCCTAATTTATATGATGAACATCGGCGTTTGCCAATAAATTACTCAAAATTTTGTGATTTTTTTTGTAAATAAATTTTACAAAATCATAGTTTTGGCTTTTTTGATGTTTCGTGGAAATGGTCTGAATAAAAACGGCTGAACTGCAAAATTAAGTGCGTTGTAGTCGGTGTATATTTGCCGTCTTTTCTTATGCGGTGCGTGGTTTAGAGGCGATGTAGAGAAGATTAATATTTTTTTCTGAATCTTGCTGCGGGGATATTCATAAGCTTGCGGTATTTTGCAACGGTCCGCCTGGCCAGATTGTTAATGCCGGCCTGGGCTAATTTCTTGCGTATCTGGTCGTCACTCAAAGGTTTGTTTTTGTTTTCAGCATCTATAATCTGCTGGAGTTTGGCCCTTATAGCTTGCCAGCTATATTCTTGGCCTTCGGTGTCTTCTGTGCCGCCGCTAAAGAATTTTCGCAGCGGTAATATCCCCCACGAGCACTGGACGTATTTGCCTGCGACGGCGCGGGAGACAGTAGCCAGATGCACGCCGACATCGTCGGCGATTTTCGACATCGGCAGCGGCTTAAGATACAGCTGGCCCTTTTCGAAAAAATCACGCTGGAATTCGACTATCGACCTTGTAACTTTGAGCAATGTGTTCTTTCGCTGATTGATTGCATCTATAATCCATCGAGCGGAGCGAATATTATTTTGCAAAAACTCCTTTGTTTTTTCATTAACGCCGGTATCTTTTGCCATTTTTGCATAGTAGCTGCTTACTCTCAGGGCCGGCAAATCAGAATCGGCCAGCCGCACAGAGTAGCCGTTTGAATCATCCAGAGATTGCACTATTACATCGGCGGTAATAGGGTGGTTGCGGTCTCTTCCGATTTGCATACCGGGCGAGGTATCGAGCTTGCTCATACGCTCAATGGCCTGATTGATTTCTTCAACGCTGCAGTTCATCTTCCTGGCGATATCGGGGAGGTGATTTTCAAGCAGCTCGTCTATATGCTCGGAGACCAGACGCTGCTCAAAGTTCATATCTTCGCTGCTTTGTGCCATCTGGATAAGCAGGCATTCGGCCAAGTCGCGCGCACCGACGCCCGGCGGTTCCAGCTTTTGCACAAGCTGCAGAGCCTGCTTCAAATCATCGAGGGTAAACTCAGCTTTGTCTTTGTTGTATAACTGCTCCAGCCTTACGGTCAGATACCCTCTTTCGTCAATGTAATCTATGATGACACTACCGGCTTTTTTTACTCCGTCCTCAGCCTCGACCAGATGCCATTGCCCGGTCAGGTGTTCGTGCAGCGATTGAGGCAGAGCAGCGGTATTCTTTATCGCTTCAAGTTTTCTGTCCGGCTCATCAAGGTTGGTTCGGCGGCGGAAGACCTCTCCCCTGCCCATACAGTCGTTATAATCATCATCAAGACTATCAAGGCGTTCAAAATCCCGAATTTTATTGTTGTCAGTATCAACAACTAAATCTTTTTCGCCAATGTCATCCTGCCACTGCTCCTCCACAGGGCCGGAATCCTCGGGATTTGACGGTTCCTCCATTTCCAAAACAGGATTGCTGTTTAGCTCCTGTTCTATTCTCTCCTGAAGGGCAAGGATTGGAAGCTGGAGAATCTCCATCGATTGAATCATACGGGGAGCAAGCTTCATTCTCTGCTCCAGCCGCATTTGTGTTTCCATTCCAAACTTCATAAGTTCACCCTAAACTCCGTTTCCCACATCTGATAAATTTAGGAGATGCCAAATTTGCCTATATATAAAGTATACAACATTACGGCTTCAGGCCTAACTGGTTACAAGGCTTTCAGCTAAGTTTATTATATCATAAATTCGCCGGAGGATTCGGGTAATTTCGGGTGGCAATTCAAAACCTTTAACTCCGCCACAGGTAGAGGATGGAAATTATTGTAAACGCAGTCTGCCGGTTATAGCGTCAGTAAGCATTTTACCGCTTGCATATTCGATAGTACCACCAGTAGGCAGCCCCCTCGCCAGGCGGGTGACTTTTACGCCGGTGTCTTTTAGCAGCGAGCTTATATAAAGCGCTGTGCCGTCGCCGGCCATATTGGGATTGGTCGCCATTATTACTTCTTTTACATTGCCGCTGCGGACTCGTTTGACGAGTTGCTCGATAGTTAAATCGCTCAGCTCGACTCCTTCGAGCGGTGCGATATGGCCGCCGAGAACATGATAGACCCATTTGCAGGCGCCGGTTTTTTCCAGAGCTGTCACATCTTTCGGCTGCTCGACGACGCAGATAATGCTGCTGTCACGGCGCTTGTCCGAGCAGATTTCGCAAATTTTTTCTTCCGAATAATTGTAGCAGGTTTCGCAGCGTTTGATTTTACTTTTCACGTCGCTGATAGCCTTGGCAAGGGCCATTGCTTCATTCGGCTCAGCTTTTAGTATATAAAAAGCCAGCCTTTCCGCCGACTTGGGTCCAATCCCCGGCAGCTTGCCGAATTGCTCGATAAGCTTGTTCAGACTTTTCGTATGTGCGCTGCTCATGGTGCTGCCTTATTGTTCTTCTTGTTTTTCATCGATTCCGGTAATTGTGGCGTCGAGTCCCATCAGGATAGTTTTGACCGCCGGGTCGTTAATCAGTTGGTTTCTCCTCTGGCCGGAGGTTTTGCTTCGATTCTTTGGTTTCGATAGTTGATGTTGGATACTTGGTTGCCCAGACTCATTGTTTGATGTTTGTTGCCTTCCGGCGGGTTCAGCATTCGGGATTATCTGCTCTTTTTTTTTAACGGCAGTCGATGAGCCGGTTTTCAATTGTGAGAGAAGCTCGTCGACGTTAAGAAAATGCTCGCTTAAGGCAAATCGCAGAAGCGAAGCATCTAAAAGCGCCCTGGGTGTGTCGCTGCTTTTCAGTGACCAACGCAGCTTTTCGAGTGTGGTTATGCTGTAAACGAGAGCGGCAACATCGAATTTTTCGGCCAGTTGTGCTGCCTGCTGCCGTTGTTCAGCGGTCAGAACCAAAAGCTCGCTTTCGACCACTGCTGATTTTACCACCATCAAATCCCGCATATAATCAATGAGCGAATCGACGATTTGGACCTCACCGATACCCGCATTGATTAAATCCTCCGCGGCGGCAAGTGTTCCGGCGGCATCGCTGTCGCCGATTTTGGCAATGAGTTTATAGATTTTCTCACTGTTCGGACAGCCGAGGAACTCCTCAAGCAGCTTGGTAGTCAATGGTTCGACGCCGGTGCTTATTAACCTGTCCAGCAAACTTAAGCCGTCTCTCATCGAGCCATTTGCCATTTTCGCCAGGGGCAAGATTAAATCCTCTTCGTATTTTAT
The DNA here is from genome assembly GCA_964499145.1 of uncultured Pirellulales bacterium. Lineage (GTDB taxonomy): Bacteria > Planctomycetota > Phycisphaerae > Sedimentisphaerales > Anaerobacaceae > CAIYOL01. The sequence continues at coordinate 14,894 of CAZCIR010000021.1, read as the reverse complement.
TTTTTCCTGTTGGAGTATGGATTTGAGCTGGCCGGCGATGAGGTTGGGATTTATATTGTTAAAATCGAATCTCTGGCAGCGGGACTGAATTGTGGGAATGACTTTGTTCGGCTCGGTGGTTGCGAAAATGAACTTAACGTGGCTGGGCGGCTCTTCCAGTATCTTCAGAAGTGCATTAAACGCTGACGCACTAAGCATATGCACTTCGTCGATAATATAGATTTTGAATCTCGCACGTGCAGGCCGGTAAATTGCATTCTCGCGCAGCTTGCGGACCTCCTCGACACCGTTGTTTGATGCACCGTCAATCTCGAGGACATCGATATCATCGCCGAGATTGACTGCGACGCAGCTATCGCACTCACAGCAAGGCTCTGTGGTGGGGGCTTCGACGGCAAGGCAGTTGAGGGATTTCGCCATAATCCTTGCCATAGTTGTTTTGCCGACGCCGCGGGTGCCTGTGAAAAGATATGCGTGAGCGACTTTGCCGGTCTTTATAGCGTTCTTGAGCGTTTGCGAAATCGGGTTCTGGCCGACGACATCATCGAATGTTTGTGACCTGTATTTTCTGGCTAAGACCGTATACATCAGATTACATTGATTATGGATAATTGATTATCGATTATTTATCATCTGACGGCAAATTCAAACGACCTGTTCTTCACCGTCTTCCTTGATTTAACGAATATTTTCGTAAGTTCTTCCGCTTCTTTGAGCAATGGAACAACCGCCTTTTCTCTGAGCAGCTTCTCGTCAATCACGAACTCCAGCCAAAATGCAGATTCATCGACCTCTTTTGCAACGATACTTAACTTAAAAGCAAAATCAGTTTTTGACTGTGCAAGGCAGGCGGCGCGATAATTTGCTCCAACTGAAGTACCGCATTTAATCAGTTGTGCCCGAACATGCCTGCCTAAAGGTGTATTTGGTAGTGCCATCGCAAGTTTAACGCAGCGGTGGGCGAAATCCTTTGTTCGTTTTTTGAGCTCCTCGCTGTCCATTTTTCAATAACCACTCATCAATAATCGATTATCAATAAAAAAAAAGGTGGCCGGGTTTGCCACGGCACAGCCAAACACACGCTTATGGCTGCTCGGTTCCCCGCCTGACCAGATTCACGGGCTCAGCCTGCATGGGACCCGGCCGAAAAATTTATTATTGACTATTTTCTATTGACTATTTTTAATTTGATTGCTTTTTTTATGATAAGTAATTAGTGGTAAATAATCAATAATAAATAAACGATTTCCAAAGGGATTTACAATGAAAGTCAGAATCGAAGATACCTGTACTGCCTGCGGATTATGTGTGGATACCTGTCCTGATGTCTTTGAGATGGGCTCGGATATGGCGCAAGTTATCGTTGACGAGGTACCGCCGGAATTCGAGGAAGCCGTTCAGCAGGCCGCTGATGAGTGCCCTGCCGAAGCAATTGCCGTCGAGTAGGTCAGCCTGACAGCTCTCTGCTTCTGTCGCGGGCTTTTGTGATGGCCGCCTCAATCAGCGGGCCGTATTTGCCTTCTGCCAGCTCTTTAAGCGCCGCCTCGGTTGTCCCGCCGGGCGAGGTAACCTTTCGCCGAAGCTGTTCGGGACTCTCACCCCTGCTGTCGGCTTCGACCGCAAGCAAAGCGGCGCCTTTGGCAGTCTGCAGAACCAAATCCTTGGCAACATCATCGGGCAGCCCCAGTTTGCCCCCCGCCTCTATCATTTCTTCCATTAGAAGAAAATAGTAAGCAGGCCCGCTGCCGCTGACAGCCGTTACCGCATCTATCAGTCCTTCATCGTCCACGACCACGGTCTTGCCCACCGCTGAGAATATGGCCGTTGCCTTTTGAAACATCGGTTTGGCCTTTTCGTTGGCAAATAAAGCGCTGGCCCCTTCACCAATCAGGGCCGGCGTGTTCGGCATAACGCGTACCATTGCCATATTTCCGAGAACAGCCGCAATTTTGGTGATTCTTACTCCTGCTGCGATAGATATTACAAGCATATCAGGCCTGACAGCAGCTTTTATGCTTTGCAGTGCCTCGGTCATATTCTGCGGCTTAACGCTTAATATGAGAATATCCACCTTCGCAGCGAGGTCCGCGTTACTATCTGACTTCTGAACGTTATACTGTTTCACCATAAAGGTGAGTCTGTCCGGGCGGACATCGCTTATAAAAATATCTACTGGCCTGTAGAGCTTTGCGGTGATTATGCCCTTTATCAGGGCTTCTGCCATATTTCCACTGCCGATAAAGCCGATTGTTTCCATAGGTTTCTCCTTGTCTAAGAAACTATCAAAGATACAATTACCAAGGTAAACTTTTGTGAACAAATATAAGAAGATTTTAGGAGCTCGGCAATGCAAAAAAAGACCGATTTCAAAAAGGCTGTTAAAACCAAATATCCTGAGCAGGTGGTAATCGCCATCGCTAAGGACAAGATTGGCCGGGCCAATCCTGTTACGTTAGGCTGGACAATGATAGCTTCCGGCGAGCCGCCGATGATGGCGGTCGGTGTCTATAAAGGCCACTATAGCATCAAATGTATCCGTCATTCGAGGTGCTTTACGATTTCGTTTCCGTCTTCCGAGATGGCCGATGCCGCACTTTTCTTCGGCTCGCACTCAGGTAGAAATACGGATAAATTCGCCGAATTCAAATGCGGGACCGCCCCTGCCAAAAAGATTGATTCGGTTTTGCTGACTGATGCTGTTGCCAATTTCGAATGTCGGCTCGTTAAGCAAATCTCAACTGGCGACCATATAACATTCGTTGGGCAGGTTGTTTGCTCGCACGTCAATACCAAACGCAAGAGGCGCCTTTACTCCCTTGGCACAGGACACAGACTTGGCCCGGTTGTCTCCGGTCGGCGTTAACGCACCAGTTCAAACTTCATGGTGAACTTACCGTCGAGGAACGACTCGCTTAATACTCGAAAACGCGCCGGCTCAGATGGTTTGGTTCCCTCCTGAATAACAATATTTTTTGAAGCGCAGATTTCCTCTATTTGCTTCAGCATCCACGACCTGGCTTCCGGTCCTTTGCCTTTTACAGATATATAACCCGTTTTTGTTTCCGGGTTGTATTCGAACTCGACCGGCTCAGGTGTCTTTGACGCCCCCCCGCCGGCGGCAGGCACGCTCGAACGGTTGGCTACCTGCTGTGTTTTTTGTATGAATTGTTCCGCCTCTTCATCAGGCATGCCGAAAGTAAATGTAAAAGTATTTCCGCCCTGGTCTTTTCCACTGCCCCATCCCGAAGCACAAGACAAACAGGTAAATTCAGCATTTACTATGCGTCCATCGCCGAATTTCAGTAACACTGCCCCTTTTGTGCCCTCACAATTCACAGACGGAGATATAGAAGTTATCCATGAGCTCCCCTTGCATCGGGTTTTACTGTCAACGCCTTCTATGTTGATTTCGGAAGAGAATGTAAACAAATTTACGGTCACCGTCCCTTTGTAGAACTCATTATATTCACCAAAAGAACCTACAGCAGGGTAGGTAACGCAACCCTGAGAAAAAAGTAATAACAGAGGCAGGAGGAACCATATTGCCTTATTCATATTACATCTCCCTTTCAAAATTGCCCTGAAACTCGACTTTGAGAATCCGCATTTCTTTTTCGGCTTTTCGCCAGCCAAGTATAAGCAAAATGTTGCTCTTGCGACCGTATAGCGTTATTATAGGGCTATCCGATTAAAATCGGCACGACAGGGTTATTTCTTCTGTCATTCCGCGAAACTTGTCCCGAGCAGCGTCGAGGGAGCAGGAATCCAAAATGGTTATCATTCGCCGGTTAGCCCCGGCACCTGTGGCCGGGGTCATTGCGAGCGCAGCGAAGCAATCTCTAAAATAGTAAATAGTAAATCGAAAATCGCAAATTGAAAATCCCCTTACCCGTCCTACGCCTCCGAAATGCCAGGCCTGTGAGACTTGTCCGCAGTAGCACAAGTGCGGAGGCGGATGTTCTGTTTACTATCTCATCGGGGTTCGACCCGTCGCCTAATTCTCTTCACCATCCCTCAAACTTGCAACCCACCTGACGAATGGATCCGCGTCTTTTGCAGCCCGCTCAGCCGTTTTCCGGTCTCCTGCTATAACGGCGTTGGCACGAACCTTCCAGCTTTCATCAGCCAGAAGCCGGGACATTTCATCCTTGCTGAACTGGTAGCCGACTTTTCTTAATTGCCATACACACCATGCACGTAGCTGCTCATTTTTACTTGAAAGGCCTTTCCGCAGCAAGTCAGCCGATTGCATATCGAAATCCCGTGGAGCTTCCCACGGCCCATCCCAATCTTTTATAATATCGCTATCTTCTGAGCGAAGCATTATTTTCAAAACCGCTTGAGAAATGTCTCTGTCAGCGTATGTTCCGGCCGTTTCACGCACCGCCCGAAGTACCACGCGCACATCCTCACGGAAAATCTCCCCATCGAACCTTACACGTTCAGGCGGCTGCCAATCTTGCGTCTTTGCAAGATAGGCCTTGATTACCTCTCTGGCCTGGATTGTTGGAAGCAGTGGAATACCCCAGAAGAATTTGTCTTCTTCTTTTAACTGTGACATATCGCCGCGGGCGACATAATCCAGAAATCTTGCCCCTGCCTCGTTCGGCTCCGAAATACAAGCTAAGGCGCATATAATATCAATTGTCTTTACAGTTCTGTCCAAGTGGCGACTGTGCTTATTCGGCTCAGGTGGTTCACCATTCGCAATACGCGAGTCAAGCAGTTCCTCAAGCTTTGCCTTGACGCGAATATCGCCAAGTTTACCTCGTCTCACAAGCGCAAACTCCAGCTCGGGATTGTCCATAGCATCTGCGAGTATATTTACAGCATCCCGACCACACCCTTGCATCACGTTAATAATTCCCCAGTCCTTCCTTTCGATTTTCCTTTGATGGTCTTCTGATGAAGAAGCATTTATATCACTGCTTTTGTATGGATAAGAGGGTGCAAAACTCATACCTTTGTACATATTCAGTACGGAGGGCAAATCCTGCGGCATAACAAGAGGTATTAATCTACAAAAATCATCCACCGTAGAGTAGTTGGAATCGAACATTGCCAATACCCGCTGATAGCTCGTCTCATCAGCAGGGGCTAATGTTGATTTTGGATAGCTCCGTGGACGGCTGGAATATAGTCGGTCTATGTATCGGGAACAGGTTGGGACAGAGGCGGTGAAAATCAGCCAATGAATAACCAAAAATATTGCAAGCATCTTAACGGCCCTGCTGCGAATCGCTGCCGATTCATCTCCTCTACTGAAAATACCTCTCAACGCTTTAATAAAAGGGATCGGTTCGGATGGCTTGTTTAGAACCATCAGGGTGCATATAATCACAAACAGAACCAGCGGTATCTGGGATATATAAGCATACGGACTCATCAAAATAGTTAGAATACCAAGTGGCAGTATCACTAATATAGTCTTCACTAATCTTAACTTGAAAAACCACGATGCAAAAAACGCGATAGCCAATGCGAAGACAAAGATAAAGATAAACAACGTTGCGGTCTCCCGCAAATATAACCACTCTTCTTCAAAATACATAATCGCACCAAATAGAGTAGCCGTTATTGCCGAGGTAACTATGGCTAACGTCAGTATTAACAGTATTCTCGGCCAGAAGGACATTTTGCGAAGTCTGGATCGGCTGACCACCCATAGAAGTATTGCCGCCAGAACCGGGAATGCCAGGAGCAAAAACGAATAAATAGGAGGCAAACCAGTGAGCAGGTTAGTGAGCAGTTCAGTGAGAAAATCATAGATTTGCTCCCAACCAAAGTGATATGGACGCATAATGTCTATATGCGAAATTATACACGTTCCCCATTCCCTTACTTCACTGATTACACTTAGAAATAGCCCGTTAATTACGAAGAAATAGCACAGAGACACTGCACCAAATAACAGCAGAGAGGTTATTCCTGTCCTTTGATTACCTGACCAGCCTCGAACCATACATATAGCAACCAGCACCAGCCACACCCCTCCTATAGCAAAAAGCATTCGGAAGTTGTGCATCGCTGATGTAACGTTCAAAATCATCTGTTCATCGGTAACTCGGGGCTCTTTATTCAAATCAGAATCTTTGGGCTTTTCCACTTCCTCACTCTTTATCCGCGGCAGGACATACGGACAAAGTTGAAGTCGGTTTTGCCTCGCCCGCTGTTCAGTGATGTCGGCCCTCTGAAGCTCAAGTATCTCAGGACTTGACCAATGACCGAAATAAAATATCTGTATCATGTAGTTACTATATTGAATGCGACTTGCTTCGTTATAACCGGCATCAAGCTGATTTTTCCCGATACTGTATATAGCATCATCTATGAGCAGGCCTTTTGCAATTTCCCCATCTGTGAATGCCCTGTGTGCATAAAGCAGTAAAGACCTGTGGATGTCATGCGCCCCTGGGAACCATAAATGCTGACTTGACAATGCTTCTACTAATGCCGAATGTAACTTCGCTCTTTCAGCTACTGCTACAGCTCGCTGGCTATACTTTGAGTAAGGGAAATAAAAATTCGGACAAGCCGCGGCAGTATTAATTTCATCAAGCACAGGTGTAATGTCTCCGTCCTGCCGGTTTGCAAGCAGGGCCGCTGCCTTGAGATAGTGATAGAGAGCATTGTCCTTGTCGAGGTCTATCAGTTTCTCAGTTAAGGTGACACCGATTTTCTGATCAAGTTCATTTAATCCGTAAATCTCACTAGCGCACGAAAATAGAAGAAATTCGTTATCTGGGAATTTAAGTAGTTTTTCAGCAAGAGCAGACAGACGTCCACCCTCTCCCCAATCATATCGTAACCGCATATCTGCGACTGCCTCGGGGTCGGTTCGAGCGACTTTTTCAGGTATAAGAGGTTTGTGCAAATGATAGTCATAATCGTAATCGCGCCAGAGGGCATGATACTCGCGCCAGAAGACGGAGATATTGTGCTTTTGCCATACACCGAGGGCAATGCAGCAGATTAAAACCGCCGGCCAGATTATTTTCCTAATTTTCATTTTTATATTCTCAAATTAGTACTGTAATATGTCTTTTTACCCGGGATGTTTTCTCTTCTCCCATAAATCACCTTGTGAATTTTTATACGCTTTATGCCTGACTGTTACTATAATCTCGTCAACTTAAAAATCAAGGAAATTCTCTTAGGCAACTTAAACGCAAATAATCGATGTTAATCTTATCAATTTGCGATTAAATTTTCGTTTTGTCCTCGTGACATCCAAATTTTCGAATATTTCTTATCAACTTTTATATGTTTCTATACTTTTTTCGAATAGCTTGCCCTGAGCTTGTCGAAGGGTCTTATACATTTTTCGAATATTTTCCAATATTTTCCAATATTTTCTATCATATGCTCATAAACCAGCGCCGTTCCCCCCTTTCTCCCCATTTTACGAGCGACGAGTCACGAGCGACCAGCGACTATTTCGCCCCCGCGGCGCCTGAGCTGAATCAATCATAAATTATAAATTATAAATGGTCTTAAGCCCCCGCGGCTTGAGCGGAATCAATCAAAAACAGGGGTACCTGTTGAGAAAAAACAAATTTTTTCAAAATTTTATAACTTCATTACTCACAACGACTTACAAGATTTTTGCCCCCGAGAAATCCTCGATTTTTCGAATCAAACGCGCGGGTACCTCCTATTATGAAGGGACAGCCTGCCCTGTGGGATGCGCTGTTTGCTATCCCATCGGGGTATTTTGTCCCAATCCGCCCAGTAGGGCAAGGTCTTGGGGCCGGCAGGCCCGGGTCAGAAACGACTGGTAATAAATAGTGTAGTGGAGTTTACCTCGCCGTTTCCAAGGTGATCGGTAACCCCATAGGAGATTCTCTATCAACTAAGAACAATGAACTACAAACAAACTAAATTATTCAAGACGAACCCAATTTCTAAAAACGAAAAATCGAACGTAATCTGTTATTTGACAAGTGAATACGACAATAATTCGAACATCCCTGCGATGCAAAAACGAACCCAAAACGAACCCAATTTTCGTAGAGTCATTGTCTGAGAATCAGCCGGTCAGCAGTTTGAATTCTTCGATACTCAGGGAGTTTCGCAGCTTCTGCAGTGCAGTTAGTTCGAGCTGGCGGACTCGTTCCTTGGTCAGGCCGAGGTCTGCTCCGATTTGCTGCAGGGTCTTTCTCTTCTTTCTTACCAGCGAGCCGACCAGGCCGAAGTGGTTTAAGATTATATACTGCTCTCGTTGGTCGAGTTCATCTTTGATAACCTGGACCAGGCTGTGGCGTGCTCGTTCGACGACTGCAAAATCCGCTTCTGCCGTTTTCATAATCGGCAGAATATTTGCCAGTGACCCTGCTTTTTCTCTGGTCAGTTCTGTGCTTTTACCGGATACCTTTGCATACTCTTTGGCAATACTCATCGAGGCTGTCTTGCTGAATCGAACTGCCTTTGTGTAGTCGAACTCTTCGACTGCTTTAATCAGCGCGTAATTGCCCTTGCTCACCAGCTCCAGGAAACTAGCCTTACCGGCGGCATGTTTGCCTGCGATGCTGACAACAAGCCGCAGGTTTGCCTCGATTATCGTTTTTTTTATTGTTTCAGCCTCAGACAGATAGTTTTCTATTTTCTTCAGCCGGTCGCTGTGAATCCGTGTAAGTTTCAGACCAGCTCTGGTTACACAGGCTAAATATTTTAGATAGTTATATCTGCGGAACAACTCCACCTCACGTTCTCGGTTCAGCACGGCAGTATCCCTTAATGCCTGCAGATACTGGGGCAGAAGAGACTCGCGGGCCAGCTCCAGAGGCTCGATACTTTTCGCCAGCGGAGGTTTTTCCACACTGACCGGTTCTGCGAGAAGCTTCTGCCCGGCGTTTTCTTCGAGGAACTCATCGCTGGCGACGAATTCGATTTTTCTGGCCAGAAGTGCTCTTGCACTTTGTTGATTTATAATCCGGTATATCGAACTTCTGCTTCGACCGAAGCGACTCATTAATTCTTTTATATTACCGCCCTGTTTGAAAATTTTATAAAGTTCGGCGGCTTCAGCCGGGCTGATTACACCAGCTGGCTCACTGAAAATGGGTTTGTCGGGATTTGCCTTTTCGTAGTTTAGGAGCGTGTACCTGATGGTTTCGTGAACCTTACCGAGTTTGGTTGCTATTCGGTCTATGATTTGGAAGCGGCTTAGTGTGGTTGATGCTGCAAGCGCCTTCGCTTGTTTTATTACAAGATATTTTTCGTTCTTCGTCAGCCTCTTAAAAGTTTTTGCTTTGGCATCAATGTTGGGATTATCCTTCAGGAACTTATCGACGGCTGACTGCAAAAAGCCGAGCCTTCTCTTGCCATCATCGAAAACAAATTTTCGCGCAATCAGGCCTCGTTTTCTCCAGCGATGAATTGTCTTTGTTGAAACGTCGAAGTGAGCTGCGAGCTCTTCAATTGGATAAACTTTTTGGCCCTGCTCGGCCGACGCAAGGGCAAGCTGGCTGCTTAACTTTGTAATGAAAATCCTCAGGTCCTCTATAAGTTCATCGCCCTTTATGGGCTGCTGTTGTGGCATAGCTTTAGGGTGAAAACCAGTGATATGGAAACAGACGAATTCGAAAGGATATTCTTTGTCGGCTTTGATTATTGCCAGCAGCTTCTCGGCGGAGTCGAGCTGTTTTCGGCGGTGTTTTTGAGGTGTGAAATGAAGTTGCACCAATAATTGAGCTAAGTTTTGATTTTTTATTTGTCGCATATAACTAAATGTCTATTTTACCAAATTGAGCGCAAAAAAACAGCCCCTTGCTTTTAACGAAGGCAAAAAGGGGGCTTAGAATTTTTGGCAGTCAGGCGAGGAGACTTTTAGCTACATCGACAGCCGAGGCGGCATCGGGTGCATATCCGTCGGCACCAATTTTATCGGCATATTCCTGGGTTACCGGTGCGCCGCCTATCATAATCTTAGCAGTAACGCCGGCATCTCTCATTGCCTTTAGAGTCTTATCAAGGGCTGGCATTGTTGTGGTCAAAAGTGAGCTCATACCAATCAACGGTGCACCTGTGGCTTTGGCTTTCTCGACAAACACCTCAGGTTTGACATCAATGCCGATGTCAACAACGTTAAATCCGGCACCTTTTAACATCATTGCCACTAAATTCTTGCCGATGTCATGCAGGTCGCCGACCACAGTTCCTATCATATACTTTCCTATCGGTTCGACGCCGGCCTTGGCAAGTTCCGGCTCAAGGAATTCCATCGCTGATTTCATCGCCCTTGCGGAGATAAGCACCTCAGGCATATAGACCTCATTCTTTTTGAAACGGACGCCAACAACGCCCATACCTGCAATTAATCCATCGTTGAGGACGCTTTTAGCTGCCATACCCTCACTGAGGGCGGCTTTGGTAATTTCCACCGCGGTATTCTGGTCGCCTTTAATAATTGCATCCGCCAGTGCTTGTAAATCTGCCATTTCTGTTCGCCTCACAATAATTTCAATATGCTTACATTTACTTTACTCAAAACGAAAACCACCATTAGACACTATTTCACGATCTGAGACAAGCTATAAATCAAATTTTTTAGCGGGACATACATCTGGAAAAGCATACTTATACTGTTTGCAAAAATCCCCGACAGTGATATATTTGTTATTTTGCTGCCTCTGCAGTTATTTGCTCTAACAGTATCACAGACAGCAGGATATTTGCAGTTTTAATTTTAGTATTGTGAGCTGGGTTGGAAAAAAACAAGATACGATATACGTAAAACGAAATATGAGTAACTACATTGTTTTGATAAAACAGGTCCCCGACGTTAGGCGAATTACCGATAATGCGTTCGACCCTGAGACCGGAACACTTATCAGAAGCCGGTTGGCCGGTGTAGTCAACGAGCTGGACTCACAGGCGCTGGCTTTTGCAAACTATATGAAAAAAATCAGCAACGATTCTGACGGTAAAATCGTAGCTTTAACTATGGGGCCGCCGATGGCTGAGGCGGTTCTGCGATACAGCCTCAGCAGATGTGCAGATGTGGCAGTGATGTTGACCGACAAGGCCCTGGGCGGGGCAGATACAGTGGCAACGGCAAATCCCCTGGCATACACTGTCAGAAAGATAGCTGAAAATTTCTTCAAAAATTCCTATGATTATTATGTGGTTTGCGGAATGCAATCAGTGGACGGAGACACTGCTCAGGTGCCTCCGCAAATTGCTGAGGAGCTGTCTATCCCGTGCATAGCGTATGTTACCGAGGTTGAGTTAAGGGACAACCGATTTGAATTCACACGTATTATCAGCGGCGGCAGCTGCGTGGTCGCTGCTAAAAAGTTACCGGCGATAGTCACCGTAGCCAAATACGAGTATCCGCTGTTCGCAACGTTCGCAGCAACACGACGAGCGAACAGGATGGAAATCATTTACTGGGGCGGTGACGATATCAAAGCGACTCATATCGGAGTCAAAGGCTCAAAGACAAGTGTAATCCGTGTTTTTCCGCCGGGCAAAAGTACCAGAAAATGCAAGCAGCTCGGCGATGCAAAATCATTGGCCAAGCTGCTTGTTGACAGCTTCAAAAGCAGCAGAGCAGAAACTGACCAGCGTGACAACGAACAGACAAGCCGTTATGTTTTGCCGAGCAGGCGGGCAGACAGATTTGACAGAAGTTTTGAGAGAACAACAAAGGAAAACGAGGATTTCAAAATTCTGTCCCGGATATTAAAGGAATTAGGTATCAGCGAAGTCGGACAGATTGATGAATACATTAAGAAAAAGATACTTGATTCTGCAGGTGAGCATTTCCATAAGAAAGCGTTAGAGGATATGATAAACGGCCTGCAGTTGACCGAACCAAGTTTTTCTGGTGAGGTATGGGTTGTCGCAGAGCACAGCGATGGTGTTATACATCCGGCAACGTTTGAGCTTATAGGTAAGGCCCGAGAGCTTGGGGACTCTTTAGAGACCGAAACAGGTGTATGCCTGGCGGGAAATAACGTCGAGCCTATGGCAAAAGAATTGATTGCCGCCGGTGCAGATAATATCTACATTATCGAGGACAAGCTGCTGGGTGTATTTGACCCTGCTGCGTATCGCAAAGTTATCGCCGATTGCATCAGCGCATACCGGCCGCAAATTGTTCTGTTTGGTGCGACGGCTCGGGGCAGAATGCTGGCACCTATGGTCTCCTACAGAATAGGCTGTGGACTTACCGCCGACTGCACTTCGTTTGATATCAGGGATAGCTCGCGAACGGGCCGGATTGCAATACTTCTGCAGACCAGGCCAGCCTTGGGCGGTAATGTTATGGCAGCTATCTGCACGAAAGATTCAAGGTCGCAAATGGCTACAGCAAGGCCGGGAGTTATGAAGAGACTGCCGCCGGACCGGTCAAGGATGGGCAAAGTCATCAAACACGAAGTCCGGCTTAGTGATGATGATATTAGTCTGGAAATTATAAAAACGGAGTTAGGTGCCGGTGTCGTTAACTTCGGCGTTGAGGTTATTGTCAGCGGCGGCAAGGGTATGCAAAGCAGGGATAACTACGAACGGCTTGTGGGTTCGCTTTGCGATTGTCTCAGCAAAAAGCTGGACACGGAGGTTGAAAGAGGTGCCTCACGTGCGGCAGTGGAGCAGGGCTTTGCTGAACGTATACACCAGGTAGGGCAAACAGGCACATCTGTTGGGCCGAAACTTTACATTGCTTTGGGAGTATCAGGCGCCATTCAGCATATGACAGGTGTTGCAAACACCGAAACCATAGTCGCCGTCAACAGCGACCCTAATGCTCCGATATTCAAGCGGTGCGATTATTATATTGTCGGCAACGTAGAGGAGATTGTACCACAGTTAGTTAAAGAATTAGAGGCCGGATAAAAGGTGTCAAACCATAAAGATTACAACAGAGTTCAGGTTCTGATAGTTGGTGCGGGGCCGGCGGGCTTGTCTTGCGCAATACAGCTTAAGGTGCAAAAGCCGGATATGGATGTTTGCTTGATAGAAAAGGCCGCCGAGCCGGGCAATCACAATCTCTCCGGTGCGGTTTTGGAAGCCGAACCACTGCATACGTTGCTTGACTTGGCTGTGCCGGGTTGGCAGGATAGTGAACAAGCTAAAGATGTTTTAGCAGAGAAGGTCAGAAAAGATAACGTGATGTTCTTTCCGGGAAAGAAGCTGTCACTTAATATCTTCTTTGCAATCAGGCTTGCCAAAAAATTCGGGCTGGGTTTTGGCCAAATGATGCATAAAGGCGACTATATTGTATCGATAAGCAAGCTGACTAAGTGGATGGGCCGGATTGCAAAAGAGCTTGGCGTTGAAGTGCTGACTGGCTTTGCGGCTGAAGATATTATTCTCGATGGGTCGACAAATACGGCAGAAGGTATCAAGCTCGTTGACCAGGGACTCGACAAAGAGGGTCAAAAGCAGCCGAACTTCGTTGAAGGAGAAATCATAGGCGCTGAGTACATTGTGCTTGCCGAAGGTTGTGACGGCCTTTTGACCGAAAAATTTGTAGAAAAAGCAGGTCTGCAAAGACAGTCACCTCAACTTTACTCGGTGGGCGTTAAGGAACTTATAAAGGTAAGTAATGAGCGGTACAGTAAATTTACTTCGGGACGTGTTGTTTATGCTATGGGCTATCCTGTCTGGACGCCGGTTTTAGGGCCGGGGATGTTCGGAGGCGGCATAATGTACCCAGCTGGTGATGGCAATATTGCTGTCGGTATGATTGTCGGTGCCGACTGGAAATATTATGATTTTAATCCTCAGGATGCGCTGACAAACTTTAAAAATCATAAGTTTGTAAAACAGTTCATCGACGGCGGTACAATGATAGAGGCCGGCGCAAAAATGATTCCCGAAGGCGGATACTACGCTATCCCAAGGGACCCGCAGACCGGCAGTATCGGGAAAAGTAATTGTATGATAGTTGGTGATAGTGCCGGCTTTGTGAGTATGCTCAAAATCAAGGGGCTGCACAACGCTATTGATTCCGGAATAATAGCGGCGAAAGCAATCGTTGAAACACAAGATATGCCCCAAGCTACAGCAGCCAGATATACTGAGTTAATCGACCGCTCTAATGTTGCCAAAGAGATGAAGTCGGCAAGGAACTTTCGCCAGACCGTTGTAAGATTCGGGCCTTTGGTGGGGATTCCGCTTTCTGTTTTGGGTGGGCTTTTACCCAAGTTTAAGGTTGGGCAGGATTATAAAGTGATGACCACCGCTCGATACCGACTAAAGCCTGAGCAACAGTTTGATAAAGATACTTTCACGGCAATGGCGGGAACCGAACATCGCGAGGAGCAGCCCAACCACCTTAAAATTTTAGACAGCAAAATTTGCGCAGAAAAGTGCACACCGAAGTTCAGCAGCCCCTGCATTACATTCTGCCCGGCTGGGGTATATGAAACGGTTCACAATGAGGTAAAACCGGCCAATCCGTCCAACTGTTTGCACTGCAAGACCTGCCAGAGGAAATGTCCATTCGACAATATCAGATGGACCGTCCCCGAGGGCACCGGCGGTCCACGATACAAACGATTGTAAAAGGAGTAGTAACTATATTTCTAAATCTCTGACAAAATTCATCAGGGATGTTCAGGGCAGATTTGAAGCGGCGTAAGCTATCTCGACGATATGGAAAAAATAGATGCAGACAGAACGGTGTGCGAAATTCGAAACAATCCTTAGGCCGTGGCCAGTTTTATTGCTTTTGAACCTTTTTTTGCTCGCTCTTTTCGCGCTGAATCGCTTCGTATACTTCTTTGCGATGAACCGGTATTTCCTTCGGGGCCGCTATACCGAGACGGACCTTATCCCCGCGGACATCAACAATGGTAATCTCGACATCGTCGCCAATCATAATCGACTCATCTTTTTGTCTGCTTAGAACCAACATTTTCAACTCCTTTTGTCGGCTGGTCTTA
>CAZCIR010000020.1:0-42447 GCA_964499145.1 uncultured Pirellulales bacterium | reverse complement strand
AAACGGTCGCTATGAAATCGTTTTTGAGCTTGTTAAGTTTTATCTGTTTTCTAACAGCCCGTGCAGCGAACCCCCCTGCAAGAAGAATCAATACAATAACAAGCACACCTGTCCAAATATAAATAGTAACTTGCCTGCTTGCTGTCTTTTCAAAAATATCACCTGCCTTGAACGACAACTCAATTCTCCAGCCCGGGAAATCCCCCCCAAGAGCAGCTGCTACAAAAGGTTCATCGTCAACCTCATCAGCACCTGCTACAAACCTACCGAACTCATCTACTATTCTATAGGCCACACCAGAGTCCCTGAAATCCGTTTCAAAGTCAGCAAAAATTGATTCGATATTCTCTTTGGACAATAGAGCCAGCATACTTGTGCCATTGGTCCTGTGATAGATACCATATAAAGTTTCGCCCGCAAATGGCATACGTTGAAGCTTATTCTCTTTTACATTTTCAAGGGTGTCCGCTTCTGGGAAATTTTCGGATACTCTAATAGACAATTCCTCAGCAGCAATCAATCGTTCAAAATCGGATAATTCAAATTTTTTCCCATTAACGAGCAAATTTTTCCTGCGTGCCATTGCAACAAGGGCCTGAGCGAGAAACAGATTATGGTCAGCAGGCAATGCAAATCCTGCATCGTTTACCGAAAAGACTATCGAAGCCAGCCTACCAAAAGTTTCCTCAAATAATACATTATACGCAGCATTATCCTGTGTTAAATTCAGCAACAATAATCGTGCATTTCCAATAAGAACTAAAACGGCCGGGGCGGCTGTTTTTTCCAAAGGACTAAAGGCAATCCGCTTACACTCCGCAATGGCTTCATCTGGTTTTCCAAGTTTTACCAAACATCTGCTTTTGCCGATAAGAGCGGCCAGACGAACACGGTCATCACCGAACATCGCTTCCCGTTCATAAATCTCTGCAGCCTGTGAGAACTGGTGTTCAACAAACTCAAGCTCCCAAGCATCTTTAAAATCTGCTGATGACTCAACACCACCACCAATTTCGGAGTAAAATAACGGATAAATACATTGCCCATCAGTATTATATACAATCAGACCAGCGAAATTATTCTGTTCTAATGCCAAAAGCTTTTTTCGATAAGGATGTACTTGAATTTCCTTGTCATCCAAAATTTCATAATATTCGGGCAATCTTTTATCAGGCTGACGAAGTATTTTTTCCAATTGTTCTTTATAAACGGTAATAAGCTTTTGGCGAACGGCAAGCCTCTCATTACTCACAACCTGGCTGATAAACCACAATAGCCCTACGGTGGGCAGTATCACCGCTACTGCAAGCAGCAATACCACCCACCGCATCTGATTATGGCCGTCATCTATTTTGGCCTTGCCCTTCATAATACTATCTTTTTGCGCCCTCATTATATAGAGCCATTATATCAACTTCCTTAAGGGCATAATTATATATTCTGACATCATCAATAAGGCCATCGAAGGACCTGCCCTTCTGTTCGGCATTCTCGCCGATAAGAACGTCAAAGTTGTTTTTGGCAATTCCGCCCTTCCAAGCTTTGGTTGCATCGAGCTTGCCATCGACATAAATGCGCATTTCCTTACCGTTATAAACCGTTGCAACGTGATGCCATTGGTTTGCGTTTACCGTCGTCGAGCCATCCATCATGAACTGGTTCCAATCATTGACTGATGCATGGAATTTTCTCTGTCGCTGGGCTGTTGATAGTCTCCACGAACTATCGCCTTTTGTGACGATTGCGGTATATTCGTTTGGAACCGAGCGGATATTGACCCAGCAGGCTATAGTAACCTGGCCGCCAAAATCAAAAGCCGCCTTATCAGCAATCTGGACAAAGTCGCCGGAGCCATCCAGGTCGATAGCACCACCGATTTTACCCTGTGTCCATTTTGCATCACCGTTAAGAGTGCCATTGTGATTACCGCCACTGCTGTCTTTGGCTGTGCCGCCTTCGGTCTCATCGAACTTCCACCAGCCGATAAGGCCAGCCAGCTCTGCGTTTCCAAAAGCCTGCGGATTTTCCCAAGCGTTGTCCTGCTTGCCATTACAGGCAATTTTTTTGTCGCGTTCTCCGCCGTCATCGTCATCATTGATGTGGACATCCCCACCTATTGTTGCCCCTGCCGAAGGTTTCTTACCCAGAGTCGCCCAGGGAAACTTTATCTCGGTCCGATATCCTTTTTCAGTTGTTACCATTGCAAATTCAACATTTTCCGTCCTGCCATGCTGCTGATGTGTGCCCATCGTGGGATTGGTTGCGTCCCAATCAAAATGATACTGGGCGTCGTCGTCATCGTATTGATTTGATTTGCTGTTGTCGGCATCGATATAGACCTCGACAGAGTCATCATACCACCACTCGTCCACACCTGAATCATTCTTAAGATTGTCATCTGTCACGTCAACAAGCATGTAGAGATTATTTTCATCCCACATTGCTCTGAAGTCCGCTGAGAGGTCATCAGGTGACGAGGGTGGTGAATACAATACGCTGGCAATTTTGTACAATGGTGCGGTAGACCAGATATCATCCTCGTTGCCATCAATTACCGGCGGAGTTGCCGTCGGGATAATGGTAGCGGCAATCGCATGTCGTAATTTTTTGGCTTTCTTCTCGGTCTGTACCTGATCGACAATCCTCGAAATCTGATTAATCGGTCCAAATACCTCGTTGAGAGGAGGTATCCCTGTTATACCTGCATTGAGAGCAAAGTTGTTAATCTGTTCATCAGTGCGAATCTCGATGGTCATGTGGTCAGCAGCACTTGCAAGCTGTTCTATGCTAGTATTTAACTGGCTACGCTGTTCATCGTTAAGGAGTCCAATGTTCATCACCGGGTCAGCCAGACGAATAACGCCACCGACATTTACCAAGGTGAATTTGCTCGTCGTGGAGGGGAGTTTGTTTACAGCCGCTTCCAACGGCCCAGCGGTGCAAATGCTCTTTTTGTGTTTGACCGCAGCAACAGAGGCATCGATGATACTACGATTCAGCGAAAGGATGGTAGCGTTTTTGACCTGGTCCATATAGCAGTAAAGCTCTTTGTCGCCGTCCGTACCGATTCGAAATTTGCTGGCGCCGATGTCTATTGGGCCGGACGGTTGATTACCACTAATCGTATCGGCCGTTCCCAGCAGCGTGGCAAGAATTTGGCGCGTCTGCTCAGGATTGTGACTTGTAATTGCAAGTCCGATACAGCCCAAGTTTACAAAGCTATCCTCAGCAGGCATAACAAAAACGGTAACCTGCTCAACGTTGGCAAAAATTTCACGCCCGATATCGAGTCCGGTGACGTTTTGAATCCCTGTTCTTACTTTCTCAGTCTGGATACCGTTGACCTGACTCAATGCGAAACTCGTAACGGCTATCGCCTCCGAAGGCACCGCCTCAAGCGCGTCCTTGCTTATATTGGGGGTCCGAATCATATCATACGCAAGGCAGTGATGCCCATCCTTAAACAACACGTCGGACTTACAACCAAGGCTGTCCGGTTCGATAGAGAAAGTCAGGATAAACTCGTCAATCTTATTAAAATCAGCAATGGCGTTGGCCTGAAGAAGCTCCTTTGGGCTTTGTCCCGACTTCAGGGCTTGTGCATAGGCCTCGTCAACATTGGCCCAGACAGTCAAAGCATTATCGTGCCGTGCCTTCTTGCTGACCTGTGCGAACGATTTGTTGCTCGAAGCAAGTGTTGGCTTGGAAATCAATCCTTTATATTGCCTAACACACCACTGAAGCTGGCTTGCCGGCTGCGTTATCAGAACCACTTTGTCATCGTATGCCGCCGCCGCGGTATTTTGAATGTTCTGGGTCTGCATACCTTCAATCGATTCGCCAGCAGTTCCGGCCATGTTTAATCCCATCATAATCAGACCTCTTAAGGCATCGCTTTTGCCGGGGTACAATACGACAACCATAGAAGGATTTTGAGCGATTCCTGTAATGCCAATCGCCGAGCCGCGAGTCTTTTTGAATTCGGCCATCATACTCGGGTTCAGCAGAGCAGTCATTATACCTGCAGGTGACTTCTGACCGGCACCGGCGACTGCTGCATTACCGCCGCCTATTGCGGCCAGTGGATTCTCAAAAGGCGTGCCTTTCAGCATGTTAAGTAAAGTCTCAATCTGCTCGCCAGGGCTTCCAAGCTCCACATATATTAAAGTTTCCGGTGGCATCAGAGCAGCCGGGTCGAATTCTACCAAATCACTCAGAACCGGTCTGGCTTTTTCGATAATCTCGGTCTGGTCAGAGTACTCGGCTACAAGCTTTTCCAGAGCCGCTTTTGCCGCCTGCTCGTTTTTGATTTTCATATAGCACATACCCTGCCGGTAAAGCGCCTGGGCCACGTGGTTTCGCGGCGCAGAGCCATTTTGAATTATCTGCTCATAAATTTCAATCGCTGCATTAATATCACCTTCAACCTCCTCAGCATACAGGCCCTCTCGCAGCATAACACTTGCAGGTTTAGCCATTGCTACTGCGCTAAACAGGCCGAATGCAAACAAAAACATAATTGTCATAGTTTTCAACTCTTTCATAATTGTTCTCCTTTCAAATAACATTTGCAATAAATGGTTACTTCAGCAAATGTTACTGTAAGATATGTATGTTACCATTTTGTTACGAGTTTGTCCTTTTTTCGTTTTTTTTAATTGAAACGAGATGCTAAATAAAAAAAATCAACAACAAAGGGCAAGTACTTATAAATAAAGAGGTTGTGAAAGTGGAGCCAATGGGATTCGAACCCACGACCTCTTGCATGCCATGCAAGCGCTCTCCCAACTGAGCTATGGCCCCGAAGTACCGTAATATTAGCACAAAAAGACGATTTCAGCAAACAATTTTTTCATCGTCGCCCTCAAACCAAATCCATAATGAGGTAATGGGTGATTGTCTTTCCGGCGCCGCCAAATTATAATGTCTTTTAAGAACCGCTTCTGTAACTGGTGCGTATAAAAGTAGTTAGAAAGGAAAAACCCAAGAGTTTTGACTAAAAGACAAAGAATATTTATTACAGGGCGTATTCAGGGGGTTGGATTCCGTCCGGCTGTGTGCAGAATAGCTGGCCAATTAGGGCTTACCGGCTTTGTTTATAACGACACAAAAGGAGTAACAATCGAACTGCAAGGGGAAAAAGAAAAAATAGCTGAATTTTCAAGCCGGCTTCAGTCAAAGGACAAACCGCCATTGGCAGAGATAAAATTCTATGAAGCGGCTGATATAGTCATGGTCGAGGGAGAAAAGAAATTTACAATAAAAGCAAGTGAATCCAAAGGGACGGCTCTGTCGCAGGTAACGGCTGATATGGCTGTATGTGAAGATTGTCTCACGGAGATGAATGATAAAAAGAATTTTCGATACAGGTATCCGTTCATCAACTGCACCAACTGTGGGCCAAGATATTCGATAGTTGAAACAATCCCCTATGACAGAGGCAATACTACAATGTCGGTTTTCGAGATGTGTGATAAATGCGCTGCTCAATATAACGATATAGACGACCGGCGTTTTCATGCGCAGCCCGTTGCCTGTGGTGAGTGCGGGCCGAAAATATGGCTAACAGATACAAAAGGGGAAACAACAGAAACGGGAACGGAGAACGTAATCGCTAAAACCGCAGATTTACTTCTGGATGGAAAGATTGTAGCAATAAAAGGCCTCGGCGGGTTTCATCTGGCTGTCGATGCGCTTAACAACAAGGCGGCAATGAGACTGCGAAAACGCAAAAGAAGAGACCATAAGCCATTTGCTTTAATGGCTGCTTCGGTCCAAGGTATAAAAGAATATGCGATTATGAGCGAATCGGCTGAGCAGATATTAAAAAGCCCCCAAAGCCCAATTGTTTTACTGCCAAAGAGAGAAAAATGCCCGATAACTCCATCGGTTGCAGAGGGTGTCAATACCTTCGGTTTTATGCTCTGCTATACTCCGCTGCACTACTTACTGTTTGCCGAGGGTATTAAAGTTTTAGTGATGACCAGCGGAAATTTATCCGACGAGCCGTTGATTTGTAAAAATGAGCAGGCATTGAAGAAACTTGGAGGCATTGCGGACGCCTTTTTGATGCATGATAGGGAAATTTATCGGCAGGTTGACGATTCAATTGTCCATTTTGTGAACGAACAGCCGGTTCTTCTGAGAAGAGCCAGAGGATATGTGCCGAGGCCTGTCTTTACCGAAGAAAAGTGTCGCAGTGACATATTTGCAGCAGGGGCTGATATGAAAAATACTTTCTGCTTTGTAAAACAAAATCAGCTTATATGCAGCGAGCATATAGGCGAACTCGAAGATGCAGAAGTCTATCATCATTACATCAGATCAATCGAGCACCTGCGGAATCTGTTCGAAGTTAAGCCGAAAATTGTTATCTGCGACCTCCATCCTGCGTATTTATCAACCCAACATGCTCTTTCAATACCTGATGTTAAGGTAATCCAGGTCCAACACCACTGGGCACACATCGCATCGGTTCTGGCTGAGCACGAGCTTGAAGGGCCGGTCATAGGTATTGAGTGCGACGGCACCGGTTACGGGACAGACGGAGCAATCTGGGGCTGTGAGTGTATGATTGCATCTCTGGACGATTTCGAAAGATTCGGACATTTAGCTTACTATCCCCTGGCCGGCGCAGACAAGGCAAGTAAAGAAGCTATAAGGCCCCTGCTTGGATTGTTGAAAAAAACCTATCAGAACAATTTCAAATTAGAGAATTTTCAATGGCTGCTTGGCAACATTGAGCCGGATACAAATAAACAACAAATTATATTAGAGCAAATCGACAAAGCAATAAACACTGTTGAAACATCGAGTTTAGGCCGGGTCTTCGATGCCGTTGCTTCTATAGTCGGCCTGGGCAATTATAATCACTTCGAGGCGCAGCTTCCGATGGCCCTTGAGGCAACTGTAGAAAACAACATTGAAGAGCATTACGATTTCGAGCTTATTAAAAAAATTAATGAGCCGTTTCAAATTGACCTGCATAAGATGATAAAGCAGATAATTGGTGATATTCAGAAAGGCTGGGCTGGCGGTGTTATCTCAGCGAAGTTCCATAATACCGTTGCTGCCGCCCTGCTGGAGATGGCTAAGAAAGCGAGGGAAAGTAAAAAATTAAGAACGGTTGCATTAAGCGGCGGTGTATTCTGCAATCGGTATTTAACGAATCGTTTAGTTAAGTTATTGAAAGAAAACGATTTTTGCGTATTATTTAACCAAGAGTTCCCGTCCAATGACGGTGGAATATCTATCGGCCAAGCGGCAATAGCTGTCCGCATCGTGAATCGCAGCCGATGATTAGATTAACCAATCACGATTCACGAGCGACGAGATACGAAAAATGTGTTTAGCGATACCAGCAAGAATAGTAGAACTGGAGGGTGATAACGCGGTTGTCGATGCGATGGGCAACCGCTACCGAGCCAAGACCACACTGCTGCCAAAAGCCAGGCTGGGGAACCTGGTGCTGGTCCACGCAGGATTTGCTATCTCGCTTGTCGATGAAGAAGAGGCGAAAAAGACCTGGCAGCTTATTGCGGAAATTAACGAATTCAATGAGACGCCAAATAAAATTTCAGGATAAATTTAACTTCTATGCTTGAAAGAATTTATAAAGCACAAAGTGCTATGAGTGCAGCGTGCGAGACACTGGGGAGACAAATCAATATTATGGAGGTCTGCGGGACTCATACGGTCTCCATTTTCCGTAACGGTATAAGGTCGACACTGCCGGAGAAAATAAAACTTTTATCCGGACCGGGCTGCCCGGTCTGCGTAACCGACCAGGGTTATATCGATATCGTATTACAACTGGCTGACCGCGATGATTATCTGATTGCAACTTACGGCGATATGATTCGCGTTCCCGGCAACGGCGGGTCACTCGAAACAAAACAATCAAAAGCCAATGTGAAAATAGTTCTGAGCAGCGAAGATGCTCTGCAACTGGCAAAAGACAATCCCGAAAAAGAAATTGTGTTCGTTGCGGTAGGCTTTGAAACGACTGCGCCGGCTACGGCAGTAGCTGTGAAAGAAGCAGCAGCAGAAGGTATTGATAATTTCAGCATTTTGAGCGGACATAAACTGGTAGTGCCTGCGATGCGGGCTCTGGTTTCTGAGAAAAACCATAAGATAGACGGCTTTCTCTGTCCTGGACACGTCAGCGTGATAACCGGTTACGATGCTTTTACGGAGATCGTGGAGGATTTCGGCCGACCTTGCGTGGTGGCGGGCTTCGAGCCGATACAAATAATCGAAGGATTGGCGGAAATATGTCGTCAGCTTTCCACCGGCAAGCCGTCTGTGAAATCCATATACACAGCGGTAGTCACTAAAAAAGGCAACACCACCGCACAAAAAATCATTGCTGAGTGCTTCGAAGCATCTGACGGTTACTGGCGAGGGTTGGGAAAAATTGAGAAAAGCACGCTGAAACTAAAAGATAAATATAGTCGATTCGACGCCTTTAAACGATTCAACACAGCCAAAACAGCAGGTGTGGAAAGAAACGGCTGTCGGTGCGGCGAAGTGCTATGCGGATTAATAGAGCCGCCGGAATGTGGATTGTTCGCAAAAAGCTGTACACCCCAAACACCAATTGGGCCTTGTATGGTAAGTTCCGAGGGGGCCTGTGCAGCATGGTTTAAATATGGCCCAAAAAGATATACGTAATGAAAAAGACAAGCGGTAAAATCCTACTCGCACACGGCGGCGGGGGTCAATTGAGCGATGAATTAATCCGACATCACATTCTGCCAAGATTCAGAAACGATGCTCTCGCTGAACTGGCCGATTCGGCAAAGTTGAACCTTGCTTCCGGCTCGGTGTGCTTTACAACGGACAGCTACGTTGTCAAACCGTTGTTTTTTAACGGCGGAGACATCGGAAAGCTCGCTGTTTGTGGGACAATAAATGACCTGGCGGTCGCCGGCTCGGTGCCAGCGGCCTTGTCTTTGTCGCTTATAATCGAAGAAGGTTTCAAATTCGAACTGCTGGAGAAGATTTTAGTCAGTATCAGCAAAGCAGCCCGCAAAAACAATGTCGATATTGTTACCGGCGATATCAAGACAGTTGAAGCAGGTGCAGCCGATAAAATTTTTATCAATACAGCGGGAATCGGCACACGATTAAAAGGCGTGGATTTAGGTTTCAACAGAATCTCTGTGGGTGATAAAATCATAATCAACGGTACGATAGGCGACCATGGTATGACCATCATCTCACAACGAGAGGGTATTAAATTTAAATCGAAACTCAGAAGCGACTGTGCAAGTATAGCAGAACTGGCGCAACAACTGCTGAAGAAAAGCAAGGAGATAAAATTTATGCGGGACCCGACCCGGGGAGGGCTGGCCGCAACGCTTAACGAAATCTGCAGGGCAAGCGATTTAAACATTGAAATTAACGAAGCTGACATACCAATTAATCCAACGGTGCAGGCGGCGGCTGATATGCTCGGTTTTGACGTGCTCAATATCGCAAATGAAGGTAAATTAGTTGCGGTGGTTTCATCCAGGTCTGCTGATACCTGTTTGAACATTTGCAAAAAACACCCGCTGGGAAAAAATGCAAAAATAATCGGTGAGATTGTTAAGGTCAGCGATATTCCTGTTGTGGAAATGAAAACCAAAATCGGCGGGAAAAGAATTGTACAAATGCCGTACGGACGCGAGCTGCCGAGGATTTGCTGATGCATGAGACAATGGTTGCAGAGAGCCTGCTGACGACAATTTCCGCTGAAAGTACAAAACAAAAGGCAAAGCCGGTCTCCGCAAAAATCAGCTGCGGGGCGCTTAACACCGTTAATGACGAAATACTCTGCTTTGCTTTAGAGGCTATTGCCAAAGGCACGCCCTGCGAAGGTATGAGACTGGAAATAGAACATAAGCCGATACAGGGCAAATGTAAGAATTGTTACGAAACCTTCGATTTTGAACTCTGCCAGCCGAGATGTCCGAAGTGCAGAGGCGAAGAGTTCGACTTACTGCCCGATGCGCCGCTGATGCTTGAAGAAATCGAATTCGAAACGGAGTAATACAATGAAAAAAAGAGTCAATGTCAGCAGGAAAATCCTCGCCACAAACGAAGAATATGCCCTTAAAAACAGTCAATTCCTGGCTGAACAGAAGAAGCTGTGCCTGAATATGATATCGTCTCCCGGCTCAGGCAAAACCACGATACTAGTAAAAACGATAAATGAATTGAAAGATGAAATTAAAATCGGCGTTATTGAGGGCGATGTTCAGACCGACTTAGACGCTGAAAAAATCAGATTAACCAAGGCACCGGTGGTTCAAATAGAAACCGGCGGTTCGTGCCATTTATCAGCAGCTCAGGTAAGCGGCGCCTTAGAGAATTTACCTGTCAGTGATTTGGAATTGATTTTCATAGAGAACGTTGGGAACCTGGTTTGTCCATCGGCTTTTGAATTGGGTGAGTGGGGCAAGATAGTTGTGCTATCGGTGGCGGAGGGCGATGACAAGCCGGCCAAATACCCCGTTATCTTCGCAAAGTCAAAAGTGCTGCTTATAAACAAGACTGATTTATTGGAGTCCGGTGCACAGGTTGATTTCGATATCGAACGAGTAAAAGCAGACGCCCGCAAACTAAATAAAGGTATCGAGATTTTTACGGTATCGGCCAAAACAGGTACCGGATTCACCGATTGGTACAACTGGCTTAAAGAATCAGTAAAAAATATACGAGGCGGGTAATTAATTCTCAGCCTTAGACTGATAAAGGCTGTGTTTGCGGATATAGTCAGCAACCTGGGGCGCGAGCATACCGGTTACGTCGCGGCCGGCAGCTAATCCTTTTCGAATCTCGGTGCTGCTTATATTAACCAGAGGTGTTCGAATAATATTTCTCTGAAGTTTTTCAACACGGCCAGCACCCCAGACGTCCTTGAATCTGGTGAAATCCGGAGGCTCACAGCCAGCCCTGAACATTACAGATAGAATACAGGTGTCAATCAGCTCTACAATTCCGTACCAACGCGACAATTCATAAATACTATCAGCACCTGCGAGCCAGTGAATTAAAACTTTGCCTTCGAAGTCGGCCTGAAAGTGCTTTACGGTTTCCAGGGTGTAGCTGGGTTTGGGCTTTCTCAATTCATAATCGTCCAGCTGAAACTTCTCGTTGTTGGCAATTGCAAGAGCTATCATAGCCAATCGGTCATCGTCATTTGCCTCGGGGCAGAAATCCTTTAAAGGCGAGCGTTTCGCAGGAATGAAGACGACTTTCTCCGCGCCAATATGCTCCGCCGCTGCTTCCGCAACAATAGTATGCCCCAGATGAACAGGGTCAAACGTGCCGCCGAACAATGCAATTTTCTTCTTTACCATAAAAAACTAACAGCCGAATTGTGGATTATTAAAAAAAATATTATAAAAATATTAAAAAACTTTCACCGGCAAAAAACACCAACAAACAGCTAAAATATCTGACAAGACAAACAACTTTCACCTGATTTCCACACTTCACAACACTTAATAAAAATACATTGTTGACAAAAACGAGAACTATTTATCGCACAACCAAAAGCAGTAAAACCGCCGAATAAATCAAAATAAACGGCTTTAACACAGATAATCATAAAAACTTTTTCTCCGTACGAGTAAAAAATTCAGTTACAATCGGAAACCGAATAAAAACTTTCGTTGCAACAAAAACAAATTTCACCATCTACTTGAGAAGTATGATAAACGATACAGCAGGCTATGTAAAACGTCGACGATAAAAATTTTTATTAAGAATTCTCAAACATCTGGACGATAAAAAATATAAGATAAAGAAGAAATTCTTGCTTGACAAGATTTCTAACGTAACTTAGCTTCATATATACTATGAAGCTAACTCGAATATGAAAGGACTCAATTAGCCAAAAGGAGGTGACATAATAATGGCAAAAAAGAAAAAAGCTAAGAAAAAAGCAACAAAGAAAGCTAAGAAGAAAAAGAAATAGCGTAACAATCTCATTAGAATCTCAATACTGCGATAAGTTACGTAAGAATGGAGGGTTCTCCGACAAAGAGAACCCTCCATTTGATTAATGTATTCAGGCCCTTCTGAAAAAAACAGTAACCATCTTCAATACAACCAACCCACAAATCCAGGCCGATGCTGCTGATTGTCTTCTTGCAATTGACCGTGGATTTCCTATACTGTTGACTCAAACAGTTGTTAATGATAAGGCGCATTTTTAAATAACATTATGGACCACTTTAACTACAAAGAAGGTAAACTGTTTGCTGAAAACACAGATATTGAAAGAATAATCACCGAGGTCGGCACACCGGTCTATATCTACAGCAAGGCCACCTTCATAGACCATTTGCAGAAGATTCAAAAAGCCTACAATCAGATTGATACGACCGTCTGCTATTCCGTCAAGGCCTGCGGTAACATAAATATCTTAAAAATTTTAGCTGAAGCCGGCAGCGGATTTGACATCGTCAGTGGTGGAGAATTATATCGTGTTCTACAAGCAGGAGGTGAGCCGTCAAAAACCGTTTATGCCGGCGTCGGAAAAACCGACCGGGAATTTATCGAAGGACTCGACGCTGGCATCGGCTACTTCAACATCGAATCAGAAGCCGAACTGGAAAATCTGATTCGCCTGGCAACACAGCAAAAAAAACAGCCCAAGGCCGCGTTGCGAGTCAACCCTGACATTAACCCGAAAACACATAAATATACCACCACCGGCAAAAAAGAAACCAAATTTGGCGTCGACATTGAACGTGCACGTAAAGTCTTCGTTGATTACGGCAGAAACAAGGCAGTGAAACTCTGTGCAATCCATATACACTTAGGCTCTGCCGGGAAAACCATCAAACCCTACGTTGAGGCGATAGAAAAAGTATTGTTGCTGATTGAACAATTGCGTCTTGATGGATTTACCATCGAAGCGATAGACATAGGCGGAGGATATGGAGCAGACTATATAACCGCCGAAGCACCGACTGCCGCTGATTACGCTGCTGCCATTGTGCCCCTACTGGCGGGTAAAAATTTAAAACTCATTCTCGAACCCGGCGCGAGCATCGCAGCCAATGCGGCGATTTTAGTAACGAAGGTTCTATACCTCAAAAGCAGCGGCTCTAAAAAATTCGTTATAGTCGACGCAGGTATGAATGATTTGATTCGTCCGCCGTTGTATGGCGCATTTCATTTCATCTGGCCGACAAAAGTCGACAAAAAATTCATTCCCATCCGCAGAGATAGAAACTTGCAATTAGCCGGCACTGAGGTCGTTGATGTAGTCGGGCCTGTTTGCGAGAGCGCAGATTTCTTTGCCCAGGACAGGGCCCTACCGCCAATAAAACGTGACGTTTTACTCAGTATATTCACTGCCGGTGCTTATGGCTTTACTATGAGCAGCAACTACAACGCCCGATGCCGTGCCGCCGAGGTACTCGTTGACGACAGTAAATTCTCCATTATCAGAAAACGCGAATCTTACGAAGATTTAACATCGCTGGAGAAATAAAGTATTAAGTCTTTCATCAAATAGCTGAAAATCGGCTGACAGCAATCAATCTGCGAGCGAACCCATCGGGTCCCAAGGGGGCAAAACGATAGGCTCAAGTTCGAGCGCTTTCTGCAATTCCTTCGGTAAATAACTCTTTTTGGCTGCAATCTCGAACATAAACTCATTGAACCACGAGTCGTCCATTATAAAAAAGCCCTTTTTCCCTTTCTCATCGCTCCAGCTGTTCTCTACCCGCCAACGCCTCGGCTTGTCATCGACAACATCCACACCCGTAAACAACATAGCGTGGTTCATCCTGCTCTGGTGATAGATGAGCCGAGCAGCTTTGTCCAAAGTAAACTGTGTGTCATAAACACCCTCATAATCGAACAGGCGTGCATCCCAAAGTCCGAGGTCACTGTTCATCTGCGGACCACAATCACAGCCAAACCATACCGGCTCACCATCAAGCAGTGTGCGCATAGCAATATTTTTCATCGTATCTATTTCGGCGTTCAAATATATCACCGGCTCACCGCCGACTATATTGCCAAGATAAGCGACGGTAAAAGTACGACCGAATGGACTGGTCGGCCTCGGGTCGTGCACCAGGCAAACATACTCATCTAAATCGAGCGTTACATATTTTTCCGCAAACTCCTGCGGGGTCATCCAGCCATCACGATGAAACTCGTCGTCTTTGTCTCGCCACTGCCAGTCGAACCGCTTTGGCGGCGTTCCAATGTGGATGCTCAGAATTCGATAGACAACAGCCAGGATTTTATGCTTGACAGCCTGCAAATCCTCAGTTGATGCCCCCTGTGAATGTAAATCACGCAAATGCTTGGCGCCCTGCCGCAACTCAACCTGAAGTGCCTTGTTCATCAAATAACTGTTCGAGGAGCTTTCGCTTTCCGGCATAGCTGCCTTCGGAACTAAACCGTATTTTTTAACAAGCCCGACGAACATATTCCACTGTCCACCGTCACTGATGATGTTTTCCAGCAGAAAATCAACGGTGCGATCACCGTCAGGCTGAGAGGCTGTATCAATAATTGACTCCAGAAAGTAATTAGCACGCTCGATTTTGTCCCAGAAGAACACGTAACTTTGGCTAAATTCAAACTCCTTAAGATTCATTTTCTTCATCGCACCAACACGCAACAGGTTAGTCCCCGCGAATATCCAGCAACGGCCTGAGTTTTCCTGATTGGTTACCGACCAATCATCAAGCTTGCAGGAAAAAGAATTGTCAATACTGGTAACAACCTCACGGTTAAGAGCAAGTTTGTTAATAGGGGTAACGGTCACGGCGTTTTGCATTTGCCTGTAGTCAGGCTTGCTTTCAAATTTCTTTTGCATAACTTCGATATGCTGAGTCTGCAACCCTTGGGCTGTTCCACCCGGCGCAAACTTTTCGACGACAGAACCAGAGACTTCATATCGGCCGGTGGTATCAGCCTTACCCAATGGCAGTATAATCATAAATATCAATAATCCAGTAACTGACCATAAGCGTTTCATATTCATCTCTCCTTTACAATTAGTAAGGTTCAGGCAGTATTTCAAAATCCGGCATTCAGCAAGAGATGCCTGTCAGAACAGCAACTACACAATTTAGAAGTTTCGTTCGACAAAGCCGGTATCGATTTTGTTCTTGGCGAAAAGGTTATGCGAGACGATATTCAAACAGGCAGGTATCGTGGTCTTAATCGGCTCTATGATAAATTCCCGTAAAGCCCTTTTCATATTGGCAATGGCCTCTGCTCTTGTTCTTTGAATAACGATAAGTTTTGCAATCATCGAATCATAACTCGTCGAGACGGTCCAGCCCTGGTAGATATGGGTATCGAGTCTGACACCCGGACCACCGGGGGGAATATATTTGGTAATCATTCCCGGAGAAGGTGCAAAATTATTCGCAGGGTCCTCTGCATTAATCCGGCACTCAATCGCTACCCCATTGTGTTTGATTTTTCGCTGACTCAATTCTATAGGCTCACCGGCGGCAACCTTTATCTGCCACTTAATCAAATCATGACCTGTAACCATCTCAGTAACAGGGTGCTCAACCTGAATTCGCCTGTTGACCTCGATGAAGTAAAATTTTTTGTCCGCATCCAGAAGAAACTCAACTGTCGCAGCATTGACATATTTGGCCTGCTTTATAATCCTCAAAGCGGCATTGCAAAGCTGCTCCCTGTCACGCTCATCGAGAACAGGACAAGGTGATTCTTCAATCATTTTCTGATGCCTTCGCTGAACGGTACAGTCTCTCTCGTAAAAGTGTAGTGCATTTCCGGCGTTGTCGGCTATCACCTGCACTTCTACGTGACGCGGCTCAAGTATCAGCTTTTCAAGATAAACGCTTCCATTTCCGAAAGCAGCTTCCGCTTCCGCTCGGGCTGCTGCGAATGCGGAACGAAAGTTTATGTCATTATGGGCAATTCTCATACCGCGTCCGCCGCCGCCGGCCGCGGCTTTTATCATCACGGGGTAGCCGATTTTATCTGCCAGCTTTAAGGCCTCCGACTCACTTTCGATAATGCCGTCAGAGCCGGGCACCACCTGCACATCTGCCCGTTGTGCTATTCGACGTGCCTGGGCCTTGTCGCCAAGCAATCGCGTCGCCTCCACAGGAGGCCCTATGAATATTATACCGCATTCCCGGCAAATCTGGGCAAAGTTGATATTCTCCGCCAGAAAGCCATAACCTGGATGAATCGCCTCGGCATCTGTAATCTCGGCGGCACTTATGATATGCGGGATATTAAGATAACTTTCAGCTGAATCAGCCGGGCCTATACAAACTGCTTCATCGGCGAGCTGCAAATATTGAGCATCTTTATCGGCTTCGGAGTAAACCGCTACCG
Source organism: uncultured Pirellulales bacterium (assembly GCA_964499145.1). GTDB lineage: Bacteria > Planctomycetota > Phycisphaerae > Sedimentisphaerales > Anaerobacaceae > CAIYOL01. The sequence goes on along the minus strand of CAZCIR010000020.1, from coordinate 26,097 downwards.
CCTCAATACCAAGCTCGTGACAGGCGCGGATAATACGCAACGCTATTTCACCACGGTTTGCTATTAAAACTCTGGAAAACATAAGACAGATAATCAACCATCAATAATCAATGGTCAGTCTGGTTTGACTCTGAAAAGCACCTGACCATATTCAACGGCCTGGCCGTTGGTAACCAGTATCTCAACAATCGTTCCGCTGGTTTCAGCTTTTATTTCGTTCATCACCTTCATCGCCTCAATTATACAAACGACCGTTTGCGTATCAACATTCGAACCAGGCTCAACATAAGGCTTTGAGTCGGGGCTGGGGGTCGCATAGAAAGTCCCAATAAGAGGAGATTTTATCTCCACCAACTCTTCCTTATGCAAGGTATTGGAAGGGGCAGCTTCAGCCGTTGATGTTTTCGTTCCATTAGGGTGGACAGGAGCACCTGAAACGCCCTGCTCAATCACAGGCACGGCGGTTACGATTTGACTTGAAGCAGGTTGAGGCTGAGAGCGCTTCAGAAAAATTTTGTCATCGCCATGCTTTATCTCTACCTCGACAAGGTCGTTTTGTTTCATTATTTCAATAAGCTCGTTTATTTTTTGCAAATCACTATCTTTTTGCGCCATTGCCATATCCTTGCCTAATTGTCAAAATAACTTACGCTGCAAAAGCCATTGATTAAACTCAATAAGTATACCTACAAAAAGAACTTTTGCAAATAATTTCTACGGGGCTGTGTTCCGAGAAGCAGTCCGGAAAAGCCACAAATTGAGGAACTTGACACAAATCGACCTATAAAATCCCAATTTATGTCGGCTTCGTGATGTTTTTAAGAAATAATAGTCCTGAAAAAGATAAGATGAAGCTACGAACTTTTCCCAATTAGGTCAAGGGCAAGTGCTTAAGCTTTTATACCTTCCTGCAGATGGGAACGATATTTTACAGCGTTGTCACTGCATTTTGAGCTGAGTTAAAGTATTTCAAGAGCAACGGCGGTAACATCGTCAACTTCAGATGGTGTAACTGGCTGACTTTGCACAAAGGCGCTGAACTTGTCCATCATCTCAACGAGGGGCAAATCCTTTAGTTCACAAAACTTTTCGCTGAAACTAAAGTTGACCGGGTCATCGAGACTGCCGATATACGACTCCGCTCCATCAGAGTACAGCAGTAGTTTATCGCCGGGTTGAAGCTGTATGGTCTCCTGGAGGTATTCGGACTTTCCAAAAATTCCGAGCAAAGAGCCTCGTATTTCCAATCGTTGCGGCTGCTCATTAGGCCTGATGAGAATTGGATAGGGATGTCCGGCACGTGCGTAGGTTAGCTGCAGCGTCTTTATATTCAGCAGAGAATAACAACAGGTTGCAAATTGGTAACCGGAGAGCTTCTGTTTAGCCAACCGCACATTGAGATTTTTCATAACTTCAGCGGGTGAGAATACATGATACTTGCTATCAACTGTCTCTCGCATAACCAAAGCCTGTTTCAGGAAAATCGTCAGCAGTGCAGCAGGTACGCCGTGACCGACTACATCAGCTATATAAAAGCCTATGTGCTGCTCGTCGATGCGGACGATGTCGTAGATGTCGCCCGAAACCCACTCAGCCGGCAGAAAAGTGGTAGCCCATCGTACTTTATCAGTATTAGGCAGCTGAGCAGGCAAAAAATCCTGTTGAACAAGGCCGGCCAGACGAAGCTGTTCAGACAGGTTCTCAACCATGGCGCCGGTCATACTAAGCTGCTCTGCCAGTTTATTTTTGTAAATTCTTTGGACCTGCTTTGGCGGCATGGCAGGTTTAACAGCAAATTCCGAACCCTTCTTGCGGTAAGCCAGATTTAAGCTGATTCTGACCCATAGCTCATCTGTGGAAACCGACTCGGTCGTGCCGTTCATAGAGAAACTGCTCTTTGCCGGCGATAAAGAAAAACTTTTGACAGGCGCTTGCATCCGTTCATTGAGCAAAATCACGCCGACATTATTCATCTCGAGCGCTTCGATAATCCGTGATAGGTATCCCTGCTGCGAGACATCGAGGTCCTGAGTATCAATAATGACGGTTCCTATGAGGTCGAGTCTATCACGTATCTGAAAAAATGTGTCTAATGGCCGTACTGAGTAAGAAAGTTTCCTCTGTTTCAAAAGCCGCTTTACCTCAAACGGAACATTCTTCTCGTTTGTCAGGTATAAAACGTCTATGAAGTTTTTTGGCACTTCCAGGGCACTTAGCAACTCTTTTTTTTCCATCCCATTTACCTTCCTTAAGACTTGCCAGCTGTGTTATAGGACTTCACGGGCTGCCCTTCTGCGGCGCATTGCAAAATGGTTCTCCCGAATAACACTGTCCATACAGAAAGCGGCATAAGCTAACTTTCGGCTTGTTAGGGGAGGCACTTTGCGTTTTTTTTGTTTTTTCTGCTATTGAAAGATTAATTAGTGTCTGAGCAGAAGTTGCAGTTTAAGTGGTCTTCGGTTTTTATTTGGCTTACGGTTTTTAGCCGGCAAAGATTGCCGAGCCGATACGAAGGATGGTTGAGCCCTCTTCAACGGCGAGTTCGTAGTCGGAACTCATACCCATACTTAGTTCGGTGAACGCCGAGCCGACTATTTTTTCGCCTCGCATCTCAACAAACAACTCTCTTGCGCGAACGAAACAACCGCGAATGACATCTTTATTATGCGTCAACGGCGCCATTGTCATCAGACCGATCAGTTTCAAATTCGACAAAGTCTCTATCTGCTCGGCTAGATGCATCGCTGCTCCTACGGGGACGCCGTATTTTTGTGGTTCATTTGAGGTATTAACTTGTAGAAGCACTTTGGGGCATAAGTTCAACTTTGGTGCGGAAGCGTTTATTTCTTCGGCCAGTCGAAGTGTGTCAATCGAATGTATCAGAGATGCTATTGGCAAGACTTGGTGAACCTTATTGCGTTGTAGATGTCCAATCATATGCCAACTGATTTTTTCCGGCAGAGCCGGACCGTCGTGAACTGTGGCCAAAAATTCAGCTATCTGAACGGAAACTCTCTTTAATTGCTGAACCCGATTTTCACCAAGGTCGGTAAAGCCCAGATGAATCACTTCTTTTACAGCCTCGATAGTAGCGGATTTGGTTACAACAACAAGCTTTACCCCACAGGGGTCTCTGCCAAGGCGGGCACAAGTAGAGTTAATGGTATCTTTTATGCGTTTTATTCTTTCCGGAATTTTTATCATAAAAAAAGGTTAAAAATTTAAAATCAAGTCATAGGGACTCCATACGGAGAAATTCACACTTCCCTAAAAGATATCAACCCGCAGCTGTCTTTGCCAGCCGGGCTGTTCTTGGCCCCGTCATCAAAAAACTAACATATTTTAGATTTATCGGCTACACTCTACGTCAATAAATGTAAGTATTCAAGCCATTTTATCTGACGATTTCCGCGTAGGATAGTGTGCTGCAAAAAAAATAAAAAAAAGCCATTTTTACCTTGCATTTCACCGCCGTTGCCTGTATATTAGTTTTTGTCAAAAAAGTGCAGGTTGGGATGGTAACCTTCCCTTAAAAACTTTATTTCTTCTGTTCTTTGTTTGACAGATTTTTGGGGAAAAGTTAGCATTTACCATATATATTGCTTATTTGTTAATATAATGAAATAAAGCTCCTTAGGGGCCTATGAACCTCGGCGAGGCAGTGTGGCATGCCGGTTTCCCCCCCAGCCGGCTCCACCACCTCGCCTTTTTTTACGCACATCTAACTGACCGTTTAAGAGAGGGAGCTTGGCTTAGACCCTTCGAAACATCTGTAAAAAGCAACAAAGACGATAACGGCGGTAAGAGCTGCCGCGCTGCCAAAGACAAAGGTCGCAATTGGCGAAACGTGCTCCCAGAGAAACCCTGCCATAAAGCTTGCCGGAAATGCCGCCATGCCCGTTACGGTATGAAACGTCCCCAAAGCGGTTGCCTTCGAATTGATCACCGCCAGGTCAGATACAAACGCCCTTTCGGTACCCTCAATAGCCGCAAAGACTACTCCGTAAAGTGCAAACAGGATAATATAAAGCCACAGCGAATTGCAGAATGCGAAACCGAGCGACACAACCGCAAACAGACCAAAACCGAAAATAATAACTGCCGGTCTGCCTATTTTGTCCGAAAGGCAGCCCAGAGGTATGGCCAGCGCACTGTAAAAGATGTTGAAAAGCACATACAAAAGAATAGGGGCAGCTGTTGACAGCTTGCCCGTAAACAGATGTTGCGCCCTCATCACAAAAAACATATAACTGAAATTGCCTATGGCAAAAATCCCTGCAACCAGAATAAAAAGTTTCAACGGCGTGGGCAGTATCGCCAGCCCGATTTTAATTTTTATACTTTGCTTTTGTATTTCCGGCTCTCTTACAAATCGAAGCGGCGGCAGCGACGCTATCCCAATAATGCCAGCAATAAGAATTATGGCTGGAAGCTGAAAACTGCCAAACCAAAGAAGCAGAAAAGCCGTCGCCGAGCCGAGAATTGCACCGATAGTTTCAAGGCCGCGGTGAATCCCGAATCCTTTCCCTCGTTTCACAGCCACAGAATCTGCTATTATTGCATCTCGTGCCGCCGTCCGAAGACCTTTTCCTGTCCGTTCGAGAGACGCAAAGACAACCGCCAAAGGCCATGTCTTTGAGACTGCAAGCAGCAATTTGAAAACAGTCGAGATGCCGTATCCGAAGTATACGAAGACCTTTCTTTTGCCGGTCTTGTCGGACCAGTAACCGCATACCACCTTGAGAATACTGGAGAAGCTGTCCCGCAATCCGCCGACCAGCCCAATGAGCTGGCCCGAAGCACCGAGGGATTGCAGAAACATCGGCAGAATCGGCAATATCATCTCGCTGCTGAGGTCATTCAGGAAACTTACAATGCTGAGGAAAATGACGTTACGAAAGCCGCTCTTCTGACCAGTGTTTTCCAAAACGTTACTCCCCACGGACCTGAACGAAAAAAGTCCTGCTGCGGGGGCCGTCGAATTCACAGAAGAAAACCCCCTGCCAAGTGCCAAGATTGAGTTGGCCGTCTTTAATCAGGATTTGTTCGCTGCAGCCGACAAGAGAGCTTTTGCAGTGGGCATCAGAGTTTCCTTCACCGTGCCGGTAACCGGGCCGATGGTGAGGTATAATTTCGGAAAGTGTTAAAAGTATATCGTGCGGGACGGAAGGATCGGCATTTTCGTTAATGGTTATCGCTGCTGTCGTATGCGGACAATAGACTATTGCATCACCATCTACAATGCCTGATTGACTGACAGCGGCATCAACCTGGCCTGTAATGTCAATCATTTGATTACGGCTTTTGCTGCTTATATGTAAATCTTTTTCGACGATTTTCATTATTGCACCTCCACCTACAGCATAAATTACATTTGCTCTACCACTTCAATGCCCAAAAGTTCACTTAAGCCGTGTTTTATTGTCTTTGCCGTCAAATCGCAAAGCAACAGCCTTGTCGGCCTTTTATCAAACCCTGCGTCCAAAACCGGACAATTCGTATAGAATACACTGAACTTCTGAGCTAATTCGTATAGATAGCCTGTTAAATAGTTTGGCCTGTAATCGGCAGCAGCAGCCTCTATCGCTTCGCCGTAACGAATCAGATGTTTTGCTAAATCCAGCTCAGCCGACTCCCCCAAGTTCAGGTCCTTTAAGCCGGCAAGCTCAGTTTCAACTGGTACCCGTTTTGTTTGAGCCTTTCGTTCAATCGATTTTATTCGGGCATAAGCATACTGCATATACGGAGCTGTATTGCCGTCCATCGCCAGCATCTTATCGAAGCTGAAGATATAATCGCTTGTTCGGTTGTTAGAGTAGTCGGCATACTTTACGGCACCAATACCGACGGCTTTAGCAATTTCCGCTTTTTTCTCTGCAGGAATATCAGGATTCTTTTCTTCAACAATTAGCTTCGCCCTTGTAACTGCTTCATCGAGCAGTTCTTTCAGTTTTACATTTTCTCCCTCTCGTGTTTTTAACGGCTTGCCATTTTCGCCTAAAACGCTGCCGAAAGTAACGTGGATTAGCTCCGTTTTATCTTTAGCCCATCCCGCCATCCGTGCAACCGCAAATACCATTTCAAAATGCAATTGCTGCCGCGCGTCGGTTACATAGATAATTTTGTCTGCCTTCAACTGCCCCACCCTGTACCGAATCGCCGCCAAATCCGTCGTCGCATACAAATACGCCCCATCAGATTTCTGAATTATAACCGGCAACGGCTTTCCTTCTTTGTCATTAAATCCTTCCGGAAAAACACACACCGCCCCTTCTGACACCGTTGCCAAATCTTTCTTCTCCAACTCCGCCACAACATCCGGCAGGTAATTGTTATACTCACTTTCACCTTTTACATCATCCGGCGAAAGAATGATACCAAGTTGACTGTATATCGTCTGACACTCATTTATTGAAAGAGCCACAATCTCCTTCCAATAATTCAACGCCGCTGGTTCTCGCTTCTGGAGAGCAACTACATATTTACGAGACAGCTCTGCAAAATCGGGGTCAGAATCATATTCTTTCTTGGCTTCCTGATATAATTGCTCCGTAGATGATATATCAAATACGTCATCAGGTTTCTTTCCGAAGACCTTTTCCATTCTTGATGCAGTTTTTTCGTAGAATCGATAAGCAATCAACATCCCAAATTGAGTTCCCCAGTCGCCGATGTGGTTTTGGCGGATGACAGTGTAGCCCTCGAATTCGAGCAGTCGGCATATGCAGTCACCGATTATTGTGCTTCGAAGATGGCCGACGTGCATTTGCTTGGCGATATTCGGGCCTGAAAAATCAACGACAATGGTCTTTGGCTTTTCAACCTTTTCTATACCAAGCCGTTTGTGGTCTTTGTTGATTTCCAGCAGATCGGCGGCGACAATTTCGGGTTTTAATCGCAAATTTATAAAACCCGGCCCTGCAATTTCCGGCGCTTCGCAAATATCGTTTACATCCAACCTTTCAACAACCTTCTCCGCCAGTTTTTTCGGATTTGTCTTTAACTCTTTTGCAAGCGCCATTACTCCATTGACCTGATAATCGCCGAATTTCGGGTCGGTCGCAGGCCGAACCTGTGCTATACATTCTCCTCGGCCACTAACGGCGGCCATAGCGGTGCTAATTCTGTCCTCAAGTATCTGACTAACAGGTTTCATTGCATTCTGTTAATGAGTAAACAATTTCCGGAAAAACCAACATAATATTCAAAACGACCGGTTCGTTTCTTCTTAAGCCAATATTTACAGCGGTATCGATTCATAAACCGGTCAATATGGATATTATATGAAAAAACAGAAGTAGAATAACAGCGAAAATTACGAAGTGAAAAACGCAACACCACTCCGTAAAAATATTTTATAAAACCAGTCCGGTATTAAAACGGCACAGAAACCACTTATCCTTTAAACGTTCTATGCTGGAATACGAATTTTAGGGGTAAATCTCACTGATTATCGGACACAAAATTTTAACTTAATTTATTTTTCATTTATAACTTTTCGTTATTCCATTTTTTGCTTGATTTTATTCGACTTCAAAGTTATAATCATTATTAAAGATTAGTTACATTAACTTGCCCTAAACACCAAAGACAGGTTATCAACGGCAGGCTAATTCAACTTTCCGCAGGGAGGGTCATCGTAAACTTAATGGAGGTGGCTTAAAATCAGCGTTTTTTTTTGAGGAGGAGTAATGGTGATGAAACATTTAATATCCGTTCTTATGGTTGCAGTATTACTATCTGCGTTCCCGACAGCAAATGCGTCGGTAACGGTGTTTAGTTTGGATCCAAGCGGTTCACTGTCTCTTGGCAGCGGAGGGTACCACACCTGGCAATTGACATACAATCTCGCGCCGGGGGAATATGTTACCGGCGCAAAAATAACGTATATGGGGGTGCTGGCGACAAATTATACCGATGCTGACAGGCTATTTACAGATCTTGTAGACGTTCCCAATCCTGACAGCGAATACGTGGGCGTGCATGACCCCGATGCCCAACCCTATGGCTACTTCGATGAATGCTTCGCTTGGCATGACGGCTGGACAACAGAACCAGCTACCTACACTTATGACCTGGGTGCTGCGGATATCGACTTGTTGGACGAACTGGAAGATTATTTGCAGAATCCCACTTTTGCTGTCGGCACCGAGCCTTTGGGCGATTTCTCTGTTAACAACATTATCTTCGAACTCACAACTGAAATGGACGTGATTCCGGCCCCGGGGGCGCTTCTGCTGGGCAGCATTGGTGTTGCAATCATTGGATACTTAAAACGAAGATCGCAAAGAATAATGTAAAAAAGGGAGCATATTCAAGCTCCTGGGAGGAGCGGCAACAGAAATGTCCTGCGTTGGATTTTTCTGTGCGTGACGGAGCAACGAACTCTTCTTAGAACGTACAGTAATTGTATATCTTATATCGATATAAGTTGCAGAGCGTAACCAAAAGAACAAAAAATATATAGCGACATCTCGTTACAATTATGAGGGTAGGAAATGTTACAAATGAAAAAAATAGTATTTAAATTGTTATTCACTTTTATTTTATTTTTCAGTCTTTCTATTGCACTGGCACTGGACCCTATGGGCCCCCCGGTTGCTGAACTTCAAAAGGGTCAGTTTAGCGCCGGAGCCGAGTACTCATCCAGCAGAATGGACCTTAGTCTCAATGAGGGCAAGATAACTCGAAGAGGATACGTAAACGGCTCGCTTACAACCGTTAGCTATGGCCCCCTCAAGCGGTACACACTATCCGACCTGTATATGAATAAGGTCTGGGCTAAAATCAGCTACGGTGTTACTGAGGATTGGGACGTGTTTGTAAGATTAGGTGTAGCCGATATGGACTTTGATTACTCCAAAAGAATGGATTGCGTTAATAATGTCTGCCAGGTTTTTCCTCTCGGGCAGAAATTTAACGGCCACACCGACTTTGCCATCGGTCTTGGCACAAAAGTAACCTTTTACAAAAAAGAAAATCTCAAGTTGGGCGGCCTGTTTCAGATAAGCTGGTGTCAATCCGACGGCAAAGACAGGGGATCACTCCCGTCGGCATCATCGATTACAGGAGTCGGAACCAGCTATTCTCACTCAGTAGACGTTGACCTTGTCGAAATCCACGTTGCCCTGGGGCCTGACTACCAGTTAACTGATAATATTTCTGTTTACGGCGGACCGTTTTTCCACTTTGTAGACGGTAAAATTAAAGGCCGCTATTATGAATCCGGTAAAACATCCACTGGTACGTTGGTAGGATATTCCTCAGATTATTCATATGATATCGACCAGCGGGCGTTCTTTGGAGGATATGTCGGTTTGGAGATGGACGTTACTAAGGACGTATCGGCAAATATCGAGTATCAGCACACATCTGCTGCCGATGCGCTCGCTCTGAATCTTACCTGGAAATTCTAATTCTGAACTGCCGGCGGCTGCTCTACAGCCGCCGGCAGATATTTTTTTTAGTTTTTATTTAATCGATAACCAGCTGTTCTGCATCCCCCCATAGCAATTCTAAATCGTAGTAATTACGGTACTCGCTGTCGAAGATATGGACCACGACGTCGATAAAATCCAGTAAAATCCAGCGAGCTTGTTCATAACCCGCCCTGCCGAAACGCTGTATACCCCGCTCTCTTGCAGCTTCACAGATCTCATCAGCGACGGTGCGTCTCTGCCTGTTGCTTGTGCCGGTTGCGATTACAAAATAATCGGTGGCGGGCGATTTACCTTTCAAGTCCAGAACTACAATATCGCTGCATCGCCGCCCATCCGCCAGTTGGGCTGCGGCTAGAGCGAAGCTACGGGCCTCTGCATTTTGCCTCTTTGCCAAATTATATCCTCATCTTCAATAAAAAAACAGGGTGACTCTCAGCAGGCCACCCCGATAGACTACACGACAACCGAACATTAGTCAACACACGGCGACTAACGCAAATGCAGCCATTGCCCCACAACCGGTGCAAATTTAACAATAACTCCGGCGAATACGACACTGACCATACTCATAAGTTTTATGAGGATGTTCAGGCTCGGCCCGGAGGTGTCCTTGAAGGGGTCGCCGACGGTATCACCCACCACGGCGGCCTTGTGTGCATCTGAACCCTTGCCGCCATGAACGCCCGTCTCGATATATTTCTTAGCATTGTCCCATGCACCTCCTGCATTATTCAGAGCTACCGCCAGAACAAATCCGCAGCTCAATCCCCCCGCCAAAAGACCCATCAAGCCTGCGACTCCCAAAATAAGTCCGCCTGCGACAGGAACGAAAATCGCAAGAAGTGATGGAACAATCATCTGTTTTTGTGCACCTTTTGTTGATATTGCTACACAGCGGGCATAATCCGGCTTACCGGAACCATCCATAATACCCGGTATTTCTTTAAATTGTCTCCGCACCTCATTGACCATATCCCCTGCCGTCTTACCGACCGCTTTCATTGTCATCGCACAGAACACAAACGCCATCATCGCGCCGATAAACAAACCGCAAATCAATCTCGGGTTCATAATACTCAAATTATACGCAGTAACAAAATCAGCCATCGAAGCAGTCGTAACATCAATAGCCCCCTGCACAACCACTTGTCCCTTCGTGAAAAGGACCTCTCCGATCTTGAATGACCCACCATTTTCTTCCGCCAGTTTGCCAACCCAAATACGGATTCCCTCAATCAAAGAGGCCAATAGCGCCATGGCTGTCAACGCCGCCGAACCTATCGCAAAACCTTTGCCGGTCGCTGCCGTGGTATTACCAAGGGAATCAAGGGCATCTGTTCTTTTACGCACCTCTTCACCGAGGCCCGACATTTCCGCATTACCGCCAGCATTATCTGCAATTGGTCCATACGCATCCGTTGCCAGCGTTATACCCAGCGTAGCAAGCATACCGACGGCTGCAAACCCAATCCCGTAAAGTCCCAGTGATATATGGCTGAACCCCCCTGCAAATCCGAACGCACAAAGAATACAAACAACTATGGCAATCACCGGTAATGCCGTAGAATACATACCTGTCGCAAGGCCGTTAATTATCGTCGTCGCTGCGCCCATCTTCGCCTGCTCCGCAATGGCCTTCGTCGGACCATATTCCGCCGAGGTGTAATATTCCGTAAACTGACCAATCAGAAAACCGCCGACTAGACCTGCGATTACAGAACCGGCTATGCCCATTGTAATCCAGCCGAACTTCGCCATAAGCAGAACCGCTGCGATAATCAACACCGTGCTCAACAGTGTGCCTCGCATCAGGGCGTGCAGCAGGTTCTTCTGCGTAGCTCCTTCCTTACAGCGAACAAAGAAGATACCGACTATCGAAAGGATAATACCGATACCGGCAACCAGCGTAGGTGCCAGTACGGCATGTAGCGCTGTCATTTTACCTTCAAGGGCGGTAACCGACAAAGCAGCTCCGAGAGCAGCGGTAGCGAGAATCGAGCCGACATAGCTTTCGAAAAGGTCCGCTCCCATCCCTGCCACATCGCCGACATTATCACCGACATTATCAGCGATTGTTGCCGGATTACGGGGGTCATCCTCCGGAATACCTGCCTCAACTTTTCCAACCAAATCTGCTCCGACATCAGCTGCCTTGGTGTAAATACCGCCGCCGACACGGGCAAACAATGCCTGTGTAGAAGCTCCCATTCCGAACGTGACCATCGTCGTCGTTATCTCTGCCAGTTTATATTCCGGGTTCATTCCCTGCGGCACCAGTGTAAGGCCCCAAAGCACTAACCCGTCTCTCATATGCTCAACAGTGTAAACAAGCTTATCGAGAATCAAATACCATACCGTAATATTCAGCAATCCAAATCCCACAACTATAAGTCCCATCACCGCACCGCTTCGAAACGCAACCTGCAGTGCAGCATTTAGACTATTGCTCGCCCCTTGTGCGGTCCTGCTGGAGGCATTGGTGGCTGTCTTCATTCCAAGAAAGCCGCAAATGGCACTTAAAAATCCCGCCGTTAAAAATGCTACTGGAACAAACGGGTTTTGAACCCCCTGGTAAGCCAGAGCCGTAAAGACAATAAATAGAAGAACAAAAACAAGGGCAACCACTTTATACTGGCTCATCAGATAGGCATACGCACCTTCGCGGACATGGCCGGCAATAGTTACCATTGTCTCATTGCCCTCCGGGTCCGCCATCATCCTCTTATAAAAGAAGTAGGCTATCAGCAAAGCAAGCAACGACGACCCGGGCGTAATCCACCAGGCTGCTGGTATATAACTCGCACCGGCTTCGCTGGATTGCCCTGCAAAAGCCGTGGACGTGATGGCAAAGAATGAAAATAAAAACGCAATAGAATTTCCAACAATTTTCACTTTTTATACTCCTTTTTTATTCAACACCTTAGTGTTTCACTCCTTTTTAGAACGTTAGAACACAGGATTCTAATACAACTCATCTGTTTTTCAAGTATTTTTCCCGTGTAATACCGGTTTAAAAGACTGTAAGGGTGATTTTGAGGCTTATTTTTTATACCTCAACCACAGAATGCGAAATGGTTTGCTACATAAAGCAGCTAAAGACTACTCGGTCTTCGTGAATGCCGAGGCGGAACCGAACAGGTTCGGCGCAAAGCCGATATTAATAGGTTTGACTGATAGGACTGCCGGCTTTGGCAGCAGGACCATAAGGGTCTGTGAATCTTTCCACTATCTTGCACTTTCTGTACAAGGTCGGGTCTTTATCTTTTATCAACTCTATATTATTTCGCCTCAGATAGCAGTGGGTCTCAGCGAAATCTTCGAAATGATTGGCGCTGCCATAAGCGCTTGGCATCGAATTCGGCCTGGACAATTCAGGCAGAAAGGTCCTGCTCAGAAAAGCCGTTTTACTATATTCTTTGGTCTGAACTTCGCTGAACTCCTTGTAAAACACATCCCACTCATTGCTGACATCTTTTATGTTAAGCTCGAAACTGTGACTAGCCTCGTGTAGAAAAATACTGTTTTCCCGAGGCACGGGAAACAGTATCTTTTCAAAAACGGTCCTGTTCTTTATATGAATCGGGTAATTTTCCCATGTCTCAGCCTCGCTTACATAGCCAGCCAGAAACATCCCTTCGACGCCAAGTTCACCAAAGGATTTTTCTATGAATATCGGCCCGATGTTATCTTTGAAGTACTGAGGGCATTTTTCCAGGTCTTTATCTATTACCTCAAGCAGCTCACAAATACCGCTCTGATTCGAAGAATCCTGAATCTCTATTACAACACCGTGTTTGTTCTCTATCTCGGCAAGACGTCTCGGCACCATCTCTTTATCGCAGATGAGCGCGTTAGAACAGCCTGAAACAAACAGTACCAGGGTTAAAACTACCCCCCTCATTTCATCAAATCCCCTCACAAACGAGTGCTTACTTTACCACCCCATTGGCTTACATTATATCTGTTTACAAGACAAATTTCAAGCAAATTACACGCAAGCCGTCACCATCGCTTTTGACAGTTGCAGAACATCCGATATTCTTAGGGAAAGCTGATACAAATCGCCTGAATATCTCGAATTTGACCAAATAACGATGTCAAAGAAAAAGATTCTGAGGCAAAGAAAAAGGCTCTTGTGGCAGGATAGTAAAAGTAACCGAGGGTCTTCCTTCAGTTTGGGACAAAACCCCCAATTGGCAAAAAACACGATAAAGCAATTTGTGAAAACAACCGAAAAAAAACGAAGTATGCCTATCTCGTCAGATGGGAAAAAGCGTGGGGATAGATTCTAAAAGGTTATATGAAACGCTAATTTAATTTATTTGGAGGTTCACAAAATGACAGCTCTATTAATTGTACTTAGTATTGCAATATTTGCTGCCTTAGTTGTGCCAGCTATTTTGACCTTTGTTTCTGTGCAGGGATTGAGTGACCCGAAGCTTATACCGCTGTCATCGGAAGAACAGATAAATGATATCAACAGTCAATGGGCCAGAGAAAATGATTTTGCCTTTGTCGGAAACTTTTCTATGAAGGTGGGAATTTCGGAAGCGTCCATGACGATATGGCGGCGTTCTGACAGGCCGACGTTTTTCTGTCGCTACATTGTTCAGGCAGGAACCAAAACGCAAACTTCGTTTGATTTTGTGACTATGTTCGAAAATGATATAATGCTTACAACTAACAATAAAGCAGACAGCCAGATGCTGCCACCAGCTCCTGGCCACTATTTGCAGAGTTTTTCGGCGGTAAGCTTGTATGGGCAGTGGAACCAGCATCTGCAGATGGAAAATTATCTGATGGATGTCGGCGGTGCACTACTGGTGCAAAACGACAGGCCTTTTGAAGATTGCTTTGTTGATACAATTCGAAAGCAGGTTGAATTCGTACGTAGTCTTTCGTTGTGGCCTTTGCGTGGGACTTACTGGTTCTTCATTCGCAGGAAAATGCGTCACAACCTGTCGATTCAGGCCCAGCATGATAAGAGCCTGATAACGCTGCCGAATGAGTTGCCAGGTTTTAAAAATATGTCTGAGACGGTTGTTACCTCAGATGCCGGCAAGCCAGAAGAAGTAACGGTATCAATTTAGTTTCCATCTGTTTCTGGTTAGCGTTTGCAGCTGAGGCGTGACTCGATAGTAAGTTTTATTTAACTTTAACTGAGAAACACCAATTTAGGGAGGAATATATGAAATCCTGGTTTCTGCGTGTAATCGGTTTTGTGTTCATATTATTTGGTGTGGTCGGTTTCGTGGTAGCGGTGGAAGAGTTTGGCTCTGATGAACCACAGAACATGATTTTGGGCCCTGTAGCATCGGCGATGTTTGTAGCAATCGGGATACTGCTTTTCCGAGCTGCGAAGATCAAGTATCAATTCACTTTGTCCATTGTGATGGGTGCAAGTTTGGTTTTCTTCGGTCTTGCGATGGTTGCAATGATAGTCGAAAACTTGATTGCCGGTAAGCCGGAGGATCTCATGGTTGGATTTATTGTTGTTGCAGTCTTTTTGATTTCGGGCGTTTTGCTCATACGGGCTGGTCATCAACGTCATCCTGAAACAATGTCCACATAATTACCCGCTTGCCCCCAGTCCATACACTCAACGAATATGCGTTCCTAGGGAACTAATTTTAAAAGCAAGCATTAATCTAAAAAAACTGGCGTTACTCACACTAATTCGTTATTATACTGGTGTTGAAGACTAATAACATATCTGAGCAGTAGAGAGCCAAACAATCGGAGAAAAGTCATGTGGCCGAAACGATATATTTTGTTTCTTATATTATTTATGGCGGTCGTTTTGTCAGATGTTTATGGTGATGGATGCTTCGTCTGGAAAAAAGGTGCAGATCTGAATGAACCTTCCCAGAAGGCTATCATCTATTGGAGAAAGGGCAAAGAAGTACTTATCTTGCAGGTCAAGTACGAAGGCCAGGCGGAAGATTTCGCTTGGATTGTACCTTTACCATCTCGACCTGAAGTAACAACCATAGATGCTGATAAAAGTCCTTTTGCTGAAATCAGCCTCTACACACAACTTCGCCGACGGTGGGGACGTAAAGGCAGTTCAATAACCTCCGAGGCGGCAGATGAATTAGTAACAGTTCTCGAGCGGAAAACAGTGGGTGTTTATGACATCGCCGTACTTTCAGCGACCGATCCGGAAGCACTCAATAAATGGCTAAATAATAACGGCTACGCGTTTCCCATGCAACGGAGAGACCTTCTTGAGTACTACACAAAGAAGAATTGGGTGTATGTGGCGATGAAAATCGATCCTAACGCTCTCGAGAAGGACGAAATAAAGAAACTCAAAGTTGGAGAATTGCAGCCGATTCGCTTCTCCTTCGCAGCAGACGAAATGGTGTATCCGCTTAAGATATCGTCAAGTAATGCAGGCAAAACAGAATTACTCCTCTATCTTTTGGCCGATGGCCCAATGTTAGTTAAGCAAGAGAGTAAAAACCAGGACTTTTCGATTGAGAAAAATCTTGCACCTTACATCTCCTCACATACCATCAAATACTTAGATCTTCAATACGGTACGTATAGGAAAACAACAAGGGCAGAACTGCCTTTAACCTGGGAAGCACTCGATATTGCCGATGATATCAAACTGTCATTGTGCAAGTATAAAACGATGTATACTTCTGAAGAGATGACCAACGACCTTGTGTTTACATGTTTTAAGCCGATACCCTACTGGAAAAACCGATTTTTCAAAGAACCAAACAAAAACTACCAAAGAGAAGAAGATAGAAGACGTGCGTTTATGGTCCTCGCATGGCATGACACTAATTTGTTGCAGGAGTTCTCAAAAGATAAATATACCGAGAACAGAGAATTGGTAGCCATGCACCCAAAAGCGTCTGAAGAACTGCTGCTTGAACTTGCAAAAGACGATAAGGGCCTTGTAAAGTATCATTTGGTAAATAACATAAACTTGCCGCTAAGTGTTCTGCGGAAATTGGCCAAAGACAAGAACAAGGAATTAAGGTCCAGAGTAGCGATGCATCCTAATACTTCCATAGAAATGCTTTGGGAGCTTGCAAGGGATGAAGACTCAACGGTAAGAAGTAATACACTGCATCACCATGCAATCACCAAAGAGATGATTGAGTTTTTATCAGAGGACAAAGATGAAATCATTCGTGCTTCTGTGGCCTATAAGGAAAAAACATCTTTTGACCTCTTGAAAAAACTTGCAAAGGATAAAAGTTCTCATGTGCGTGCTAGTGTTGCCAAACAGTCTAAATTATCCGAAGAGTTGGTGGAAAGGCTTGCACGTGATAATTCTGCCGAGGTAAGAAGTTCAATAGCTTTTTTCCAAAAGCTTCGTGTTGAAACGCTGCTCATGCTATCAAATGACCCAAATTCAATTGTACGGGCGGGGGTAGCTTACAATTCTCTAACTCCTGTGGAAGTATTAAGAAAGCTCGCAAAAGATACAGAAACAGGCGTTCGCTCAAGAGTTGCAGAAAATCCCAACACACCCGAAGATGTTCTGGTGCATCTGGCAGATGACGATGAGTATTGGGTGAGATATTGTGTTGCTGATAACCGTAGTACTCCGCTAAAAATGCTTATGAAATTATCAGAGGATGAAAATTTACAGGTATCTCAACGAGCAAAGTTATCTTTCACCAATCGAAAAGCTCACTGATGTTTTGTTTATGGAAACGCTTCAGTATGGCCCCACTTGAGTAGCTTGAAGCTATCCATATAAATGCGGATGACAACCCCCTAAAACTCCCCGAGTAGGGCTCGAACCTACAACCTAGCGGTTAACAGCCGCTCGCTCTACCAATTGAGCTATCGGGGAATAAAAACGATAAATCAATATGTTACAATCCCAGAGCCGTTCTCATCCAAATTATTTACAAACATTATCTAAATTTCAATGGGTTTGTCAATACTACCCTTCTCTTCTGGCCGATACTATGAAAAACAGCCATAATACTGGACAAGCAGACAATTATATTATAGGCTCATGGGTTTGTAAAATTTGCATCAGAATGCAAAATATAAGGGAACAGAAGGCTGATTTAGCGCATCTTAACATAATTATAATGAAATACAGGTAAATTTTTGAATTATGTAGGTTTCAATTGATAGTATGGCTAAAGTAACACTTGATGTCGGCGGTTTTAGCATAATCAAGCGTATTGGAACCGGCGCTCGAAGCACAATATACCAAGCGACTGACGAGCAGGACAATATCGATGTTGCTCTAAAACGAGTTGTTTTCGAAAGGCCGGAAGATTCAAGGATATTCGAACAGGTCCAAACCGAATACAAAGTAGGCCGGCGGATAGACCACCCTTATATCCGCAAGTGCTATAAACTAAAGAAAATAGGCGGCATATTTAAGGCAAAAGAACTACTGCTCTCTATGGAGCTATTTGACGGTAAAAACCTCGAAGATATCCCTGCTCTGAGTTTACTTGATGTACTGCTTGTATTCAGAATGGTCGCAAGCGGTCTCCATGCTATGCACCAGCAGGGGCTTGTTCACTGCGATATCAAGCCTAATAACATTCTTATGAGCGAGTCCGGTTCGATTAAAATTATAGACCTCGGCCA
The DNA here is from genome assembly GCA_964499145.1 of uncultured Pirellulales bacterium. GTDB lineage: Bacteria > Planctomycetota > Phycisphaerae > Sedimentisphaerales > Anaerobacaceae > CAIYOL01. The sequence goes on along the minus strand of CAZCIR010000020.1, from coordinate 8,074 downwards.
GAGCTGTAAAATCGGAACGGTAAAACCACGCATTCAGGGCACGCCCGATTACATCGCACCTGAGCAGGTCAGGCGTAAAGCGCTCGGCCCAAAAACCGACATCTTTAATCTGGGTGCGACTATGTATTGGGCTCTTACCGGAAAGCACGTCCCGACTTTGATACCCAAAAAGAACAGTCTTGGTCTGCCCATACCCCAAACCCGTCAAGCGCCTCACGAACATAGAAAACAATTGCCGATAGGAATCTCAAAACTTGTAATGGATTGCATAGAAGATGAGCCTTCGAAACGCCCGCGTAATATGATGACGGTTATATCGAGGCTGGACCTGCTGATACACAGTATATTAGCCGGCCAGATAAAAACGAACAAAGATGCCTCAGACAATAATTGATTTACTGAACAACGGTGTTGAAGCCTGCAGCGCAGACAGGTTTCGACGGGGTAATTTGATTTACCTGCCTGCCGACATCCAACTAATCGCAACCGGCGATATTCATGGGCATCGGCGAAACTTCGAAAGGATAGTTGCTTTCGCCGATTTAGCCAACAACCCCGCCAGGCATATCCTCCTGCAGGAAATTATACATGGAGGCCCGAAAGATGCACTGGGCGGTTGCCTGTCTTACAAACTGCTATTCGATGTTGTCCGTTATAAGCTGGACTTCCCCGACCGCGTCCATATTATTATGGGAAACCACGATATTGCTTTTATAAATAATAGTAAAGTTATGAAAGACGGCGAGGAAATGAATCGCCTAATGCGTTTGGCTCTGGAGCGAGAATTCAAGGATGCCAGCACCGATATCAAGCTGGCGATAAGGCAATTCCTGTTTGCGCAACCATTAGCTGTAAGGACCGAAAACAGAATTTGGCTGTCGCACTCGCTGCCCAGCGACCACTTTGTAGATAAATTTGACAGGCAGGTTTTGGACAGACCGTTGAAAATCAGTGATTGTGAAAAACCGGGCTCTGCTTACCTTTTAACCTGGGGCAGAAAATTCAGTCAGCAAACGCTCAATAAAATGGCCAAGCTCATGGACGTTGACATTTTTATCCTCGGCCATCAATCACAACAGCAGGGGTGGAGCCGGATTGGCGATAATCTTATTATCATCGCATCTGATCACAATCATGGCTGTTTGCTCCCAATCGACCTCGCAAAATCCTTCACTATTGAGACACTGATTGACTCGATAGTCCCGTTGGCTTCCATATCTTGAACTCCAGGGATAATTCAATATAATCAGCCGATATGGACTGGTATTACTATATAGCTCCGGTGCTGATTTTGTCACAGTTACTCTTTTCTTTCCAGGCATACAGAAACTATCGTTATGCACTGGACAAGCACAAAAAGAAGCGTTTATCATATTGGCCGCGGACGGCCTTAATTGTGCCGTGTAAGGGTCTGGATTCAGCTTTCAGTGATAATATCACCTCATTTTTTAATCAGGAGTACGAAAATTATCTACTGTGGTTTGTGGTCGCCGATGAGGCCGACCCTGCTTACGCCCCGCTATGCGAACTGAAAAACCGTTTGAGCCAAAGCTCAAAGGCCGATGACGTGCAGGTATTGGTGGCCGGCCGGGCACAATCCTGCAGTCAAAAAATCCATAATCTGCTTTACTGCTACCGCAGGCTCGGCAGTGATGTTGAGGTCCTGGCCTTTGCCGATTCCGACATCTGTGTCCGTAGCGATTGGCTAAGCCAGATAGTTCATCCCCTTCGAAAATCAAAAAACGGCGCCGCCAGCGGCTATCGCTGGTTTGTGCCCAAAAAGAACAATCTTGCCAGTCTGGCCCTGTCGGCTGTTAACGCCAAAATCGCACAGCTGCTCGGTAACACCCGCTTCAATCAGGCCTGGGGCGGCTCTATGGCTATTCGGACAGACGTCTTTCGGGAGGTGGGACTCGACAAAATCTGGCCGAAGGCCCTGAGTGACGATCTGTCACTTAGCTACGCCGTCAAAAAAGCGGGCAAAAAGGTGGCTTTTGTCCCTGCCTGTCTCGTGGCTTCGTATGAATCCACCACCTGGGGTGAGCTTTTTGAATTCGGCCGACGACAATTTCTAATAACCCGTGTAAACACCCCGGGTACCTGGTGGTTCGGATTATCAAGCAATCTATATTCCATATTAGGCTTATGGGGCGGAGCCGCGCTGGCAATCTACGCAGCAGTGAAATCATCAACCATCAATTATCAATTATCAATTCTTGTTGCTGTCCCTGTTATATTTTTCACTGCTCAATTTATTCGTTCGGTCCTGCGCCAGAAAATGGCTTACAAACTGTTCAAATACGAGCATCAAATATCGAGCATTGAGTATCGAGCATCAAAAGCCGCTATCTTCGCTGATATCTTTTTCTTCTGGCTGTGGTCATTATTAATGCTGTTCTTTATTATCTCTTCCGCCTTTGGCAGAACAATTCAATGGCGTGGAATACGCTATAAACTGCTCAGCCCAACCGAGACCATCGTACTTACCAAGAAGCCGTAACGTTTCAATTTGAAAGCCCGTCTGCCTTCTAAAATTGGCTTTGCCCTGGCACCGCGTAGGGTGCAGGGCGAAATTGGGTTCGTTTTGGGTTCGTTTTTGATAGTTCATTGTTCATTGTTTTTTGTTCTTAGTTATTGTGTAAGCTACGCTTACGCTCATTTTTGGTATTTTGGTAATTGGGTTCGTTTTGCATAATTTAGTTTGTTTGTAGTTCATTGTTCATAGTTGATAGAGAATCTCCTATGGGGTTACCGATCGCCTTAGAAACGGCGAGATAAACTCCACTACACTATTTATTACAAGTCGTTTCTGACCCGGGCCTGCCGGCCCCAAGACCTTGCCCTAATGGGCGGGTTGGGACAAAATACCCAGATGGGATAGCGAACGACGCATCCCACAGGGCAGGCTATCCCTTCATAATTGGAGGTACCCGCACGTTTGATTCGAAAAAAGGAGGATTTTTCGAGGGCGAAAATCTTGCAAGTCTTTGTAGGGGAAGAAGTTAAAAATTTTTGAAAAAATTTGTTTTTACTCAGCAGATACCCCCCACTTTTGATTGATTTTTGGGGGCCACAAAGGACACAGAGGAAAAAAATTAAGAATCAAAATGCACAATTAAAAATTGTGGAGCCGCTTTGCGGGAATTGTTACAGGAGACAAAGTAAATAAAAAAGAGGGCTGCAAGTGTTTGCTCGCAGCCCTTTGTTATAATCCATCTGTTCCCTCATTCACATCCAAGGCTGTTTCTTAGTTCCTCGACCATATTTGTCAATTGCGGAATAGCTTCCCCTTTTACAAAGTCCGGCGGCCAAGGTTTTTCATCGCAGCGCAAGAGTATCCGCCTCAACTGCAAACACGCTAAACCGTACCATTCTCCATCAATCAGATCGCCGGCCGCTTTAATCATATGCCTGAACGCCTTCAATCGCATATTAGCCATACAAGGCCATCTGCCGCATCCCTGTAATGTACCTTGTGCAACAGACTCATCGAAGAAAGCTAAAATGTTAGCTATCTGCTCCGAGGGAGGAAGCGGTATCTCTATACCTACCGCGCCCAATGTTACCTCTACAACAGGTTCATCCGGGTCATCACTGGTAATCTTAAGGACGGCCGAGTTGTAACCTAAGGCCGATGGAGTATAAGTAATTTCTACATCTTTGGTTTCATTAGGTCCAACGATTATTGATGCAGGCGGAACCGATGTAATGGCAAAATCCGTCTCAAGTGTGATACCACTTATAGTAAGGTTGCCAAGGCCTACATTAGATATTGTAACAATGACTGTGCGTGATGTTCCCAACTCTACATCTCCGAAATCATGGCTGAGCGGCGAGACATCAATATTTGCTGGCAAGTTTCTAAATACATAGACAGCACCGGCATTGGTGCCATTTTCATTGTCATTACTAGGTGAAGCTATAATGGCATAGTCACCACTGATACAAAGCTCAACGCCAAAGTTGTCCCCGGCCGCGCCGTCTGAGGCAAGTAACTTGACCTGTTCGGACCAGTTGTCAGTATCAGGATTTCGCTTGAATATCCATGCTGAGCCAGATTCGCTTCCGTTGTCATCATGGCCGTAAGCTCCGACAATTGCATAATCATCACTTATTGAAACTGATATGCCGAATATGTCGCCAGCGGCACCGTCTGAGGCAAGCAATTTGGTCTGCTCGGTCCAGTTGTTGCTATTAGGCTCTCGCTTGAATATATAGGCCGAACCGGTGTTGCTTCCATTGTCATCATCATAACGCGCCCCGGCAATAGCATAGTCACCGCTTATCCAAACCCGCACCCCAAGATTGTCTCCGGCCGCTCCATCTGATGCGAGTAGCTTAGCTACCTCATCCCAGTTGTTCGGGTCAACCTCATTAGGTGCAAAGATATATACACAGCCGGAGTCTGTTCCTTTGCCGTCCGCGTCCCACGCCCCTATGATGGCATAGTTGCCGTCGATAGAAACAGAGCAGCCGAATTTGTCTCCAGCAGCTCCATCCGAGGCTGTAATCTTGGTCAGCTCTGTCCAGCCTGTACCAGTGCGTTTGAACACATATGCAGAGCCGGAGGTTGTCGCAGGGGCATTATCATAATACGCACCAACAATCAAATAATCACCGCTGATGGAAACAGCTGCCCCAAAGTAGTCGCCGGCTGACGCGTCCGAGGCTGTTAGCTTGGTCACCTGGTCCCAGTTGTTTGGGTCAACCTCGTTAGGTGCAAAGATATATACTGAGCCGGAGTTACTTCCATTATCATCATCAAAACGCGCCCCCACAATCGCATAGCCATCACCCATCGAAACGCACATGCCGAACTCGTCGTACGGTGCGCCGTCGGATGCGAGAAGCTTGGCCACCTCGTCCAATTTGTTAGGGTCGGCCTCGTTAGGTGCAAAGATATATGCAGAGCCGGAGTTGCTTCCATTGTCATCATCCCATTCGGCTCCGAGAAGAGCATAGCCGCCGCACATCGAAACGGTGTGGCTGAACAGGTCCATGCTGGCTCCATCCGAGGCAATTAGCTTGTCGGTCTGCACCCAATCGGCCCAAGCCGTAGCTGCCATGACCAAACATAACACAAAAATAAAAATCTTATCAAAATACTTTTCATTTTCTTTTAATTTGAACATTGCCAGTCCTCCTAAAAAACCTGTAAAAAATCTGATGCGGCCCGCCGCCACATCTCTTTTCCCAAATACCGGCGCATAGGAAAAAATGCTGTGCGCATAGTCAACCTGAAAACGCCCCAACAGTTTTACCTAACAAAAAAATTGGTATGGAAATGAGCAAAAGCTCTCGCCTGTTTGCATTCCTCAGATAAAGTATCTCTATCAAAAACCACCAAAAAATCAAGTAAAAAAATACTCATTTTTTAGGATATTTCGGTTTTGCCCGAAAATCCCTCTCAAAAACCCCCATTGCGATGAAAAAACTTACAATTGTTCAAATCGCTTCCCTTTCAAAAACTTGTTTTCACCACACCATTTTAAGAATTCCCTACCGCTAATCTACCTCGAGGTCTTTGAGATAGTCAGCAATATGATTGATTTCAGCCGTCTCCATAGTTCCATATTTTATTGCAAAACATTTTAAAAAGCAATATTTCGCTTCTTTTCCCTGCGGGGTTCTGCGAGATACGAGCGACGAGTTTGGCCTCGGTGCGGTGATTTTGAGGAGGAAACGCTGTTGATGTGAAGTGCTGCCGAAGGCCGTGATGAGGAAACATACAGCAGATAAAACAGTATCCGAGCAGAAGGCAGCACAAGCTACCCCCGAATTTCTTTCGATTCCTGACCAGCAATTTGCTACCATTAGTTCGCAGCTATTTGTGCGGATACTCCGATACAGCAACGCTCGAGAATTGACAGTTAAATAGCGTTTGCGCTGGACTTTTAGCGTTTCGTCTTAATATTAAACCGGCAAGTTTCTGAAGCCAAATATTTAAGGAGCAATCATTATGGAACACAAAATAGAACAACGTAACAGGAACATTGAGTTTAAGAGTCTCATCATCGGTCTTTTGCTGGGCCTTTGTATAACACTTGTGATGGGTTTTTCAAATGATAGTGATAATGGACGATACCAATGTTCAGCTGACCAAAACCAGGTGTTCATCATCGACACGCAGACAGGACAGACTTGGATACTTGACAATTCATCTACAACCGACTTAGGAACGCCACAGAACCGCAAGTCTCAGAAATCGTTTATAACCCCCAAGACTTAAACGACCAGTGCTCGGCTTCGGTACGGCTACGGCACGGCCTTCGCCCCCTATGGGGCAGGCGTGACGAGTGTGGTTTTCTGCGAAATACGAGACTGAGTTTCATTTTAGTAACAGGTCTCTATGGTCAGCACAATATTTTTTTCGCCTGCAGCTGCGGCAAAAAGAACCTCTCCATATATCATCGAACTGCCCCATAATCTGGCTGACGAGATTGCCCTCTGTCGTAATTATACCGGCTTCAAAGTTTCTCTTATTGGGGCTTTTAGCTCCCATTCCGGCACCTGTAAGATTAGCACTGCCGATATATGCAACCTGGCCATCAACTATGACAGATTTTAGATGAACTCTGGGGCATAATATTCTTTCCATACCGGATATCAGATTGGGATACCGGTCAAAATCCCTTCTGAACACAGGCCCAGGCTCTTTTGCATGAAGTAATCTTATCTCAACATTCTTTTTGACCAAATCAGACAATATTTCGAGGAAGGGTACTTTTTTACCGTTCTTATCTACATGCAGGTCTTTCAAATCAGCAGTTGCCAACCAGAGAAATTTTTTCGTTTTGGAGATAAGGTCACTTATAACCCTTTCGTATATTTCTCTGTCCTTGATAAATTCAGTCATATAAGCAATTATCTATATTCGATTGGCCGGCCGCCTTAGACGGTAATAGATGTTAAACCAGATCGCAGGCATCAGGCGGCATCCAGTGGGCGTCTTTGCCTTCCCATTTTACATTACAACCGATCGGATTAGTTATCGGGGTAGTTATCTCTTTACCTGCAAGTATATCCTCAAGAGCATTTTCTAGGTCATTTACGGTCATCTTGCCGGTGTCACGGGGATTGTCAACGCCTCGGCCAGTATAAACGAGCTTTCTTTCTTCGTTGAAGACATAAAAATGCGGTGTTCTTAGTGCACCATAGGCCCGGGCAACGTCCTGGGTATCGTCATAAAGATACAGCCAGAGAAATTCATATTCAGCCATGCGCTTTACCATATTTTCAAATGAGTCTTCCTCATAGGTATTTGGGCTGTTTGAGTTTATGCCGACAAACTTCACGCCTTGAGATACGAATTTCTTTGCGGTCTGACGGGTCACTTCATCTGATCCAGTCACATAAGGACAGTGATTACAGGTGAAAAAGATGACCAAAACTTTAGCATCTGCAAAATCTTTGAGTGAATAAGTATTTCCGTCGGTGGCTCGAAGTGAAAAATCCGGAGCCTCTGAACCAAGCGATAGGGTAAAAGGCATAATCTATCTTCCTATAAAAAAGTTTCCATAAATTTTCAGTTGATATATCCGCCATTCCAGCTTTACAGCTCCTTAACTTATTTTATTGGCCAGCCAATATGGGCGTCACAAGATATTCTTCCTGGTTTTTAAGATAGTCAGCAATATGATTGATTTCAGCCTATTCCATATCCATAATACTATGGGATTTGGCTTAAAATGCAATCTTTTGCCATCTTTTCCTTGCGGTTTTATGCGGGATACGAGCGAACAGTCCACGAGTAACGACTTCTGCCTCGGTTCCGTTCGACTTGGTTCGACACTGCTCACCACAGGTCGCTCACGACAGGCGGTGATTTTAAGAAGACGTAAAAAATAAGCATTCCTCGCGTGGGCAACCCACGGTGAAACCGTGGGCTAAATACGCCGCCGACAAGTCGGCGGTATGAGGCGAAGTGGATTTCCGCTCCTTCGACTTCGCTCAGGACAAGTTTCGCGGGAATGACAAAATAAATAAACCCGCCGAGTAAAATCGGCGGGCTTTCGGATTTTGTGTCAACTAATACATAGGTAACAGTTTATACCGACAACATGGGTAACACTTT
>CAZCIR010000019.1:0-44168 GCA_964499145.1 uncultured Pirellulales bacterium | reverse complement strand
CCTCATAATTGCGGTTGGAGTTAAAAGGCGGGTCGATATAGATAAGGTCAACGCATCCATCGGGGAATTTTTTCAACTGGTCGAGGTTATCGCCGCAATAAATGACGCGGGTATCGATTAGAGAGGATGGTTTGCCGCTGGCCGGGGTTTTCTTAGAATTGGGTTTAGATTTCTTTGCCATAGGTCATCAGTGTAAACCCTGCCGAATAATTTGCAAGAGGTATTTGCATTGACTATTAGAGTTGAGATTGCCATGGCCTTCGGCCTCGCAATGACATACTAAGCGAATGATTTAATTTTATCCTCGCAAATCTTTTTGGTCAATCTTTGTAATACTTTAACCCTTTCTGCCAGATAATCCAACTGTTGTTTTGTGATTTTATAGCCCCTGTCGTAGCGGGCGCGGACGTAGGCCTCGTTGAGTAAATCGAAACATTTCTTCTGCTCATCGGTCGCCATCGGAAAGACCGTCAAAAACTTCGGGCTAAAAGCGCAAACGGTCGAGCCCAAACTGTCTAAATAATGGCCCTTCGGACGATAGTTCGTAAAGACCAGTAAAACAGTCTTATAGAAACTTTCCGCCGCCTGATGTAACTGAAAAGCCGCGTTCTTATAATCACCATCTTTTATTGCATATTCAAAGTGTTTATAAAACACCTCTGCGTTATTAAACCATTCTTCGAAGTATTGTTTCGCAGCGGCCTTTCTTTGGGCGGGGTCGAGCTTTCTTCGCCGGGCTAATTTGAATTTGCGCGAATCGTAGAGCAGGATGCCCTCTTTTTTAATATCGGTGAAGAAATACTGCCCTTTTCTTAAAGAATTATTGATATGCTCGATATCGTGGGCGATTATGGTAATTCTTGTTTTGACCGGCCCGCGGGCCGCCTTTTGGGCCAGTTCATACCAGTAGCGGTATCTGCCGGCGATTGTTTCGTTATCGCTTATTACCAAGATGTCGTAATCGGATTTATATTCGTAGGTAACGCCGTCCTCGACGTATGTATCTTCGACCCAGTCGCCGCGGGCGTAGCTGCCGAAGAGGATTATCATATCGGCGTATTTGCTCTTTTTGCGGATAAACTCGGTGATATAGCAAATCTCATCCTGTTTATCTTTTGGAAGATGTGAAAGCGACTTTTTCATATATCAGGAGTATTATCCGTTTTTATCGCCAAAAGCAAAGAAAAATCCTTTAAATCCGCGTTACGATTCCAGCCGGAATCGAATAATTATTCATCCAAGAGGACTTCTTTATTTTTGTTTAATTTTTTACTTCTAACAATGATTATACAGTCTGTATAAAACGGGAAACGCAGACTGTTTCTGCCAACCACTAAGTTTCTATTAAATCTTGAACTGAGCCCCATGAGGCCATATTTCTGACTCCGGCCGATCAAACTGAAGAAACTCGACTGGGGCGCCATTAACAACAATGAAAGCAACTGTCACACCTTCAGCTGGGCTGTTTGGCTCAATGATTACGTTCTTGCCGGCAATTGCTGTTTCGATGTTGTCTACAACAAAAGCTACATGGGGAACTGTTTTCACCAACTCCGGCAATGGGCAATCGGAATTCATCCACTCAATGCCATACGGATTTTTATAATACCCAGATGCAGTCATCTTGTATTTGGGGCTGTAGTCTTCCTTAGGTAGAGGTTTATTAGTAGGAATTCCGATATGATGATATCGAATTTTTGCCATTTCATTTCTCCTACTGAACTATGATTATTCAGTTGTATACGCCTCTGGCGTACTGTATAAAAAGGTTCAAAGTCATCTTCCTGCCATAAGTTTCTGTCAAACAAACTATAAATCCTCCCCAAGCAGGTGTCAATCCTCAAAAACTCGTTCGCATCTGGTGCCCAAGTCCTTATTTTTACGACAAAAAAACAGTATATTGACTATTGCAATTTATATTTATAAACTACAGGCCAATAAAAAAAGGGACGAATAAATGGACGAACAGGTTATAAAAATCGGCATTGTCGGTTTCGGCACTATCGGGACCGGTGTGGCAAAACTGATATTAGAAGACGGCGATTCGATAGCGGCCAAGACCGGCCTGCGCCTGCAGCTTGGGTGCGTGGTCGATATCGATACGAAAACGGCACGGCCGGTAGAATTGCCTAAAGGTATTCTTACTGATGACCTGGATAAACTCTTAAAAGACGAATCCATTCAGATAGGCATAGAACTGGTCGGCGGGACCGATGCGGCAAAACAAATCCAGCTTAAGATGCTGCGGGCAGGAAAAGATGTAGTTACCGCTAATAAGGCACTATTGGCTGAGCACGGCAACGAGCTATACAAAGTAGCCCACGAAAACGACAGATGTATCGCATTCGAGGCCAGCTGTGCAGCAGGAGTACCGATTATATCCGGATTGCGGACGGGACTGGCAGCGAATAATATCACTGCAATATATGGCATCGTTAACGGGACGTGCAACTATATCCTGACCAATATGACGGGCAAAAACGAGGACTTCTCCGAGGCGCTGGCACAGGCGCAGAAGTTAGGCTACGCAGAGGCGGACCCGACTTTAGATATTAACGGCGGTGACAGCGCACATAAATTAGCTATTCTGGCATCGATTGCCTTCGGGTGCGAAATCGCACTTGGTGATATATCCGTCGAGGGGATAGAAGAGGTTTCGAAAGACGATATCCGATACGGCGGCGAAATGGGTTACGTATTGAAACTGCTGGCAATCGGGCAGAAAGATAAAAACGGCAGGATATCGCTGCGTGTGCACCCTTCGTTCATTGCCAAAGACAATTCACTTGCGCGCGTTAACGGGCCGTTTAATGCTATCAGTATTTTCGGCAGTGCAGTCGGACAAGTGATGTATTACGGCAGAGGGGCAGGAATGATGGCCACCGCGAGCGCGGTGGTTGCCGATATTATCGATGTCGCTCTGGGAAATTCGGCAACAACCTTTCGTCACCTGCATCTAAAATCGCGGAGTGAAACGGAAAAGCTGATTGAAAAAATCGGCGATTCTGTAAGCAGGTTCTATATCAGGGTTATGTGCAAAGACCAGCCGGGAGTGCTGGCCAATATTGCAAAAGTGCTCGGCGATAATCAGATTAGTATATCCGGGACCCTGCAGCACGAAGGTGCCGGCCCGGGTAATACCGTTCCAGTCGTTATAGCAACGCACGTTACCCGGCAAAAAAATATTTCCGCGGCAGTAAAAGAAATTGAAGAGCTTGACGTTATCGGCGGAAAACCGGTCTGTATAAGAATCGTTGATATACCGGAGGACAAAGACTAAATATTGATAATTGATTATTTAAGAGGTTTCACAGGGTAAGAGATACATAAATGGCAACAAAGTATGTGATAGTAGTACCTGACGGGGCTGCGGACGAGCCGTTGAAGGAGCTCGGTGGAGAGACTGTCCTTCAGGCTGCTCAAACGCCCAATATGGATAAAATCAGCACAGAGGGCAGGCTGGGGCTCGTGCGGACGATTCCACACGGTCTCGAACCGGGCAGCGATGTTGCGCAAATGAGCCTGCTGGGTTATAATCCGCTTACGTTTTATACCGGCAGAGCGCCAATTGAAGCGGTGGCACGTAAAATCAAGTTATCGGCTGAGGACTGGGTTTTCAGGTGTAATCTCGTAACTATCTGCGACGGCAAAATGGAAGACCATAGTGCCGGGCATATCTCCACTGAAGAAGGCAGCAAACTGATAAAAGACTTGAATGAACAATTAGGCAATGAGAGATTTCGCTTCTACCCGGGCGTAAGCTATCGGCACTTATTGGTTTTCAAGGGGATTGATTTCGATGTTAAAACGTATCCGCCTCATGATTACATTGGTACGGCAATAGAAAAGATTTTACCGCGAGGCAAAGGAGCTGAAATTCTTGTTGAGCTGATTGCCCGCTCACAACAGCTTTTTGTCAATCACGATATCAACAAGGTCAAAAAGGACCTCGGCGAGAACCAGGTAAGCTCCATCTGGCTTTGGGGACAGGGCCAAAGAGCCCAAATGGAAAGCTTCAAAAAGCGATTCGGACTCAGCGGGGCCGCCATTACGGCCGTTGACCTTGTAAAGGGGCTGGCAATACTTATCGGATTCGATTTGATAAACGTGCCGGGCGCTACCGGATTTGTCGATACGAATTACGAGGGTAAAGCTTCGGCGGCGATAGAGGCGCTCGAAAAGTATGACATTGTTTTTGTCCACATAGAAGCCGCCGATGAGGCATCTCATAACGGCAGCATCGAAATGAAGAAAAAAGCGATTGAGCAGATTGATAAGTATATTGTCGGGCCCATCCTTGAGGCACTGCAGGGCTACGAAAACTGGAGAATACTTGTTTTACCCGACCACCCTACCCCTATCTCAAGCAGGGCGCACTCGTCCGGGCCGGTCCCGTTTGCTATGGCTGGAAACGATGTTAGCGGTGTTTTGCATACAACTTTCAGCGAGGCCAACGCTGCAAAATCGGGAATTAAAATAGACAATGGCTTTGAACTGATGGAATATTTCTTAAAAAGTTAAAAAAAGGACAGGAAATATCCCAAAAATGGCAATAATCGTACAAAAATTCGGCGGAACTTCAGTTGCTGATGCAGGGAAAATTCGCCTGGCCGCTAAAAGAGTAATTAAGGCGGTCAAAGGCGGCTATTCGGTCGTGGTCGTTGCTTCGGCTCGCGGTCAGCAGACCGATGAGCTTATAGCAAATGCACTCGAACTTAATCCGAATCCGCCCAAACGCGAGATGGACCAGCTGCTCAGCACCGGCGAACAACAATCCGTTTCCCTTTTCGCAATGGCACTTGACGCCGCCGGTTATAAAGCTATCAGCTTTACAGGTGGTCAAATCCAGATGATGACCGACAGCGTTCATACGAAGGCGCGGATAAAAAGTATCGGGGTCGAGCGAATTCAAAAACAGCTGAATGAAGGCAAAATCGTTCTTGTCGCAGGCTTTCAGGGAATAGACGAGGACGGGAACATAACGACACTCGGCAGAGGCGGCTCGGACACAACCGCAGTTGCACTGGCTGTGGCACTGGGAGCAAAAGAGTGTGAAATTTATACCGATGTCGACGGGATATATACAACCGACCCGCGAATATTTAAAGATGCTGTAAAACTGGAGCAGATTAGTTACGACGAATTACTCGAAATGACAAGCCTTGGGGCCGGTGTTATGCATTCGAGGTCCATCGAGTTCGGTAAAAAATTCAATGTTAAAATTCACGTCAGAAGCAGTTACGAAGAAAAAGAAGGAACAATAATTATGCACGAGGTACCACAAATGGAAGGCGTAGTTGTTACAGGGGCAACCGTCCAGAAAGATATGGCCAAGATAGACCTTGTTAATGTAGATAACAAACCTGGAAATGCTGCAAAAATCTTCGCTTCGCTGGCAAAAGCCAAAGTGGTCGTCAATGACATTATGCAGACGGAAGTCAGCAGCAAAAAGGCAAACCTGTCGTTTTTAATCGGCATTTCAGATTTGACCGCTGCCAGGGAAGCCGCCGAACAAATCAAAGATGAGGTGAGTTGTGAAAGCATCTTTGTTCGCGATGATATTGCCGAGGTTTCCGTGGTCGGCGTCGGTATGCGAACTCATTATGGCGTTGCTGAGAGGATGTTTGGGTCGCTGGCTAAAGCTGAGGTCAATATCGATTCAATTACCACCAGTGAAATCCGCATCAGCTGTGTTGTGAATAAAGACCAAGCCGATGAAGCTTTAAGGGCCGTCTCTGTCGCCTTTGAGTTAGATAAGCCCCCCGAACAACGAGGAAAAAGTTAACGGCAGAGAACTACGAGTGTTAATGTATCGTCTGTGGCAAGAAAAAAAAACAGTTTCGCAATGAGCAAACGCAGGCGTTCCGCAATTTTTACCCTCTGTTTGCTGCTGGCAGCAGCCTTTTTCTGGCTTGACTGCAGGGCGGTTCAACACGACCGACAGGCCCTGCCCAAATCCAGAGAACAGGCAAAGGCCTATGATTTTGAAAAATATCACAAAAGAACCTTCACCGTGATAAATGTTGTTGATGGTGATACTTTTGATATAGATATACCCGACGGCAAATATGAACGGACAAGGATTCGACTTTGGGGGGTCGACACGCCGGAAACCAAACATCCGGAAATGGATGTGATGTATTTCGGACCAGAAGCTACTGATTTTACAAAGAAATCGGCTCTCGGAAAAAAGGTTACTATTTATCTCGAAGAACATCGCACGCGAGGCAAGTACGGCAGACTGCTGGCCTATGTCCAGTTGCCCGACGGCAGATTTTTGAATGAGTCACTGCTATCCGAAGGCTTTGCCTACGCCGACCTGCGCTTCCGCCATAGCTTTTATAACAAATATCAGCATTTAGAAACCACCGCCCGCAGCCAAAAGAAGGGATTATGGAAAGAAGTAACACGCAGCCAATTGCCTGAATGGCTCAAACGAAGGAACCCAAACCTGCTGCTTTAATTTTGAAAGCACACCTGCTTTGCAGGGGGTATAGAGAAAAAGGCCGATAAAAAGAGAGATTTTTGGCCCCAGAGACTACATAAATTCATTTGTTAAGTTAGGTGGAAATTCCTTGACAAGAACGGTATAAAGCTGATAAAATGCATTTTTAAGCATTTGGAGTGGTGTAAGTCTGTCTAAAGTACGGGTTTGGGGTGAAAAATAAAGAAAGGAGGTCGGAGTGAAACAAGACGGCCAACCACTAAATTACCAGCCTTATGGTAAATTTAGTACTTTAATAATCCTTACTTTTTTAGCTTTGCTACTCTTGTGCCCTGCCGAGCTTCAGGCAACACCTATGAACAGAGGACAGGCAGAAAAGGTGGTAAAAGGCTGGTTGAAAATCTACCCCAACCCGCTTCAGACGCAAATGGGCAATCAAATCGGACGAGTGGATGTTTTCTGCGATGATAACAAGGAACCGATTTACTACGTTGTTTATTTAAGGCCATCAGGATTTGTGATTGTCTCGGCTGACGATTTTGCAGAGCCGATTGTTGCATTTGCCGACGATGGGACATTCGACCCTTCACCTGATAATCCACTCGGTGCGATGGTCAGCAGAGACCTGCCCGGCCGAATCGCCGCCGCGCGGAGTCTTCAGGCAACGGCAAGCAGCCCTCAACAGAAGCAAAAAACAACAGGGAAGCAAACAGCTCTGGAGAAAGCCGGTCGTAAGGCCAAGAGTAAATGGGCTGAGTTTAATGATTATTCCGACAGGATTAAGTCAGCAGGTATGTCCAGCATTTCCGATGTGTGGGTCGAGCCGATATTGGAGAGCGAATGGGGCCAAACCTGTGCCTGCTATTCCAGCTGGTATTGCTATAACTATTATATAATCAATCACTGGCCCTGTGGGTGTGTTGCGACATCAATGGCACAGCTAATGCGGTTTCATCAGCATCCAGGAAGTTATCCCTGGAGCAATATGCCACTAAGGCCGGAAGAGATTTGCGGAAGCCTTACCGAAACACAGCGGCAGAATATAGGAGAGCTTTGCTATGATGCTGCAGAATCCGTCGGTACGACATACGACTCAGGTGGTTCGTTGGCTTACATTTATTTAGCGAGGAATGCTCTACCGAATGATTTCGGCTACAGTAATGCCATTAATGGGTGGCATAATAATGAAGACCTTAGCGGGCCGGGGCTCAACGGGATGGTCAATCCCGGTTTGGATGCCGGTTTTCCTTCTTTACTCGGAGTTGCTAAAGGAACCGTTGGACATGCCGTAGTGGCCGATGGCTATGGCTATAACGGCTCAACCCTATATCATCATATTAATATGGGCTGGGACGGAACAAGCGATGCCTGGTATAACCTGCCTTATATTGATGTATCTTATAATTTTAACGTTGTTCACGATACTATATATAACGTCTATGTTACCGGCTCTGGTGAGATTATCAGCGGTCGAGTTACAGATACGTCTGACGACCCGATTAGCGGCGCGACAGTAACAGGTGTAAGAACCGTGGGTGGAACATACATCGACACAACCAACGATAAAGGTATTTACGCCTTAGCCAAAATTCCATCTTCGTCCACATACACCGTAAGCGTGACCAAGTCCGGTTATTCCTTTACGAATCAGGTAATTTCGACCGGATACTCCCAACACGAGGTGGCCACATCGGGTAATGAATGGGGAATCGACTTTGTGGGCACGGTAACAGGGCCGTCACCGCCTACCGCTGAGCCAGATACCATATCTGCAGAACAAGGTGTAGCCACACCAATCGACCTGCAGGCCAGCGATGATGGTCTTCCGAATCCACCGGGAGTGCTGACCTATATTATCACGTCCTTACCGGCTCAAGGCAGCCTGAATGACCCCGGTGCTGGTGCAATTAGCAGCGTTCCGTATATCATCGCCAGTAACGGCAATCAGGTGGTTTATACCTCCTCTATTACATACTATGGTTCCGACAGTTTTAATTTCAAGGCCAATGACGGCGGCACACCACCTGACGGCGGAGATTCGAGTATAGCAACTATCACCATCGACGTGCAGCCCCCGGCCCCAACGGTCATATATGAAACCAACTTCGATGGAGGTCTTCCCACCGGCTGGACTATCATCGATGGTTTGTCGGATGGCTATACCTGGACCACATCAAACTACTGGCTTGAAGGCGATGAGCCAGAGTGGGAAGGCGCAACATATATGGTAGCAGGTTACGAGGACGACCCGGCGAATATGGATGAACAACTTATTACTCACAATATCGATTGTTCGGACCTTGTGAATGTTACGCTGAGTTTCAAACACGTATTTAACTGGTACGAATCATCACCTGATGAAGTAGCTGATGTAGATGTTCGAGTGGACGGTGGTTCATGGCAGAATGTCGCCCGCTACGAGTCTGATACTTCAGGTCTGGTCGAACTGGACATATCTTCCATCGCTGATGGTCAACCCAACGTCCAGATACAATGGCACTACTACAATGGTAATTGGGAGTGGTATTGGGGGATTGACGATGTAAATATAACTGCAAATGAAGTATTACCTCCCCAAATGCCTGGTGACTTCGAGCCTGATGGTGACGTGGATATAGATGACCTTACTGTGTTTGTGGACCAGTGGCTACTGCAGGAATTGACAGCGGACTTTGCTCCCGGTGATAGTGACTATTATGTAAACTTTTTAGACTGGGCGGTTTTTTCTGATGCTTGGCAAAGTACACCATTGTTACCGAATTGGAATTCAGCCTGTGATATTTTCCCTGAAGGCGGCGATGGCATAGTGGATACAGACGACCTGGGCGTTTTCGTTGAGCAGTGGTTGCAGTTCGGTGCCTATTGTGCCGACATCGCTCCTGTCCCGGACGGAGATGGTATAGTTAATATGTTTGACTTTGCTGTTTTGGCCCAGGATTGGCTCGTAGGTGTTGAATAGCTGCAATGGAGAAGGATTTTGGGGGTAAGATAAAGAAAGGAGGTCGAAGTGAAACACGACGGTCACCTACGAAATTATCAGCCCTATGGTAAATTACTTACCTTAATAATCCCTGCCTTTTTAGTTTTGCTGCTCTTGTGCCCTGCCAACCTACGAGTAAAGGCAGCAGTTCAGAGGGATGAAGATTTCAATTATGCAGTAATAGGATTCGATATAAGTCGGGCAGCACAGCACCGCATTGCCACCAATTCCCAGAGGGAGGTGGTTATAAAGCTGGCCGGTCTTAACCAAGGCGGCCGTCCAGGCGAACCTATGCTTCCATATTCTTTAACCCGGGTTTTAGTACCGCCGAACGCTAATCTGGCAACAGTGCTTGCACAACTGTCGTTTGCTGATTGGAAAGAACTACCAGGCGAATATGAGATAGCCGCTGTTCCGCCTGCTGCTACCTGGGACGGAGATAAACCTGTGTTTCACTGGGGCGGTAAAGACGTTTCGCTTATTGTTGATGGTAAGGATTCTTCTATTTATGGTAAAGACGCCTATTTCCCAGAAGAGCGCATCGAAATAGTCTCCGTCGGCGAATTTCACCAGTGGAAATTGGTGGAAGTTAAGGTCTGGCGAGCGGTCTACAATCCAATGCAAAAGAAGGTTTGTGTGCTTGACAGCGCTCAGGGCACGGTTTCGGTCGAGCGGACACAGAGCACTTCGAAAAGCGTTCCAGTTTCAGCACATATTTTGCAGAAAATGCTGTCCGAGGTGGTCAATCCGCAGGACTACGAAACTTTCTACGCACCACAGGTCGCTGCTCCATCTTCTGTCGCAGATTATGTAATTATTACAACAAGTACAATTCAAAGCAGCAGCACAAAGCTTGCAGACTTCATTACCTGCAAAATGACGTGCGGACATACGGTCAAGGTGGTTACAGAAGGGACAGTGGCCGACGACACGCATTATGTTTCCGGCAGCACAGCCGGTGAGCGAGCTAATAATATTCGAGCGTGGCTTAAATCCCATTACCAGCCCGACGGGATTGACTACGTGCTTCTTATCGGAGATCCTCACCCTACAAGTTTCACATCTTCAATTTCCATACCGATGAAGATGTGCTGGCCCATGGACCATATCGAAGACACACCCACCGATATGTTCTTTGCCGAGCTGAGCAATACGTGGGACTATGATGGAGACGGCTACTACGGCGAATACTTCGGTGATTACCGCAGCGGCGGAGCGGACAAATACTGTGAAGTAGAGGTGGGGCGTATTCCTTTTTACGGCTCCTATACAGACCTTGACTCGATTTTACAAAAGACGATAAACTACTGCACCGAAGGCG
Source organism: uncultured Pirellulales bacterium (assembly GCA_964499145.1). Lineage (GTDB taxonomy): Bacteria > Planctomycetota > Phycisphaerae > Sedimentisphaerales > Anaerobacaceae > CAIYOL01. Next base: position 33,422 of record CAZCIR010000019.1, on the reverse strand, counting down.
GCAGTCTCGACTGGCGTGACAAGGTTTTGATAGCCGCAGCAGTATCGAATTTTGGTCCCCAGGATAATAACGGCGATGGAGATGCCGATGACCCGGAGGACTACCTGGATTCGACCTGGAGGACCTTTGGGTCCGATTGGGGAGAGGATATCCGCTCGCTCGCGTCTTTCGAGGGGTTAAGCTCATATACGCTCTACGAGAAAAGCGGAGTTTATAGCAACGGCTCGGCTTATCCTCTGACAACATGCAATGCGCCTCTGACCAGAGCTAATATTAAAGCCGAGTGGCAGAACCAATATGGTTTCGTCAGTTGGTGGGGACATGGCAGCTCGAGCGGCGCGTACCGCAGGGTCTGGCAGGATGACGACTACATATCAGACTATATTACACAATTTCCAGCGGAAACCACGGACACTGCATTTTTTCTAAGCTCGGACTGCTCATCCCTGAACGACAGCTACCCGTCATTTGTCGTTGAAGTATCCTGCACGAACGCTTATCCGGAGAGCTCAAATAACTTAGCGTACAGATTGTTGAGGCAGGGTGCAGTGGGCACCTTCGCCGGAACGAGAGTAACGTGGTACATTTTAGGAGATTGGGATATAGGTTTTGGCTTAGGTTATGGAGATAATGCTTCGTACGGATATTACCTTTTCAGCCGTATGGCTGGATATGACGATACCGCTGCTGCTGCGTTGAATTGGTGCCGAAGTTCCTTTGGCATGGGCTTCGATGAGGCGTCATGGATGAATATGCTGGATTTTAGTCTGTATGGTGATCCCGCAAACTATCTGTCGATTGCTTGTAGCCTTTCAGCACCTACCGCCGAGTCCGATACCATATCTGCACAACAAGGGGTAGCTACACCAATCAACCTGCAGGCCAGCGATGATGGTCTTCCTGACCCGCCGGGAGATATGAACTATATTATCACTTCCTTACCGGCTCATGGCATACTGGATGACCCCGGCGCCGGTGCAATTTACAGTGTTCCCTATGTCCTTGCCGACAACGGTAATCAGGTAGTCTATACCCCCTGTATTATATACACTGGTTCTGACAGCCTTAATTTCAAGGCCGATGACGGAGGTGAACCGCCTACCGGCGGTGAATCCAACACAGCAACTATCACTATTAACGTGCAGCCCCCTGCCCCAACGGTCATATATGAAACCAACTTCGATGGAGGTCTTCCCTCCGGCTGGACCATTATTGATTATTTATCGGATGGCTATACCTGGACTACTCATAATGATTACCTTGAGTCATATAATCCAATGTGGAAAGATACGACATATATGGTAGCAGGTTACGAGTATAGCTCGGCAAATATGGATGAACAACTTATTACTCACAGTATTGATTGTTCGAACCTTTTAGATGTTACGCTGAGTTTCGAACACGTATTTAAATGGTACGAGGAATTGCCTGATGAAGTGGCTGATGTAGATGTCCGAGTTGACGGCGGCTCATGGCAGAATGTCGCCCGCTACGACTCCTACGGGGATAATACTACAATGAATGGCGAATTGGTCGAGCTGGACATATCTTCCATTGTTGATGGCCAACCCAACGTCCAGATACGCTGGCACTACTACAATGCTAATTGGGAATGGTATTGGGGCATTGACGATGTTGAAATAACCGCATCACTGGTATCTCAGCCAACACCGGGTGACTTCGAACCGGATTGTGATGTGGACTTTTATGATTTTGCCACTTTGGCGGCGGCCTGGCTGAGCAGCTCCGGCGGCGGCGAGTGGAACCCGGACTGCGATATCTCCGAGCCGAGCGATGATGTCATTGACGAGCTGGACCTCAACGTTTTCTCAGGAAACTGGCTGAGGGGTCTATAGGTTGTATTCTTTGATTTTGCGATAGAGTGTTCTTTCGCCGATGCCTAATATCTTTGCTGCTTTTTCGCGGTTGTTGCCGGTTCTGGCTAACGTGTCAATAATAGCCTGCTTCTCAAGCTCGTTGAGGGTGAGGTCCTGCTTCGCTCGGCCGGCTGTTAACTGACGCAGCTGATGTATCTCAGGGGGAATGTCGGCCACATCAAGCTCCTGCCGGTCGGACATTACAACCATCGTTCTGATACAGTTTCGAAGCTGACGAATGTTTCCCGGCCAGTTATAAGCTGTAAGAATATCGAGGGCCGGCTGTGTGATTCCTGTAACCTTCGAGCCGGTTTCGTCGACGGCCTCTTTGATAAAATAGTGGACAAGGTCAGGTATGTCTTCGGCCCTGTCAGACAGTTTCGGCAGAGAAACACCAACTCCCTTGATTCTGAAATATAAATCCTGCCTGAACCTCTTCTGCTCTATAAGCGCGGTCAAATCCTGATTTGTAGCACTGATTATCCTCACATCCACGATAATTGGCTTATGGGAGCCTACCGGGAAGACAACTCCATCTTCGATGACTCTCAGCAGTTTGGCCTGGCAGCTCATTGCCATATCGCCAATCTCGTCTAAAAAGAGCGTTCCCTTGTCTGCTATTTCAAACAGTCCTTTTCTGTCGGCTGCCGCGCCGGTAAAGGCCCCCTTAGTGTGGCCGAAAAGCTCGCTCTCAAGCAGTGTTTCCGTCAGGCCGGCGCAATTAACCGGTCTAAAAGGCTTGTCGGCACGCCTGGAATTATAATGAATTGCCCTCGCCAGTAGTTCCTTGCCCGTTCCGGAGCAGCCCTCAATCAAAACAGATATGTCGGTCGGGGCAACACGGCGAAGCACCTCAAATACCCCCTCCATTGCTGCATTTTTGCCTCGCACACCCTCAAATTCGAAGTCTCCACTGCCCGCTTTTGTAACTGCAGCTCGACGGCGAGTCGCAGCGGAGACCTTTCTGCCGGCTTGCTCCACGAGTGTGCGAAGCTGACCGATGTCGATGGGCTTGACGAGATAGTCGTATGCCCCTCGTCTTATCGCTTCTTTGCAGGTGTCAATAGTTGCGTAGGCTGTTATCAGAATAACTTCAGTGTCGGCATTATATTTCCTGGCCTGGCCAAGTATTTCCAGACCGTCAATTTCGCCACCGAGCTTCAGGTCGGTGATAACAACATTAACCGTTTCGCTGCGAAGAATCTCTATCGCATCTGCACTTGAGTAAACCGCAATCGCCTTTGCGCAATACTTCTGGAGCGCCTCGACAATGCCGTCGGCGTGGTCATGCTCATCATCGACAACCAGAACTATGATATCTTTGCTCATAGAATCGGCTTTTAATCGGCCTGAAGAGGCAATTTTATTGTAAATAACGTACCTTTGCCGGGTTCGCTGTCAACGGTTATTGTACCATTATGCGCCTCGACTATTCTCTTTGCAGCGGCCAATCCGAGACCGGTGCCGCTCGGCCTAAAGGAACAATAAGGTTTAAAAATATCAGAGAGTTTGTCCGCAGCGATACCCCTGCCTGTATCACTAATCTGAATCACAGCGCTGCCTTTTTGCTTACCTGTTCTTATCATCAACTCGCCACCGCTATTCATAGCCTGCTGGGCGTTGATAAACAAGTTTAACACAACCTGTTTTAACATACCTGTATCAACTTTGCAAACCAGCGGCTCGCTTGAGAAACCCTGCCGAATCGTTATTGAGTGGCTGTAAGCCTGGGGCGAATAAAAATCAATCATATCAACGAGCATCTCATTGATATTAACACTGGTGAGCTGAAGTTCAGGTTTACTGACGTATCGCAGAAAGCTATCGAGAATCTGCTCAAGTCTATCGGTTTCTTTTTGAATAACAGCTATTTTTCGAAGAGCCCTTTGGAACCTCTGGTTATCTCTTTCAGAATCTATTTTACCGGCTCCGGCCGAATTCGAATCCTCTAATTCCTCAGCGGTCAGTTTCAAGTTAATTTTGATGGTAGAAAGAGGATTTTTAATTTCGTGAGCAAGCTCGCCAGTCAATTTACTTAACTCTTCGAGCTGTTTGAAATGCTCATTTTTACTCTTTTGCACTTATTTTTCCCCCTCACACTTCAATCTTATGAATTAGATTATAAGTACCGCAAAACATTTTGACCTGCCCCCCCTGACCAATACTATTATTTTTTGCTGCCAGCTTCTGCTTTTTCTGTCTTGTTTGTCTTGTTAAGCTCGGCAAGGGCGGCTTTGCGGGAAAGTTTAAATCTGCCCTGGTCATCAATCAACAATAATTTCACAGGTATCAAATCGCCTGTTTTGCATACTTCTTCGACGTTTTTTACATAGCTATTGCTTAGTTCGCTGATATGGCAGAGCCCTTCCACTCCGGGTGTGATTTCAACAAATACACCAAAGTCTTTGACAGATACTACTTTTGAGTTCTCATATATCCGACCCACTACTGGCGGCTGAGTCATCGCTTCGATAATATCTTTGGCCTTGAGGTGGCCATCGCCACCGAGGCAACTTATGTAAATAGTTCCGTCTTCTTCAATCTCAATTTTCGAGTCGGTTTGTTCCTGAATGCTTTTAATCATCTTTCCGCCGGGTCCAATCACTTTGCCGATAAACTCGGGGTCAATTTCGATACTTAACAGCTTCGGTGCATACTCGCTTAGTTCAGGTCTGGGCTTGTTGATGACCTTGCACATTGATTCTAAAATCTTTAAGCGGGCTGATTTTGCCTTTTCGAGAGCTTTGACCATAATATTACGTGCCAGTCCTTCGGCCTTGATATCGAGTTGTATGGCTGTAATGCCGTCAGTGGTACCGGCAACTTTGAAATCCATATCGCCAAAATGGTCTTCCTCGCCAAGGATATCTGTCAGCAACTCATGCCGGCCGTTTGTATCACTAACCATTCCGATTGATATGCCGGCGACCGGTTTGCTGATTGGAACCCCGGCGTCCATTAAAGCAAGTGTTCCTCCACAAACTGAAGCCATTGAGCTGGAACCGTTCGACTCGGTAATATCAGATACAATCCTGACGGTGTATGCGAACTCTTCTTCCGGCGGCCTTACAGGTTTAAGCGCCCGCTCTGCGAGTGCACCATGGCCAATTTCTCTTCTGCCTGGCCCGCGAATCGGGCGAACCTCACCTACAGAAAATGGCGGGAAGTTGTAGTGGAGCGTAAAATTTTGCGTGTACTCATCCAATAAACCATCGATAATCTGAGCGTCGCGGATAGTGCCAAGGGTTATACTTACCACCGATTGTGTCTCGCCACGACTAAACAAGGCTGAGCCGTGCGTCCGAGGGAGAATGCCAACTTCACAAAATATCGGGCGAACATCATCGTAGCCCCTGCCGTCGGCCCGTTTGCCATCTAATAACAATTTGCGAATAACCTGACCTTCTATTTTTTCGAGAATTCGTTTGAGCATTGCTTTCTCGCATTTTGGCTCAGCGTCATCCACAGCTTCGCAGTATTCGGCACTAACCTGTTCAAACAATTTTTTAATAGCGGTTTTTCGCTCCTGTTTGGCTGGTATTTGCTTAAGTTCGCACAGTTTATCCGTTATCTGTGAACTAACTTGTGAATAGACATCCTCGTTCATTTCTGCAAGCGGAATTTCCTTTTCAATACTACCGGCCTTTTCGCGAAGCTCCTCAATCATTTCACAAACTTCGATAACTGTTCCTTGTGCCGTTGCAACCGCATCAGCAATAACATCCTCCGACAACTCCTTCGCATCGACCTCAATCATATTTAACGCATCTTTACGCCCCCCAAGAAGCAGGTTCAGGTCGCTGGCTTCCAGTTGCTCATGTGTGGGATTAACCACAAATTCTCCATCAACTCTACCTAACCTGCAGGTACCAGTAGGCCCTAAGAAGGGAATTTTACTTATTGTAAGCGCTGCGCTGGCGCCTATCATTGCCAGAATGTCAGGGTCATTCATGTTGTCTGCACTCAAAACACTTGCCACAATCTGCACTTCCTGCAAATAGCCCTTGGGAAACAACGGGCGAATTGGCCTGTCAATCATTCTTGCCGTCAAAATTTCTTTTGTGCTTGGTCTGCCCTCCCGCTTAATAAAACCACCAGGGAATTTGCCGGCCGCACTGTGTTTCTCCCGATACTCAACGCTCAATGGGAAAAAATCAATGTCCTCAGACCTAGGAGGAGCTGTTACCACAGCAACAAGAACAACGGTGTCACCGTATTGAACTATAACTGCCCCGTCCGCCTGTTTAGCAACTTTGCCGGTTTCAATGGATAGTATTCTGCCCCCGATTTGTTTTTCCACTCTACATATATCAAACATATACTAACCTTATTTATGAATGCAAAAGTCACAATTTACTTCTGCAATCGTTCTCTTATGCTTTTTCATTTTCGCAGGCCGAGTCGGGATATAATCTCTCGATAACGCTTGACGTCTTTTTTGCTCACGTACTTGAGCAGTGCCGACCTCGTCCCGACCATTTTCAGCAAACCACGCCTTGATGCGTGGTCTTTACGATGAATCTTCAGATGTTCAGTGAGGTCATTAATCCTTTTCGTCAATAGCGCAATCTGAATCCCTGGTGAGCCGCTATCTTCGTCGTGTATCCTAAAATCGCCGATAATTTTCTCTTTTTCCGACCCTGTTGGCATCTTCTGGACAAATCCTTTCCCGAATAATTGATTGATAATTCAACAGTTATTTACAGCAACCCTGTGCCATTCAAATAACCTCACAAAATATTATAAAAGCTAACGAAACATTATAACTGGCTATTATTATATTTGCAAGCCTTTTCTGCGGCAAAGTTTAATTAAGAAAAGATTCGCCATAGCCAATAAAAAAGACGGTTCGGTTACGATTTCTTCAAAAGATAATGCTTTTTTTAAAAAAGTCAAGAGGGCAAATACTAAGAATATAGAGAAGGAGATTTTTTCCAGCAGGAAAGTGTGTATCTGACAAGTAAAGTCAGTGACTGATTACGCTTGATATTCTAAAAACAGGTAACAGTAGAGCTATTGCAATAGTTCCGATAATACTGCCTAAAATTATTATCATTAATGGCTCTATAACAGCCATAACGGTCCTTATAGAAGTTTCGAGTTTTTTTTCGTAAAAGACCGATATCTTGTCGCAAACCTCACCGAGCTTGCCGCTTTTTTCGCCTGCGCGGAGCATTTGGATAACCCCGGGTGCGATTAGTTGTTTTTCACATCCTTCGCTGTCCATCGAAATCAGTATCGACTCTGATAATTGATAGCCATCCCGAATTTTCTTGTTTGTCCCCGCCCAGAGTTGCTGGAAGTAGTAATTCTCGCAGGAACCCTGTATCACTTCTATAGTATCCAGCAGACTCACGCCCGTGTTGACCATTGTCGCCATAATACGCATACTGCGGGTTACGAGCGTGTCAATAAACATCGTTCCCAATACGGGTATGTGGATTTTCAGAAAATCTATAACCCGTCTGCCTGTTAGTGTCCCAGCCCAGTAATATAATCCCATCGATAAAAATATAATCGTAGTTAAAATAATCGTCATAGCTTGGAAATTTCCCAAAATCATGCTGAAATTCATAAGTATTTGAGTGATTTTTGGAAGAGCAGCGCCTCTGGATTCATAGATTTTCATAAATCTTGGCAAGACAAAGAACATCAGTGTCCCCGTTGCCGCCACAGCCATCACCGTCATTATAAGTGGATACGTAAGGGCTCCTTTAATACGTTTGCGGGTTTCAGATTCAAAGTTTAAATAACTGCTAATCACCTTGAGCATTTCCACCATTTTACCGGATGCTTCCGAGGTTTTGACCATACTTATAAACATCGAATTGAAAGTTTTCGGATATATGCTCAGCGTCTTCGAGAAGTTTTCCCCGCCCTTGACAGCCTCAGACACATCCTGAATTATCCATTTGAGCGTGCCTTCTTCAGATTGTTCGGCAATAGCATCAAGGGCGTCGCTGAGAACCACACCACTGTCAAGCATTACAGCTAATTGCGTAGTGAATATTACGAGCTCTGTTTGTTTTACCCTTACCATACTGTATGGCAGGATCGTTTCCTCTGAATGGGAGTCAATATGCTCCTTCAGGGTCTGGGAATCGATAAACTTTTGTTTCCTGCTATCCTTTACAGTATCAGGTTTTTCTGTTATATTGGTCGTCGATAAACCCATTTGCTTTTTTCCGACTACATTTGTTACTTGTTATTCTCGCTGTCCATTGCCTGGGTTGTTCTCAACACTTCCTCGATTGATATTATTCCAGCCTTTACCTTTTCGATACCATCTAATGGAAGAGGAATCATTCCATTTTGCAGTGCTTTTGTTCGTAGTTTCTTAAGACTCGTCCGGTCATTAATCATTTCCTTGATTTCCTCATTAAGCACAAACATCTCATGTATGGCAATTCGGCCGGCATAACCTGTGTTTCTACACTGCCGGCAGCCCACACCACGATAAAATTTCTCAACCCCACCATATAAACTCTTCACTGCCTTTTTAATACTGCTGGCAGGCTCGTACTCCGTCTTACAAGCCGGGCATATCTTACGTTCCAGCCGTTGTGCCAGAACGGCAATCAGCGAAGCGCTGACAAGATAAGGGGCAACGTCAAGGTCCAGTAAACGCGTTACAGCACCGGGAGCATCGTTTGTATGTAAAGTTGACAAAACCAAGTGGCCTGTTAATGCTGCCTGCACAGCAATATTTGCTGTGGGCTTATCTCGAATCTCGCCTATCATTATGATATTGGGGTCTTGTCTCAACAAGCTCCGCAATGCCGTCGAAAATTGAAAGCCCGCGGTTTCATTGACTTGAAACTGATTTATGCCTGTAATATTACATTCTACGGGGTCTTCAACCGTGCAGATATTGACCTCCTCACTGTTTAATTCAGCCAGAGCAGCATAAAGGGTAGTATTTTTTCCTGAACCGGTTGGTCCTGTTACCAGGACTATACCGTTTGGAGATTGTATTACTTGCCTGAATAGCTGCAGGTTCTCGTATGTAAATCCGAGAGATTCAAGATTGAAGAGGACCTTCTGCGGGTCAATAATTCTGATAACCACCTTTTCACCGAAGTTACCCGGCATAACAGAAACGCGTAAATCGATTGGCCTGCCTTCCATTAAGACATGGATACCGCCGTCTTGAGGCAGTCGTCGCTGAGCTATATCCAGGTCAGCCATTATTTTGATTCGCGAAACGATTGCAGCATGCATCTGATGGGGCGGACGCATCTTTTCATAAAGCTTACCGTCGACCCTGTATCGGACACGCAGTTTCTTGTCATCCGGTTCTATGTGAATGTCGCTTGCATTTTCCACTACAGCGTTGTAAAGCAGGTAATTAGCCAGTTTAACAACCGGCGATTGGCCCGCTATTTCTTCGAGGTCGCTTATATCCGCTTTATACTTATCTATTAGTGAAAAGTCTTCCAGCCCTTCCTCGTCGATAATGTCGTCAATGACAAAGACATTCGCCGCCGGCAAATATGTATCCAGTGTGGCCTTGATGTCCTTAGCCGTTGCGCATACTATATGCACTTTACAGCCGCTTATACGCCCAATTTCATCTGTTAAAAATACGTTTGTCGGCTCACTCACCGCCACAGTAAGCTCGTCTCTGACCTTAAACAGCGGCAGGATAATATGTTCTTCGAGAAATTTTCTCGGCAGTATATCGAGCACTTTTGCATCGCATATCTTTGGACTGACCTGGGCATAAGGCACATCATAGACCTCAGCAAGCGCCGATGCTATCTGATTCTCCGTGCAGTAATTCATTTCGACCAAAAGCTCGCCGAGCAGCTTGCGATGACCTTTCTCTTTCTGCTCAGCAAGAGCCTGTTCAATCTGCTCTTGTGTAACAACACCACGCTTTAACAGCAATTGACCGAGTTGCACTTTGTTGTCCGTTGCTATTTGCCCCATAATTTTTCCTTAGCGTCTCGTGCTTCGATTATCAAAAATCAGTCGATATCTGTCTTTTACGCAAAACTCTTTACTGCCTCGGCAAGTTCTGCATGACACTCGAATTCATTTTCGAGCCGGGTAACTTCCAGAATTTTCATAAGAGTCTCATCAAGTCCGGCTAATCTAAGCTGGCAATTGTTATCATTGCAGTCATCACGAATGTATAACAATTGTTCCAATCCGGCACTGTCAATAAATCCTACATTGCTCATATCAAGTACAATACCAGCCTTATGTGTGGCAATTATATTTGAAATCGTATTTTTGAACGGTTCTATAGAGTCGATGTTCAATTCACCCTGCATTTCCACAACCGCAACCTCGTTATAGTCTTGTGTTTTAATTTTCATCTGACTAATGTCCCCACAGCGGTAGTTCCATATTCTGACAAATTACCGCTGCCATAAATTTCAGCAAGTCCCTCCTGCATAATATCCCAGAGTTGATGAATATCGCTGCTGATAAATACCCTCCCTACTTTCTCATCAAACTGTGTGCCCAATCCCTTCTCTATTTCCGCTCGTGCTTCTTCTACAGTCATTGCTTCTCTGTAAGTGCGCTTCGATGTCATTGCATCAAAACTGTCCGCCAATCCAACAATTTTACCCATCAGTGGTATCTGCTCGCCCACTAAACCGTTGGGGTAGCCCTTGCCGTCAGGTCTCTCGTGGTGACATAATACAGCCGGCACAATATCACGCATCTGTTTTATTTCACTCAAAATACCTGCCCCTATTGATGGATGTTTTCTCACGTCGTTTAGCTCCTGGGTAGTCAGCTTGCCTTTCTTACGCAGCACTGATTCATCTACTCCCATTTTCCCTATATCGTGTAGTAATCCAGCCAAATAAATCTTGTGTATCTCTTCTGCTTTTAACGGTTCTTCTGGCCCTATTCTCTCAGCAATCCATCGGGAGATAAATGCAACCCTTTCAGAATGGCCACGAGTATATTGGTCCTTAGCATCAATACTGCTTGTTAATGCTTTTAACGAACCTATAAATAATTCTTCGAGGTCCTTGAATAGTCTGCCGTTATCGATAAAAATAGCACATCCGTTGGCCACCGAATTAAATAGTTTCGCATCTGTGCTGTCGAAGTCCGGTTTATCAATTCTGTTTATCGCAACCATCAGGCCTATTATGAAGTTGCCGTTTTGTGCGTCCTCTGCAAAATGTGCTCCTGTTTTCTCTTTGCCCCAAAGAGGCACCGCAATAATACTTTTTATGTTCTCCGGCCAATCATATTTAAAACGCGAATCCACTTCGCTGTCCAGCAATGCCTCCCGTCCGCTGTTTATTTCTTTAACTAATCGGTTTTTTAGAATACCGGATATTCGTTCGTTAACATCTATCAACCCTAACCCCGCAGACAGAACCAGCTGCTTCTCGCTCTCTATGGTCTTTTCCAGCAGTATCGCCATACCCTCTACACTAACAATATTGGCCAGACTGTCACAGGCCATTTGAAGAAAAGTGGCATCTGGTTCGGTAATTTTCATATTTATACTGAGTTTGTGAAGCAACACCAGTTCCTCATAGGTTTGCGCTAACTCGTTGCTGACCATTTCAATTTGTTTCTCGGTTTCAGCCGCTGCTTGGAAATTTTCTGCCAAAAGCCCAAGCATCTCGTTAAAAATTTCGTTTAGCGTATATTTTTCTGTCCGCTTTGTGCTGTTACTGTCTGCTGCCTGCACCTGTGGTGTCTGCACAGGTTTCGCAGGTACAAGTGTCTTTTCGCCCGAGTCAATCAAAGCCGCTCCGACAGCTTCGCTGTCCGATTTCAGAACAGCAGCTAAAACTTGATTGCCTTCGTCAAATTGGCAAACTTGAATCTCTGTTTTGGTACCACTTTCTTTGTTGTTTTGATTTAAAATTCGCTGACTCGACTTTATTAACTGCTCCCTATCACTTTTAAATTTACCGCCGTCACACAGCAGGATTAATTCGCTGTTAGCGTCACAAACTGCGAAGTTGACGCCGAATTTGTTCATCTTACTGCCGAATTTTTTCAATTCATGCAATTGTAACAGGCTTAAATTTCTTTCATTTGTATCCAACATAGCTTCATCCAAAGAACAGATCAATTATTTCGCATTACCGCCTTCTGATATAGAATATCCTCGATGCTTCGTAACAGCTCCTTGGGACTGAATGGTTTACTGAGAAGCTCTGATATTTCCAGCTCTTCCTTTTCCTTATCTTCAACAGCGAAGCCTCTTGCCGTCAACATAATCACCGGTATATCTTTTGTTGTTTCGTTCTGCCGAAGTTTCCGCACAAGTTCCAGCCCTGTCATACCAGGCATCTGAAAATCCGTAACGATAATATCCGGCTTCTCTTCGCAGGCCAGCGCAAAGGCCTGGTTGCTGTTTTCTGCCGATATTACCTCGTAGCCGTTGTTACGAAGCTTTATCGTTACCACATGAATGATATGTATCTCATCGTCCGCAACTAAAACTTTTCTTTCAGCCATTACCCTGTCTCCAAAAAAGCTCTTCGTGTCTCAAACAAGATATGCCTTACACTTTTACTGCCTCTGCAGTCGCCAAAGGCAATTCAAAGCCAAAGGTACTGCCTTCACCGGGTTCGCTTTCAACGAATACCCGGCCATTGTGAAATTTTTCGATTATTTGTTTAACAAGGTTAAGTCCCAACCCGGTCCCTTTAGCTTGTCTCTTATTTGCACCGACCCTGTAAAATTTATCAAAGATATGTTCGATTTCATCTTTAGGGATCCCGACTCCCGTATCGGTTACACTGACCCGTGCCAGACCTGCAATTTCGTCAACTTCCATCTCAATTTTTATCGAGCCTCCGGAGGGAGTATACTTAACTGCGTTACTGAGAAGATTAATAACAACCTGTGAAATCATATCCTTGTCTGCATACACTTGGTCGAAAACAATCGGCTTTTGTCCAATAATCTTAATGCTCTTCTCTTTGGCGTAACTTCTTATCATTTGCAGTTGTTCTTCTATTAGTATTGTCAGGCTGATAGGTCTCTTTTCTACCTTTATCAGACCCGATTCTATCCGTGAAGTATTCAGTATATCTTCAATCAGTCGATTCAGTCTTTTCGCTTGACTTTGAATCACTGAATAAAATTCTTTTTTTGTTTGTTCATCATCTGCTTCGCCGTCAACCAGCATTTCAGAATAGGCACTGATGGAAGCAAGTGGAGTTTTTAATTCGTGTGATACGTGATTTACAAAATCGTTTTTCATCTGCGATATTTCTTTCTCGCGTGTAATATTGTGCAGCACTGCAACAACTCCGCAGAGACGCTCTTGCTCGCCGTAAACACACGAAACAATGCAGTCGAAAGTTTTTGACGCGTTCTCGTCTGAAAAATCAATTTCTCGTCTCGTATGTCGCATCTTACTTTGTCTGCTTTGACATAAAAAATCTACAAATTCATTTTCACCTGCCTTTGTTTTTTCACTGCTGATAAGCTCACTGATAGGTTTGTGCTGCGAGTTTCTATAATCGAAATTAAAAATTTTGCCGGCTGCCTCATTTGCCATTAACAGCTTGTCAAACTCATCAATAACGATAACGGCGTCACGGATACTGTATATAATCGCTTCGGTATTTCTCTTTTGTCCTTGTGAAAGTCGAATCTGGATTTGCAAATCCTTGATTTGCTGTTCGAGTTCCGTTATGTAACCAATGTTGTCATCGAAACGGTTGTTAATCGCTTCGCTCAATTCGTTCACTATTTTGCCACCGTCTGATTTGATACGTGATATCTTATCCGACTTGAGCTCTTTGATTATGGACTTAATTCTAATAGTCAGCCTTAGCCAATACCAGCCAATCAGAAGCACATCTACAGCCGCAACGAAGTAAAACAGCGGCCAAACAAAAACGTAACCGGCAAGGCGCAGACATGCCCCGCCGCAGTAATACCATCTGGCGAGGCACTCTGCCAATACACTACCTAAAACGATACATGTACCTATCAAATATAAGTTTCTTGCCGATTTCAAAATTATAGCTCCGATTTTTTCTTAATTTTTTATCAGATAACTTGCGATTTAATCCCTATCCGTCAATTCCCAATCCTTGATATCTTTTCCTTTAGCCAGAAAATCGCCCAATTCGCTGTTAGGTTTTATTTCCAATGCTTTTCTGTATGCTTGTCCAGCATCATTTTTCCGGCCAAGTTGTTCGTAACATCTTGCTCTCATAAGCCATGAAATACACTCGTTTTTCTCATCTGAGGTTATCTTTTCGAAGCTTTTAATTGCTTCGGCGTAGTCCTCCATCAAATATTTGGCGCAGCCTACAAGGACAATTGCATCTGCATTGCCCGGCTGTAGAGCTAACGCCGTCTCACCGCATATCAAAGCTTTCTCTGCCGCATCTGCACCCAATGCCGCCTGCCCCATTTTCACCCAAAACTCAGCGTTATCTCTTTCCTCAATGCTTAATTTGTTGTAGCAATTAACGGCTCTGTTATATTGAGCACAGTTCACGCTACATAATGCTGCTGTTTGCAGATATAACTTCTTTTTCTGTTCATCCTGGCATTGTTCAATCAGTTTATTAAAAATCTTTGCTCCTTCACTCCACTGGCCATTAAATACATAATAGTACCCAAGCGTCTCAGCTATGCTGCTGTCATCACCGTTCATAAGCATCGCTTGTTTGCAAAGCTCAATAGCCCGCTCATTTTTGCCCAGTCGCCACATTAAATTTGCCGCTGCAATTTTTAGCGGAACCTGACTCGGCATAGCTGTCATCTTCTCTTCGAGTAACCTTGTTGCTTCTTCAATCTTTTTTTGTTCAGTGTATGTTTCAGCAACGGCAAGGATGTAGTCAATGTTTGCGGGATTGAGCTTCAGAGCCTTTTTGTAGTAAAACAGAATCTGTTGATTTTCCCACCAGCTTTGCTGAGTTTGCTCCAGCCCCCGAGTAGCCAAGCCCAGCCAGTACCATCCTTCCCCAAGCTCTTCATCCAGTTCAACTGCCAGCCGCAGTTCCCTGACTGCATCTGCCTGGTTGTCCTCCATCAAAAGCAGTTTGCCATAAAGCAGATGAGCCTGAGCATTATTAGGGTCGACGATTACACATTTAGAGACGATTTTCCTGGCGTCATCAAAACGGTTTTCGTCATATTCCTGCTGGGCAAGAATCAGTTTTGCTCCGACTGAAGCTTTTTCCCATCGTTTCTGTGCCAATTTTTTGGTATCTGAGAACGATTCACAGCCAACACTGCCTAAGCAGACAATTATGGCCATGGCCATCATTGTTTTACGTAACATCTTTAATCTTCCTTATCTATTTTGTTTTTATCTTCTCAACCACTTGTTTGATTCTTCCCGTTCGATAACATCCAGCATTATTCTTTCCATTGTTGCTGTGTCGTCAGGAGCGGTTTCGCGAATAATCCTTTCTTTCAGACGTAAAGCCTCCAAATTTGTCGGCCGAATCATAAGTGCCCAGTTCAATTTATTCAGCGCGGCTTCCGTATTGCCTGCGAGGTAGTATTCCACAGCTTTTGCATAATTGTCTTCCGCTATTCTTGAACTGTTAAACCAATCCAATGACTCTCGCGATCCTCCTCTTTTCCGTCTAACATCAGCAGCTCTGGCCTCACCTTCGACCTCTGCCGGCTCTTTTATAATATGAGGAGTAAGAAGGACCATTACTTCTTGTCTTTCATCCTTATTAGCTGTGCCTCTGAAAGCTCCTCCTATAATCGGCAGGTCGCCAAGAAGTGGAACCTGAATTTTATTAGTTGTTACGGTGTCTCTGAATAGACCTCCTATTATTATCGTTTGGCCGTCTTTAACCATTATATTAGTAACCAGCTCAGCTGAAATTTCCTGTGGAATACCACCCGGAACGGTGCCGGAGCTGTCCTTGGGATGGATATCCATCCTTATGTAGCCGTCTTCACAGATAAAGGGTCTGAACGAAAGCTTTGTACCGGTGTCGAGGAATTTCACAGCACCCTGTTGTATCCCGCCGCCACTGGTCTCTATATCGCCCTCACGATAGCCAAGTTTTGTACCAATATAGACTTGGCCGAGTTGCTTATTAACAGTTAGTATTTTCGGGTTCGCCAGGACAGTTACATCAGTAATCTCTTCAACAGCTCTGATAAATACCGCCACATCGTCATGTGTAACACCAAAAGTCAGGCCGCCGGTTAAAGCGCTTTCTATATTGGCGCCGGTGCCGGCAGATTTTAAGTATTCCGGGGCACCATATGCAATGCCTGTTAAGGCGGTTATAGCGGTACCCTCGAGCGTTTGCCAGTCGATGCCGAATTGCATATCTTCGGTGAGTGTAGCGCTCAGAATAGTCGCCTCGACCAGGACCTGTCTTGGTCTGACATCGACCGACTTTATAATATCTTTAGCCATCGCTATATTTTCAGGGAAATCGCAAATCACTATGGTGTCATTCATAGCTGTAGTGTCACCACCTCCAGTTTGTGCACTGATAGTTTCATCGGTAGGTACACCGGTCTCAGACGCATTGGTGACCTCAATTTTGCCGTTGCCACTTAAGACAGGACTAATTAATTTTCTCGCTTCAGCGGCTGAGATATAATACAAAGTGAAGACCTTGTATATCATTCTGTCCTTGTCTTCTTTAATCTTTCTGTATTCTTCTTTAGTGTAGACCCTGATTAGCTGACCTTCTTGCTCGTATTTGAAGTGCGCACCTAAAATCGCATTCATGGCCTCTTCGAAGGTTACGTTGTACAGCCGAGTAAATCCCATTGTCCCATCAATCTTAGATGACGGAACGATATTTTTCTTATACATTGCAGACAAAACACGAAGTCCGTCTTTGATTTTACTGTCTTTATCAAAGGTGATTGTTTGTATCATTCCGCCTGCTGGTATAGCCTCACTGCTGCTTACATTAACACTCGTGGTGTTAACGTTTGCTTCGGCGCCGGCTGCTTTAACATCGCTAAATGCTGTTGCCGCTGTTACAACCAATACAAAGCCCAGTATGAACAGTTTGCCTTTATTCTTGATTCTGCTATTTGAATTTTTATCGTAATACATAGTTTAGCCCTCTTTCTTTAATATTTTTTCAATAATCAGTTACTTTTTGACGTTTGTGTAAGTCTTAATGTTACTTCTGTTTCTCCACATCTTATAAGCACCATGTTTTCTTCAATTTCAGTTACTTCGCATTCATACGTATTGATTCCTTCTCTGATAAACAATTTATCTCCCACCGACAGCAGCTTATCATTAATAAAAGCCCGGGGATTTTTGCCCAGCGCTATTGCTTCCAGCCTTAGTTTTTCTGCAGCAGACCTTATTGTTTCTTCACTGCTGTCAGTTGAAACGATACTAACTTCTCCCGTGCCGCCTGAGTTTTCTCCGCCTTCAATAAAGTTCTGCCAGCTGTCCACGGCAAAAAAGTCTCTGCTAAGTTCGTCATTGCGGCCCTTAACCTTCGGCAATTCTGTAAAAATTGTCTGTGTGTCCGGATTCGTCTGACCCTTTTGTGTCATTACTGCCGCATTGGCGCTCTGTGGTCCCTTTCTCCAAAGCACTCTGACCCACATGAAGACCATTACTGTGATTAAACACACCGCTATGACTGTCTTTTTCTTCTCTGCTGCAAATCGACTAACAAGCCTGTTACCTCTGCTGCCGCTGTTTTTTAGGTTCTGTTTCATATCATTTTATCTCTCTTTTTGAGTTTGGTTTCTTCTCTATACCGTCTGTAGCTATTTTTTTTCCTATCCTTCTTCAACATCTGCTCTGTAATAAATAACCGCCTCTGTCTGCATAGTCACTTCACCGCTGAAGTTATTGTCATTCACAAGCTTTACGTGCTCAATGCGGACAAACCTGTCCAATCCCTGTACATTTCTATAAAATTTGAATATCTGCGACAGTTTACCTTTGCATTGCATATTTACTGGTACGCAGTTCAACTGCCCTGCTTTCATTTCCTTACCAGGCTGAATCAGCTGTTCCTGAAGATTGTGCTTATTCATCAAATTAGCGATTCTTTGCAGAAACTCACCGATCTCTCTTTGCGTAGGTATTTGTCGCTCATAGTTTCCAACCTTTCTCTGTAATTGCAGCAGTTGCTCTTCGATTGTCGGTATCTGCCGGCTTTCGGCCGAGGCCCTTGAAATAGCAAGCATCTGTGCTGCGTGAGCTTGCCTGAGGGACTTCATTTTTCTTTGCATAGGCAGATATCTAAACAGCACAAATCCGCCAACCATCACTGCGGCTGCAACACATATCGCTGCTTGTCGTCTTTCTCTGAATAGCATTATAAACCTGCTGCCTTTCCCTCTTGCCGATAGTTCGCCAGGTCGCAGCTTATCTCAAACTCACTCATCTGGAATTTCTCTCTCCCGGCATTAGCTGCTGTTCTCATCTCCTTGTTCCGCGTAAACAATGGTATGACCTGACAGAAATACGGCGAGTCTTCCAGCCTACATATCAATGCTGCTACATCGCTTGCATCTAACGCAATACCATTTATCAATACCTTAAATCTGACGTCACTAAGCGGCGGTGCCTTTTTACCGCTAAAATTATTAGTGAATGCTCTAATAGCAGGATTGCTGTTTAGCTTGCCTTCAAACTTTTCGGCGATGAATTCAACTTTGCTCAATACTATCTTTTTATCAACTAAAAAGCTAATCTCAGCTAAGACATTTGCAACTTCAATTTTGGAATCAATTTGTTCTATGATTCTTACTTTTTCCTGCAGATGTGTCGCTTCGCTCTTAATTCTGGCGAACTCTTGTGCCGCACTATTTATGCTTGCTGAATTCAATTTTGCCTCGGCAAGTGCTGCTTTGGTTTTTGAAATTGAATGTGCGGCAATAAGATTCCACACTACCATCACAACGAATATACCACCCATGCTGATGAATTGTGTGCGGTAACTAATCTGCCGTTGTCTGCCGCTTCTGTACCAGGTTGGAAGAAAATCAATTTCTTTCATAATTTTCACAGGTCTTCCCAGCCCTTAAGACTAAGCCCAACTGCTACTGCCCACTCACAAAGTAAACCTCGCCTGTCATTATCAAAATTTACATTAGTAATATCCAAGCCTCTCAACGGCTGAGCAACTTCAATCTCGACAGCCAGGTGTTGTCTTAAAACATTTAGCAGAATTCTTTCGTATGCCTCTCCTCCGGAGAAAACTGCTCGCTCAACACGTTTGCCCCTGAATGTCACCGTATAATATCTTAAACACAGTGATATTTCTTTTGCCAGCTCTTCGGCAGCTGCCACGATTGCATCAATCATTGCTTCCTGTGTCGATGCATTGAGACTGTTCTCATTTTGCTCTATTTGCAGATTCGAAATAACTGTGCCCTGCCTCTGAGAACCTGATTTCGGCACACCAAAGTCTATTCCGGCCGTTATCGCACTTTCCAATTGCAGCTTTTCTCGCAGCATCTTGGCTTCGTCAATGCTAATCCCCAGCTTCGATGCGACTTCACGATTAAATTTTTCCCCACCGATAGGTATTTGCTTAGTGAAACTAATTTCTCCTCCACGTCCAAATACCACCGTAGTAATCTGACTGCCAACATCCACGAAAACAACCGTTTGCTCTTTATCCTCCTCTCGCCGTCGTGATCTCTCAAAACTTCTGAACAATGCATGTGGAACAGTATCTATGGCCACAGGTCTAAGCTGCGCCTCCTCAAGCATCGCAATATGGTTTCTTATTGTTTCATCGGATGCAGCAAACAATATCAATTCATTCTTACTTTTCTCGCCGGATTGAACGTTCCCTGCAATTAAATAGTTAATTGTGTCCCTGTCAGGGTTCAATCCGAAACGCTGGCTGGCTTCTTTAGTCAATGCCTGCTCGATTTCATCTGTTTCCGTCTCAGCCAATCGCAGACTTGTTATTTTCAATTTATCATTCGGTAAACACGAGACAACATTTCGTCCGCGAAACTTACCTTCTGCCAGTATTTGCTTTATTGCAGAAATAACAAAGCTCCTTCTTGCTTCTCCATCGCCGTTTATACCCGCCTCAACACGAACCTTATCCGCTGCAAGAATGCTTATATGTCCCCCATCCATTGCCAATTGAATCATCTTGATAGAGTTGTGACCTATGTCCAATCCTATCGGCTGAATACCTCGTGTTCTTAATTTCCAACCTATCATTTATGATTTCCTTCTCACCCGTGCGGCGTCCCTTAGGGACTTTGCAAAGTGACATCAATCCGTAATTGAGATAAACCCTGTAACAGGTTCTACACTTACGGTCATAGTAAAGTCCCCGGTCCTGATGCTGATAGTCCCGCTGTTTAATGGGTTCGAAGTACCACTTCCACTGTAAGGACTGCCAAGATAGTCGAATGTAATTGTATTGCTGGAGCTGGGGTCGAAATCAGCATCATCGATAACAACCTTATTCAGCCTCGAATCACTGCTGAAGTCCACCTTGTAATCAAATCCCTTCTTGACAGGGTGCTTAATTATTATTCCATTCGAGTCGTGGACTTCGTAATAGTCATTGGCCGGATTAAAGACCACCGAATAATTTTTCTGTCTGCCGATTGCCATACTTTTGGCGTATTCCAAGTCCGCTGCAATTATATTTGCCGCAGACCGAATCTGAATGCTGCCCGCAGAGCCCATCATCGGTAAAGCAATCATTGCTGCTATTGCGATTATTACCACCACAAGCAAAATCTCTGCGAAGGTAAAACCACTGCTTCCGGATCGCAAATCGTATCTATATTCCTGGCTCCAACAGCAACTGAATCTGCGAAGCCTGTTTTGCAAATTCATCCTTATCGCCTTCTTATTTTCTTTGTCTTGGTGCATTATGAACCCTTACCTCTATCCTTTTTTCGTCCTCTTTGGGACACACCTTTACTCGCCGTCGAACCGGCAGAAACAGCCATTAAGCCGTTTATGTTCTTGGCTTTAACCAGATTATCTCACAGTGTTTAATTTTATCATCAACCTTACCTTATCCGCACGCGTCAGAAGCGGTATATCAGCGTTGAATCTCTACCCTTCCGTGGTTAAGTTCAGCAAAGTTGATACAATCGTTAGAAAATATAGTATCGACCATTCGAACTTTTTCGATTTCCTGTGGGAGCCTGATAGGGTAAATTGGTGTAATAAGCCTACTTCGAAATTTTCTTTTTATTATGGACAAAGGCCGATAAGCGTCCCCTCATTCAGCCTTCTTTGTAAGGTCCTATAAGCTGCTCTTATTTTCTCTTGATACTTCTAAAAAATGCTCCACATGCCTGTCCCCATCTTTGGGCGATACCTACTTCGGACCAGGTTATAATTGCTGTTTTTGAAGGCGCGGCAGTTATGGTAATATTACCGCTACCTGTAACCCCATTTTCAACAAACAATCCACCGATTATGTTGTTAGTGCCACTGATTTGTACTTCTCCGTAAACAACAGCAAGTCCATTAACACCTATCTGACTGCCATTTTCTATTATCAAATTGCCGGTTACCAATATCGCCGGTAAATTTTCCCCTGCTGTGATGACATTTCCGGTTCCTGTTATTGTTAAGTTAGCATCAACGATAAGCATTCCCTCGACTTGGACATTGCCTGCCAGCTCCAAATCATCGTCGCAATAACATACCTCTGCAGAACCGCCTATGCTCGTGTTATCGATACTATTGACTTCTATCGTTTGGACGGGAGAATAATGCGAGACGAAGTCTGCAACTGTAATTCGTGGCTGGGTCAGAGATAGATCTCCAGTTGTTTTCTGTCGCCCTGTTATGTTTCCACTTCCGTCTAAATCACTTACAAATACATCGCCGTTGATTGTGCCGTTGTTCGTTAATATGCCGTTACAATAGAAATCGCCGTTAATTATAACATTGTTTGAAATTGTTGTATTCGTCTGCGTCCAGAATGCTATACACGGGTCGAGCCGCAGCACTGCCTCTAAACTGCTGCGACCAATTCTTTCGCCGTCCTTTTCTCTATAAGCATCGCAAGTTATCTTGTAGTTACACTCGCCGGTATGAACAACATTGACATCGTAGTAATCATTGCTGCTGTATAACTGTTGCCTGATGGTTGTCCAATTTTCTAAAAAGTCATTGTCGTTGAGTATCAGTCCTCTGGCGTGTTCCAGCCCTGATTCAGCTAAGTAATCCATTTTGGCTCGAAGTATCATATTTTCCCCACAGGCCAGTTCCACGTCGCTTCGTGACAAAAAGCCCAGCGACAAAATTGTTATTGCCATAACGATAAACAGCACAACAAGCAGCGCCGATCCTTTTCTTTTCGCTTTTGCCTTCTTACTTTTCACTTTCTATGTGCCTTTGCGCCTTAGTGGCTAATCTTCGCTTTTCTAATCGTCATCACTCACAATAGCGTCACCTGCTTCGTTCAGCAGATGACCAGCCCAGCCGCGAAGCGCAGCGCTTACTTGGTAGTTATGAGCGACGTCGTTTTCAACAAGATCAAATGAAATACTCACAAATCTTAAATGTGGTGGTAATACGTCAAACTGAAACTCCACATTGTTGCATTCCGGCACCAGAATCGTCCGTCTTTCGTCGCAGAGAATTATCAAAGACGGTTTGGTTGTCCCACCCAGAATATTGCTTAGCGGGATAGGCCAGCTCGCAGCGGAGGGAAATTCCAGTAATCGAAGGTAATTTCGATTCACTCCTGATTCCAAGTAAACTAACTCTGTCGGATTAATCTCGCCATTGCCGTTATCATCTGCCCGCCAGATAGCTAAATCATTGTCAGCTGTTCCGCATATAAGTTTGCAGTGGCGAATCAATTCCGAGATTCTAATGCTCGTATAACGAACCTGTGCCTGTTCCTCAGCCCTGTCGTTTGTAGTGTCGTTTGCTGCCCCCAGAGCGTAAGCCAGAGTAGCTACAGCAGCTAAAATTATGCTTGTAACCATCAATGCCACCAGCAGCTCAACCAGTGTAAATCCCTTTACTACCCTGTGAAGCAGCGGCGTTTCGCTGCGTAACACGAGATAATTACGTTTTGGTCTTATTGGTATCATTACTTGCTAATCAGTCGGTTTAAACTTACAATTTCATTTTCATTGTATTTTACCCAGACCTTAACGATTATAAAGAAAGGCTGGCTGGCGTCGTATTCATAGCTTGCGCCTCTGCTGAAATTTGCGTACATAGTGTCGGTAAATTCTTCTGCCGTATCAAAATTCTTCATTATATGCCCCTGTGGCTCACTGTATGTGCCATACTTGCTTATTATCTGGTCGAAATTCGTTCTAATAATCTCCTCCATCAAATCACTTGCCAATTTTGCTCCCAATGTACGATGCTCACCTTCAGTCCGTATCGACGCACCGTTCATAAACGGAAGCAGCACACCGGCCGCGGCAATACCCAGCACAACAGTTGCCATCATCGCCTCAGCCAGCGAAAATCCCTTTCGATGTTTGTTGCTACCTCTCATTTGATGTCCCGATAATCAATTAAAAAGCCGACCCGCCACAGGCAATTGCCTCAGCACGGTCAGCCCGTTTATCAATCCTGCTACCCTCACGAACTTAAGTCGCATTTGATTTTTACGCAGCCGTAAATGAACTTTTCACAGAGCCGCACAAGCAGCATCATTGTCGGCCTGAAACAAACCGGTCTTCGTATCAAGCCGCCAGCCAGCTTCGCTGGCCCCTGCCAGTTCTCCATCAAATCGAACCGTTTTAAGCCCGTTAAATGGATTCATCGGAATCTTCTTAACATACGGACCGTGCTGTCCAATCTTTGTTGTCATAGCTGTTTCAAAGCTGGCAAATGAATCAGTGGGAGGAAAAGTATCTTTGTGCTGAACTCGGTATAAATCTAACTGGGTACGTATCACTTCAAGCCCATCGAGCAATTCGGAAACCTTCGCTTCTTCGTTACTTGCTTCAGTAAGCTGCGGAGCAATTATCCTCCCGGCTATGCCCAACACAATTGCCACGACTATGACCTCGACATACGAAAAGTGAGTATTCTTACTCATACCCCCCCAATATTTTTCAAAAAGGCTGACCAGCTTTGACTATTTCGTCTGAATCTGGTCAGCCTGATTTTTCGTTAAATTCTGTGTTCTTATTACACCAGCACAGTTTTCCATGAATTGTTAATAGTCTATGTGCGGCGTATTACCATCAAATGGATTAACTTCACCGTCATTAGCTTGGAACAGTCCCGCATCGGCTCCGGATGTCACAAACCACCAGCCGGAACTATCATCTCCAGGTGCGGTTGCTGCAACGCCATCGGTGACAGTGTTCTCATTACCAATTGCACCGCTGAAAGGATTATCAGGAATCTTCTGCATATAAGGTCCAAACCTGCCACCCGGGTCACCATATTGGTCCGTCTTGGTAGTCATTGCAGTTTCAAAGTCAGGGCTGCCCGACTGCGTCCCAGGCAGTGCATCATTGTGGTGAATCTTGTACAGCTCAATCTGCGAGCGTATTGACTGAAGGTTGCTGACCAGAGCCGACTCTTTGGCTTCTACGCTTGCACTGGTAAACTGAGGTATCACAATAGCTGCGAGGATACCAAGTATGACCACCACAATCAGGATTTCCACTAATGTAAAACCACTTTTCGCTCTCATCTTTTTGCCCCTTTCTTACATATAAAATAGAAATTTCATTTCGTTTTTCTCGATTTAAGCTATCGTCTTAATCGAAGCAGTACTTAACTGCACTTGCACTTTTATTGATGTCGTAAATCCTCCTGATAAAGAAACGTTTAAAAAAATATCTCTGAACTACTTCAAAAATCTCGTTCGGATTCTTAACGGACGGTAAAAATTCCAATTTTACGTCCGAAAACATTTTAGATTGCCATATACAAAACTTAATGTTGTATACAAAAAAAATATAAAAAATAAATGCTTCATTGCCAAACTTTAAGGTGTGAAATATGGGATGTGACGGAATTTGCTCGATGTTGCCGCAGGTTTCGAATAATCAACAACCGATATAATCTGGCAAATTTTCGATGTGTATGCTTCTTTGCGCCTGTCCTGTGTGAAAAAGCTCGGCCCGAATGTAATCCATATCTTTTAGGGCCGATTCGATTTTATCAGCCCATTCAATTAGAACCACCGACTGTGGATTGCAGTAATCGTCGAAACCTAACATCTCGAACTCGAAATTAGATTCCAGCCGATAAGCATCTATATGGTAGATATCCAGCCGACCTTTATCCAGCCCTTCCGAAGGGCGGGATTTATATTCATTGATTATTAAAAACGTTGGGCTGGTAACTTTTTTACTTTCCACCGCCCCAGCACCGGCTGCAATCCCTTTTATAAGATGCGTTTTGCCGCTGCCGAGCGTCCCACAAACAGCTATGACTTCTCCACCTTTTAATTGTGAGCCGACCTTTTGACCAATCTCTATCGTCTCCTCCGGCGAATTAGAAGTAATTTCCAAATCCATAATTACGAAAGTTACCGATTACCAAGATGGTCATATCCCCGGACTTGCAAATCGTTAATCTGCCCATCCTGCATTTTTATCTGCATTTTTTTAGTGTCGGTTATTTTCCCGATTTGCGTAATCGCTGTCGGCCCGCCCCACTGCTTCAGCAGCTTCCAGCATTCATTTTCGGAAAGCGTAAAAAGCAGCTCAAAATCTTCCCCATCATTCAGCGCGGAATTCAACGGCTTCTTACTCTTCTTCGCCTCATCCGATATCGGAATCTGCTCCGCATTTATAATCGCTCCCACGTTGCTCTGCTGACAGATTCGGTTCAAGTCGCTGCTCAGCCCATCGCTTATATCAATCATCGAATTTACTACCACCTTTTCTGTTATCTCTATTGCCTCTTTAACCCTCGGCTCGAATTTCAGATGTTTTCCACGTCCTGCTCCACCCAATGAGCCTGTAACACAGATAACATCGCTGACTTTTGCACCTGACCGTCTTATAGGTTTGCTGCTCCCTTCCCTGCTGAGCATAGCTACACTTATCGCCAGTGGCTCATCGCCCTTCCAGCTTGTGATGTCCCCGCCAACAAGCTCACAGCCGAATTTTCCGCCTGCCAGCGTAATTCCGCTGTGGAGCTGCTTTAATTCTTCCTCGCCAAAACCCTTCGGCAGTGCAACCGAAACAACCGCCGCAACAGGAATTGTCGCCATCGCAGCACAATCACTCAGACTGACTGCCATTGCTTTATATCCGACCTGTTTCAGAGTTGTTTTTTGCAGCTCGAAGTGGACTCCGTCCAGCAGCATATCTATGGTAATAAGGGCAGACCCTTCACCCCATCGGATTTGGGCCATATCATCCCCAATCCCTATCGGAAAATACGCCGCCGCCAATTCGCTCTGGCTGGCAAACCACGCGGTTATTTCATCTTCCCTTCCGCTCATCGCTCTGCTAACCGTTTATTCCAATACACAATTTGCTCTTGAGCCTGCTTCGGCCCGGCTGCACCATCCGTAACGTATTTACTCACAACTTTGCCAGCTCCTAAATGCTCATACACGTCTGCCTCGACTTTGATGCAGTGCCGCTTGAATTCATCCAATGCAATCTCGGCTAATTTCTTGTTCTGTTGCTCACAGTGGGTAACTAATTGCCCGACGATACCGTGCGCTTCACGGAAAGCAACGTCATTTCCAACTAAATACTCAACCAGAGCGGTAGCATCCAGAAATCCCTCTTCCAGTTCAGACGAGATTTTCTTGGTATTGAATTTCGTATGTGAAACAACGGCAGAGGCCATATCAAGCAAGGCCTTGACCGTATCACTCGCAGAAAAAAAGTGAACTTTGTCTTCCTGCAAATCGCGATTGTAGCCGGAAGGCTGGCCTTTCAAAATCGTCAGCATAGCCATCAGCGAGCCATAAACGCCGCCTGTTTTTGCGCGAATTAATTCCAGAACATCCGGATTGCGTTTTTGCGGCATCATACTCGACGATGTGCAATAGGCTTCATCTATTTGGACAAAACCAAATTCGCTGGATGAGTAAATTATCCAGTCCTCAGCCAAGCGGGATAGATGCGTCGCAATAAGCGCACAATCGAAAATAAATTCTGCACAAAAATCCCTGTCGCTGACCGCGTCGATGCTGTTATAACTGATGTCCATAAAACCTAACTGCTTCGCCGTGCTCTTTCTGTCTATCGCCAGCGTTGATCCCGCCAGCGCACCGCTGCCTAACGGCGAAATGCCTAAAAGTACTCTGCAGTTTTGTAATCGAACAAAGTCTCGCTCAAACTGTTCCACAAAACTTAATAGATACGATGCGATAACAATCGGCTGAGCACGCTGAAGGTGCGTATAACCCGGCATTATATCTTCTGCATATTTGCCTGCTGATTTAACGAACGCCTTTTGCAGCAGTGTTATTTTCGCCTGCAGTATCTCAATTTCATCCCGCATCCACAGCCGAATATCGGTGGCCACCTGGTCATTTCGACTTCTGCCGGTATGAAGTTTCTTGCCAGCTTCGCCGATTTTCTTTACCATTGCCGCCTCAATCGCCATATGAATATCTTCGTGTGTTTTATCGAATTTGAACCGCCCTTCTGCAATTTCCTGTGATATCTCGACAAGCCCGTCCTTAATCTGCTTAAATTCCTCTTTGGTAATCAGCTTCTGCTCTGCCAGCATCTGCGAATGAGCGATCGAACCGACGATGTCATATTTGTAAAGCCGCTTATCCACCGACAGCGATTCCACAAAGTTAACGGTGAGCTCATCCGGCTCACCCTCAAGCCGCTTTTCCCAGCTTTTCTTTTTTTCGTTATCCATAATTTTCGCCCCGAGTAAAATAATATTCGCGTAGTCTTCTTTCAGAAACCGGATTAACTATACGCCCCGCCCACGATTGTGTCAACACCCCTGTTTTTTTGCTCACCGCCGAAGGAGAATTATTTTAAATTTAACTTTTTGATTTTTAGGAGTATTATAGTAGTTCGTTAAGGACCTATGGATATTATACTTTTAATAATTGCTGCCTCGTTGTTTGTAATATCTGTTGCTGCGTACATTTATGTGAAAGTGCGCCTCAGCCCGAAAGAGAGCTCGGACCTTGATGACTATTACTACGAATTCGAAGACCAGCACCTCGGTTTTGCAAAATACACGAAATGGTCGAGAATCACTTTTGCTGCTGTAGTAATCAGCATGCTTCTTTTACTCATAGCCGCCATAAGTTAACTCAGAATGCAACCGGCCTCGCCTACCCAAAAAGCATTTTAATTTCTCACGTGCCGCACAAAAACTTCCGATAGTTATCATTGCTGATAAACTCTGGTATTGAAATAGAACTTCGCAGGTACAATTATCTATGATAGCTCCTATAGCAAGCAGATACGAGCTTACGGACAAAAATGAGGTCATTATTGACGTCTCAGTGCATAGCGTAGAAAATCTATATAGCAACTTTGACCGCACGGCCCCGTATAGCAAAAAGGACCTTGACGAGGAGCTTGTTGATTATCTTGTAGATTCCGTCAGGGAAATCCGTAACCATAAATTTATTATCCGCATCTCGCTCTCACATGCCCCCGATAAGACGTTAATCGACCGCGTTAAAAAGAGTATCAATACCTATTATGCCTATCTGAAAGAGCTTGAGGTTCGCCACATCAAAGAGATGTTCAAGCGCTCCTCTATCCTGTTTCTTGTCGGCCTAGTGCTTTTGGCAATGGCCATAGAGGTAACAAGACGGCTCTCAATGCACAGGGGTGTCCTTACCGAGGTCTTTGCACAGGGCTTGACCGTTGCTGCCTGGGTCTCTTTATGGGAAGCGATTGCCAACTTGTTCCTGGAGTGGGGGCCGCACAAAAAAAACATCTCGCTTTTCAACAGACTTATAAACGCCCCCGTTGTATTCCGCCACCTTGAATATACCACCCCATCATAATGTGCCGTTTACTCCGACGGTGCATCCCAATAAGAGTGAAAAAGTCCAGCCATCATATTAGTAAAATCATCACTATTTGTTAAAAACTGATTACGATAGACCTTTTCCCACAGTATAAGTGAAATTTGTCGCAGATGTTTTTTTGGGGGATTTTAAGGAGGATTGACAATATATACAAAAAGTTGTTATATTGGAAGCAGTTAAGGTTTAATGCGCTCGTAGCTCAGCTGGACAGAGCAACGGATTTCTAATCCGTAGGTCGCAGGTTCGAATCCTGCCGGGCGTGTTAGGTTAAATGTCACTGTCAAGTGGTGACAAGAAGTTCTTGTTAGAGCCTAACATGTCCATTTGTAAAGAATTATCAAAAGGGCCAATGTCGACATCCTGATGATCTTTCTGCTTATTTGTTATGCCAGTCGAAGAAGCCGAAAGACTGTCAAAGTCAGATGACGACATTTACGTCTATAAAGTGTCCTCTGCACTGCCGAATAACTAGGCATCGGATTGATAGTCCGACGCTATAAAATCATAACCTGCGAAACTCTAATAAATATTATAGTGTCGGCCACTTATCGCTTACAAACAAGAACTCATTGGGGGCTGCTATGAGGACAGAAAAGTATTCACATGATTTACCGATGGTAGCTGCTCCTGCAAGGCTTCTGCATCTCACATCCTTAAGAGGTTTCAAAAACGCGTCTTAAAAGCCACAGAAAGCCTTTATATAACGAGCTTTAGCCATATGTCTCGTCTTTCAGAAAATAGATATGTAGATATATGGTGTTTTATCGCCCCCCCAAAAACCCCAAATCCGTGCATAAATTCCTTGACTTTAAGCACTTAGTGTGATAGAATTCACTTTGTATAATTATTATAGCGTATAACAGGAGGACTGTGGTGAACAAACTTCCGGCGTTTGACTTTGAGCTTTTTCATTCCATTGTCGGGGAAAAAGAGTATCTGGTTTTAAATATAAAAGACCTCGGAACACTGGAGTCCCGATTCGAGCGTTCTTCATTAGCTGAATAAAGCAGGCAAAAACCAAAGTCGGGTTCGGATTTGGTTTTTTACGTTACATTCACGGATGAAAAGGTAGGACAGATTGCAGCATAGTCTAGCCTATCTGTACCCCAGGCAAGGAGGTATAGGCCGTATATGCGCATCAGTCGCGACCGGTAAGAAAAAAATTTGTGTCCAAATTTTATAGGGAGTAAGAGTGATGAAACGGTTCTTAGCAACGGTAAAAGTAGAAACAATAATCAGCCTGCTGGCTTTTTGCGCTTTGGCGGTATTTGTCCTGCCTGCTAATACATACGCAGCCACGATGCCGCCTGATTTACTCGAAGAGATCGCGGCAAATTATCCCAACGGGCTACCACGATACATGACACCGGAAGAGCAACAGTGGCTTGACCAGCAGGCAGCAATCGAGGCCCTTGAAGCCCCGGCAGAAGCCCTTGCAGAGGAGGAGGAAATCAGGCTACTGGCTGCACCGTCGGGAACGATCTGGACGCCCGCTGAGTATGAGCAGATTGATGGTGTACTCATTGCGTGGGAGGGTTACACATCCCTGCTGACAGAGTTTGCTGTCGAGGTGTCTCAATCTGATACGAATGCAAAGGTATATGTAGTTGTCGATACTACTACTGAGCGAACAAGCGTTACTTCCACGCTTACTTCAGCTGGTGCTAATATGAGCAATATTGAGTTTCTTGTCCGCACCACCGACAGCGTCTGGATTTGCGACTATGGTCCGCGACATTTTTATGAGGATGGTGACCGGGCCATTATGGACCACGAGTACAACCGTCCCCGTGCCAATGATAATGCCTTCCCTGGATGGCTTGCTACTCAATGGCCAGACGCGCTCTATGAGCTCGATGACCTCAATCTTGAGCATGGCGGAGGCAACTTCCATGTTGTTTCCGACGGCAATGCCTTTATGAGCACCCTCGTTCTCGAGGAAAATTCCGGATATGACGAAGATGATATTAAACAGATCTTTAAGGACCATCACGACGTTAACGTAACAATTTATACCCGCCTACCCTCCAGTATTGACGCCACAGGCCATATCGATATGTGGCTGCTGCCGGTTTCAGATACCACCTTTATCGTATCGGAGTTTGCCAGCGGAACAGGCAAAACCATAACAGATGCCGGTGCAGCGGACCTGGTAGCGAAGGGTTACACCGTCTACCGTACGCCAGCGTGGGTAAGCGGCGGCACACATTATACTTATACCAACGCTGCAATCGTAAACAATAAGGTTTTCATCCCGGAATACAGCGGTTATAGCTCTCAGAATACAACAGTATATAATACCTTTGTATCGGCTATGCCCGGATATGAAATCATTCAGGTCGATTGTTCGAGTATTATCTCTGCGGCCGGCGCAATTCACTGTGTAATGAAGCACGTTTATGTACCTTCCATTGCCGTTGACCTGGTAATTTCAGGTCATGTTTTGGAGTCTGACCTGACGCCAGTTGAAGGTGTATCGGTTGACGCTAATAATGGCGGGGGCTCGGATACAACCGACGCCAACGGCTACTATGAAGTAACCGTGCCCGACGGCTGGTCTGGGACGGTCACGCCGACAAAAACAGATTACACTTTCAGCCCAAGCAGCAGGTCATACACTAACGTTACCGCCGACCAGACGAATCAGGACTACACTGCGACCTACACCCCGGACCTGACCCCGCCGACGCCGGACCCGATGACCTGGGCCTCTGTGCCGGCGGCAACAGGGCCAACTTCAATTATAATGATGGCAACGACTGCTAGTGATACCAGCGGCGTGGAATACTACTTCGATTGTCTTACAACCGGCGGTCATGACAGCGGCTGGCAGTCAAGCACAACATACGAGGATACTGGCCTTAGCCCGAGTACTCAATACACTTATAGAGTTCAGGCACGCGATAAGAGTCCCGCCCAAAATACAACCGGCTGGTCAAGCGCCGAATCCGCAACTACAAATGCAGGGCCTTTCCCCGCCAAGGATGTTCCCATTGTGATGTATCACAAAGTCGATGTTAATACTCCTACGGGATATTGGGTCTCACCAAAAACTCTTCGTTACCATATGTTTTTACTGTATGACCTCGGGTATGAGACTGTCAACTTTGATGATTTATACAATCATATTAACAATATTGCTGAGTTACCTGCAAAACCCGTTATTGTAACCTTCGATGACGGTTATGATGGAATCTATAAGTATGCTTTACCGGTAATGCAGGAATATACCGAACCGAATTTTTTCGGAGTCGCGCATATAATAACAGATGTTGTTGGAGACAGTGAGGCAACTCGACAGGAAAACACATGGGACCAGCCCGCCGAACCTGCCGCAATGCATCTGATTTGGCCGGAGGTAACGGCGCTTTACAATGCCGGCTGGGCCATAGAAGCTCACAGCCGAACCCACAAACATACCAGTGACCCTGATTATGATCCGATTTACGAGGCCGGCTCGGCAGCTGTGATAGCATCGAACGCAGGCATCCCCGAGCCCAATTTCTACCCCTATCCATTTGGAGAATACACTTCCGCACTAATAACAGCCCTCACCAATGCCGGTTATATGGGTGGTGTGGATGCATCTGGAGGTATGGAAAACACCAGTACAACTGACATATGGCACATAAAGCGCATCGAAATTGGACGAGATGACGATGTTGATGACTTTGCCAGCAAGATTGGTGAAACTGTCCCGTCTCTACCTATACTCACGGTCAACGAAGGTAGCCATGGCTCAGTTGAGATAAGTCCTGACCAGCCCTATTACGAATACGATGAGGTGGTTACCTTAACCGCTGTTGCTGAGCCCTGTTACATCTTTACAGGTTGGACCGGTGACCTCTCAGGCAGTACCAATCCGGAGACAATCACGATGACCGGTAATATGACCGTCACAGCTAACTTCGGGCCTGAGTCCGCACTTTTAATGGACGATTTTGAGACTGGTTTTGGCAATTGGACTACCGATGGAGGCACCTGCACCTGGATACGCGACCAGGGTGGTACGCCCTCCAACAGCACCGGGCCCGACCACGATAACACAATAGGAGATGCTACCGGCTGGTATATATTCGTCGAGACATCACAGAGCGTCTGTCAAGGAAGCGACCTTCAGGCAATTATCGAAAGCCCCGACCTTGATGCGGATGCATACAGTATAGACTTAAGCTTCTTTTATCATATGTATGGTACAAATATAGGAACTTTACATGTAGATATTTATGACGGAAGTTCCTGGGATAACGATGTATGGAGCATATCCGGCCAGCAGCATATCTCATCGGGTGCTGCCTATACCGAGGGCAATGTCGACCTCGATTCATACACTGGGACAATCAGAATCAGGTTCAGATATGACGGAGTTACCGGCTACGCAGCTGACGCAGCCCTTGACGACATTATTATCACTGGCGATCCGAGAGCCGTCCAGCGTACACTAACTATCTCCTCGACAGCAGGAGGAGACGTAAATACCCCAGGCGAGGGTGCATTCCAATATGACCATGGAACTGTAGTTGACCTTAATGCTGTGCCGGATGTCGGCTATCATTTCGTTAACTGGACTGGAGACACCGATACCATTGCTAACGTAAATGCCGCGGTTACTACAATCACGATGAATGGCGACTATACTATCCAGGCATACTTCGCTGCGAATACCTATACAATCTCAGGTAATACCGATACTAACGGAGTTACG
>CAZCIR010000018.1:0-44511 GCA_964499145.1 uncultured Pirellulales bacterium | reverse complement strand
GCAAAGGCACAGGCGTCTATCATAATACCCGGATTACCTGCACCGTATGTAACGGTAAAGGTGTGGTTACAGCTCCCCAAAGCCCAACGGAATGGTGCCTTAAATGTGAAGGTACAGGAACCGCAATAGATAGTAGATTACCCTGTCTTAAGTGCAAAGGTAAAGGGCTTGTTTCAAAGTGAAATGCGCAACCAGTCTAAATTTGCCCGGAGTAGACGTTACCAAAAAGAGGACTGAAGCCATGACTAAATTTAGGTCTCTCAGGCAAAACTTTAGAAGCAGAGAAAAGAAAATAAGGGCAGATTTGGAAAAGGCACGTAAAATCTGGAAAAAAGTAGGCGAAAGATTTAAATGGTGGGGCTCGTTGCCCTGAGGGAAAAAATAAGAATTTAAAAGACAGGAGGTCTATCAAAATGATTGACGAAATGACAACAGTATTGGAACCGGCTCGTCTGCCGGATTTTGTGGAAACAAAGTACGTTAAGGATATTACCAACAGGGCTCTTTCCTTTATTAAGGCTGGTTTTCCTGTCCATCTTAGAGGACCTTCCGGCACGGGCAAGACGACACTGGCAATGCATCTGGCAAGTAAAGTTGAAAGGCCTGTTATAATGATTCATGGAGACGAGGAGTTCACTACGTCGGACCTGGTCGGCGGTGAGCATGGCTATAGAATCAGAAAAGTTGTGGACCGCTTTATCTCCAGAGTCTTAAAAACAGAAGAGGATATGGTCAAACGATGGGTGGATAATCGCTTAACCGTCGCCTGCAAGTATGGATTTACCATGATTTATGATGAGTTTACACGCTCCCGGCCGGAAGCCAATAACATTTTGCTGTCTATCTTGTCAGAGAAGATAATGGATTTGCCAACGGCAAGAGATGGAGAAGAACCATATTTAAAGGTCGACCCGAATTTCACCGCTATTTTCACATCAAATCCGGAAGAATACGCGGGTGTACATCGGAGTCAGGATGCTTTGAGGGACAGGATGATAACGATGGACCTGGATTACTTTGACTATGAGACAGAGGTGGCAATCACCCAGGCCAAATCAAAACTTTCTAAGCCACATGTTAGAAGAATAGTAAATATCGTAAGAGGCTTGAGAGAATCAGGAAAGTGTGAATTCGCTCCAACTGTTCGAGGCTGTATCATGATTGCGAAAACCCTTAAAGTGCAAAATCTTAATCTGTTTAAAGCGAACGGTGTTTTTACGCAAATGTGTAAAGATATATTAGCCTCCGAGACAAGCCGTGTCGGTTCGAAAACAAACCAAAACAGGGTTAAAGAAATAGTGAGTGAGCTTGTCGCAAAAGAACTTGGAACGCAAAAAAACATCAGTTTCCCTCCAATAACCGGCCAGGAGGACGTTGTTCCAAGTCAGGAAGAAATGGAAAGCATGGTTGGTGCAAGATAAAAAAGATAAGGAGACCTATCAAATGAAGGGAATAATGCAAACCCTGGGTATTGGGAACATAAAAAGCATCCATTCTATAGGTGCGAGGTCTATCCCGAAGGTACAAAGATCAAGCCACCTGGATTTATATGCACTTGGAAGAGAAAAGGATAGATTGGCAAAGGAAATCTTTGCATTAAATAAGAGAACGAACATAGCCCAAAGACAGTTAGATAGTGTTTACAGACGAATAAAAAAACTACAAGAAGAAGTATATGAGGAGCAGAAAATTAAAACTCATAGAAGCGTGCCAACAAAGCCGCTCAAGACAATGGCTATGAATTACTGAGACTGCTATTGTAATGTGTTTTTAACCCTGCACGGAGATAGAAAAGTAAAGGAATATAAAATGGGCAAAGAGAAAAACAAAAAAGGCAAAGAAAAGGAGACGGAAGGTCTCAACATTGACTTTGGCATAGGTAAATTGAGCCTGGGAGGTCTGTTAGACAGTATCGGAAACTTGGTTGACCTGGCTGCTAAATTACAAGAGGCAGGCGGTGAAATCAATAAAGAAGGCGAGATTGACCTAAGTAACCTTAAAGAAGGAATGAAGGGAGTATTTGGATTCTCAGTGAAAACAGCAGTGGGAGGCAAGCCTGTTGTTGAGTCATTCGGAAATGTCAGGAAGACTCCTGAAGGACCTAAAGTTGAGGAAGAAAGAGAGCCTCTTACGGATGTTTTTGATGAAGACCAGGAGATTCGAATCTACGCCGAGATGCCAGGTGTTAACGAAGCTGATATAAAGTTAGACTTGAAAGAAGATATCCTCGATATTTCAGCACAAACAGGAGACAGGAAATATCATAAGGAAATTTTGCTACCTTCCAAGGTTCAGGCAGACACAATGACCTCTTCTTACAACAACGGGATTTTAGAGGTCAAGGTAAAAAAGTGAATGGGATTAAAAGGGCTAAAAGATGCTTCCCTGAAGTTGATTTTATTTGGCGGCAAAGGTGGCGTAGGAAAGACTACCTGCGCGTCTGCTGCAGCCCTGTTTTTGGCAGAGGATTTTAAGGCATTGATTTTTTCAACCGACCCTGCCCATTCGCTTGCTGATAGCCTAGAACAGAAGCTTGATGACAAGCCAAGAGAGGTAAAGGGAGTTAAAAATTTAAGTGCTCTTGAAGTAAACGCAGAAAAGGCTCTTTCAAAATTCAAAACCGAACACCAGGACGAGATTAAGAAGATTGTCGAAACTGGTACCAACCTGGATGCAGAAGACATCGATTCAGTCTTTGCCTTGCCTATCCCGGGCATGGATGAAGTAATGGGTTTTAAGACAATGATTGACCTGATAGACCAGGCAAAATTCGATAAATACATAGTAGATACTGCACCTACAGGCCATGCTTTAAGGCTTTTAACATCACCGAGGCTGCTGGATGACTGGGTTAAGGTGATGGCAAAGATGAGATGGAAGTACAGATATATGATTGAGAGATTTGCTGGTAAGTATGAACCAGATAAAGGTGATGATTTTCTCTTATCTATGAAGAAAACAGTAAAAAAAATAGAGGATTTGCTTCGTGACCAAAACAGATGTGAATTTATAGCGGTTACGATTCCGGAGGATATGGCCATTTTAGAAACTGCCAGATTAATAAGCAATTTGGGTAAATATGGAATCAAGGTTAGACAGATAGTGATAAATAATGTTGTGGAATCAGATGGCTGTGAGTTTTGCAGGGAAAAAAGAAAAGAACAGGACAAGTATATAAACCTCATAAGAGGAAAATTTAATGGATTAAAAACGACGATTGTTCCCTCATGTCCCCACGAAATCAAGGGATTAAAAGCATTGGCGGATTTTAAAAACCAGCTGTTCAATTAGAAACGAAAGAAAGGCAAGCGGCATGAAGCAATTTAAAGTAAAGGAGGCTTTACCTAAGGATGTGGGAAGGGCTATCGCCAGGATCGACCCTGAAGACATGAAAAATTTAGGGTTGGAGGTAGGCCAGATAGTAGAGATAGAAGGCAAAAGAAAAACGGCTGCCAAGGCGATGCCCTGCTATGCTGAGGACAGAGGGAAAAAGATAGTTCAGATAGACGGCATTACAAGAGAGAACGCCAAAGTTGGTCTTGATGAAAAGGTAACAATCGAAGGAGGTGAAAGCAGACCTGCCAAGAAAATTACGCTTGCCCCTTTGACAAATGGAGGGGTGCTTCAAAAGGATAAAGATACTAAGTATATCGCCTCTCTCATAGAGGGTTTGCCCTTAACAAGCGGTGATAAAATAAGGGCTAGGTTGTTTGGCACTAAAACCTGTGATTTTTTAGTGGAAGGCACAATACCGGATGGCGTGGTATCGGTCAGCTCCACAACCCTGATAAAGGTAAAGTCAAAAGAAGGCAAAGTTGAGAGAGCCAAAATATCCTATGAAGATATTGGGGGACTTAGCACCCAGGTACAGCGAATAAGAGAGATGATTGAGCTGCCTCTCAAATATCCCGAAGTTTTTAACAGGCTTGGTATCGAAGCACCCAAAGGAGTCTTTATGTATGGCCCGCCTGGGACGGGTAAAACATTGACCGCTCGAGCCGTAGCTAATGAAACAGATGCATATTTCGTTAGCATAAGTGGCCCCGAAATCATGGGCAAGTTTTACGGTGAATCTGAAGCACGGCTGCGAAGTGTTTTTGAAGATGCCCAGAAACATGCCCCTGCCATAATTTTTATCGATGAGATTGATGCAATAGCACCAAAGAGAGAGGATATGGGTGGTGAAAAGCAGGTAGAAAGACGTGTCGTAGCTCAGCTCTTGGCCCTGATGGATGGATTAGAATCCCGTGGCCACGTTGTAGTCATTGGGGTAACAAACATCCCCAATACTATAGACCCGGCATTACGAAGGCCTGGCCGGTTTGACAGAGAGATTTCCCTTCCCATACCTGATAAGAACGGGCGCTTGGAGATATTAGAAATTCATACAAGAGGCATGCCTCTGGCTAAAGATGTAGACGTTGAAAAATTAGCCGGTATTACTCATGGTTTTGTTGGTGCGGATTTGGAGGCATTGGCCAGAGAAGCCGCGATGTCAGCTCTGCGAAAAATTCTGCCGAAGATTGATTTCGAACTGTCAGACATTCCTTATGAAACTCTGCTCAAATTGGAAGTGACGATGGATAACTTCTTTGAGGCGATGAAGGAAATTGAGCCATCTGCTATTAGAGAGGTTTTTGTCGAAGTACCCGATGTAAAGTGGTCCGATGTAGGTGGTCTTAAGAATATTAAACAGGAGCTTAAAGAGGCGATTGAATGGCCGCTCAAATATCCAGATGTTTTTAAGAAAGCTGGTACTACTCCATCCAAGGGAATTTTGATGTATGGTAAACCTGGAACCGGCAAGACGCTTTTAGCCAAGGCGGTGGCTAATGAAAGCGGCGTCAATTTTATACCTATCAAAGGCCCCCAGCTTATCAGCCGGTATGTAGGTGAATCAGAACGGGGAGTAAGAGAAACGTTCAGGACGGCAAAACATGCTGCACCAACAATCCTTTTTTTCGATGAAATAGACAGCATAGTGCCTAAAAGAGGGTCAAGCTCTACGGATGCTCATGTAACCGAGAGAGTAATAAGCCAATTTTTGACGGAAATGGACGGGATCGAAGAACTCAAAGGAGTTGTGGTTTTAGCCGCTACCAACAGATTGGATTTAGTCGATCCTGCGATGCTGCGAAGCGGCAGATTCGACCTTATATTCGAGTTGCCTGCGCCAGATGAAAAAACCAGAGAACAGATTTTTGCAATACACACGAAGAATAAACCTCTCGCTAGGAATGTTGATTTGAAAAAATTAGCCAAAGAAAGCGATGGCAGAACGGGCTCTGATATCGAGTTTATCTGCCGAAAAGCCTCTATGTTTGCGGTAAGAGAGTATATTGAGCAAAACTCAGCAAAAAAGAACGCAGCTATGGAGGGAGAACTCAAAGTTTCAAAGGATAACTTTGAGCAGGCACTTAAAATGCTAAAAGAACAAAACGGCAAGTAAAAATAAAGGGGACTAAAAATATTGGCTATTCTTGAAAAAGTTAAAGAGTTGTTTAAATGCAAATGTGAAAAAGAAAAATCTACACAGGGACATGAAGAAACAAAGAACGAAGCAGAGTCTGAAGAACAAGCTCAGGGTTCTGAGGGAAGCGGCTGTAATTAAGTGATCGTCGATTGGCTTTTTTCTTTATTTACTGGATAAGGTGTCTTAGGGGAAAGGCTGTTATGCCTTTCCCTAAGGCACGAAGTAAATAGAAATCAGAAAGGAATGTTATGAGTAAGATAGGGAAATACGTTTGCGGGATTATAAACTCCAATGCAGAAGAAATCTTTGATTTGGACAAGATTGTGTCCCTTGATGACATTTACCCATCCGGAACCCCCGCAGAGGTTGTAGAGAGCAGCGAAATTCATAACAAAGCCTATACTGTTGTTTTTCAGGATATAGCTGCTGTGGTAAGTGACTCGGAAATAATTGATTACAGCCACATGCCCAAGGATACCTTGGGCAGATTGCTTGTCAGCCATCAGCAGCTGATCGAAAAGATAATGACCAAACATAGCATTATTCCCATGAGGTTAGGGACTTTTGCTGGCAGTAATGAAGAAGTAAGACAGATTCTATCCAAAGGATACAGGACGATTAAAGACATTTTCGAAAGGGCAAAAGACAACATAGAGATTGATATAGTGACAACATTAAACGACCTTAAATCTTTTCTACAGGAGGTTTCCCAGGAAGATGAGATAAGGCAGCTTAAGCAATCGCTGTTAAATAAAGAAGGCGGCATTACCATAGATGACCAGATGAAGGTGGGTGTGTTGGTTAAGAGGCATTTAGATAAGAAAAAAGAGATGTTTGCTAACCAGATACAGACTGCCTTAGGCGAAATAGCCCAAAATCTCAAGGCACACGACCTTATGGATGACAAGATGGTGCTTAACACCGCATTTCTTCTGGATAAAAACAGGCAAAAAGAGTTTGAGCATAAACTCGATGAGATCAATGATAAATTTGAAGATAAACTGAATTTTAGATGTGTAGGTCCGCTGCCTCCATATAGTTTCTATACCCTCGAAGTCAAAAAACCACAATTTGAAGAAATAGATTGGGCAAAGAAAAAATTAGGACTTGAAAAGGATTTTATAACCGCTATTGAAATCAAAAAGGCCCACCATAGAACGGCATTAACCTGCCACCCCGACAAAAATCCTGACACGCCGAATATAGAGCAGAAATTTGATGAGATGACCAGAGCCTACAAGATACTCCTCGATTACTACCGAGCATCTCGTCAAGATGAACACGATGAAGGCTGCTACCTCAACGAAGAAGCTTTTGAAAAGAACGCATTACTGGTTACAACAATGGCCTAATATGGAAAAAGAAGGAAAATATATTTACTGTATTATTGAGACTAAGCAGGAGCGGAATTTTGGCCCTATCGGTATCGGGGAAAGGGGTGACGAAGTTTTGACTATTGGCTACGATGACCTGAGTATGGTAGTGAGTAACTTTCCCTTAACCAAAATCACTGCAAGCAAAGAAAACATGCTGGCTCATCAGAAGGTTATTGAGGAGGTAATGAAGGAATTTGACAGCGTACTTCCTGTTAGGTTTGGAACTATTGCCTCCAGTGCCGACGAAGTAAGAAATCTTTTGGATAGAAGATACAGAGAATTTAAGAACGCCTTAAGAGATATGGACCACAAAATAGAATTAGGTGTCAAAGGTATATGGAAAAACATGGAGACTATTTTCAGCGAGATTGTAGAAGAAAACAAGGCGATAAAAAATCTAAAGGAAGCTCTGACTGGAAAAGATGGCAATGATCTGCGGGCAAAAATGGGCCTTGGGCGAATGGTAAAGACCGCATTGGATGAAAAGAAGGAAGAGCAAGCCGGGAAGATCATAGATAGATTGAGAAGAATATCTTACGAGCACCGACTCAGTAATACTATCGTCGATGAGATGTTTATGAACGTCGCCTTTTTAGTGGATAAGGGAAGAGAAAAAGAATTCGATAACATTATGGACGATTTAAGCGATGAGTATAAAGACAGAATAAAATTTATGTATGCAGGCCCTTTGCCGTTATTTAACTTTGTAAATATTGTCATTTATCCGGAAGAATGGGAAAAATAGAGATGGATATAGCTACCCAGGAAGGCAAATATATATATTGTATCATAGACTCGGACAGGCAGCAGTCTTTTGGCCCGTTGGGTATTGGGAGACGTGGCGACGAACTGCATACAATTTGTTTTAATGGTATAGCTGCGTTGGTTAGTGACGCTCCCCTCGGGAAATACAGAGTCTCGCGAGATAATTCTCTTGCCCATGAGAAAGCCATTGAGACGGTAATGGCCGAATATGCAGCCCTGCCGGTGAGATTTGCCACGGTTGCTGAGGATGAAGATAAGGTCAAGAGGATACTGGAAAAAGAGCACGATAGATTTAAAGATTTGTTAGGTAGTATTGCCGACAAAACCGAGCTTAGTCTTAAGGCAATATTTAAAGAAGAAGTTATTTATAAGGATATCCTGGAAAAGTATGAAGATATAAAGGCATTAAAAGAAAAAATCACAGCGCTGCCTCTCGAAAAGACGCATCATCAGCGGATGGAGATAGGGGAGATGGTTGAGGCAGCCTTACAGCAGGAAAAACAGATTGTTAAAGAGAACATCTTAAATACTCTCTCGCCCTTGGCAACCGAAGTCAAAACAAACGATACTTATGACGAACTGATTATTATTAATGCCGCTTTTTTCGTGGAAAAGGCGAAGGAAGCCGATTTTGACCAACAGGTTCAGTTGTTAGATGAAAAATACGGTGAAAAAGTGACATTCAAATATGTAGGACCGCTGCCTCCGTTTAATTTTGTAAATATCTGCATTAATACCGAGGATTACTGAAGATGTTTTTAATCGACAGTATATTACTTGCGCCGTTAAAGGGTGTGATATGGATGGGCCAAAAACTCGGTGATATGGCACAAAAGGAGTTGTCTGATAAAGGGCGTATCAAAGAAGAACTTATGCGATTGCAATTGCAGTTTGAACTGGATGAGATAAGCCAAGCCGAATATGACCAAAAGGAAAATGAACTTTTAGATCGTCTGGATGCTATTACAGATGCAGAAGAAAAGGAGATATAGAAAATGACCGGTATAGAAGAAGCTAAAAGCATAGTTGTAGAGTTCTTGCAGAAGGCTCTTGATGCAAAGGATGTAAAGGTAATCGGAGCAACGAAAGTTGACAATGAGTGGCACATAGAGGCAGAGGTATACGAGGAGAATTCTTTTTTAAAGTCCCTCGGACTGCCTACCAGAGTACAGGACAGAAACATCTATGAAGTCAGGCTAAGCGATAATCTGGAGGTTGAATCTTACGAACGTCAAGGTCATACGCTGACAACCAGCTAATTTATAAGGGGTACAGTGATGGTAGAAAACCGACAGCTTGTCTACCTGTATTGTGTTGCAGATAGAGAACCAAGAATAAAGGAAATAGAGGGAATGGAGAATAATCTCTATTTTCTTTGTCATAATGGCCTTTATGCGGTAGCCAACAAAGTTGAAAAGCGGGAATTTGACGAGGAAGATTTGAAAAGAAATATGGCTGATTTGGAGTGGGTTAAGGCAAAGGCAAGTATGCATGAAAAAATAATCGAACAGGTTATGGCTGATACCGATGTGATCCCCTTTAAGTTTGGGACACTGTTTAATACAGACGATAGCCTAAAGGCAATGCTGCAAGAGTATGGTGAAGAATTTAAAGCAATTCTGAGGAAATTAGAAAACAAGGAAGAGTGGGGAGTCAAAATTTATTGCGACATAAAAAAATTAAAGGTTTTCTACATTAATGATGAACCGGAGATTTTAGAAATTGAAAACCAAATAAACAAGTCTTCTCTTGGCAAAGTCTTTTTCCTTAAGAGGAAAAAAGCCGAATTGTTGGCACAGGCGGTTAATAGAAAAATTAATGAATATGGCCAAGAAAGTTTTGACTTATTGAAGGAATTAAGTTTTGAAGCCCGTATAAACAAATTGCTTCCGAAACAGGTAACCGAGAGGAAAGATGATATGGTTTTGAATTCAACATTCTTAGTTGAGAAAGATGAGGTAGGTGACTTTATAAATATGGTTGACATGCTAAGAGTGCACCACAAGAACAAAGGTTTTTTCATAGATTGCACTGGTCCGTGGCCCCCTTACAATTTTTGCGGCCTTTCGAAACAGAAGGTGCAGAATGCGTAACGTCGTAACAAAATCAAAGGATGTTACTTTGTTAGAAATCCTGGATAGAGTTCTGGAAAAAGGTGTGGTCATATCAGGTGATATGGTAATTTCCGTAGCAGATGTGGACCTTATATATCTGGGGCTGAAGGTTTTGCTCAGCTCAGTGGAAACTATGGAGAAGTTAAGAGGCTCGCCATTTGTCGGGCCAATGCAGGAGGCAAAATAATAATGAAACTATATTTATATGGCATAATAGATTCCAGTGATCAGATAAACGAATCAATTTGTGGATTAGAAGGAGCTGGCGTTTATAACATATCCTTCTGCGATATAGGGGCCGTTGTAAGTGAAATTAGCCAGCCGATTCAACGGGTAACTGAAGGCACCGTTTTAGAACATGAGGCAGTTGTAGAGAAGCTTATGACCAATTTCACCATTTTGCCAGTAAGATTTCAAACAATTATTGACGGCAGAGATAATCTGCTTTCTATAATGCAGAGCTACTATAAGGATTTTAAAGATAATCTGGCCAGACTCCATGATAAGCTTGAGTTCGGCATAAAAGTCATCTGGCCCGCGGATAAAGTAAAAGAAAATATCGTCAAGACCTATGAGAA
This sequence comes from uncultured Pirellulales bacterium, assembly GCA_964499145.1. Classification (GTDB taxonomy): domain Bacteria; phylum Planctomycetota; class Phycisphaerae; order Sedimentisphaerales; family Anaerobacaceae; genus CAIYOL01. The sequence goes on along the minus strand of CAZCIR010000018.1, from coordinate 34,205 downwards.
AAACAACAAAAAAGTGCCTATACCAGATGATTCATCGAATAAAAGATTTATAAGAAAGAAATTTGAAAAGTATAGGATAGACGAAGAGTTTGAGAAGAAGGCCAATAAGTTTATCAATGTTATGGACATATTTTTCAGTAAGTTTGCTGCGGAAAAAAAACTTGAAAAACTAAAGACCGAAAACTTGCTTCTGGATGCGGTTTATTTAGTTGAAAAAGATAAGGAAAGCGACTTCAGGAAGGCCTTTGAGCATATAAAAAGTGCAGACCCAAATCTCAAGTATTTGTTCAGCGGCCCTTGGCCTCCATATAACTTTGTCATTTTGCCGAAGAAAAGTGACTTGCTTAAAGATTCTGAGCAAGAAGATTTGTTTGATAAAGTAATCCAATATAGGGAACTGGTAGGAGCTTTCTATATATGACATTAAACAATGTGGTCGAAACAGATTTTCCTGAAGAGTTTGTTGAAGAAATGGAAAAATACAATGACGTTCTTCCTAGAAAGATTGATGCTAATCCCAAAAATGTGGAGAAAGGCTTGGCAAAACTAGTGCTTACGCTCATAGATCTGATAAGAAAGCTGTTGGAAAAGCAGGCTATGAGAAGAGTGGAAGCAGGCTCTCTTTCTGACGAGCAGATAGAAAACGTGGGCGAAACCCTGATGAAATTGGAAAGCAAGATGAAGGAACTGAAGCGGATATTTGGACTAAAGGACGAAGAGCTGAACCTGAATTTAGGCCCTTTAGGGGATTTGATGTAGGAGAAGCAATGACTAAAGAAGATGCCAAAATAAACTGTGCAACATTTCAAAAGCAAGAGCCGGTGATCGCTGATATCACTGCTAAAATCAACAGTGCCAAAGGGGTATTAGAGAAAGCGGATTTTGCTGAAGAGCTTCAAAAAGAAGTGGATGTCCTTCTTTCTTGCCCGGATTACAAGGAGAAAAATAAAGATTGCAGTAATTGTCATTTTATTGCGAATGTGCGTAAAAAGACGGCAGATTTGGTCATAAAGGCCAAAAAACTGGCGTGATTAGAAGGGAGCAGACCAATGGCGGAACAAAAAATGATGCATGCCACCGAGGCTACCAACCTTGCTGATATCCTCGAGAGGGTATTGGATAAAGGTATTGTGATTGCCGGAGATATCAAGATACAAATTGCCGATATCGACCTTCTCAATATTAAAATAAGGCTTTTGGTCGCCTCTGTGGATAAAGCATTAGAGATGGGCATAAATTGGTGGCAGCAGGATTCATACCTTTCGACAAAAGCAAAAAAAGCCGACATCGAGCAGGAAAACAGAGAACTAAAAAAGAAATTAGAACGCAATGAAGAGTTAAAAAAGAGATTAGAACGCGTCGAGGCGAAGGCGACATAAGGACAAACACCTATGAGAACATTGATTTATGTTCCTGTTATACATACCAGCGCCGATCTTGGCTCCATAGCAAAAGAGGTGGCAAAAAGAGGTATTAGGGATTTGGGGCAAGAGCTTTGGGAGAAACATAGAAGAACGGTTGAAGGTTTTTGGGATGTTGTATCGGATTACTTTGATTCCATAGATGTAAAGGACATGAAAATATACCAGGATGGGATGGTTGCTGAAGATGAGGTGGGAAAGAAAATAGTTGAGGACACAGCTAAAGCCGGTAGTAAAAATTACCAGCTAATCCTAAAACTTCTTGACAGAGGTGCTGTTCTGGTAAAGACAGAGGATTTTAAGCTAGTGAAAAAAGAGTACGACAGACTGCTTGCCATAACACAGGCTAAATCGATAACAAAAAAAATAATAGCATTTATAAAATATAAGTTGGTCAAAGTGATACTGCTAAACCGAAGAGATAACTTTATTGCCAACAGAATAGAACAGACTCTAAAAGCTGATGAGAAAGCAATTTTATTCATCGGTGCTTTTCACAATATAAAAAAAAGACTTCCTAAAGACATCCAGATTAAAGAAGTAAAAGATGCCGCTAAGGTCAAAAGATATCAAAAGTTGCTTCCTTTTTATAATAAGAATGGAAAGCAATTTGACGAATTAGGCAAATACCTCGTGTCAGACGTAGTCTGAAATATCTGGGAATCACTTTTTCTATATGCGGTTGAGGCATGATGTTTTTGGGCCAAAACCGTGTCTCCAATACGTCTCCAAAGATGGCAGATTTGAACAGTTCTGAACGCGCAAAACATCAAATCCTGGCCGAAAAATACATATCAAGAAAATATTTTTAGCAAAAATATCCGATGTACCCTCCTCTTATTGCGATGTTACCTTTCGTAATCAATTAGTTAAGGGGAAAATGTTAAACGTGTTTGTTTAAAAAGGTTTATAATTCGTAAGAATTACGAACGTTTTGAGCGATGATTTTGTCCACATAACTTAAAATACAATGATGGGAGCACTTTTTCTGATATTGCATTTATATATCTTTAGCTTTCATTATAGAGCAGTAATCTGTATGGTGCGTGGTAATGCAGGGAGACATTTCTCTCGAGGAGGAACTTGTAGTACTTAAACGTTCATTTGAGGATTTTGCTAAACGAAAATGTCCGTCATATTATCACTTTGAGGGGCGATCCAAACAATACCCAATTAACGAGTTTGAGTTAGTTCAGTATTTAGCTTCTGAGTTACAATCTGGAGAAAGGAAAGTTGATGAGGTTATTTGTGACTTAATAAAAACGGACAGTATTTTTGCTTTACCTTACATAAAAAAGATTGCTGCAACTCTCCCACAGGAAAATGTTGAAAATATCATAAGCAGCATAGAGTTATGGCATCCTCAAACTGTTATTAATCAATATATAAACCGTTGCTATTGTAAGTCTGTTGAATTAAAATATACGGACGACCCTGAACACAGAAAGGAGCTAAAGCGTTTGTTGGATCTAATGATTAACTTATTCAACGACTATACCAATTCTTTTAAAAATCTTGGATTCGAGATTACAACATCGCTTGCAATTATTAGATAAGGAAATCTCTTGATGACAAAGAGATTGGAAATTGACGAACTAGGCTTCATAAAGGATCCAGAGTCCTTTATGCTTTTTACAGGAGCCGGCCTATCTGCAGACAGTGGATTGCCCCTATGGCGAGATATCAAGGATTGGCTTTTGCGGCACTTGTTTTTCTACTTACAATCTGTCGATGAGCGCGAACTAGCTTTTCAGAAAACATATACGACGCTTGTCCCACAGGATAAGGCCGGGTCGACTAATTATCTTCAACCTGAATACGTGACCTTGGCTTTTACGCGCCATTTTGGCCGCACCGAACATCAAACAATTTTTAGAGATTTGCTAGATTGTGAACCATCGGATACGTACCTGTGGTTATCAAAGTTGCTCGCTTCTTCAGCAGTTAAGAACTATGCAACAGTTAATGTCGACGAATTATTGGAGAAGGCACTCCTTGTTTTGGAGTTACGGGAAGGTTTCGAGTGGAAGGTTTGTTGTGGTGATGATGCCAGATTAACACAAAAGAGGTTTATCTTACATAAGTTACATGGGACGCTTTCGCGGTATGATACTTGGTGTATAACAATGGATCGTTTGGAGAAACTTGAACCCAACAAGAAATCTCTCTTGACCAACCAATTGAAAGGTTTGGAATATATTCTATTCTATGGATACAGCGGGAGAGACGAAGATATTGAAAATTTCTTTGAAGAATGGCTGTCATGCACGATTTCTACTTTAAAAGAGGTGTGGTTTTGTACAGGTCATTCTTGGAAAAACAAGCCTCGTGTAGCTCAAGCATTTGAAGATGCTGGGGTCACGGTACAACATAGAATAGCTCCTGAAAAAAACAAAACCTTCTTTGAAAGCTGGTCTAAAAAGGTTGGTATAAAGGATCTATCTGCCTTTGAGTCCTCATCAGTTGGAGAGAAAAGAAAGGTATTTTCAAACTTTTGCTCCCTCCAAAAACCGTCAATGGTATTCAGTAGCAAAATTAATATCCTCCAAAATTACTTCTCAGATTACGATGCCGTGGTTTCTGCGCCAGCACCATTCATCTTGGCGGGGGACTATGGCATTTATATGAATGGATTGGAATTATTCTTGTTATTACCCATAAGGTCATGGGTAGGAATACGCCATTCGAAACAACAAGAATTTGTTGTTTACATAAATCCCGCATTAAATGACGTGTATGGAGCAGATTACCTAAGCAGTATCTCATCTCGATTTGGTGAAGTCTTACAAAAGGTGATGGCCAACCTGGCCGCTTTCCAACCATTCTCGGTCCATCTCGGTGAATTGGGTAATTTAAGTGTAAAGCTCTATACAGAGATACCACCTCGGGCGGGTCTTGAGGATAACCTAACGGCACTTCTCCTAAGTACTGTGGAAGTTCTGTGGAATGCCGAAATAGCGGGCCGGAATAAACCACTGCCTCAACTTATTTCCGATATATTACCTACGGTTTTTGAAGCTGAATACAAGCGCCGACCGGAGACAGGATACCTTCATTTATTACCAGCCTTAGTTAATGTGCAATTGCCTGTTCAAAGAAGGATAGCAATCAGTGACAGAAGCAAACAACTGCCGAGCATACAGAAAGGATTAGATAATTTTGAGAAGAAGAATGCAGCATTTAATATACAACTAAATGAGCTTGTTTCAAATTGTAGGAGTGTTGACTTAGAACAAAGCACGCATAGAATATCGCTTGCAGTATTGCCGAGAGCACCACTTCCGGGATCTCCAAGCGTTTCCACACGTGATGCAGTACGCCAGCTTCTCAGAAAAGAAGAAGCTAATGACTTCAAAGGCCTTAAGGCCTTGGCACTTTTAACAGATTCAATTGGCACATTAGTAGAATCAGGCGTCAATTGGTCTAGAATAGGTCCTCTATTAAATTCTTACCAATGTCTTCTTCATTCCATAGAGAGAAGCAGTTGCTCGGCAAATACGGTTCTGGGAAGACTTATTCAGGAACCTTTTGTCACGGGCTGCAAATGCACAGGTGCCGGACCCGGCGGTGCAATGCTGATAGTCTCGGAGACACTCCAGGGGCATCGCCGCGATCCTATTAAATCAGCATTACAAGATGTGGGTGCAGAACTGTATTTAGACCATATCGAGCAGTATGATGTTGAGAATTTTGCGCCTATAAGAATCGATAAAGTGCCAATGAAATAAACCCCTGTTAGAAAATCCGTACTGAAGCAATTTCACATCTTATTTCTTGGTCGCATTTTTGACATGCTATATTTTCATCATTATTGTATCATCCGCTTGATTTGCTGGCATAAGGTGTATTTAATAAAAGTGCTTTTATCTTGTATACTTCTATGGTTGAAGACGACCTGGAACCTTATGAGAAGCTGATCTTATCTGTGGCACAGAAAGTTAGATCAAGGAAGGCTGGAGAGAAATTGTAAGAACCGGCGGTATTGACATTCTTTCTCATAAAAGGGAATGGGTTTTTCCCAATTTTTGCGCAACCTTTATAAGTCAGAAAGACTAATTTATAAGTGATAGGCTGGATTTAAACGTTCCTGAGCATATATATAGTCTTTTTATTAGTATGCTTTGCAGGTTTAATACCTAGCCTTTATATAACCGCTTCAAGAACCGATTAACGTCAGGATTTATAAGGTTTTCGGAAGCGTTGGAGGGATAATATATGCCATGCATGAAAGATAACAAGATAAGACCAAACAACTACGAGAGCGCAATGCAGTCAAAGCTTAGACTTATGAAGGAACAAATCAGAGCGAACAATAGAGAAGGGGATCTGAAATCTAAAATCGTCAGAGTAAAGAATACGGATACACTCAAGGAAAACATAAAAAGTGTCCTGGAGTTTGATAGAGAATGTGAACAGAATGGCCTTAAGATCGGCTCCAGATATTCAGCGCTTACCACCTTGCATTGCCTGTGTCAGTTTGCACGCAGGAAGCCTTTCAAGAAATTTATGAAAGCTGATATCATGGCCTTTCTCAATGCCTCCAAGCACAGGAAGTTTGAGGATAACAGGTACAGGGTGAAGACGCAGAATGTTGAAAAACAACTTGCAAACTCAACCATGAATCTGGTCAAGTTGAGGGTCAAAAGATTTTTCCAGTGGCTTTATAATATGGAAAAGGGGCAATACCCGGAATCAGTACGATGGATTAAACTCGCAGCCATAAGAGGCGACAGGCAGCTTACCTCACAAAACCTACCCACACCAAAGGAAGTCAAGAGGATGATAGAATGTACTGAGAATCCTCGCGATAGAGCCCTAATTTCGTTATTGGCTGAATCCGGTGCCAGAGCAGGAGAGATAAGTACTATACAACTCAAGGACATAAACTGGAATGACAAGGGTTTTGTTCTCACATTGAGGGGCAAAACCGGTCAAAGGCAAATTCCGATATGTGCTTGCATGGCTAATATAAAGAATTGGATAAACAACTTTCACCCCTTCAAGAGTAACGCCCATGCACCTCTTTTCACAAGTTTCGTTTATAGCCGAACGTGGAAAACCAATCTGAAAGTTGACGGAATAGCTTCAATAGTCAGAAAGGCTTCTGAGAAAGCAGGTGTAGAGAAACGTATACATATGCATCCGCACAAATTCAGACATCTCAGAGCAAGCCAATTGGCTGAGGCAGGATGGAACGAACCGATGCTAAGGCAGTATTTTGGTTGGACAAAGAGTAGTAGCATGCCGTCTACATATATACACCTGACAGAAAAGGCCATGACAAATCGGTACTATGAAATGTACGGCAAAGTTGATCCTCATGAGCAACAGGTTCATACGCTCGAAGAACCCGAGATCTGCAATGAATGTGGCGTGCAGAACCCGACTGGTTATCGGTTTTGTTTCCATTGCAACGCAGCACTGGATAAGGAACAACAGAAACTCATTGAAAACCACAAGCACGTCAGGAATGCTCTGAATCTGATTGCAAAGGACGCTGATCTCGCAAGTAAATTCTCCCTGCTAATTAACGAAGTATTCGAGAAGCAGAGATACAAACATGCTTCGTAGAGGTCATCACCCATGAATCAATAGGCAGTATGGAACCAGCTCGTGCTGACAGAATAAAGGTCGAACTTCTGCAGGATTCTGAATTCAGGGCGATACTCAAGCAGAAACTCGGGCAAGTATATTAAAATCTGATACCAAAGAGGGCACCATCTTCTGTTTTATCTGTAAGTCGCACTCTAATATACTGGTCGAAATTAAACTCCTTGCTAAAGTCCTTGGGGTAACTTTGGAACACTCTTTATTTTAACATTAAACAGCCAAATTCTGTTATCAAAAAGCTTGGAATTTTATCTTAAGAAAAATATTAAAAAACAGCACGAGTAGAGATTAACATTGTTACAATCTAATAGTTTAGTGATGAAATTATAAATGCTATATGGAGTTGACATATGACTGAAAATGGGAAACCTGTACAAAACTCTCTGGCAATCATGCTAGACCAGATACGAAGAAGTAGAGAGGCTTATCAGGAATATCTTGCACCAGCTATACGGTTTCAAAAAACCATGAAGGAACCAATTCAATCAATACTCGATGCACATGAAAAGATGGTCAAATCAATTAAACCTACTATTGATATACAACAAAGGATACTTGATATTTATAAGAGTGTCGCTAAAGAGATATCATCTACGGCGTTACAAGCACTAAAATTTCAGAAAACACTAATTTCTTTCATAAGCCCCAGCTTTGAAAAGTTTTATGAATCGCTTAAAAAAGCACCTGCACAAACACGAAAAGCTGTTGCCGCTCTTGGTAAACACGGGTGGTTTCTGGATATGGAAATGCCTATGCCGGGACTTTGGCAACTCGAAGAGGCTTTAAATAGCGGTAACATCAAGGAAGCTGAAAATGCTCTTGTAGAATACTATCGCAAAAGAACACTGCAAATCGAAGAAAGTTTATGCGGCCGATTCTCTGATAGAGCTAAAATTCTGCATTCTGCATTCAAGGCTCATTCACGCGGTGAATATGAATTATCTGTTCCGGTATTTTTGGCACAAGCGGACGGCATATGCCAGGAAGCGATAGGAATTCAATTCTTTCAGAAAAGAAATAAAATTCCAGCAACTGCAATATATGTCCAGAAACTGGCAAACGACACTATTAGCTCAGCTTTCCTCCACCCTCTGTCCTTGACATTGCCGATCTCAGCATCAAAAAAAGAAAGAGACGACAATTTCAATGAGCTAAACCGACACCAAGTTTTGCATGGAGAGTCTACATCATATGGTTCTGAAGTAAACAGTCTTAAAGCCATCTCGCTGATTAACTATTTGGCCCAAGTTCTAATGGAGCCGGAAGACAATCACAAGAAGCCCTAGGATTGTGTATATATCCTTGAAAAAATTAGTGCTTGAGCATATTTACCCTATCAAGTACAGGATTAACCTGAGGCCTCATTTGCAACAAAATTTGCAACAGAGGTGCACGTCTGGCTCTCTGTTAGCTCTCGGTTGCCTCTCGGCCAGCATCATAAGTTATTATTTGACAGTCATAAACGTTTTTGCTACAATCACTTACAAGGGTGGATGGCGGACTGAAAATCCGTGTGTCGGCGGTTCAATTCCGCCCCTGCCCATTTGTAATCCTTATTACTTAAGGTGCTTATGCGCAGAGAAACAATGCGTATTCACCGGAAATTCTTTGGAGTGGGCCAGTCGTATTAGGACTAAACATCCTTTTCACCATTTTGTGACGCCTCCCCTGAATGACGAGCTTTGGGTTCCTGCTGATTCGTTGAGGGGAGAAGGTATTTGAATATGGACGTGGAGAACGGAAGATAATTGCAATTTGGATTTCCGTCACACCAACCAGACAAACGGCGGGTAACCTCCGGCGGACAAGCTTATCCGAAGTTGTAGTGTTTTTTCACGGCTTCGGTGACACGCCAGGTGCACTCGAGGCCATCGGGGAAAATTACAAGGTCGCCGGGGCCGAAGGTTACCGAATCTGTACCATCAGTCACCGTTACCTGTCCTTCGAGGAGGAGGCAGGTTTCCTTGTCAGTATAAGCCCAGTCGAAAGTGCTGGGTTCGCACTGCCAGATTGGCCAGGTCTTGCAGTCTGCAGCTTCGGCGTCCGATGGCTTTTTAACGATGACATCTTTTACAGTGGGCATTTTGTTCTCCTTGCTATTCCATTTCCATCATAGAACAGTATAATTGTGACACGAAAAAAAGGAAGAGAAAAGTCACAGAGAAAGTAAATTTTAGAAGTAAAAAATATGGAACAGGAGCAGTTGAAGAAATTCAGGGCGTGGTTTGATGATTATTCGGCAGGCTTTTACGGCGATGATGAGTATATAAATGCCAATTTGAAGCTGAAAGAAGAGCACAGTCAGCGGGTCTGCGAGGAGATGAAGTATCTGGCAGGGCAGCTGGGCCTTTCAGAAAATCAAAGGCGGATAGCTGATGTGATAGCGATTCTTCACGATGTCGGGCGGTTTGAGCAGTTTGTCAAATACCGAACATATAGCGATTCGAGAAGTGTGAATCATTGTCTTTTGGGCTTGGGAATTCTTCGCCGAGAGAAGACGCTCGAGCAGGTGGATGTAGGAGAAAAGGAATTGATTGAAAAAGCGATTGAATATCACGGGCTAATAGAGTTGCCAGCTGATTTGGATGGGGAAGGACTACTGTTTTCGAGATTGATACGCGATGCCGATAAGCTGGATATATTTTATGTGGTTCTGGAATACTACAAACAGTACAGGGTAAATCCGAATGGATTTATGCTGGAGCTGGAATTTCCAGATGAGCCGGGATATTCTAATGATGTGATTGAAAGGATTTTGCGCGGTCAGCGGATAAATTACGGAGAGCTTCGAACGCTGAATGAAGTGAAGCTTTGTCAGCTCGGATGGGTTTATGATGTGAATTTTACGGCGACTTTAAAACGGATAAAGCATCGCGGGTTTTTGGAAAAAATATTCGAATTTCTACCAGAGACTGAGGATATTAATAAGGTTCGCAGAAAAATATTTGAGTATGTTGAATCGAGAATAAAAGAAGAAGCTTAAATAGGGGCATTTTTCACAACAAATACGACCGACCCTTACCACGCTATCAGGTCACCTTTTTTGCCGCAGGATATCCCAATATGCACCCCTGGCACCTTGCTGAATTGCTTGTACTAACGGCAGGTTTTCATTGTAATTGTAATTGGCAGAATCGATGTTTTGCTTTGTTTGAAAATCAGTTTCGTCGGTAGGCGCAAAAAACCTTTTGTCATCACCAATCAAATCCCTCACCAGCTTTGCCGGCTGCTCGCCCAGTGCCTTGGAAATGTAAAAGGTAGGCTTGAAAAAATCTATAGGGCCGGTGTATTTTCGACGGATATTAAAATCTTTACCCTGCCTTAGTTCTTCGGCAGCAATTTTGCCCATAGTTGTATCGGGGTAAATTCTTATACCAAGAGCAGCACCGGCGCAGTCAGGGTTTATCTTTTTAATAAAATCAATTGTTTCTGCTACAGTTTGAGGTGTTTCACCGGGGCCGCCAAGCAAAAGGTCTATCATAACCGCTATCTTGTTCTCTCTGCAAAGTCTGACTGCGTGAGCAATATCACGGCTGTCGTGCTTCTGTTGATATGTCTTGAGCATAGAGGGACAGGTTGAGTCACCCGTAAAATCGAGGCCGGCACAGCCGGCTCTGGCCATATCTTTGGCTAATTCTTCATCAAAAGGCACCGGTGACATATAAGCGTACCAGCGAATTGTGCCGCCGAGGGAGCGTTTGTTAATCTCTTCGCAGATTGCATAAGCGTGGCTTCGGGGGACATTCAGCTCCGAGTCGCAAAAGTGTAATACATCTATTCCCTGAGATAATAACGACTGAATCTCGTCTACGACTTCAGCAGGTTTCCGCAGTCTGAGCCTAGTTCCCTTTGCCAACGGGTCGGCACAATAAATACACCTTCGGTTACAGCCTCGTTTTGTTTCCACGCCGCATTGTCCGCCTTGTTTGAAGTAGCTTATGTTATCGATATAATCTCGCGTTGTTGTTAAAGAAATTTGGTCGGGCCAAGATGGCGGATTACTAAGAATTACGCTATCCTTTCGCCAGAGAAGCCCCGGAACCTCCGTAAAGCTTTTTGACCCCTGTAGCTGACGAAGCAGCGCAATTATTGCCATCTCTCCGTCTCCGCGTATACCGAAATCTGCACCTGTATAATCAATAATTTGTCTGGAAAAAACAGAAAATCCGACACCACCGATTACAATCGGGGCGCTGGTCAGGTTTCGTATGCTCTCAATAGTGTCTTTTAATCCCGGAACGAACCAGTCAGCACTCGGCCAAAAACAATCATCCACGTTCCGAAAGGAGATACCCACAAGTTCCGGCTGTTGAGTCGAAAAGTATTCTTTGAGTGATTCGGCAGGATTTTGTGATAAAGCGAGGTCAAGGACTTCTACGTCAATTTGAGCCTGTTCGGCCGAGCCGGCTATGTAGTCCAAACCGACAGGGCCAATCAGAGGCAACATTTTGTTTGTATTTATTAGTGTCAGCATTGTTCGTCAGTCAGGTTATTTTAAGAAAAAGATTCTGAAAAAAACAATTAAAAGACAAAAAGGCCGGTTTATAAACCGGCCTTTAAAAACATAAAAAAAGAAGACTAAAAACTATTTTTAAAATTTATATGTGGCTTTTAAGCTTACCCAATATTCATCTTCGTTATTGACCGAATCATCCCAGGAGGATTGATAATAGAAACCAGGAGTAAAGAAAAGATTGTTGCCAAGGTCGAATTCTGTTGAAACACCAAAAACAGCATTTGACCAGTCATGGTCCACATCCGTCCCGATTGGGCTGACACCGTCGTTATAAACAAATTCTGAGTGCAAGTTTAGAATTCTCGGCTCACCGGTGATGGGGCAGTTTATCTTCAGACCATAGTCGAGCATAAAAATATGCGCCCAGCCGGATGCGGTTCCTCCCGAAGGCGAAGCGGCGCCTACCATTGTTCCGCTATTAGAAGGCCATAGCTTTACAAGGACATAGGTAGGTACTAAGCCTTCGACCGGCAAAATATTTGGCCATGAAAAGATTGCATGCATTTCCTGCAGGTCTATGCTTTGAATAGTATGGCTGGTTCTTTCCGGATAGTTATAATACACGTAGCCAACCCTGTAATTGGTTGCATACGGTTCATCAGAAAATAAGCGATTCTGATAATAAAAGTTATAATCCCAGCGTTCGTTCAGCTCAAAGCCGCTTGAATTTGCTCTGTGCGCTACGACATTGAGACCAAAACCGGTACCAAATAAATCCAAATTGATTGACGGATGGATAGCAGCGTGGTCGTCGTAAACATCAAAGCCGCGCCAGATGTATTTGCTGTTGAATTCCACACCTACCTCTCCGTGCAATCCGGAATCTTGAGCGTTGACAATACTTACTATTGCCAATAAGACCCCCACACTCGCCAAAAGTCCTTTTCTCATAACCATTCCTTTCAAAGATTTACATTGACCGTATAACAGTTTTTTACCATTTGCCACTTTTTCTGATTTCCGCCTTCGGAAGGCTTTCAAGGGCTTTTGTATACTTTTGCAATTCCTTTTCCGGCAGTTCAAAATCGACGAGCTTTCCTGACAGGAATGCATCGTATCCTGTTAAGTCCATCAGTCCATGCCCGCTGTAGTTGAATAGAATCATTTTTTCTTTGCCTTCTTCTTTTGCTTTTTTGGCCTCTTCAATAACCGCTGCCAGGGCCTGGCTTGTCTCCGGAGCAGGAATGAATCCTTCAGTCCCGGCCCATGTCAGCGCGGCCTTGTAGGAGTCTAATTGATGGTATGCCCTCGGCTCCATCAGACCTTCGACAATCGCCTGACAAATCAGCGGTGCCATACCATGATAACGCAATCCACCGGCGTGAATCGGCGGCGGTATAAATGCGTGTCCGAGCGTAAACATCGCAAGAAGCGGTGTCGTGCAGGCAGTGTCACCAAAATCATAAGCAAACGGCCCGCGAGTCATAGTCGGGCAGGCCGTTGGCTCGACAGGAATGATTTTAATGTCGGCACCATTGATCTTATCAGCAACAAACGGAAAAGAAAGACCAGCAAAGTTACTGCCGCCGCCGGCACAACCAATAACTACATCAGGTGACTTCTCACCTATTTTTTCCAGTTGTTTCTTCGCCTCAAGACCTATGATTGTTTGATGAAGCAGTACATGATTCAATACACTTCCCAGTGCATAGCGGGTTTTTCCGGATTTATCAGTTACCGCCTGCTCGATTGCCTCGCTGATGGCTATTCCCAGACTGCCGGGTGTATCCGGCATTTCTTCCAATACTTTTCTACCCGCATTTGTCTCAGGGCTCGGGCTTGCTACGCAGTTTGCGCCCCACACCTGCATCATCATTTTCCTGAAGGGCTTTTGGTCGAAACTTATTCTGACCATAAAAACTTTGCATTCAAGGTCCAGCAGCTTGCAGGCGAAAGCCAAGGCGCTGCCCCATTGGCCGGCGCCGGTCTCTGTTGTTATCTTCTTTATACCAAACTGCTTATTATACCATGCCTGAGCCACCGCTGTGTTTGGTTTATGGCTGCCGGGCGGGCTGACGCTTTCGTCTTTGAAATATATACGGGCCGGTGTATCAAGATACTTCTCCAGATATACCGCCCTCCTTAGAGGAGATGGCCGCCATCGATAAAGTATGTCCAGAATCTCTTGGGGGATATCTATCCATCTCTCTGTGCTCACCTCCTGCTCTATCAGGTTCATTGGGAAAACAGGTGCAAGCATCTCCGGGCCGATTGGTTTGCCATCAGGTCCAAGCGACGGAAGCGGCTTTGTCGGCAGATCCGCCGCCAGGTTGTACCATTGGCGGGGAATATCACTCTCATCCAGCGAAATCTTTATTTTGTTCATATTATTTCTCCTAAATGCAAATCTCAGTCGTTTGTTTTTACATAACCGACTATAAATAACGAATGAAACATTGTATTCTGTGAAAAAATAAAAGTCAATATTGCATTTGCCTGATTTGACCTGCTCGGCGGATACCCCTAAAAAGTGCAAAATCAATGTGAATTTCTCCAAATGAGGGTTGATTTTCTATAGGAGACCGAGGATATTAACAAGGTGCGGGAAAAGAGAGATTTAAGTACGCTGATTCGAGAACAGGACGTGATGGGTAGCAGTTAGTGGTTTACAGGAAGGAGTTGTTATGGAGGCGGTTTTGCAAACAAATATAGTAGGGCGTGAGCCGATGAGAGGCAAGGTCCGCGATATATACGATTTGGACGATAAGCTGTTGATAGTTGCGACCGACCGGATAAGCGCCTTTGACGTGGTTATGGCCAACGGCATACCTTATAAAGGAGTTGTCCTGACGCGGATTTCAAAATTCTGGTTTGATTTTCTTCGCGGAGATGTCGAACATCATTTGATTAGCGACAACGTGAGCGAATTCCCGGAGCCTTTTTGCGACCTTGAGAGGCAGTTAGCGGGACGGAGTATGCTGGTTAAAAAGACGAAGGTTTTGCCAATTGAGTGTGTTGTGCGAGGTTATTTGGCAGGTTCCGGCTGGAAAGAATACAATGAAAGCGGCGCAATTTGCGGGCAGAAACTGCCGGCTGGTCTGCGTCAGTGCGAGAAATTGGCGGAACCTGTTTTTACGCCGGCAACCAAAGCTGAAAGGGGAACACACGATGAGAATATCAGCTTTGAGAAGTGTGTGGAAGTTCTCGGTGCCGAGCGGGCTGAATTCGTGCACGATAACAGCATAATGATTTTTGAGAGAGCAAGCGAGTACGCCGAAAGCAGGGGTATAATCCTGGCTGATACGAAGTTTGAATGGGGGATTGCAGGCAGCAAGGTTATTCTGATTGATGAGGTTTTGACGCCGGACTCTTCTCGGTTTTGGCCGGCTGATAAATACGAGCCGGGCAGGGACCAGGAGAGCTACGATAAACAGTTTGTCCGCAACTATCTTGAAAGTATAGATTTTGACAAGTCCGGCCCAGGTGTAGAACTGCCTGATGACATTGTGAAAAAGACCAGTGCAAAGTACCTTGAGGGCTACGAACGGCTAACGGGTAGAAAGTTTGAATTTATCGGTTAGACGCTGCACCAAGGGCTTTAACAGAAAGAACCGGAATAAAACGGCCGCCAGAGGATGGCGGTCTTTTTTTTTCGGAAAAGCTTTACACAAAACTTGCTCTCGGGGGTTATTATTATGTGAAAGTTGAACGCGTTTAACCGTTATGTGAAATTAGAGCACGGTAATGAAGTATTCAAAGCGAGCAGAAGTTTTTAGACAGCTGAGAAGCAAGTACTGCGGATTTCTGACGTCGGTCCTATGGAAGCTGACCGGTGACCGTGAACTTTTCACCGAGGCAATGCAGTATGCATTGTTAGGGATGTGGCAGAATGTTGAGAAACTCGGTGGCAAAAAAGCAGGTGCATATATCTATCGGATTGCACTGACGGCTAATTCGAAGGCGTGGCGAAACAGAATCGGCAGGGACGGGCAAATCAGCCGAGGCCAGGTGGGCGTCGAAGAGGACCCAGCCGATAAGATTGGCGAAAGCGAGTTGGTTGTATTGGTAAGACGGGCGATATCACAGCTTCCGGCCAGGCAGAGCAGGGCGATAGTAATGCGATACTTCGAGCAGCAGGATTATAAAGATATTTCCGCGGAACTGGGCTGCACCGAGGCCGGGGCAAGGTCAAATGTATCCAAGGCGGTTGCCACTTTGAAAAAGAAACTGGCGAATTTGACAGAATAGGTAGGATTAAAATGAACAGAGAAAATATCGAAGAAATTCTGAAAAAATTAGGCGGTGAGGATGTTCCGTCTGATGTGCACAAAATCGCGAAAGAAACAGCAAGAGATTTTAGCGAAACACAAACAAAAAAGCTGGGACATTATGTTTTATGGGAGAATATTATGAAAAATAGAATAACAAAATTGGCTGCTGCGGCGGTGATAGTAATAGCAGCAGTATTCTGCGTTAGTCAGTTTTTCGAAGGCACAGTTACCTTTGCGGATGTTATCCAGCCGATACTGAACGCCCACACAGTAGTCCTTGATCTCATGATGGGCGAAGAAGACGCACCTGTCGTTCATGATATAGTCGTGGGAACGAGAATTAGAAGGACATTCTCGAATATGGATACTATCCTGATACTCGACCTTGATAATGCCAAGATGCTTTCATTAGACCCGAAGAGTAAAGTCGCTATGTATATTGACATAAAGGGTCCGATTGGTGAGGGAACCAGGAGCTACATAGGGCTTGTTCGTAATATCGTTAATGATATAGAGGAACATCCCGATTGGCCGGTTCAGGAGCTGGGACAGCAGGAAATTGATGGTCAAAGGGTTATAGGATTTCAGGTTAGCGGTTCAAACGAAGAGATTACGATATGGGCCGACCCGAAGACGGCATTGCCGATTCGTATCGAGATGTTGCTGGGGCAGTCTTTTTCGAAACAGACGCATTACTTTCTCAAGGACATTGAGTTTGATGTTCCGGTCGACGAATCGCTCGTCAGCATGGAACCTCCTGCGGATTATAAGCTGGCCAGTATGGAATACAGCATGAATCAGTTCACCGAGGAGGATTTCGTCGAGAGTCTGCGTATCTGGGCCGAGTTTGTATTGGATGGCCGGTTTGCTGAAACTATCGGTGTAGAAGACCTCCTCAAGATAGCTCCTCTGCTTGGAGAGAAGCTCAGTCAGTCGAATCTCTCGGAAGAGGAAGGAATACGAGTTGGGATGACCTTTGGGCGCGGGATGATGTTCTTTCAGAGGATAGTGGAAGAAGGCTGCGACTGGCACTATGCCGGAAACGGAGTGAAGCTCGGCGATGCGGAAAAAGCAATATTCTGGTATCAACCTAAGGGAATGGGAACTTATCGCGTAATTTACGGTGATTTGAGTGTCGTGGACGTCGAAGCAGACCAATTGCCGAAGTAATCTGAAAAAGATTTTGACAATAGGAAGGATTAGACGATGAAAACGAGAATAGTCGTAACAATGCTGGTTATCATGGTTGCTTGCGGTTCCGAGGTTTGTTCTGCAGCCGGTGTAGACCCAACTGATTCTTATAAATCTGTTTTGGGCCGGACCTTTAATCTGGCGGGAAAGCGCTCGCAGCAAACGCAATTGTTTCAGATGGAATCCCGACTTATCCATTACGCCTTAGACGGCACCCGTGTAAGCACCGATGTTTATAAACTCCGCCTGAAATGTGTCCCCGCCCAATTGTCCGGCAAGGGGGGAGACGAATATACCTGCCTGGATTTTACGCTGAAAGTGGGAGATTCACCGGAAGTATCTATCCCGGCCCTTAAGGGCTGGTCATACATTTTTAAAATGACTGCCACAAATCTGGATGGAGCGGGACAGGTATTGGGTATTGACCATGCGAGGTTCGCGAATCTTAAGGATGCCAACGGCAAGGCAATACCACAAGGAAATGCGTATCATATATATAATGCCTTCATCGATTTTCACGGTTTCTGTAACGTTTTTGCCGAACGTACTTACAGTGGGAAAGGCATCCAGGACTTAAGGAAGATTGGCGATACAATTGTTCATGAATCAGCGTTCAGCGAGCCGCCGGTGGATGTCGCTGGCAATGTTGCCAAGGGGTCGTTTTTCAAAAATGGGAAGATAGCGCTCGAATTCAAGGGTCTCTGTCTGGTGGATAATACTCCCTGTGCCATTGTGACCGTGGATTCCGGTCAAAGCTCATTTAAAATGATAATGAATCCCGGTGCGAATATGGAAGAAAGGGCTGTTGGCAGTTCCCATTATAAGGGTGATATCTATATAGACCTTGCCACGAAATGGGTTAGGAAAGTTACTTTTGACGAGCTTGTCATTACGGAGTCCACAATGCCTGCGGAGCGAAAAAAGAGAAACGAGGTTGTTGAACGAAATATCACGATTCGCAATATCAAAGAATAAGTGAGTTTAATTCACTTAAATTAGGCCGGTGGTTTTACCCGGCCTTTTTTATGCGCTTTTTATGATTAAAATGTGGAGAAAAACTTTTTTCTTTAGACCCAAAGATGTGTTCAAATTGTTATATTGGTGACAAACGTTTGTTTTGGACCTGATTAGGCGGGCCTAATGGAAGACAAGCTGCTTGTTTTGAAATGTAAACGCGGAAGCAGAAGCGCTCTTGGGCGCATCTATGAAAAGTACAGGAACGATTTGCTGATTTTGGCGATTACTTTACTGAATGAAACAGGCGCAGCTGAGGATGTCGTGCATGATGTATTTGTCTCTTTTGTTAAGTCTGTCGAAAAATTTCGACTAACCGGTAGTCTCAAAGGCTATTTACTGACCTGTGTTGCCAATCGTGCACGTAATGTAAACAGGATTAAGCATCAACAAAGTGCAGGGTTGAATCCGACAGATTCCGTTAGTTCAGAAACGGATGAGCTGTTGAGGTCGATTATATGCAATGAGCAGTTGCAGCAGTTACGCAGTGCGATGGCTCAGCTTCCATACGACCAGCGGGAAGTAATGATGCTGCACTTTCAGGCAGAGATGACATTTAAGATAATCGCAAAGTCACTCGGTATTTCAGTTAATACAGTTAAGAGCCGTTATCGTTATGGACTCGAGAAGCTGCGGTTATTTTTAGATGACGAGGTAAAAAATGAAACCGGCAGATAAAATGAAAGAGCTAATTAGAAAATCAGATGTTCGAACCGGTACTGAAACAGACGAAAGAATCCTTGCCAGTGCCGTGGAACATCTGGAAAAGTTAAAACAGCGAAAATCGGCTAAACGCCAGACGAATATATGGAGGTCTATTATGAGAAGTCGGATAACAAAATTAGCCGCCACAGCGGTGATAATATTAGCAGTAGTATTTTCGATGACGATTTTTAATAAGTCAATTCCGTCAGCTTATGCCCTCGATGAAACGATTCAAGCCAGCCACAGTGTGCGTTATCTTCACATTAGAGTTATTGCTCCGTCACACGAGGAACAGCCGGTAGAATTCTGGGTAGAATTCAGTCAGGACGGTCAGCCCAAAAATATGCGACTTAATCTGCCTGACTGGATGGCACCAGGTGGCGGCCTGAGAGAGGTAATATGGAAGGGCAATCAGAAGCAAGAGTGGCTTAAAGAGAAAAACATCTTAACTTCCGTTGAAGACGAAACTAACGCTGCCCAGGTACTTAAGATGATGGAGGATCTCGACCCTAAGTTGGCTGTTGTACGTCTACAGGAAAAACAGGAACAGGGCAAAGTAGAGCTTGAGATCAGCGAACCTGCTGATAAAGCCGAGCCAATTATTATAACCGCTACATCTATAACAGAGGACGATTCATCTTTCCAGCGTATGGTTCTATACATTGATCAGGCTACAAGGCTTGTTAATGCGATAGAGCTTTATAAGCTAAGAGGTGGCAAGTATGAATACATGAAAACACTGGAGTATTACGATTATAATCAGCCGATTGATGCCAAAATGTTCACGTTTGAGAGCATACCCGATCATGCTGAAAATGTCGATTTAATGACTGTGGGATTAGCTCAAGGATATCTTAGCGACGAAGAAATTGCTGTCGAATTGGTCCGCCAATTCCTTGAGGCCTTGATTGCGAAGAATTATGACAAAGCAAGTAAATTGTTTCCTGGCGTGCCCGCTGAGAAAATAAAGGAAATATTTGGTGAACTTAATATGATCCGGATTGTTTCTATGGGAAAACCAATCCTTGATTCGGAGACAAACCGCCTTCGTGTACCCTATGAAGTTGAGATCAAGAGGGAAGGCAAAGTAACTCTGTGGAAGCAAGAGGGGCCGTTTGTCCAGCAGATGCCTGGCCAGCCGGACCGTTGGGTAATTATCGGCGGATTTTGATAATACAGTCTGATTGTTTTGAAATAAAAGGTCGCCCAAAGGCTGAGCTGGTTTGCTTGGCCTTTTTTATGCGCTTTAGCTGGCTGTTTTGGTGGTTATTTTCTAATTTTCTGTTTTTTATGTCGCAAAGGCGGCTGATTACACACTATATTGTGAGAGCATAAGTCCTTAGAGCTTTTTCGAGATTGTGATATGTCGGAACCAGACAAATTTTACATTGAGCGTTGTTTAGACGGCCATCCGGATGATTTTCGATATCTTGTGCGACGCTATCAGGGAGTATTGCTGGCCCATTTGGCCGGGAAATTAGGTGACAAGGACCAAGCAGAGGAAGCTGCTCAGGAGACACTTGTGCGAGCATATTTTAATATGGGTAAACTAAAAAGGTTGGATTCGTTTTTCTCTTGGACACTCGGTATCGCCGACCGTGTGGCGAAAGAGCACCAAAGAAAAGAACAACTCCAGCGTCAGCGGCAAGCCATACGCTCGTTCTCGGAAGAAGCTCCGGGGACGGAGCTCTCGCAGGATTACGCTCTCGAGGCGGCGATTGCGAAGCTGCCCGAAATCTATAGGAAAGTCGTACTGCTGCGATATTACGGCGAGCACTCCTGCAATCAGATAGCAGAGCAGCTTGATATGCCTCTTGGAACGGTTACGAAAACGCTGTCACGTGCGTATGCTATGCTGCGAAGCTCTTTACAGCAGCATAATAAGATTTATGAGGTGTGAAGATGAATTGCGAAGAATGCAAAGAACTGCTGGTGGTTTACATCGAGGGATTTCTGGACAAATCCCAAAAGCAGGCAGTTGCAGAACATCTTAATGATTGCCGAAACTGCCGGGCCGAAGTAAAGGAACTGACAAACCTTCATGACCGTCTTGTAAAAAACGGCAACGCCCTTGAATTGAAGAATCTCGAAGACAATGTTATGAACCAGATTGTGCGAGAGCAAAATGTAAGACTCAAAGCGGTCCATAAAGCAGGCGCAGGCCTTAAGTTCAGGAGAATAATCGTGAAAAGTCGAATAATGAAATTGGCAGTTGCGGCGGTAATAATTATAGCGATATTTGTAGGCATATACCATTTCGGCAGCCCTATAGAAAGTGTTGCCTGGGCGCAGGTTTTAGACAATATCAAACGAGCCCCGGCATTTTCATATCAGATGAAGCTGGAAATGAAAGGTATACCCGGCATGGAAGGGAGAGGAGCTATGAATATGGAGATAGAGGCCCTGATTTCCCGAGATTACGGCATGCGGATGAACACAAATATAGACGGCAGGCTGGCAGCACAAGTGTATGTTCTTCCGGCGCAAGGTCTGCTTATTTCAGTTGTTCCTGAAGAGAAGCAATACGTGCGGATGACCTTAACTGACGAGCTTCTCGAGAAGGTGCAAAAGGACAACGGGGACCCCAGAAAAATGGTCGAAGAGTTCATGAAATATGATTATACCGAATTAGGTCGTAATACAATTGACGGGGTCGAGGTCGAGGGTATCGAGTCGAAAGACCCCAGGATTGCCGGAGGCATACTCGGCGATGTTATGGGACGGCTTTGGTGTGCTGTTGAGAATGGTTTGCCGGTAAGATTAGAGATGGAAGCTTATTCCGAGGATGGCACGCGGATTATGGATATGGCCCTGTATGGGTTCACGTGGGACCTCGATGTTGATATCGCTGAGTTTGAGCCCAATATACCCGATGATTATAAGCTCGCAGCTGAAATGGAATTGTCGGCAGGCGAGGACAACGTTGTGCAAGGCCTGCAGTTTTTTGCCGAACTTACCGACGGCAGATATCCAAGCGAGCTTTCGCCTTTAATTATGGCGCAGGAGCTGCGAAAGTTGCAGGGCGCTATGGCAGAGCAATTTGGCGATTCAGCAGATGAAAATACGCGCCAAGAGGTAATGCAGAAGCTGGTTGATATGCAGATGGTCAGCACGTTCTATGCGACATTAGTCAGTGAGGATAAAGACCCGGCATACTATGGTGATAAGGTAACTGATGAATTTCCTCACGCGGTACTGATGCGCTGGAAGACGGACAACGGTAATTATAAAGTGATATTTGCAGACCTGACGGTTGAAGAGGTCAGCCCGGAAGAGTTGGCTGAACTTGAATCCGCACCGCTTAACAGCGAACCGATTGCAATCAAGCCCCATCCTGCCGACGGAGCCGAAGGTGTCCGGCTTTCCGGACTTGAGCTTAGC
This sequence comes from uncultured Pirellulales bacterium, assembly GCA_964499145.1. GTDB lineage: Bacteria > Planctomycetota > Phycisphaerae > Sedimentisphaerales > Anaerobacaceae > CAIYOL01. The sequence goes on along the minus strand of CAZCIR010000018.1, from coordinate 12,156 downwards.
TGGATGCCGGGTGCATATGTTACCGTGCACAAGGTGTATTTCGGCACTGATGCTGATGATCTGTCGCTACTAACAGAGGTTTCAGATTCCTGTTCAACCTTAGCACCTGCTTTGCAGAGGCAAATGTCTTATTACTGGCGAGTTGATGAGATTCAGCCCGATGGTTCTATAGTGACCGGTGATGTCTGGAGTTTCAATACTGGCAGGCTGGTCGCTTGGTGGAAGCTTGATGACAATACAGAAGATATTGCCGTAGATTTGAGCGATAATGGTAACGACGGTAATCTTGTGGGTGATGCAAGCCTGACACAGGGATTAATCGGCGGTGCGTATAAGTTCGACGGAGATGGTGACTATGTAGACATCGGAAATGCCGCAGCATTAAACATAACCAACCAAATCACAGTCAGCGCATGGATAAAGGTTGATACATTCGACAGTAACTATCAGGCGATAGTTACCAAGGGAGACAGCGCCTGGAGACTTCAAAGGGATGAAGGCAACAACAATCTGGAATTTGCCTGCACTGGTGTGGATGTTCCCGGTGCGGAATGGTCAGGTATCTTTGGCACTAAAGACGTAAATGACGGCCAGTGGCACCATGCTGTTGGGGTCTACGACGGGAATATGATGCGCTTATACGTAGATGGAGACCTTGACGTTTCGTCCAAGGCTTCCGGCACCATACAAATAAATAATAAACCAGTCTACATTGGTGAGAATGCAGAAAGACCAGGTCGCTACTGGAACGGCTTAATTGATGATGTTCAGGTATATAACTATGCTCTAACCAGCGATGAGATAGCAACAATCTATGAGGAAAAAACAGCCATCCTAGGATATTAGAGACTGCCGTAATTGTTATAAGCGCAATGAGACAGAGGCCGGGCCGATTTACCCGGTCTTTTTTATGCGCAAATCGGACTGAAACTGGTAGAAAAGTCATATTTTCCTTATACTAAAACCAGCGGTTCAGTTGTTATATAAGTGACAATTAATTGTTTTAGTTCAGGAAATCGGCTTTTGATGCTGCAAGACAAAGTACTTATATGGAAGTTCAATCGCGGTGAAAAAGAGGCCCTGCAATGCATCTATGACAAGTACAAAGATGATTTGGTAACTTTAGCGGTGGCTCTTCTGACTGATAAGAGTTCCGCTGAGGATGTTGTGCATGAGGTTTTTGTTTGTTTCCTTAAATATTCCGAAAGATTTCGACTTACCGGCAGCTTGAAAGGTTATCTGGCGACCTGTGTTGCCAATAATGCGCGCAACGTAAACAAGGCGAGGCAAAAACATGCGAGTTATGGGCTGGATAAAGCAGATGTGGTTTCGACGAATTCAAACAGCCCGGATGCTGCTGCAGTATTCGGTGAAGAGATGCGTCAATTAGGTTCGGCTCTTGCGCAACTTCCATACGAACAGCGAGAAGTTTTACTTATGCACTCGTACAGCGACTTGAAATTTAAAACTATTGCAAGGTCACTGGGTGTTTCAATTAACACGGTGCAGGGCAGGTACAGATATGCGTTAAATAAAATGCGGTCAATGTTGGATGGCGAGGTGAAAAAATGAAATCGACAAATGATATGCACAGGATGATAAAAAAACTGCGAATAAAAGCAAGTACTGAACTTGATAGAAGAGTTCATAATGATATTTCCCGGGCGCTGGCCGAATCAGAGCCGGTTGTTGCCGGGCCGATTATATGGAAATTCGTTACGAGGCGTTTGGTAATGAAATTATCAGTTGCGGCGGCTATCATCATCGCCTTCGGCATTGGCTTTGCCGTCGGCCAGCGGTCTGAACCAGAACAGTCGGTTAAATACTCGATAGAAGTTACCCGCTACACTTCGACGCATCCGACCACCCCAAAGACAAAGGAGAGCTTCTGGCAACAAAAAGCCTTGGCTGCAACGCAACCAAGACCTTATGCGCACAAACATTTCGACAAAATCAATCTACTTGATACCTATAAACAGTATCTTAAGGAGAAACATTATGACTAAGAAAAAAGTTGTCAATTTTTTACTTGTCGCCTTATACGTGGCCGCTGTTTTTTTTATAGGTTGCATACCGGAAGACACGCTGCAGTGGTCTGCAGATGGTTCCACCGGAATCTATAGTAAAGGTGGTGCACTTTACATTGTTGATGGAAACGACGGCTCTCTGACTCAAATAGCTCCTGAAGAAACTACTACGCTTTGGCCCGCTATCTCGCCTGACGGCAGGTTTATCGCCTATGGGGAAAAGATTGCCGTCGAAGACTTTGCCGAGGCGCTGAATATTCTGCCGCCGAGTCAGGTTAAGATTCTTCAAATCCACGCTGCAATAGTGAAAGAGAGCATACAAAGTAAAGGCAGCGTCGAGTTGTCTTCTAAAGGCGTTCTCAAATCTTACAATGAAGAATACCGCAGCTGGATAGTTCATTATCTTTTCAAGAAACTTGATACTGACGGAGCAATTACCAAGAAGCTGGGGACTGAAGCCGTTGAAAAGACCCTTAAAGAACCGTTGAATTATTACAGACTGATACTAACCCAATCGGATGATTTAAACAAGAAAACCGTTATTGCCACAAGTATACTGAATATATGGAAGATTTCTTTCTCGGCGGATTCCAGTCTTATAGCTTACGTTACCAACCGTATAAACGGCGACGTATTCGAATACGGTTTTGACCTGTATGTAGCTTCACCAGCCCGACAAATACCGGCTGCGCTTGTTGCGAAGGCCGTTGCAATAGGTTGTGACTTTCGACCCGACGGCCGTGCGGTTGCTTACATAAAACCGGAAAAAGAAGAATTTGAAGACCAGGATTTCCTGCCCGGTTCGCTCGTCGAAAAAATTATTGCCGACCCGAACGGAAAGCTCATCGTAGAACCCGCCAATCCCGAAAAAGAAACCACATTCGCCACACACGTATGCACCGGTTCTGTAAAAGAGCTTGCGGGCATTCTTTATTGCTCCTGGATGGTTGTGAAGTATGACGGCAGCAACCGAATCTTTTTCTCAACAGCGAAGATGTCGCTTCCTTCGAGCAAAATAGATGAGGAGAAGAACTCTCTGTTCTGCTGTGATACTCTTACCGGTGCCGTCAGTGAGATTCTGCCTGAAACAGCTCTTGACTTTACACAGGGTAATTGCTATCTATTCGCACTCTCGCAGGACGGGCGAAAGATTCTACTGCCGGGAAATAAAAATACACTCGGTATATACGCGCTTGGCCAGGAACTTGATTCCTCGAAAATACTTATTGATAAAAATGAATCATTTGGAGATGACTCGCCGCCGAAACTTGTCGCACAATGGAAAGGCCTTGGTCAGATTTCCTGCCTTGTTTCGGAAAAATCTCATTATCTAACCAAGGACACGAATACCCCAGCCCGACGAAAGGAAGTTGTTATCCTCGACGACGATGGAAATTTGAAACAGATATTGAGTAAAGACTGGCCGGATGAGCTGCTTAAATTCTAATTGCAGATGCTTTTTCATCCGGTTACATTGATAATACAATGGAAAAATGAGAAATGTTATGGATATCATTACGCTCAAGGCTTTCTTTTTGTGGTGCACCATTATTAACGGAATAGTGCTGCTTATCCCATTCCTGGCCTGCATCGTTGCCAGAGATTGGATATACCCGATTCATAGCAAAATCTTCGGTGTCTCTCGGGAAACTTTCAATACGATGATCTACTCGTTTATTTAGCTCTACAAGATTTTTTGGATGGTTTTCAACCTTGTCCCCTGGCTCGGCCTGTTAATCGTGACTTAAACTCAAAAATACAAGCATCGCAAGGCGGTTTTTATATTCAGTCCGACGCAAGCCGGTGCACTGCCAGCCGGATTTGGAGCTACTTTACTGAATTACCATAGGCGAGACAGCTTTACAATTTCCAGGCTTTTGCGAAAGCCTGGAAGCTGCGGTCGTAAGTTTTCTCAACGTCATCGGGGAAACAACAGGCGGGAAGCTCTTTCATGACCAGATGAAACCTTATGCATTCGCAGCATATCCCCTTTTTGTTACATGGATACGTGCAATTACAGTTTTGTAAGTTTTGCTCTTTTTTGCATTCCATTAGAAGACCACTGTTTTTGAATTTTTAATTTTAGCATTTAAATCATAGCAGAAAATTACGCGAAATGCAACTCGATAATATCCTTGTCGTTAAGGATATGACTTCTCTGTGCGTTTTGTCCGTCGTAGACGTCTTTGCCCCATATTCTGGCGAATTTAAGTTTATCCGCTAATTCCCTGTGAATAGCAGTGGCCATATCCATAACGGTTGAGCCGGCCGGCAGTGTGAACGGGTCATCCATATCGGGTTTTTTGCCCGGCGGCTTGGCGTAGATGCGAATAATACCCAACTGCCTGAAGAAAACCTCGCTCAGTTTGTCCATCCCCTCGCCGTTCTCTACGGAAACCTTCACAAATTCAAAAGGATACCTGCGTGATTTTTTGATGGTTTCAAGGACGCCGGGTTTTGCGATATCGCACTTTGTGCAGATGCAGAAGGCCTTTTTGCCGAGAACGTTGCCCTTACCGTCAACGGCGGGTGTTTGCTCGGCGATAAGCAGGTTTCTCAATTCGAGGAAATCAAGACAGATTCGCAGTTGTTGTTTAACGTCGGCGGAGAGGTCGATACAGATAGCAATCAGGTCACAGTTGCGGTATGTTCCGACCTGGCCTGGGGCGCTGTGGTCGGTGGTGATAGGCGGCATATCGACGAGCTGAATCTGGACATCCTCGAACTGTATCATCCCGGGCACGGGCGCATTTGTTGCAAATGGAAATCCAGCGACGTTAACTTTTGCATTGGTCAGGGCGGCGACAATTGAGCTTTTACCGCAGTTCGGTGTGCCCAAGAGAACGATTTGGCCTACTCCGGTTCGCTGGATATGGAAGATGTCAACGTGTTTGCCTTTTCCCTTTTTTGCGGGCGATTCTTTTAGTTTGCTGAGCTTGCGGCGAAGGTCTGCCTTGAGGTGGTTGGTGCCCTTGTGCTTTGGCATTACAGCCAGCATACATTCCACGGCGAGGATTTTTTCCTCGTTGGTAGTTGCTTCACGATACCACCGCTCGGCTTTGAAATATTCCGGAGTTAAATTAGCAGGCATAGTTCTATTCAGCTACTTTTTCGGCAACTATATCTCCAACTTGGCTGGTAGAGTAACCCATTTTTCCAGCCTGGAGCGATTTAAGCTTATTGGCGGTTGTGAACATTACAGCTTTTTCGATTACCTCTGCTGCCTTTTCTTCACCTAATGTCTGAAGCAACATCTGTGCTGCGCAAATTGCAGCCAGTGGATTGATTAGTCCTTTGCCTGTATATTTCGGAGCGCTTCCGCCGATTGGCTCGAACATACTGACGCCTTCGGGATTGAGATTGCCTCCTGCGGCAATGCCCATCCCGCCCTGCACTATTGCGCCGAGGTCGGTGATAATGTCGCCGAACATATTGCCGGTTACGATGACGTCAAACCATTCGGGGTTCTTGACCATCCACATACAGGTGGCGTCAACGTGGTAATATTCCCTTTTAATATCCGGATATTCTTTTTGGCCCATTTCGTGAAAGGCCCTTTCCCACAGGTCGTAAATATACGTTAAGACGTTTGTTTTTCCGCAAAGGGCAAGGGTGTTATTTTCTCCTCTGCCGGTTGCTTTTTTGCCGAACTTTCTGGTGTATTCGAAGGCGTATTTTAAGCAGCGGTCAACCTGAAAACGGCTATAGACTGCCGACTGCACCGCCACTTCCTGAGGTGTTGCCTTCATTGTAAAACCGCCGGTGCCAGTGTACATATCACCGGTGTTTTCGCGAACCACAGTGAAGTTTATGTCATTCGGGCCTTTGTCTTTCAAAGGTGTCTCGACCCCGGGATAGAGTTTAACTGGCCGAAGGTTGATATACTGGTCAAGCTCGAAGCGGGCTTTGAGCAGAATGCCCTTTTCGAGGATTCCGGGCGCAACTTCAGGATGGCCGATTGCACCGAGCAAAATCGCATCGAATTTGCGAAGCTCCTCGACGCCGCTATCCGGCAGAGTCTCGCCTGTCCTTTTATATCTTTCGCCGCCGAAATCGAACTCAGTCAAATCGACTTTGAAATTGAACTTATTCGCAGCGGCTTTTAATACCTTTACCGCCTCGACCGTTACTTCCGGCCCGGTGCCATCGCCGGGTATCACTGCTATCTTATACACTTCAAAACTCCTTTTTTCTAAAAGACCATATCTACCCTTTTTCTTTTTCAAGTTTATTGCCGTGTTCATAGAGCTTATGCGACCATTCATCTATATATTTTATGTCGTCCTTGATATCACCAATCGCCTTTAGCTTTGCTTCGATTTTTCTAATTCTCTTGGTAATTTGCAGTTGTATTTTCTCTGCCTCTGACTTTTTTCCTCTGCTCATAATTTTCCTCCTACCACTGGCTTACCTCAAAAACCGATCTGGCTAAGTCTAATAACGATACCTATGCTCAAACGTTGAAATATCATCAACTACATCATTTGTGAAGGTAATGTTTTGACTATCTCCGTAGTTGTCATAACTCCACCTTGAGTATCTCCTAAAGGCACTGTCGATGGATTCATATTTTGAATCCGGTCGTCCTTTGATAACAAGCACATCATCTTTATTCATGCCACAAATGACGTAGCCACCAAAGAAGCTTTCTTTGATGTATTCTTCTATCTCATTGCGTTGAGCGACAGGCCAAACGTTGTCAATAGCAAATGAGATGAGGTTTTTTTTCTGCTCGTCGTCAGGTAAAGACGGATCTAATATTTTATTGACGACCTCAATAAATGAGACTGTAATTTCTTCTCGTTCAACATCAGATAAAGGAGGTCCTTCTGATTCAACAAATTCGATGAGCTCTAAAAGTTCTTTCGATAATTCTCTACACGACAGCGGTAAAGAGCCTGAAGTGTTTTCGTGCATCACTTCCTTTTTTAACTGATTTATAATCTCCCAAAGCTTAGAATCCATTTCAGGCTTCGACTCTATAAAAAGTAAGAAACTCGTGTCTCTAACCCTTTTTATTGTTCCAAGATTGGAATCGAGATATCTCTGTATCCTCTCATGCTCAGATAGCTGATATTGTTCATTTATTGTGCACCCTTGGAGAAATAATACCGCAATCGCAATCAACTCTATATGGCTTTTCATTTGCGTATTCTTGGATTTAAACCCTATGCTCTGAAAACCTTGTGCTCATTTTTAATTTCAATGAGTACATTAGCTATTGTACCAACAGTTATTTTTGTATGGTTCAGCAGGCTGTTGTCTTCGACCATTTTATACCTTTCGAAAGGATGTTTATCCAGTTAATTGCTGAACTTTTTCTGCGAGTGCCAGGACTTGCTGATAGCGCGTGTTAAGCAGATAGGTAACATCTCTGCTTTCTTCACGTGCTCTGTGCAGATTAGCGTTTATCATTTGCCCGATGTTCAGCAAACGCATGTTAATCGCTTGAGTTTGTTCTTTAAAATTTAGTTCTTCGAAATTTTTGCTATCACCTTGATGTCTTTTGTTACTCATAATTCTTTCCTCTTACGCTTTTTTCTTATATAATTTAGCCGATCACGCCAACCTCTCAGGTTATCAAATCACACATTCGAGATACGACACAATATTCTATTTTTCCAGAATCTTGCTTATGGCCTGGAACTTCTCTTTGTAGGAATCCCTTTCTTGGCAGAGAATCTGGGCCTTTCTGTATAAGTTCTCGCGCGTTAATTGTATCAGCTCAAAGATAACCTCTTTCTCACTTTGGCGTACTTTCCTTTGAAGCTGTTTAAGCCGGTTAGTGATACTTCTCTGAATACCTTCGAGCTGATTGAGCGTAATACTATCATCAGGATTTTGTTTAGCACTCATTGTTTGCAACCTCCAACAGATATACTTAACGATTTTTCCGGGTCAATTTGTTTAACAGGCCGCCGGCGTCGATTATCTCAAGCGCAAAGTCCGGCAGCGGATTAAATTTGATGTCAATATCGGCTGTTTTGTTTTTAATCAGGCCCTGTTTGAAATCAATCTCAAGCTCGTCACCGTCGTTTATTTTCTCTGTTTGCTTCGGTAGTTCAATCACATAAAAGCCGTTATTGATAGCGTTGCGATAGAAGATTCGGGCGAAGGATTTAGCAATGATTGTCTGTACGCCTGCTGCGCGGATAGCCCAGACGGCGTGCTCTCGGGATGAGCCGCAGCCGAAATCCTCGCCTGCAACGATTATATCTCCTTTTTCGACCTTGTTAACAAAGTCAGGATCTAAATCTTCAAGGCAGTGCTTTGCAAGCTCAGCTTCGTTGTCGGTATTTAAATACCGAGCTGGTATTATTTCATCTGTATTTATATGGTCGCGTTTATAAACATGTGCTTTTGACATTTTTACCTCATATATATTTTCTTGGGTCGGTTAGTTTGCCTTCGACTGCGCTTGCTGCTGCGGTGGCCGGCGAAGCTAAATAGACTTCGCTTTTCGGATGTCCCATTCTGCCGACAAAATTTCTATTTGTTGTGCTGACGCATTTCTCGCCTTCAGCCAGGACACCCATAAAGCCGCCAAGGCATGCGCCACAGGTCGGGGCGGCGATTACACAGCCGGCCGTATAGAATATATCGAACAGACCTTCGTCCATCGCCTGCTTCCAGATTTCAGGTGTTGCAGGGACGACAATTGTGCGAATGGCAACTTGTCTTCCTTTAAGGATTTTGGCTGCTATTCGCAGGTCCTCGATTCTGCCGTTGGTGCAGCTTCCGATATATGCCTGGTCCATCGCTTTGCCGGCGCATTTGCCGATAGGCACACCATTGCTGGGCAGATGCGGCAGGGCGACCATCGGCTCGATTTTCGAGCAGTCAAATTCTTCGGTCACAATGTATTCAGCATCAGGGGCAGATTCGTACACAGTATATTCGGTTTTTTCTTTCAGATGCTCATTGAGATATTGTTTTGTGATATCGTCAAAGCCGATGATGCCGTTTTTTGCGCCGGCTTCGATGGCCATATTCGTTATGGTCATTCTTGCTTCCATCGACATCTCTTTCAGCGCTGGGCCGGTAAATTCCATTGCCTTGTAAAGTGCGCCATCAACACCTATTCGCGCGATTACAGCTAAGATTACGTCCTTGCTGTAAACACCTTTAGGCAGTGAGCCGTTAAGGACGATTTTTATCGAAGCAGGGATCTTGAACCACAGCCTACCTGTTGCGATTGCTGCGGCCGCATCGGTTGAGCCGATGCCGGTGCCGAATGCAGCAAAGGCGCCGTAGGTGCAGGTATGCGAATCAGGCCCGACAATGACTTCGCCTGGTCGAATATGTCCCTGTTCTGGCAATAGTGCGTGGCAGACGCCGGCCCTGCCGAGCTTGTAATAATGTTTTATATTGTGGCGCCTTGCCCATTCATCGAGGCGTTTGTGAAGCTCTGCGCTTTTTATATCCTTGGCCGGCTGAAAATGGTCGGGTGTAACGACTATTTTTTCTGGGTCGAAAACTTTATCGATACCGTGCTGCTTAAGCATTGAGATAGCCGGCGGTGTAGTAACATCTACACACATAACGATATCGAGCTTTGCATCTATAATCTCCCCCGGCACAACTTTTTTCTTGCCTGCCGCTTTTGCTAATATTTTTTCCGTTATCGTCATTGTCATAGGTTTTTACCTTTGATTTTTCAGGTTACAGTTCAACTTTTAGTTCCGGCTCCGAGCCGGTGTCCTTTCTTGCTACCATTCTGTTGATAGCGTCGACGTAGGCCTTTGCGCTTGCCTCGATGATGTCGGTCGAGACGCCTCTGCCGATGTAGGTTCGGCCGTTCTGCTTAATTCTGACGGTTGCTTCGCCGAGGGCCTCTTTACCACTTGTAACCGCTCGTATCGAATAGCTCTCCAAGTTCGGCGAGAAACCGGTCGCCTCACGTATCGCCTCGTAAGCTGCATCAACGGGTCCGTCGCCTTCGGCCTGCGCTTCTTTTAATTTACCTTTGCTGTGGATTTTAACTATTGCCGTCGGACTTGTCCCCGTCTCTATCAGCACCCGCATATACTCCAGCTCAAAGGTATGCTCGACTACCCGCACCTCGTCGTCAATAATCGCGACAACGTCCTCATCGAAAATCTCTTTTTTCTTGTCAGCCACCTGCAGAAACTTTTGATACGCCTGCTCAATCTCGTCCTTGGTGAGCTTGTAGCCGAGTTTTTTGCAGCGGTCGACAAAGCCGTGCCTGCCTGTGTGTCTGCCCAGCACCATACGGGAGCTGCTTAGGCCGATACTTTCGGGGGTCATTATTTCATAGGTCTTTCGTTCCTTTAGCACGCCGTCCACATGCACGCCGCTTTCGTGTGCGAAGGCGTTGGCTCCTACGATTGCCTTATTCGGCTGCACTACGAACCCGGTCAGGCGAGAGACAAGCTGGCTTGTCTTGTAAATCTGTTTCGTGTTTATATTTGTTTTTAACGGCCTAGTCCTGTTCTTGCCTGTGGCGAGCAAAGCCGAACCGCCGAAGAAGTCCGGCCTTGTATGTATCGCCATTACAACCTCTTCGAGCGCAGCGTTACCGGCTCGTTCGCCGAGTCCGTTGACGGAACACTCTACCTGTCTTGCCCCATTACGGACACCAGCCAGCGAGTTTGCCACCGCCATACCAAGGTCATTGTGGCAATGGGTGCTTATTATACATTTGTCTATGCCGGGTACGTCTGATTTGAGCTGGGCAATGATTCGACCATACTCGTACGGTATGATGTAGCCGACTGTGTCGGGTATATTTAACGTCGTCGCACCGGCTTCTACACAGGCGGTCAGGATTTCGATAAGAAACGACATTTCGCTTCTGCAGGCGTCCTCAGGAGAGAATTCGACATCATCGGTGTATGTCTTTGCGTATTTGACGGCCTCGACAGCCATTTTCAGGACTTCGGCGCTATTTTTCTTCAGCTTGTATTTCATATGAATCGGCGAAGTTGCGATGAAAGTATGGATACGTTTCTTTTTAGCCGGGGCGACGGCTTTGCCAGCGGCTTCGATATCCTTTTCATTTGCACGGGCCAGGCCGGTTATGATTGGGCCGATTATCTGCTTGGCGACTTGGTTAGTGGCCTCGAACTGCACAGGCGAGGAGACCGGAAAGCCCGCTTCGATTATATCGACGCCTAAAATCGCTAATTGCCGGGCGATTTCGAGCTTTTCAGGAATTGACAGAGAAGCGCCCGGGGCCTGCTCGCCGTCGCGTAAAGTAGTGTCGAAAATTAAGATTTTTTCTTCAGCCATTTGTTTTCTCCAAAATTGACGCTGATTGGGGCAAATTTACCCCAAACAGAGGTAAATTGCTACGAATTTATTAAAAAACGAGGGTTTAGAAATATAGATTTTTTGGGTGTAAAATGGATTATTGCGCCTTGCGGCGCAAAAGGAGGATGCTAAGGCTCAGAACAGCCTTGCGCGAGGAACGAGTTGTGTAAGTTCGACTCATAACACCAATTATACACGAAAGAAAAGGTTTTGCAAATAAATTTTTGCAAATTTTTCAGCGAGAAGATTTTCTGCAAAACTGCTTGAAAGAGGTCAATGGCACTAATTGACGAACAAACGTTCTATCCCGCTCTCCGTAAGTCCACAGGACACCTTACGGCGGAGTCCCTAGGACAGGTGCCGCGGGGGCTTTATCTTTTCTACGTTCTTTTGCTCTTATTCTCTTATATTGCCTTGCAATTCGGTGGTTCCAATTACTACGCAATTATATGGTCGATATCTAATACCGTCATTTCCCCACCTGCCCCAGAATGTCGTCAGTTGGGGTCGCCGTCTATATTCCCGCCGTCCAGCGTCCCAGCACACAAATGGCAGTCCCGTCAGGGATGGCTTACGCTATTGTATATCGTCTTAAGATATTTCTTCTCTAACAATGCCGGTATCAGGTCATAGTATTTCCGTTCCGCTGGAAATTTGACTTTGAAGAATTGATACAGTCCTTTTGCCGACTTCATCGAGTTACACCTCCCGCACGCCCATATCTGATTATGTATCCCCTGTATGGTTTCGCACCTCTCGCATTCCGGCTTAACTCTCAGCGACCTTGGCACGATATGCTCCTTATGTAAATCGCTCTCACTTCCACAGTATATGCACTTCTTCTCGGCCTCTACAA
>CAZCIR010000017.1:0-47207 GCA_964499145.1 uncultured Pirellulales bacterium | reverse complement strand
CCCGTTCGCTCCCCACGCTTTCGTGTCTCAGCGTCAGAACAAGCCCAGTGCACCGATTTCTCCACCGGCGTTCCTCTTGATATCTACGCATTCCACCGCTCCACCAAGAGTTCCGTGCACCCCTACTTGCCTCAAGAAAAGCAGTTCGTCTCGCAGTTCCCCGGTTAAGCCGGGGGCTTTCACAGGACGCTTACCTTTCCGCCTACACACTCTTTAAGCCCAGTGATACCGAACAACGCTTGCCACCTTCGTCTTACCGCGGCTGCTGGCACGAAGTTAGCCGTGACTTCCTTTGGGTTAGATCAATCCGCCGAAGCGGACTTTCTTACCCCTGACAGCGGTTTACATCCCGAGGGACTTCCTCCCGCACGCGGCGTCGCTGCGTCAGGCTTTCGCCCATTGCGCAAGATTCGTTACTGCAGCCCTCCGTGGAGGTCCGGGCAGTGTCTCAGTCCCGATGTTACGGAACAACCTCTCAGTCCCGTTACCCGTCGTAGCCTTGGTGGGCCATTACCTCACCAACAAGCTGATAGGAGATAGGCCGCTCCTCTGCCGATAAATCTTTGAACACATGTCCATCGACAAATGATATTATTCGGTATTACCGCCCCTTTCGGAAGTTTGCCCGAAGGCAAACGACGCTATTCCGAAGCAAAGGGTACGTTCACCTATCCATTACTAACCCTTACGCCACTATCCAGAACTTATTTGTAAACAAACAGGTTCCGGACCGTTCGACTTGCATGTCTTAGCCACGCCGCCAGCGTTCGTTCTGAGCCAGGATCAAACCCTTCAAATTTATTCGTCGAACCCGCCCTGCCGCTCGAAAGCAGGCAGTTTGGGAAATCGTCGAGAAAGGCTCAACACTTTGGCATATGCACCGAAAGTGCTGAATTAAAAAAGTTTTAATGCTCCTCGTAGTAATACATATTTACTACAATGAACTGCACTTTCGCTGCTTATTTGGCTTAACTGTTAACTTGTCAAAGAGCTTTTTGCGTTTTTAGGACAAAACAATGGCCACGCATCAAAATAAACCCTCCGCCTAACCACTATTACATTATTTTAACCTAAATAATAATATCGTCAATAGGAGAAGCTAAAAAAATGAAAATTTTTTGTTTTAACCGTTCTGAGGGCTATATTAGCGCAAGGAAGCGGTATAAAGCCCCCCCTGTGTTGGCGTAGAAAGGCCATACTTGCAAAAGCCGCTTATACTCAGTATCTTAGCCGGCGTTGACGGAATGGCAGCTTTTTTAACAGGGTTCATCCAATAATGGTCAAAACAGAAAAAATCAAAGTAAAAACATCGGGCAATTGCGAAATCATTAATATCACCGAGGAGGTAAGCGAGGTTGTTGCTCAATCCGATATACTCTCGGGAACCGTTACTCTTTTCAATGTTGGCTCAACGGCTGGGATTACGACGACCGAATATGAGCCTGGTCTGGTAAATCACGATATAGCGGTGGCATTTGAGAAAATTGCGCCGCGAGCCGGCCAATATGAGCACGAAGAGACCTGGCACGATGATAACAGTCATTCTCATGTAAGGGCCGCTCTATTGGGGCCTTCACTGAGTGTGCCTGTTGTAGAAGGAAGACTTACCCTGGGTACCTGGCAGCAAATTGTGCTGGTAGATTTTGATACCAGGGCAAGAACAAGGACTATCATCTGCCAGATAATCGGAGAGTAAATGATTGACTATTTAAGAATTATGACTTAGTATTGGAGGGAACCGATATTTAACAACGATAATGATAGTGAACAATAAACAGCAATAGTTTTTTTGGTATTTATTACGATGGATATCCGACATATAAAAACAATTTTTGCGGTAAGCATACTGTTTGTTACTTTTTTCATAACCGGCTGTGATGATAAACAGATGGTCGAAAAAGAACCTTTAACTGATATAGATTTGGGCACTACAATAGGGTCGGTTGCGGAGGCGTTCTCCTTCGAATTAATCCCTGTCGAAGGATACGGCCTGGTTGGCGGATTAAACGGAACCGGTTCGGCGGAATGTCCGGCCCCGGTTAGAGAGTATCTTAAACAATATATCCTGCAGCAATTGAATGAAGAAAAAGTGAACGTTGATGAGCTTATCAATAGTAGCGATACGGCGGTGGTAGTGGTTCAAGGGATTATGCCGACAGCGGTTCCGAAAAACCAATACTTCGATGTAAGAATAGCTGCGATGCCCGGCACACAAACGACCTCTTTAGAAGGCGGGTGGCTGTATGGTGCTGAGCTTAAGGCGGCGGGCGGGTTCGGTATAGCTATGAAAGTGTTGGCTGCGGCGAAAGGGCCAGTCTTTATAGATACCATAAGTCCGGACAAAAAGAATAAAAAAACCGGCTATATCCTGGGTGGAGGAAGGGTCCTCGACGAGTATGAGATAAGCCTGGGGCTTCATCGGCCGGATTATAGAATCGCAAGCCTTATTAGCAATAAATTAAACGGTCACTTTGGCAGCGGCACAGCCAGAGCGGTTTCACCCAGCCAGATTGAACTGAAAATACCATCTGCATACAAAAAACAAAAACAAAGATTCGTATCGATAATCAGGGCAATGTACCTTACTGGGACGCCGGAAGCTACCAGGGAGAGAATAAGCACATTCGTTAAAAAACTTGCTATTTCAGAAGATAAGTACGCATCTGAAATCGCTCTTGAGGCTATAGGCAATGAAAGTATCAGCAAGTTAGCGGTACTGCTGAATTCATCCGATGAGCGGGTGCGTCTGGGGGCAGCCAGATGCATGCTCAACATAGGCAGCGACGAGGGTTTGAATACCCTTCGAGAAATAGCATCAAATAAAGATTCAGCTTATCGACTCGAGGCATTGGAGGCGATTACCGCATCAGCGAGCCGGAACGATGCGATTGCGATATCGCGAAACTTGCTGCGAGACAGCGATTTCAATATCAAGCTGGCGGCATATGAAAAATTAAGAAAATTAGAGGATATTGCGGTATCACAAAAGCTGATTGCGCGTAATTTTTATCTTGAACAAATCGCACAAGCCGAACACAAGGGGATTTATGTTTCTCGGAGCGGTCAGCCTCGAATTGTGCTGTTCGGTGCTCCGATATACTGCCACGACAATATCTTTATCCAGTCAGAAGACGGCAGCATAGTAATAAATGCTCCAGCAGGCCAGAAATATGTTTCAATAATCCGCAAACACCCCAAACGACCCAATGTAACAGTTCAATTGAAAAGCTCGTTTGAACTTGGCGCCATTATCCAAACACTGTGCGAGGAACCTATTACGAAAACCAGACAAGAGTATCGAGGATTAAACGTTTCATACGCTGAAGCGATAGCCCTTTTAAGGCAGATGAGTGACAAAGGGGCGGTGGACGCAGAGTTTCAGGCCGGGCCCCTGCCAAAAATCGACCGAATTATCAAGAGAAAATAGGTCATAGGCCGATATTATTAGTGCGTATCGGCCCGAATGGAGCGAGCCTGCGCAATATCAGATATCATAATCAAGAACAGGTAAAAACAGATGAAACTTGAGAAAATCGTACTTGATGGATTTAAAAGCTTCGCCGACAAAGTAGAACTGGCTTTCGATGCGCCAATAACCGCCATTGTCGGCCCCAACGGCTGCGGCAAGAGCAATATTGTTGATGCGGTAAAATGGGTGCTTGGCGACCAAAGCGCCAAGAGCCTTCGAAGCGAACAAATGGCGGATGTAATATTCGGCGGCAGCAGCAGCAGAAAGTCAGCAGGAGCGGCTGAAGTAAGCCTGTTTTTCTCGAATCCCAACGGGACAGGCAGAAGACAATTACAAATCGAAACCGACGAGGTGCAGATTACACGCAGGATTTATAAAAGCGGCGAAAGCGAATACCGTATAAACAACAAAGCCTGCAGGTTAAAGGACGTTCGCGAATTGTTTATGGACACAGGTGTGGGCGTCAAGGCCTACTCGATTATCGAGCAGGGACAGGTTGGGCAGCTTTTAAGCGCTTCGAAAGCGGAGAGAAGAGCTATATTCGAAGAAGCAGCAGGTATAAGCAAATATAAAGCGCATAAAAAAGAGGCCCTTCGCAAACTGGAATATACGGAGCAAAATTTACTGCGGCTTGCGGATATTTTAAGCGAAGTGCAAAAACAGCTTAGAAGCATAAAATTCCAGGCGGGCAAGGCAAGGAACTACCTGCAATACTGCGATAGACTCAAAGAGCTGCAGGTTAATTACTCCTTGGCTGAATACGCAAAGAACCGCAGTCTGAATGGCGAGAAAAAAACACAGCTCGAAAAGCTCGAAAACCAGCTTGTCGGCATCGTTGCCGAGGTGGCAAAAAACGACGCCTTGATGAGCGAATCTGGCCGGAAGATAATTGAAACGGAGAACGAGCTAAACCGCACGGGAAACTGCCTTGTCGCAGTGCAAAGTAAAATCGAGCAGAACCTGCAAAGAATAGAATTTCTGAGAACCCGGATTGCAGAACTGCAGCAAAGGAAAGAAAATGCAGAGAAAAGAGCCGAGAAACTCCAGGAGCAGAAAAGCCTTTTCGAAGGCGATTTGAATCAATACGGAATCGAGCTAACAGACGGCGAGAAAATGCTCGAAGAGAAGAACCGGCAGACCGAGCAGCTTCAAAAAGCCATCCAGGAAATAGACACTGATTGCGTCCGTCTTTATGCGGATTTGGAAGATGAAAAATCAGGCATTATCGACATAGTCAGAAGGACGGCACAGCTTCATAACGAGGTTCAGAGCATCAGTGTTTATCGTAACAATTTATCCAGCCAGAAAGACCGTTTGTCCGGTCGGGCGGAAACCAGCCAGGCAGAGCTTGAAAAGGTATTAACGGAAAAGGCGCAGCATATCGCCCGGCTGGGCGATATTGAAAAGGTGCTGGGCGAATTGCAGCAAAGTCTTGACAGCAAACACGAAGAAATAGAGAAAATCGACAGCCTGCTTGAGACGGAAAACAGGCGATTGGCACAGAGCAAAGAGGTACGAAGCGCGCTGAACAGCGAATTGTCAGTATTGACAGATATGGAGACAAGGCGCGAAGGCCTTAACAACGCCGTTAAAAACATCCTGCAAAACCGTTCTAAATTCGATTACGTTGAGGGGGTGCTGGCGGAGGCGATAACGGCCGAGGTCGAATATGCAAATGCCGTTGAGGCATCGCTCGAGGGCAGGACAGATTCCCTGATAATAAACAGCACAAGCAAGCTGATGGCGGATAAAGAAACAATCGAAAGACTCGAAGGCAGAGTGAATTTCGTAAGCATAGATAAAATAGAACCATTTGTGGACAAAAAGGACTTTTCAAAATTCCCGCAGATAAGGGGCAGGCTTGCCGAATTCGTAAAAGGGCAGAGCAAATACGCACCTTTAATATGGAAGCTGTTAGGCAAGACGTTAATTGTCGATTCGATTGATGCGGCGATTGAGCCGGCTGAACAAATTGGAGATGATTATAAGTTTGTTACGCTAAAAGGTGAATTTTTAAGCAACGACGGAGCAATAAAACTCGGGCCTTTGGGGAAAATGACGGGGCTGATATCACGCAAGAGCCGGCTTCGTCAACTGCAGCAGATGGTTGCAAAAGTCACGGAGGAAATCGCGGATGTCGAGGGGCAGATTGAGAAGAACAGCCACGCTAAAGAGCATTTGACTAAATTGTGCAGGGAGCTGCGGACAGCTATTTATGAAGCGAATACCGAAAAGATGCAGGTTAGCTCGAAGCTGACGGTTTACGAGCAGAATATAAAACGATTAAGCGAAGAGCAGCCGTTGATAGCCGGCGAAATCAAGCTGCTGGAAGCACAAATTGCTCAATCGGTGCAGAAGGAATACGACTCGAAGCAAAAATTGCAGGAGCTGGAGACGGTAAACAACCAGCGGACAAAACACATAGAAGAACTCGAGGCGGAGTATTCCAGACAAAAGGCAGAGCAACAGAGACAGACGAGCCGACTGACGGATTTGAGGGTTGCACAGGGGCAGATTACCGAACAAATTAAAGCATTGAGGCAGACGATTGCATCGCTGCAAAGCCAGATACAGGAAAACCAGACAGCTATGGAGACGGCGGAGGGGGAAATTAGAAATTCGAAATTAGAGATTCAGAATTCGAGCAGGGATGTTCTCGGCTGCGAGGCGGAAATATCGGAGCTGTTTATTGAAAAAGAGAAGAACCAGCAAAGCAGCAACCTGCTTCAGGAGAAGATTGAAAAACTGATTGAGGAGCAAAAACGAACAGAACAATTAATTCGCCAGAAAAGGGCGGAACAAAGTGGGATTGAGTCCGCTATCGGCGAGCTTAAAATAGAGTTGAGCCAGTTAGAGGTGAAGGGGCAGGGACTTGTCGAAAGAGTGCAGGAGGAGCTTCAAATTGATTTGGTCGCCGCCTACGAGAATTATAAGCAAAGCAGTGTAAACTGGGACAAGGTAAGGGAAGAGATTGCCGAACTTCGGGGCAAGATTGAACGGCTGGGCAATGTAAATGTGGATGCCATAGCCGAGCAGGAAGACCTTGAAAGACGAAATGAGTTTTTAAGCAGCCAGTTGGAGGACCTGAACAAGAGCAAGGCCCAATTGCAGCAATTAATAAGCCGCCTTAACACGAAAAGCAGAGAGAAATTCAAAGAAACTTTCGAGGAGGTCAGGGGTCACTTCCAGCAGATTTTCCGAAAGCTGTTCGGCGGGGGTAAGGCCGATATAGTAATTGAGGATGCCGAAGATATTCTCGAAGCGGAGATTGATATAATAGCACGGCTGCCCGGCAAGGAGACAATGAGTATATCGCTGCTCAGCGGCGGTGAAAAGGCGCTGACAGCAATTGCGCTGCTGTTTTCGGTTTTCAAGATAAAACCGTCGCCGTTCTGCTTTTTGGACGAGGTTGACGCCACACTGGATGAGGCGAATAACGAGCGTTTCAATATGATGCTGAGGGAATTTCAGAAGGACTCACAGTTCGTAGTTATCACCCACTCGAAACGCACGATGAGTATTGCAGAGGTGCTGTTCGGAATAACGATGCAGACACGTGGGGTAAGTAAGAAGATTAGCGTCAGGTTCGACCATATCGACGAAGAGACTGCTGCAGTGGCATAGTTCATTGCTTGTTGCATATAACTCGTATAGAGTTTTGCGATTATGAAGAAGTGTCCATTTTGTGCAGAGGAAATTCAGGACGAAGCTGTGAAATGCCGTTTCTGCGGCGAGTTTCTCGAAAAAAGCGGCAAGTCTAAGACGAAATGGTATTTTTCCACATCTGCTGTTGTAGTTGCACTGCTCGTCCTGGGCCCCCTTGCCCTGCCGATGGTATGGTTAAATCCGCGTTATAAAATAATTACCAAGATAGTCATTACCGGTTTAATTATTGCGTTTACTGTTTTGCTCACTTATCTCACAGTGAGTGTGTATCTTCAATTCATGAAGCAAATAGAGGCGCTGGGGATTTGATAACGTACAGATTTTTTTGAACACTTCTTTGAAAACACCTCCTTTTATTGGTAGAATCAGTATTTCCTTTATGTATATAAGCTGATAATAATGGAAATTTTCGATAAACATATCTTAGAGAACGGGATGGTTGTCCTGGGTGAGCCGATGGAGGCGGTCGAGTCGGTGGCGTTCGACTTTATACTGCCGGGGGGAGCAGCGCGGCTTCCGGAGGGCTGCTGTGGGGCCGTAAGTGTTATTGCCGACTGGATTTTCAGAGGCGCCGGTGATAGAAATAGCAGAGAACTTGGTGATGCGCTTGACGGGCTCGGTTTGCATCGCGCCAGCTCGGTCGGCAGCTCTTTTATAACCATCGGGGCTGTTCTGGAAGCAGGGAACCTGGCTAAGGCAATAGAATTATATGCCGATATAATACTACGGGCCAGCCTGAAGCAAGACCAGTTTGAATTAGCGAGGCAGCTTGCAATCGACGCAGTGCGAGCTTTGGATGATGACCCTCGGCAGAAAGTTATGTTGAAGCTGCGAGAGCAGTTTTATCCGGACCCTTTGGGACGCAGCACCTTAGGTGAAATTGCAGAATTACAGACCTTGACGGCCCAGAAGACAAAGCAAATTGTAAAGGACAGTTTCAATCTGTCGGGGACAATTTTTTCGATTGCGGGCAAATATGACTTCGATGCTATCGTTGCACAAATGAAAAATCTGTTTGAAACAGACCGGCAGAAGCCCCTTGAACCGCTCACACTTGGGTCCAAAGCAGGTAAATATACGCATATACATAATGAAGGTGCTCAAGTGCATATCGGCCTGATGACCGGGACGGTCAGGCCGACCGACGAAGACTACTATAATGCCAGGATCGCAGTATCGGTTCTTTCCGGCGGGATGAGCGCCAGATTATTTACGGAGGTAAGAGAAAAGCGGGGTTTGTGCTATGCCGTCAAAGCATCGTATCATGGCCTGAAGGAAGCGGCCGGTATAGCCTGCTATGCAGGCACAACGCCGGAAAAGGGACAGGAGACGCTCGATGTAATAATAGCTGAGTTCAATCGACTCGGCGACAGTATCAGTGAGGAAGAAGTCGAAAGAGCCAAAGTCGGGCTGAAAAGTGCTCTGGTCCTGCAGAGCGAATCGTCCAGCAGCAGAGCCGCAGGCATTGGAGGCGATTACTATATACTGGGCAGAGTTCGGAGTTTGGACGAGATTAAAAGCAAAATAGAACAAACAACTGTCGATTCTGTTATGAGCTTTTTACAGAATAATAAGTTCAAAGACTTTACGGTGGTCACAATCGGTCCAAAAGAAGTAAAAATTCAGTAAAGAAGGATATGGAATTTAAGAAGAAAATATTGGCGAATGGACTGGCTGTTATCGGCGAGGTTAATAAATCCGCCAAATCGGCGGCGGTGGGCTTTTTCGTTAAAACAGGTTCCCGTGACGAGACCGAGCAGATAAACGGCGTGTCACATTTTCTTGAGCATATGTTATTTAAGGGCACTGAAAAGTTAAGTGCATTCGAAGTTAACGAGGCATTCGACAAGACAGGGGCACAATTCAACGCCTTTACCAGCGAGGAAAATACCGTATTTTATGCCGCTGTTCTGCCGGAGTATTTGGCCGAGGTAACAGGCCTGTGGACTGAGCTGATGAGGCCGGCGCTGCGGGATGAAGATTTCAATATCGAGAAAAACGTAATCAAAGAAGAAATTGCGATGTATAAAGACCTGCCGAACTTCGATGTTATGGACAGATGCAGACGTTTGCACTTCGACAGCCATCCCTGCGGAAACAGCGTTCTCGGCAGTGAAGAAAACATCAGCAATCTAACGGCTGAACAGATGCGGGAATATTTTACACGGCGCTATGCGCCTAACAATATGGCTGCTGCTTTTGCAGGTAACTTCGATTGGGAGCAAATCTGCAGTATTATCGAAGGTTCCTGCGAAAAGTGGCAAAAGCAGACTGCTATTAGGAAACTGGAGGACTCGCCCGGCAGCAAAAAGAAGCAGCGGATTGAAAAGCCGAATCTGGTCCGTGAGCATATATGCCTGATGTCCCCGGCTGTGCAGGCCCAGGACCCGCGGAGGTTAGCCGCGGCGCTGCTGGCAACTATAATCGGCGACGATGTCGGCTCGAGATTTTTCTGGGAGCTGGTTGACAAGGCGCTGGCGGAGGCGGCGTCGATGCAGTTCGGTGCTATGGATGGCACAGGGATATTCTGCAGCTATATCCGATGCAGCAGTGAAAATGTCGGCAAAGTGCTCGATACCATTAAAAGTATTTTCGAGAGCCTGTCAGAAAGCGGTGTAACCGAAGAAGAAATGAAAACAGCAAAAAATAAGATATTAAGTGCATTGGTGATAAAAAATGAGCTGTCGATGGGTCGGTTGATTGACCTGGGCGGCAACTGGATATATTTACAGCAGTATCGCAGCATCGAAGATGATATTAACGCAATAAAAGCTGTTACCATTGATGATGTTAACTCACTGATAGAACAATTCAAACCGGGCGATTTCACACAACTTTCCATAGGGCCTGCCCCTGGGGGGCTGTTTAAGTAGGGCTAAGGGCTGATTGCTAACAACTGCCCGTCTTCGCTGGTTGCTACCACAATTTATCCTTGATTAAAGGCGGTAATTTTGTTAAACTAATAGTGTATTAGAGGAGGTTATAGCGGTGAGTAGCGCCGGAAATAGTGAAAAATTTGATGCTGATATGCTGCAATGTAAAGTAGATATTCTCCGCGCACGCAATGTAATACCGCTGCAAGACAACGCTGCCAGGAAAAATCCGGAGAAACAAGACAGCATCGTAGAAACAAATGCAGCAGAAATGTTAACTAATAAAGATACAAATCCGATACCACAGCCACAGGTAGAGGCGCAATCTCTAAAAGAGCCGGCCGCCCCGCCAAAACCGGCGGAGAGCATGAACAAAATTGAAGTGACAGAAACATCAGGACAGACACCCGAAATTCCGAGTTTTGACCTTGCTGAAGAAATTATGGCTGAGCACCGGAGGATTACCTCAATAAAAAGAAAGGCACCCGGCCAAAAAGCCGAAGCCCAAAGATTAAAGCCGGAGGTTCAGCCGGTCGACCATATCATTGAAGAGCCGAAGCAGGCACTTTCAGAGCAGGAGAAAATAATTGCGGAGATTGTGGCCAAAGACATTGAAAAGCTGTGCAGGGGGGATTATTCAGCAAACAATGAATAGCAGATAGCAGATGGAAAAATGCTATATGCCCAAGCGGGTTATCTATGGTTGATATCTTAGAAAGAATTTCGTTTAAATTGGGAATACCTGCCAGCGGTCAGACGGTTTTGTATGTCATCGTCGGTGTAATTGTAATTATATTAATTGCACTGATTCTGATAATCCTGAGAAGACGGAAGTTTAAGAAAGTTATCAATGTTAATCTTACGGTCGATAAAGAAGGCGGTAACGAACAGGCTGAAGGCACTTACAAATCTATTATCAAGCGAATAAAACGAGTTAAGAAAAAATACAAAAGCATCCTGTTTACCTCAATTGAGGCGGAGGCACTACCGGTAACACTGCCTGTTAATGTGGCTGTTGGGTTGGCCAAAGAGAAGGGACGCTGTCTGCTTATAGACCTTGATCTCAGGCGTGACGCTGTCGCCAAGGTGTTTGGTTTTGATGCAGAGCAAGCTGGTTTGCGTGCGAAGGCGGTTCAAACTGAAATTGAGAATCTGTGGGTCTGGCCCAGCCATAATTTTGCCCAGCTTAGGCACATGAATGTAATGGGGATAGTGGAAAGATCGCTTGACAAGAAGTCGCCGGATAGGTTCGACCTGATACTAATAAACGCCCCGTCCGTAGTCAACAGCCCCGACCGCAAGCAAATCATATCGGCTGCCGAGGCAGTTTTTATATGCACTAAAGATGAATCCGAGAGGAAGAAACTCGTTGAGTTAATAAAGCCCCTGTATTGCACGATAATCGGTCATATCCAAATACCAGAAGAGAACTGATATTGCTATTTATTGCTCAGCCAGGTTGGGCCGTAGCTTATATCAACTTTCAGGGGGACACTAAGCTCCAAAGCAGTGGTCATTTCCCGCGTAATCCATTTCGCATATTTGTCAGCCTTGTCGGCGGGCAATTCAAAGACAAGCTCATCGTGGATTTGCAGAATTAGTTTTATCGTGAGAAGCTCAGCTTCGATTTTTCGCTGGATGTTAATCATAGCGACCTTGATTAAATCTGCAGCCGAACCCTGAATCACGGTATTGACGGCAAATCGCTGAGCCTGTGCACGTTTATTGGCGTTTTTAGCAGCCAGGTTCGGAATTTTCCTGCGGCGGTGCAAAATAGTCTCAGCAAAGCCGGTGCGCTTAGCTGTGTCAATACAGGAGTCCATAAATTTGCGTATTGAGCTGTAGCGGGTGAAATAGTCGTCGATGAACTTTTTAGCCTCAGCCTGACTGGTTCCTATCGAGCGGGACAGTCCAAAAGCGCCCTGGCCGTAAATGATGCCGAAATTGACCGCTTTGCAGTGTGAGCGCATTTCATCGGTTACATCTTCAACAGGCACGCCGTAAATCTGGGAGGCAACGAAGCGGTGAATGTCCTGGTCGGCGGCGAAGGCGGACATCAAAGTGCGGTCTTTTGAAAAATGCGCCAGCAGACGCAGCTCGATTTGGGAATAGTCTGCGCTGAGGATGCAGCCGGTCTTGTTTTCCGGGACAAAGGCGGAGCGGATTTTACTACCAAGCTCGGTGCGGATGGGAATGTTTTGCAAATTCGGGTCGCTGGAACTAAGACGACCCGTTGCGGTTATTGTCTGGTTGAAAGATGCATGGACACGACCAGTACGGGGATTAATCAAGTGGCTTAGTTTATCGACGTAGGTATTCTGCAGCTTGCTTATCTGGCGGTACTGAAGTATCAGCTTGATAACAGGATGCTGGTCAGAAAGCTGTTCAAGAACCGCTGCATCGGTGCTGCGACCGGATTTGCCAATCCTGACGGACTCAAGACCGAGTCTGTCAAAAAGGATTTCAGCAAGCTGCTTTGGAGAATCGATGTTGAAAGCAGAACCGGCGCATTCGTAAATACGGTCGGTCAGTCTCTTCAGTTCAGCGGTAAGCTCGCCGGACATTTTTTTCAGAAGCTTGGTGTCGAGGGAAACACCATTGTATTCCATAGCTGTCAGAACCGAGACCAAAGGCATTTCCACTTCTTCGAATAATTTCTTTATCGGAGGGTCTTTTTCGAGGCGGTTTTTCAGATACTCGTAAAGCTGAAATGTTATGTCAGCGTCCTCAGCAGAGTACTCGCAGGCTGTGGCCGTGTCGACCATATCGAAGGTGAGCTGATTTTTACTCTTGCCGATAAGCACTGATATTGGAATGCAGCGGTAGTTCAAAAAATCAGCAGCCATACTACCTATCGAATGGCTGCTGCGCATAGGGTCGAGACAATAAGAGGCAACCATTGTATCGAAGTGGACCCCTTTTACAGGCATTGCAGCATTTTTCAGGACAAGCAAGTCATATTTTATGTTCTGGCCGATTTTCTTAACATTTTCGTCTTCAAGTATCGGTGCGAGCTTTCGGCGGAGCATATCTGCGTCGAGATGCTTTTGGCCTAACGGGGCCTTTACAGGCAGGTAATATGCTTTGTGCGGCTGCCAGGAAAAACTTATACCGACGAGGTCGGCCCGCATGGCTTTAACAGCGGTGGTTTCGGTGTCGATGGCAAATAATTTCCGCTTTTTTAGACTAACTAAAAATTTGTCAAATTTTTTCTGTGTATCTATTAGCTGATAATCGTGTGTTACCGTCTTGACTGATTCCGATGCACCTAAATCAGATGCGATAGTCAAAGTATCAGCTACCGTTGATTGAGTTCCGGAAGAAGCTACCAAGCCTAATTGTGTGAGCAGACGATTGAAACCGAGCTCGGTGAAGATTTGGGCGAGTTTGTCTTCGTCGAATTTCTTTAAGGCTAAAGCATTGTAATCGACTTTCAGCGGGACATTGCAATCAATAGTCACAAGCCTTTTACTTAAAGTGACATTGTCTTTGAACTTTTGTAAATTTTGACCTCGTTTGCCTTTTATTTCATCGATATGTTTGTAGATGTTTTTGATTGAGCCGTATTTTTTTATCCAGTCCAAAGCGGTTTTTGGGCCTACGTCGGGTATGCCGGGTACATTATCTGTAGTATCGCCCTGCAGAGCAAGACAGTCGATGAATTGCTCCGGTATAACACCCATGTTCTCAACCATTGCATCAACATCCGTAGTTGTATCGGTTTTAATGTCGAAGGTGCAGATGTGCTCGTCGAGCAGTTGTAGCATATCCTTATCCTTTGAGCATATGAAAGCATCGATACCCTGAGCAGAGGCATTCCTGGCTAACGTACCGATTACATCGTCGGCCTCGAATCCATCGACGCGAAGAACCGGAATTTTCATTGCCTCAAGAATCTGCTCAATCCGGTTTATTTGTGCGGGCATATCGTCCGGCATAGGTGGCCGATGAGCTTTGTAATCGGAGTAGATTTTAACCCTGAAAGTCGGGCCGATACTGTCCATTGCAACGGCGAGCATATTCGGCTTTCGACGCTGGATAAGGCCGAACAGGGCAGTTGTAAAGATGTAGACGGCTTTGGTCGCCTCGCCGGATGGGCTGGTCAACTGCTGACGCATCGGGGCATAATATGCGGCGTAAATGTGCGCATGGCCGTCAATTATGTATAGTTTCTTCGCCATGAGTAACAACTTTATGTATTGTTTGGTGCAGAGTCAAGAACGAGCTACAAACAGCCTACTGAGTTTCGATATAAGGTTTACCCGCCTTATACAAGACCAGCCGATTTTCAATCTCCTCTTTAAGCACATTTTGTTCCGGGGATTGGCATAATTCCAGGGCCTTTTCAGCAGTGGCTACTGCACGAGTAAATTGGCCTGTTGCTGCGTAGGCAGCTGCCATCGTATAAAGGACAGTTGCGTTCTTATAGTTTGTTAATTCAGTGGCGCGTCCAGCAAACTCAACGGCCTGATTAGGGTCACGGTGGTTTGGGTCCGGATGCGTGGCTAGAATCCACGCAATGCCATTTAAGGCCAACACATGGTCAGGCTCAACCTCCAGCACCTCACGATACTGCCTGATGGCTTTGTTAAAATTGCCTTGTAATCTAAGCGAAAAGGCAAGGTTGATACGCACACCGGTAAGGTCGGTTTCGAGTTGTAGAGCTTGATGAAAGTGCTCAATTGCCTCATCAAGCTTTCCTTGCGTTGTCAGCACTATACCAAGACTCCGGTGTGCTCCGGGATAATCCGGTCTAAGCCGCAGCACCTCGGTATAGCAAATGGCAGCTTCATCAAGCTTGCCAATGAGTGTAAACGCGACTCCCAGATTGTAAAGCATTGTGGGATTGTTTTGGGTCGCCTCTAAGGAATGTCCGAATAGAGTCAAATTATTTCGCCAGTACTTTACCTGCGCTCGAGTACATATCGGTAAAACGACAAGTACTATGACAACTGATATTGTCAGCCCAATACTTCGATAATGCCATTTGTCAAGAAGTTCTGCTGCACCCCAGGTAACCATAATAAAAAATCCGATTGACGGAAGATAGGTATAGCGGTCAGACATACCCTGCATTCCAACTTGTATCAAGCCAATCACAGGAACTAACGCACCAAGATACCATAGCCAGCCCACTGCCAGATAATGCCGCTTCTGCCAGGACAGACAAATTATGCTGATGGTTAGAAATATCAGTACTATAACGGAAGCTATCGGGTTCCATGTGAGAAAACTGTCACGGGGATGAGGATACAAAACTGATAAATTGCTTGGATATACTATCTTAGCTATATAGCCGATATAAGAAACTACAGCATTGGCTATGCGCGTATCTACAGGTAGGATCATTTTCATTGCGCCACCCTTTTGCTGTGCAATGAGGGTAATGATAGCCGAGGCCACCATAAGGATGAATAAGGGAATTTTCTCATAAATTAAACGCCAAGGTGTTGAACTTTGGTAGCAGATATTAATTGAATCGGGTGACGGTGAGACTTTGCTTATACCTTGCCATGGCGATCTAAATCGTCTCAGTGGCCAATAATCTAACAGCAGTAGCACAAAGGGTAAAGTAATTATCATTGGCTTGGCCATCAGTCCCAGGCCAAAAAGCAGTATCACCAATAGGTACCTCCCAATACGTGGGCATCGGGCGTATCGAATGTAAGCGGCTATGGTTAACATCCAAAAGAAACCGCATAACAAGTCTTTTCGTTCTGCGACCCAGACTACAGACTCAACGTGTATAGGATGCAGAGCAAAAGCTGTGGCTACAAAGGCGCTGCGCCAAACCGCACCGGTCATCCTCTTCAAAACCCAGAACAGCAATAAGCTGTTTGCTATATGAAACAACAAATTGACCAGATGGTGATAGAGAGGATTCGGCCCGAAAAGCTGATAGTCGAGCATGTGGCTCAGCCATGTTACCGGATGCCAGTTGCTAGCATATGTAGTGCTGAATGCCCAAACGACAGACTCACGGGTTATTCCACATTTAACATGAGGATTTTCGGTTATATATTGAATATCGTCCCAGACAAAGTCATTGTAGCGAACTTGCTCAAAGGCGAAGCAAGTGGCCAAGACCAAAACTAGATAAATGTAAATAGACCGATACTTTTTTGGAGTTTTATTCATTGCCTTGGAAATAGTTTTGATTTGACCAGATTCCCTTTTGTCAGTAGGAAAATAAAAGCTGTCCCGCCGGACGGGCTGGTCAACTGCTGACGCATCGGGTCATAATAAGCGACGTATATGTGCGCATAACCTGCAATTATGTATAGTTTCTTCGCCATTAACAACAACTTTATTTGTTGTTCAGTGCAGAGTCAAGAATAAGCTAAAAACGGTCTACTGAGTTTCGATATAAGCTTTGCCCGCCTTATACAGGACCAGCCGATTTTCAATATTCTTTTTAAGCAAGTTCCGTTCGGAAGATTGGCATAATTCTAAGGCTTTTTCAGCGGTTTCTATGGCTTTACTGAAATCACCTGCTGCGGCATAAGCCGCGGCCAGGGTATCTAATAGGCTGGGTTCCTTGTAGTTGGTAAGTTCACAGACTCGCCGGGCAAGCCTGACTGCCTTGTCGGGATTATGAATTGTAGTTTCCTGACTTATGACGAGAAACCAGGCCAGGTTATTCATAGGCTCAATCCAGTTAGGCTTGAGTTGCAGCGCCTCCTCGAAGTGTACGATGGCCTCATCGATTTTTCTTTTTTGGACCATGACCTGCCCAAGATAGTAGTGTGCTTGTGCAGAGCGAGGATTGAGCCGGATCGCTTCGGCAAGATGTACAACAGCTTCATCGAGGCTGCCTTGAAGAGACAAAGCATAACCTATATTGGTATGTGCAGTAAAAGAATCAGGTTTTGTCCGCAGAACTTTAGTAAAGCATTCGACGGCTTCGTCAAATTTGCCCTGCTCGCTGAGCGCAATGCCAAGATTATTGAGTGCCTCTGGGTAGCCAGGTCTTATCTGAAGGCATTTTCGATACACTTCGATGGCTTCGTCGAGTTTGTTCTGCTTACCGAGCGCAATGCCAATATTATTGAGTGCCTCTGGGTCGTCAGGTCTTATTTGAAGGCATTTTTGATACTCTGCGATGGCTTCGTCGAGTTTGTTTTGCTCGCAGAGGAAATCCGCTATGTTACCGTGAGTTATATAATTGTCGCCGGTTGCATCACGAGAGTGTTGAAACAGGGTTAGACTATTTTGCCAATGGCGAAGCTGAAAATGGGTACATATCGACATAGCTAAAATAATCAGCAGTGCTGATAGAGTAAGTGCGATTTTTTTATATTGCCATTTTGCTAGCAGGTCCGGTATTCCCCAAGCGATGATAATAAATAAGCCCGTTAGAGTGATATAGGTATAACGGTCGGCAAGAGCCTGCAGACCAACTTGGACAATGCCGATAACAGGCACAAGCGTTCCGAGGTACCAGAACCAGCCGGTAACGAGGTAACGACGGTTTTTGGCGAACTGAACTATGAGAATTGTTACGGCAAACAAGAGAACAGCTGATATTACGACATTTAAAATCGAGATGTTCCTTCCTGGATGCGGATTAAATACTGCCAATCGGCTTGGCCATATCATTTTCCCTATGTATTCCACGTAAGAAACAAGAGCGTTGTAAATGCGAAACTTTAGAGGACACAGAGTAATCTGCACCCTTGGACCTTGCTGCATAATAAAGGTGATGATGCTTGAAACTGCCGAGAGGGCAAAGAAGGGAATTTTTTCCCAAATTAGGTGATAGAGTATCCGCCGGTGGGAGTAGATATACATATATTTTTTGTTCCGTTTGCCGGTTTCGCCGATGGGCTGTCCGGAGGGAAAACGAGCGAGGGGCCAATAGTCCAGCAGCAGTAATACAAACGGTAAAGTTACGAGCATAGGCTTTGCCGTAAGGCCTATGGCAAAGGTCAACAGCGTCAGCAGGTAGCGAGCAACTCCCGGTTGTTTGACATATCGCGAGTATGCCCACATCGTGAGCATCCAGAATAAAGTGCTCAGGACATCCTTGCGCTCAGCGACCCAGGCAACGGATTCGACGTGAAGCGGGTGGAGGGCGAACAAGGCCGCCACAAACGCACTTGGCCAAAGCTTGTCTGTCATCTGTTTTAGAACAATGAATAGAAGCAGTGTGTTTGCAATGTGAAAAATGAGATTGGTGAGATGATGACCCCCTGCCTTAGGGCCAAAGACAAGCCAATCCAGCATATGTGAAAACCAGGTCAAGGGGTGCCAGTTATCGGCATGACCGGTTGTGAGAGCCCATTTAACGGCTTTGGGTGTGATGCCAGCCTGTATATTTGGGTTTTTACTGACATAGTTAGGGTCGTCGTAATTAATAAAATCGTAGGTGCAGACTTGGTAATAGACTGCCGTGGTAATGAGCATCAAGGCCAGGCAAACCCAAAAGCTACGGTATTTGATTAATATATTATCCATTATGGTGGTGGATTCTAATTTGTTATTCGGTATGGTGTCAAGGCGTGTGAAACTATTTTCAGCATGCAGTAATCAGAAGTTTGAGTTTTTTAAAGATAGGCTTGACATTGGCCGAGTATTGTAGTAGATTAGTGTTTGGTAATTATAAAGACAAGGTGTATTATGAATAGTATTATAAACATTGCGATTATTATGATTATAGAGGATGCTATGAAGCTGCCCTGAGAGAGCTATATTTAGTATGTTAAAGGTCTTTCAGAGCAGCGAGTTCTGAGAGGCCTTTTTTATTACCCCAAAACCGTGAAAAACAGATATGACCAGTAAAGTCAAATTAATTGAGCCGTGCCTTGAACTCGAAACTGAGTATATGGATATGGTCGGTGAATTTATTGCAGCGGGAGAAAGCAGGGATTGGGGGATTGAGCACGCTGCTAAAGATTTTCATAAATTCGTTCAACAGCATCTTGACTGGAAGAATGGACACAATCTTCCCGACGGCTGGGTTCCTGAGACGACGTTTTGGCTGGTTCGCAACGACAATGTTATTCTCGGGACAAGCTCGATAAGGCATAAACTAAATGACAAGCTGCGAAGGCTCGGAGGACATATCGGCTATCAAATTAGACCGAGCCAGCGGAAAAAGAGGTTTGGAACAGTGATATTGAAACTAACTCTCACCAAAGCAAAGCAGCTTGGTCTAAAGCGGGTTCTCATAACCTGTGATGACGAAAATGCTTCTTCGGTGAAAATAATTGAAAGAAACGGAGGCATCCTCAAAGATAAATGCGACAGAGATGAGCCGGGGAAACTGACAAGACGGTATTGGATTGAATTGGAATGATATTACTTAAGGTGACGTTGACAAAAAACAGCGTCCGATTTACTATATTGTTTTTTGAGAGTTATTAAGATGTCTGAGAATGGAAGTAAAAGTTATCGTGACACATTAAATCTGCCGAAGACCGGCTTTTCGATGAAGGCAAATCTTACCCAGCGTGAGCCGCAATTGCGAAAAGAATGGGCGAAGAAAAACATTTACGCCAGGATAAGACAGGCGAGAAGCGGTGCTCCCTTTTACACACTGCACGATGGTCCGCCGTATGCCAATGGCGACATTCATATGGGGCACGTTATAAACAAGGTCCTCAAGGATTTTGTCGTTAAGTTCAAGACTATGGCGGGCTTCGATGCACCTTACATACCCGGCTGGGACTGTCACGGCCTGCCGATTGAGGCGAAGGTCTTTACCGAGCTTGGCGAAAAGGCCAAAAATATGGACAAGCTTGAAGTCCGTAAGCTCTGCAAACAATATGCAAGTAAGTTCGTCAAAATCCAGAGCAAACAGTTTCAGGAATTAGGGATTTTCGGCGATTTTGAAAATCCCTACCTCACGTTTGCGCCTGCGTATGAAGCCGGGATTTTGGAGGTGTTTGCAGAATTGGTTGACAAGGGACTGCTTTCAAAGCAGTTAAAGCCGATTCACTGGTCGATTGAGTGCGAAACGGCACTGGCAGAAGCTGAGCTCGAATATAAGGACATCTCATCGCCGAGCATCTTTGTGAACTTTCCGGTTGCCAAAGATAGTATTGCAAAGTTGATTGAGCTTGGCTTGGTTGATGGCGGTGACGCTGAAAAAGCAAAAGTCTGCTTTATGATTTGGACGACCACACCTTGGACGCTCACAGCCAATCTTGCGGTTGCGGTTCACCCTAATCTTGAATATAAAGCTGTCAGCTATGAGAAAAACGAAGATAAGTTTATATCGATATTGTGCACTGAGCGAATTGAGGCGGTGATAGCAGCAGGCGAGTTGAAAGAGGGTGGGTATAGTGTTAGTGATAAATCAGTCAGAGGTGGTGAGCTCGAAGGGCTGCGATATTTGCATCCATTTGTTGAGAATAATCCCACAGACGAAGACGCTTTTATGGTCATCCTTGCTGACTACGTTACAACTGAAGATGGGACAGGGCTTGTTCATACTGCGCCTGGACACGGGCTTGAAGACTATATGTCAGGACGGAGATATGGGTTGGCAATATATTCACCTGTGTTAGATAACGGTTGTTATGATGATACTGTGCCGGATTGGCTGCGCGGACGAAATGTTTTAGAGGCCGATACCGTCATCAATAAGGATTTACAGGACAGAGGTCTGCTCTTTGCTCAGGGTGAAATTACGCACAGCTACCCGCATTGCTGGCGGAGCAAAGGGCCGGTCATATTCAGGGCAACTGAGCAGTGGTTTATTCGGGTAGGCAAGGACTTTGCTTCACCAAAACTGGGGCAGGGAGGATGGAAAGTAGGTTATAACCTACAGAACCTGGCATTAGAGGCAGTCAAAAATGTAAAATGGATTCCTGCGTGGGGTCAGAAACGCATCGAAGGGATGCTCGAATCACGGCCTGACTGGTGTATCAGCAGACAAAGAAGCTGGGGACTACCGATACCGGTTTTTGTAAACTCCGAAGGTCAGACGCTTTTGAGCAAAGAATCTGTGCTGGCGGTAGCTAAACGCATCGGCACCAAAGGCTCGAACTGCTGGTTTACCGATTCGCCGCCGCAGCTTCTCGGTGATGACTTCAAGCTGCCGGCCGGTTTCAGCTTCGATGATTTGCAGAAGGAGGAAAACATCTTCGATGTCTGGTTCGAATCGGGCTGCAGCTGGTACAGCGCAGCTTCGAAACTCGGCTGGCCTGTGCCGGTGGATTTATATCTCGAAGGCTCGGACCAGCACCGAGGCTGGTTTCAGTTATCGCTTCTGCCTGCCCTTGGCTCCATCGGCAAAGCCCCCTACAAAGCCGTTTTAACCCACGGCTTCACCGTTGACGAAAAGGGAATGAAGCAGTCCAAATCGCTGGGTAATTACGTCAATGCCCAGGATGAAATAGCTAAATACGGCTCCGACATACTGCGCTTGTGGGTGGCGAGCGTAAATTATCAGGAAGATATACGCTGCAACGATGAGCTGATAGGCCGAATACAGGATGCCTACCGGAAAATCAGAAATACCCTGCGATACCTGCTCGGCAATATCAACGACTTCGACCCGAACAAAAACGCCGTCCCCTATAACGATATGTTCGAAATCGACCACTGGGCGCTCCAGCAGTTGCAAAAGCTGATTGCCGGAGTTACGGATGCCTATGAGGGCTTTATTTTTCACAGGGTCTTTTCGCTCATCCATAACTTCTGCACGGTCGAGATGAGCAGTATCTATATGGACGTCCTCAAGAATAGAATGTATTGCGACCCCGCCGATAGTCGCTCGCGCCGAAGCGCCCAGACCGCTATGTCCAAAATCTTGGATGCCCTTGTTCGATTGCTCGCCCCCATCCTTGTTCATACCGCCGAAGAAGTCTGGACAGCTTTGAAAACGAGATACGAGATACGAGATACGAGATACGAAGACAGCATTCATTTAGCCGAAATGCCGAAGGTCGATGACTCTATTGACTACAAGAGCGATGAGCCGAGATGGCAGAAGCTGATGGAGCTGCGTGATAAAGTCCTTGTCGTCCTTGAGCCGTTGCGAAAAGACAAAATTATCGGCAGCAATCAGGAGTCGTCTGTAACTATTTGCTGCGACGAGCAAAATGCCGGGGTTCTGAACGAGTTCGGGCTGGAGCAATTCGCTGCCCTTTGTATTGTAAGCGAGGTCCAACTGGGCAAAGTTATAACTGAAACAACGGTCTTAGCAAAGAAAAGCCCCCATAAAAAATGCCAGCGCTGCTGGAACTATTGGCCAACCGTCGGTTCCGACAGCAAATACCCCGATTTGTGCGAACGATGTATATCTGTTATCGGTAAATAATTTGCTTTTGCGGTACCTCGAAGCGCAGCGCAGATCCTCGATTGTTGCTCACTTGCTTCTCTGTCGGGGACCGATTTATGCGAACATTGTATATCCGTTATCGGTTAGCCCCGACTTTACGTTTTGGTTATTATCGATTATTGATTACATAAGAAATAAGTGTTATATTTCAAGCAATATAGTTAATTTTTCACATCCCGATATGAAGTTCTTTCCTCAATACGTAGTAGGTAACTGATTTATGATGATCTTTGCATTTTCTTCCTTAACAAAAACCGACCATTCCGGCTCATCTTTCGATAACAAGCAAATATGTGTTTGTTTGCCTGTTTTTTTCCTTATCTGTCGAGCAATCTTCTTACGAATATGAAGTGCTCCAGATAATGTAACGACCTGCTTATCATAAATAATAAGCAAATCAATATCCCTACCATTTTGAGTCTTGATATACGAGCCGAAAACATAGATTGCTATACCATTAAGGTAAATACTCTTACTGTTTTCTAATAGTTCAGCGAGCTTCGTAATCCAAGAATTTTTTTCCTGTCTTGTATACAGCACTGAGGAATTCCTTGAATGTGAAAAGACCAACTCTCTCCCGCACGCAATGGTCTTTAGCGCCGCCTGTATATGAATTCCAAACGCTCATGGTTATAATACAATCAATATCCTCATGTTCTGAAAGAATTTCGATTACATCTGCCTCACCAACTATGTATTTGTTTGTCAAAAATGCGTTGATCGTGGGCCCACGGCTTCGTTCAACACGAATGAACTGATCGTTAATTTTCTCTATATTGGTAACTACATTTACAGACTTAAGATATTTGATTAGAGCATCTACTGATTCAGGCCTTGGAACCCTCTCAAATTTAGGATTCATATCGGGCATGGTCTTCTTCCTTTCCTATTAAAGTTACCTCTATTGGAAATCTAGGCACTGAGGAATTCTTATCACCTGACAAGTAGTTATACTCAAGCCCATCTTTATGAATCGCAAACTGTTCGACCAATTCTATTTCTTTCTTTGTAAGTAGATGCGAATTGGCCCGTAGGATTGCTAACAAGGTTCGATTATTTGGTAGAATGGTTTTTAGCACAGCTTGGTTCCACATTTCTGCCGCATCTGTAAGTATAGAATCCTTAGAGAGAGAACTAGGTCCATAAGTAACCCATAGTGCTTTATTTTCTGTAAATATAGGTAGGATTACTTGTCGCAGATCCTTCTTGTCCTTGAAAACTGGTGTACTGAAGCATTGCTTTAGGCGGGTCTCATGATTCTCCTTCCATTCTCGCAACATCGAAGCTGGATAACGTTCTGGGAATTTATCTATTAAAGTATGACATGTCGGGCATAAAAGAATTATATTCAAAAAATCATCAGATGTATCAAGCCGCTTTTCGCTTCCTCTCGGACCATCGGAAGAAAAAGGAATAATATGAGCTGCTTCCTTGATGTTCTTATATGTACCATCGGCCATAAATGGAAAAAGATTACAATTGCATTTAGGATTCTGACAATACCCACCAGATCTAGCAATGAGTGCCCGAAGTATATCTTCGGGTATATATCTGGTATTTTTTGCCTCTTTCATTTTTTCCTAATCCAACATAATAATATACGAACCGATTTGTCAGCAATTTAATTTACCGGAAATAAAACATCAAGCTTTTGTGGGAATGTTTTGAAAATAACTTTTCCTTCCTTTGACTGAAAGCCCTCTCAGTGCCTGAGAGGGTCTACTTGTCCTGTCTTCTGCTTGGATACCGTCTCTCTAATCAAAAATGGCCCCGCGAAGCGGCTCCACAATTTTGCGTTTTACATTTTGATTTTTAACCGCCTCCGGCATACTTATTGTATATTTCCTCATTCCGGCCTATCAGCAGCATTTCGCAATACGCGATACGAACGACGCAATACGAAAACATTGCGGCCTCCGGCAGCCACAGCCAATTAAAGCATCCCCCGGCTTTGCCGGACTCCACTAACTAACGACTGTTCACTAACGACTAATTTACTCCGCTTAAGCGGTCGGCCACCTCTTCTCATATATCTCTTTATTTTGCAATAAGAACATAGATTGGTGCGTCTTTATTTATAGAACAATGTAATAAAATCAACGCATAGAGTTGAGAAGATAAAAAATGAAAGGAGATAAAAATGAAAAATTTAAAATATATTTTGATATTGGTGGTTTTGGCCTGTTCAGTAACGGCTTATGGGAGCAGCAAAATCAGTATCGGCATCTCTTTTCAACCCGCATATCAGCCTGCTTACATTTATCGGCCCGTTCCTGTTTTTCAGCAGCCCGTTGTTTATTACACCTGCCAACAGCCTGTTTATGTTAATCGCGTCTCTGTGTATGAACAGCCTGGATTTAGTGTGAGCTTTTCTAAGTTTCAGGGCGGCGGACATAGTAATAATGGTGGTCATCGCAGCCATCGTGACGGCGGGCGTGACGGCGGACCTGGCGGCGGACGCGGCGGCGGACGCAGCCGTAGATAAAGATTGGCCGCAGGTTAAATTGAATGCAAGGCAGTCTTTAGACTGCCTTTTTTATTTTTGCACTTTTCTGTCCGCTAAACGCTCCACGCTATACGCTATTTCTTTATAGTTTTCACCCGTTTCTATATAGTTTTTGAATAACTTGTCCTGAGTTTTCGAAGGATTGTATACAGTTTTCAAATATTTTCGAATGTTTTCAAACGTTTTCCAATATTTTCCAATATTTTCTATCATATGCTCATAAACAAGCGCCATTGACCCCTTTCGAGCCATTTTACGAAAATAATTCAAGCGATTTCCCCAACTTTCAACAAATAATTTTGCTGCTGCGTCCATCAACCTGCCCTGTGGGTTTGGCCATTTTTTTTGCTTCGCCTCCCATTTTTATTTTCGATTATCTCCGCCTTCGGCGGTGGCTTCCGGAAATTTATCCTGTAGACAACAGCATTTAGGGCCTATCGGCAGCGCAGCACGATTGAGTTTCACTCCCCCGATTAAATGAATTTACTTGCCGCGGAATTGAAAGCTGACAGGTTATGGTTCAGATTTAAGCCACGCCAACGCCTCGTCCTCGAGGGTAAACTGATTAATTTTTAGAGACTTAAGGAATGCCGCGTTCTTGAAGAATTCGAATCCTTTGTCGTATGGCGGTGGAGGGTTATGCAAAGCGGCTATTCTGTATTCGGGTTTCGCGCCGCATTCTATTAATGCATTGGGCATATCATCAATTTCAAGGACGGTGAGCTTCGGTATCACGTCCAGCATCCTTACTAAAAATTTGTGCGCGTTATGCTCCTCCGCGAACGAAAACATCTCTGCGTTAAATTTCCTGTGCTCCTCGAAGTCCATGATGCCTGACAGGTTCACGACTACTATCTCGTCTTTTTCCAGGTACTCTATTGTTATATCTAAGGTTTCGGTTTTCATAATATCTAGGCTCTATTATCGGCAATTCAGTGTAGTGCCTTTATATATCCAATTAAGTTTTTAGGCCTGCAGTGGCGATTGCCTGAACGGTAGGGAGTAAAAATCAATCAAAAATGGGGGTAGTTAATGGTAAAAATCCATTTTTTTCAAAAATTTTTAACTTCCTACCTAACAACGAGTTACGAGAATCAAGTATCGAGAATCGAGTACTTTTTTCGCATCAAATGCGCGGGTACCTCCAATTATAAGAGAACGTCCCACAGTGGGATACCCCACGTGGTGTCCCATGTTCTCGAAACGTCCTTTGATAAGTTAATATCGCCCATCCATTTTGAAAAGCCCACTGTGGCTTGCGCCATCGGTGTGCGCAGAGGAAGAGTCAATCAAAATGAACAAAAAATGCAAAACGAACCCAATTTACAAAACGGCAAAATGAACGTAAGTTCTTGTTTCACAATGAACTATGAACAATGAACTATTAACTATGCTAATAAAAACGAACCCAAAACGAACCCAAAACGAACCCAAACGAACCCAATTTTACCCCGAGCGCAGTCGAGGGATTTATTAAAAACACTTACCGGCTTTGCCGGACTCAATCAGCTAGCGACAAGCGACCAGCGACTAGTGACTATCAAGTTGCTCACATACTTTTTGATAAACCTCATCAACGGTTACTGCTTTAATATCGTGTTTCGGGTCGGTGCTGTCGGCCTTGAAGCCCCTGTCGTCCGGCTCGACCGCTGCTACGCAATTAGGCCTTCCGTATGGAGCGACCCTTGCGGGATTGGACCTGCCGAATATCAAAACAACCGGCACGCCCAAAGCAGCGGCAATATGGCCCGGGCCGGTATCATTGCTTACCACCAGCCGGGCCTGTTTCAGCAAAGCAATCAGCTCACTGAGGCAGGTCGCACCGGCGAAATTAGCTATTGGGACATTAGCAAGATTTCCCAATTCTTCTACTGCACCCTTTTCAGAAGCTGTTCCGGTAGCGATTATAGAAAGGCCGAACTGCTTAGAGACTCTATCAGCCAAAGCGGCGAACCGCTCAGCCGGCCAGCACTTATCGCTGTGAGCGGATGTGGGGACAAAAACCGCATAAGCGCCGTTAATACCATTAGTTTTCAGCAATTTCTTAACCGAATCAGCGGCAGCAGAATCGACCGGCAGCAAAAATTGCACCTGATTTTCGCAAGCACCGGCAGTCTGGACAATTTTGAGGTAGTAATCGACCAGATGAATGCAATTACGGTCTTGTGCAATTTTATGTGTATAAAAGATATGGCCGAACTCTCTGGCGGTTGTCATTCCGAAGCGTTTCCTGCAGCCGGACAACCACGACAGGGAAGCGGTCCTGAAAAGGCCCTGCAGGTCGATTACAGCGTCGAACCTGCTGCGGCGAAGCCGCAGGATAAGCGACAGCAGAGAGGCAAATGCGCGTGGATGGTACCAGGCTTTGCCGAGAAACTTGCGGTCAAAAGGGATTATTTCGGTCAGGTGCGGATGGTTTTTAAGAAGCGGCGCGAACTCCGGCCGAACGAACCAGCTAATCTTCGATTCGGGAAAGCTATTTCGCAGGGCTGAAAGGGCCGGCAATGCCAGGACTATATCACCGAGCGAGCTGGGCTTGATTATCAGGATGTTATTCAGCTTCGAATTCAGATATTTGGCTTTGGCTTTTTCCGACAGCCGGCGGAAAATCCTGCGGCGCTGCGGGACGGGCAGGCCTGTGAGATTACTGTAAATGGTAAAGGTTCGAAGGTAATCGGTTCGGTTAACAGCGGATACGCAAAGCAGCGAGGCGGCAAGCTGCCACAGGCAGCGAAATCGTTGACTTGCCCGCCGAAGTAGATAAGGCTTTATTCCATCTACATCGACGAGTAGTATTTCGTATTCGTCCTCGGTGTTTTTGCGAACTAAAAAATTAACTGCTTTTGAGTCCCTGTGCCACAGGCCGTTTTTATGAAGCGTTGCTAATATGGCTGCGAGCTGATGGCAAAGCTGCTTTTTTATCGCAAACTGCTCCGCTTGTCCTTTTGGCAATTGTTCGGACGCGAAGGTGCGCAGGTGAGAGCTGTTCTCAATAAATTCGGTAATATAAATGCTTTGCTCGGTAAGCAGGTTCCGTCTTTTTTGTAAAGCGGCAAGAGGCCCTGCCGCCGGAACGCCGCAGTTCAGTAATTTTACGGTGGTATCGAAGTTCCGCAAAGCCCTGCCCTTGCGAAACGAGCGAAAGAATTGTCGCAGACCGTCTCCGGGATAGTGGCGTTTGATGACCACTTTTAGCCGGCTGTCTGCTATTGTGAGATTTTTTACAGCGACACAGTTTCGGCCTTCAGTTTTTATGATTTTTTCAACATTTTCGAACAGTAAATGTGGTTCTGAGAGGCACTTAATCCAGTCGTCTCTCGAGAACTTTCTGCCCTGTGTGTCTGAGGACACCGCCCTGCCGCTGAAGCCGTTACCGAGTTTGAGCGAAACGACCTCAATTTTCTTGTCGCAATTATTCTTTGAAAAGGCCATAGCAGGGGCATTTTAAGCAAAAAGTGAGTTTTAAGCAATGGCTATGCCATGCAATAGGCATTGATTGTTTACGGCTGGTTTGCTAAATTATTCGGCTGTATGGCGAAAAAAGGCAAATATGTTTATGACTGGCCGAGGCCGATGGTTGCATCTGACGTTGCGGTGTTTGGAATTTTTGCAGGTAAAGCCAAACTGCTGCTAATCAATCGCAAGAATGAGCCGTTCAAAGGCAAATGGTGTCTGCCCGGCGGATTTGTCGATATGGATGAGGAGCTTGGGGACGCTTCTGCCAGAGAATTGGCGGAAGAAACGGGGCTGGTGGCAGTGCCGCTGGAACAGATTCATACCTTCGGCGGTGTCGGCCGCGACCCGAGAGGAAGAGTAATTACGGTAACATTTATGGCTGTTGTAACGAAGGGACAGAATAAGATAAAAGCAGGTGATGATGCTGCAAAGGCGCGATGGTTTGATATAGAAAAGCTGCCGAAAGATTTGGGGTTCGACCATAATGAAGTGGTGAGATTCGCAATAAAAAGGCTGAAAAAAAGAAAGTTATATCAGTTGAATGTAAAAAGGCGGGGAAACAGAAAGATTAAGAAGCATTAGGCGGGTCTTTAAGCTGCTTATTGAACATGCGAAGCTGTACATCGATAGCGTTTAGCGCCCAGTCGATATAGTGCAGCTGGTGGGCAGGACGACGGTGCCCTTCGTTCATTAAGCCGTCGTGGACAGTGTTTAAGAATTTGCTAATTACTTGCGGACTGATTTCTGTAGGTGCAGTAGCCCATCTTTTTAAGTCCTCATATTGCTTTCGCAATCTTCTATTGCCTTTGAGCTGCTCGGCGCTCAAGTAATCACCTGGGTTGTAGGCAATCTGAAGACCTTTAAGGCAAAGAATTAATGGCTCATAATTGACTCTTTTTTCCAGACGAATAAATTTGTACTGCTGGATGTATGTGGTGGCCTGCGCCGGTGGCTTGTCTGCAATTTCATCTTCACCGAGATACCATCTGCGTTTACTGGTCCTGGCAAAGACGAGTTCTTCTCCGTATTCATGCTGTGTTATCTCATCGTAGCCCATTCTTGAAATCCACAGCCTGCCGCTGTCTTTTTGCTCAGTGCCACCGCCAAGTATAAGCAGACACTTCACAAAACCTAAGGGCAGAATCTTCTGATTGCCGATTTGATTCCTCCGAAGTTGAAAGGAAAGATGCAAACTATGCGGACGAACGTTATAGAAAGCAGTAATCTCGTGTATTAACTGATTAAGAACCCAGGGGTCTGCAGTTGCCGGTCGAGACAGTTCTCCGGTGATGTTTAGTCTGCCCGGCGCCAGCTCTAGGAAACCACAGCGGCGATCCCGGTCGGTCGAGCCGGTGTGGTCGTCAATATAACCACCGAGCTTCCAGGACAAAACATCCAGGTAAAAATCGTGAAAATACCTGAAGCCATCATATATTTGGTCGCAGGCCTTTGTTAGATTTCTCTGCGGTTCAACCGCCGCAAAGCCGAGGTTGCTCAACTCTATCTCGGCACCGAGCGGCACAAGGCCGGGTTGAAAACTCGAATTAACATGCTCCAGATGTGCCCGAACAACACGACTGTGGAAAAGACTTTTTGCTGCACGCACGGCATATTTGACATAGTCAATGAGGTCAAGCCTGTCATAGGGCATAGTTCTAAGAGATTGTTCAATAATCAAGTCAACTTCAGGGCTGTTTGCGTTTATCATCTGTAAAGCAATGAGAATACTGATTGAGCGTTTGAAGTATCTTTCAGAAGTACGCATGTGCTCAAGTTCAAAACGGTATCGTGACCGAATTCTTTCCTCGAGCTGGCTGAGCAAAACCTGCTTTATGACTAAGGTCAGATAATTTTTAATAAAAGGCTGTGCCTGCGGCTCGTTGTACAAATGTTTTATGCTCGGCAGAGGCCGGTCAAGCTCATGCTCAAGGTAGTAATCACTAACTGCATCGGTGCGATAGTGGCTTATGACCAAATCACGCTCAGTGGTTGCGAGTAGTTCTCTGTGAGCCTGACGTTCCAGTTGGGCATCGGCGGTGTATTCACCGGGGCGGGTGTGTTTTTTGATAAATTTATCGATTCGTTTCCTCAGCCAAAGTTCGTGTATTAAATTAACGTGAAACCTGTCACCAAAATGCTTTTCCATTGATTCGTGGCTTACTAAATAGGCCCGGGCCTTGACCTGCCCCTTTGCAGTGTTGACGTGCACTGTTTCTCTGTTGTAGCGTTTCCCCTCGTACTTATCAATTTCCGTCATTGCCGGGGCAGGAACATCATAGATAACAAAACCTTCGATTCTTGAAGACAGAGCTGCAACAGCATAGAAATAGACGTTGTCAGGGCTGACTTTTCTGTAATGTGGCAGAAAGGCTGGCTCTGCTAAAAGGGTTTTATCGTCAATTTTAGAAGGTTTTCGAGTAAAACTTAAACCGCTGATGGATTGAAAAACTCTCCGGTCACGCAGCGAGCCGTAGATGAACAAATTGACTTTTTCTTTGTTCATACTTTGTATTGTGCCTTGGTTATTAATCTCCGCTCAGGATTTGGCTGCGTAGTTTGAACAGCTCTT
Source organism: uncultured Pirellulales bacterium (assembly GCA_964499145.1). Taxonomy (GTDB): domain Bacteria; phylum Planctomycetota; class Phycisphaerae; order Sedimentisphaerales; family Anaerobacaceae; genus CAIYOL01. The sequence goes on along the minus strand of CAZCIR010000017.1, from coordinate 16,379 downwards.
TAAACGCACGAAGAATTACCCTTAAATTCGCGCCGGTTTGTGCACCGGCTGTTCGTGGATAATGATGTACACTTTTTTGGGTGATAGAGTAACCTTTACAGATGGCACGAGCTAAAATCTCAGTATCTATGAGAGCGCCTGAACTCGACATTCGAATATTGTCGAATATTTCCCTTTTGTACAGTTTGAAAGCGCAGTCAATGTCACGGACTTTCATATTGAACAAGAGGCAGACCAGTTTCGTCCATGCCCAGCCGTTGAGCCTGCGTACGAGGTTGTCCTGACGGTTCAGGCGATAGCAGGTGACAATATCGTATTGCTCCATCAGCGGCAGTAGCGGCGGCATTTCTTTGATATCAAACTGGCCGTCGCCATCAGTATAAAAAACAAGTTTTTTAGTGGCTGCTTTAAATCCGGACTGCAATGCGGCTCCATAACCAAGATTAGGCCGGTGGTGCACCACTTTTACCCTCTTGTCCCGGCTGGAGATTTCATCGGCGATTTGCCCAGTGGCGTCGGAACTGCCATCGTCAACGATGATTACTTCAAAGTCGGCGTTAAGTTTCTTTAGAACAGCAAGTGCCTGTTCCACTGTGCGCTCAACATTGTCTTGTTCGTTATAACAGGGGAAGAAAACACTAATAGAAACCGCAGCAGTGTTCGCAGGTTCCGGACTTCCCGAAACAGCAACTTGACGATTTGGATTGGCAGGTTCTGCAGGCAATTTATCATCTATCACAAGCTACCACCTCTTTTCTTTAATTACTGGCTTCTGCTCGGTATTATACTCCCTCATTTTGGCGTCATAAAATCGCACAAGTTCGATGTTTCCTTGTTTTGCAGCATTTTGCCGCAGGTATTGGCTTGCGAGTAAAGCGGCCCAGATTCTATGGAGATAGCCATCCTTTTTTTCATAAAGACCCTTATCTTTTGCGAACTCGTCGAAATAATTTTTGCAGAAATCACTAATAAGCGGCCGCAATTCAGCGTATCTATGAGCAGATGCAATCATCTGTAGAGGGGCTTGTGATGGGTGTAATTTGAAAGCCTTGATGGCAGAATCAAGGCTTTGTTTGCCTTTGTTATCGACTAACTGGTTATAGGAAATGGCAAGGTTTTTGGAAAATTCATCGGGATAAACTGTTTTGCCGTTGAATATGCCATCGATAAGCTCCTGACCCTGAGGGGTTGTTATATCAACATAGAGTTTTTGTTTGTTATTAAAGAAGGCAAGAGGCCAGTTAGGATTAGTTTCAAGGCCTTTTACGAGAGGCCCATTATATACAGTTGGGTCGGATAGGGGCATTAAGACTACCCAGACATCGTGTTTTTTCAGTTGTTTATCTATCCACTTGCCGACTTCGGTATAATTGGGAGTGGTTTGTCTTATCACAGCGCTTTGGACGGTTGGGCCTCCACCCATAATATAAGACCAGGTTTTGTAAACCTCCGGCTCATAAGCTGCCTGTGCACGGCCATCCATAAATAACTGCAGAGGAGTTCGGCCGGTGTTCGGGTCGGGCTCTTGGCCCCAGGCGATGAAACCGCCTTCAGTCCAGTAATTAAACATTTTCCCTTTTAACTTGTTATCTCTTATAAACTTACAGGCGTAAAATGGTTTGACGTTCGAGGCCGTCATCCGTATAAAAATAGAATTTAGTTTCTCATCAGCGGGCCAGTAATCGAGATAAACGTATTTAAATTTAAGCCCCCACCATGTGCCAAGAGCTATAACCACAACGGCGGCAGAAAAGATAAAAAACAATTGGAGGTTATATGGCATTGGACCAACAGAGAGGCCGCGATGTTTGTAGAAATTACGTGCGGCTGAGATTGTGCGAGTCATTTGGTCAATAAACATTGCTATAATCGGACAGGCTGCGATAGCTGCTATCGGTATAAACCTGCGGGAACGATAGGCCATATAAATGGTAAGGGCGGCAACGGTCATTAATGATAAATCAATTTTGGGCGACTCGTATTGGACGGTTTGGGAGTCTTCGCGGTTTTTTCCCGGAAGTAAACCGAATAATTTTCGCAGGTAAGGAAGTGCTAACCAAATAACAATCGAACCAATATTCACGATATGAAGGACAATAAACAAGTGCTTATAGGTTATTCCGATGTTGCGTTCATAGTTGGAATGCCATGGCCGGCGCAGCCTCCAAAATTGCCCCACGGCGTTGGAAAAAGGCATTTCAAATTTGAAGGGATTAAAGATGAGAATCATTAATAACAACGAAGCAATGGCTGCCAGGGCAACAAGAGCAATATTTTTTGCCTCGTATTTGGTACGGGAGATTTTCGAGAAAAGCAAGACAAAAATATGCAGTATGACGTATGACGGCAGAATAACAAACGGATATATATATCTGCCGGAATAACCGGCGTTAGCATCGCCGGACCACAAGGCCAGCAGCGTTAAGCCAACCGCCAAATGAATGAAATGAACACTCTTGTAAATACTGAGCAGCAGGATACACACAAACGCAGCACACGAAAACAAGCTCGCCGCATCGGCTTTAACGAAAGAGAAGGAGATAAATATAACCCAGCATATAAGTACAGCGGCTGCACAACCAAAGATTGTCGATAGAAATTTGAATAGGTTCTCCTGTGCCTCAAGCTCATTCTTTGGTGCTTTCAGTAGTCTGGGTTTGAGAAAATAGCTGAAAAGCCAAAAAAAAGTCAAACCAATGCTTAAAATAAAAAGAATTAAAAATGGGAAACCCGTCCCCACAGGATTTGTCCATGCAAAAGCCGGATGCCATTCGTGTACGCTACGCCACATTTTGGCATGCTCACTGACGCTGATAATAAAGGTATGTGTAAAATTGGTAAGATGGAAAGGATTGAATACAATCGCCGCAATGAGAGTAACAAATCCTGCGGCAATGGTGTGATATATTCCTTTTAGGCCGATTGAAACAAACCTTTCTTTAAAGATACTCGTTAGGAGGTTCATAACCACGAACGGCACGAGTATTATAAATACATAGATGTACCCGCCGTGAACATTGCACCAGAAAACTGTGAGTGGAACAATGAGCCAGATATATAATATGTTTCGGTAAGTGGCAAGGACAAGTATAAGCAGAAAGACGGCAACCAGCAAATTTGAGAAACCTGCGGGGCGAATGTCAAAAAAGGAACGCCCTACGAACATCGCAAAGCAGGCAAAAACTGCTGACAAAGCTGGATTAACCCCCAATAATCGACCGGTGTAATAAACACAAATCACGGTAATTATGTAAATCGCAAACTTCCAATAGACCAGTGTATTGAATGAAAAAGTCTCAGCGTCTGCAAAGGGAGACAGATGTGTCAGCCAGTAAAAAATAACGTGTGTCAGCCAGTTTTGGTTGACCCAGCCGGTTGGATGCCAGTATTTGACTGTTTTCATACCGACTTTGTCTGCAATCCATTGCGCCCAGTTCGGCCAGGTCATTATTTCCTTTGCTGTTGGACCTGCCTTGTGTGAATTTGCGCTGAATGGTTCAACAGTGTTAACACCGTGATTGATAAAATGCCGGCCGCAGGCCATTGCAACCCAGGTATCACCGGCGCCAACCATTCGTGTGCAGGCGTGAAGTGCGAAAATCAGCATTGCCAGCCAGCCTAATATCATTGGCCAACCGGATAAAGCAGTGCGTGCGTAGCTTGTAACTTGTGACTTGTCCTGCGAACCATCATTTTGGTTGTTGGTCTTGAATCTTTGGTTTGGTCTGGGGTCTTTGGTCTTTATTGGCTGATCCATTTTTTCAACCTGTCTAATCCTTTGGTAATTTGTTCAATCGAGCAGGCAAAACTTAAACGCACATTTCCATCACAGCCGAACGGCAGGCCCGGAACAACGGCAACATTGGCTTGTTCTAAAAGTGCCTTTGCGAAGTCCATACTGCCGGTGATTTTCATGCCATTAATAGTTCGGCCATAATTGCTCGAAACATCAGGAAAACAATAAAAAGCTCCGGTAGGTTCAGGGCACTCGATGCCTTCAATGGAATTCAAGCGCTGTGCCATATATTTGCCTCGACGCTCGAATTCCGTCCGCATCTTTTCTACGATATTGGCATCTCCGCCCAACGCAGCAATCACCGCATCCTGAGCGAAGGTTACGGGGTTTTGAGTCATATGAGATTGCAATCGTCCCATCGCTTTTATAACTTCCAGCGGCCCTGCAGTGTAGCCCAGACGCCAGCCGGTCATTGCGTAAGTTTTGCTGAAGCCGTTGAGGGTTAATGTCCTGTTATAGGCATCATCACTTAATGAAGCAAAGCTGACGAATTTAGTTTTGCCGTAAGTAAGTTTTTCATAAATCTCATCTGAAAGCACTATAACTTTTGTTCCTTCAAGAACCTGTACAAGGCCGGTCAGCTCTTCAGGTGTATACGTAAATCCTCCCGGATTGTTTGGCGAATTGATAACTACCATCGCGGTTTTTTCATTAATGGCCTTTTCTAACTGCTGTGGTGTGATTTTGTGGTTGTTAATTTTATCGGTTTGAATAATCTTTGGTACAGCACCGCTAAGCTTTATTGCCTCCGGATATGTCACCCAGTATGGAATGGGCAGAATGACCTCATCGCCGGGGTCGAGTACTGCCTGCATCGACTCGTAGACCGCGTGCTTACCGCCGATGTTGACAATAACCTGGTCAGGCGTGTACCTGAGGCCGTTTTCTCTTTGTAGTTTGTCGGCAATAGCCGTCCTGAGCTCTTTCGTTCCTGCAGCAGCGGTATATTTTGTTTTCCCTGCTTTAATAGCTTTTATTGCAGCCTCTTTGATATAATCAGGCGTATCGAAATCCGGTTCACCCGCACCGAAACTAACTACGTCCACTCCCTGTGCTTGTAGTTCCTTGGCTCTTGTGGTGACGGATATAGTCGCCGAAGGAGGCACCGCCTCAGCTCGCTTGCTGATTTTCATTTTCTTCTCTGTACCTTTCAAAATTATTTTTTCGCAAATAATCATATTTCAAACAAGACAACAGGTCAAGAAAATTGGCTAAATCTGGTCTTGAGGATATCAGGAGCATATATGGTTCAGCTTTAATTTTCTTGAAGTAGTGAATTGCAGGGGATAAAATGATTAAGACCTGCGCCTGTAGCTCAATTGGATAGAGCGTCGGTCTACGGAACCGAAGGTTAGAGGTTCGAGTCCTCTCAGGCGTGGTTGCTCTTTATTGGTGACAATTGGCGACAATCCTTTGCTTTTATTGTCTAACCTCTCAATCTGTAAAGTCTTGTGATTATCTGCTTTCTTTTGATTTCTTGACAATACGTTGACATCTGTTGCAGAGTGGTTACTTCCAGAGAAAGCTGTAGGTGTCAATTTAGGTGTCAACTGGGGTGTCAATTTCTGCTCAGTCCTTATTGGCTCATTATCCGTGCCAGTTGCAATTTGCTTTTGACTGCTCGGTAAAGATAAGTCAGGCAACTTTGAGACTGCTTCTGACTCTTGTCCTGTGAGGATATGCGTATATCTCGACATCGTAAGGTTTATATCGCTGTGCCTCATAATAGCTTGTGCGACTTTAGGGTGTACATTATTCGCAGCAAGCCAGCTTCCGGTTGTGTGTCTTAAACTGTGAAAGTCGGCATATCGGCCTGAGTCGTCTACGTAAGGTATTTTGGCATCCACTAAGTCAGCTTGCAACATCTTTGCTGTCTTATCTGGCATATGGAACACTTGCACGCTTGGCATTTTGCCAGCAAAAAAGCTCCGTAACTGTTCTGTTGTATCTGGTCGTAATTGTAGTACATCTTGCCTTCTATGCTTGCTGTAAGCTGCCTGAATTGTAACTGTGCAGTTATCAAGGTCGAACGATGATACGGTCAGGCTTCGTAGCTCTGAAGCCCTCAGACCGGTTTCTACAGCCAAGCGATATAATGTAGCCCTTTGGTATCCTGTCATAACAAAACGTTCAGGAGCTGCTGTTGTGGCCTCTAATAGACGCCTTACATCGTCCGGCTCAAGTGCTCGTCGGTCGTGCCTTCTGTCCGTTCTTACATTTACTCCTTTCAAGTGCTCCAATGGTGATGTGCCAGCACGCCTATCTTGAACCATCCACTTGCAAAACTGTTTTATGGCCTTCAGGTAGAAATTGAACGTCTGAGCGGATATGCCCTGACCGTTGTTTCGCAGACCGGCAAGATACTTCTGTATTTTGCTTGGCTGTATATCCGTCCAAGTTTTGAATTTACAGTCCTCGACTATTTGCTTTACTCTTGATGTTACTTGCTTTGCGTGTTTGGCAGTACCGCCCTTTGCTAATAGTGACTGCTGAAATTCTACCAGGTGCTCAACAAGCGGTCTTTTACGGTGCTCTTTGTATTGGTCAGTAATGCCCTCACTGGCTTGCTCAAATTCTCTTTTAAGCTGTAACGCCTTGTGCATACTTGCCGTTTTGTCGGTGTATAGCGGTATAGTCCGTTTGATACCTTCGGCATCAATCAATCGGGTATAGTATTTCTGCGACTGCTTTTTGACCTTTTTACTGTTAATAACTTTTGTGTATTTCCGTTTGAATACGCTTGCCATAATATCTTCCTTAAGATGTATTAGTAGTTACCAGGGAAGACAATTTTACTTTCCTTATACGAAGGAACAATATTAAGAGCGTAACAGATAAGGATGCATAGGTAATTATACCTACAATTACGATTATCGAAGCTAACACCCATTTAGGCAAAATTACCCAAAAACTATCCTGTAGCTCTGATGCTCTAATCTTATCCTTCTCAGTTGCCTCTGAAGAATTAGCCAAACGTTGCCGACACAACAAAAGTTCTTTTGTGTGTATTGAGGCTACCGTAATTCCGCAAGTAGAAATAATAGTAATAAAACCAGCTACGAGAAGAGCCAAGATGCCTGCGACAGGCACACTACTCTTTATTTTATTATTCTTTTCCTTGATAGTGTCTTTCTGCCAGAAAATAAATGCCATAATGTCACCTTGCCTTTTTCTTTAGCTTTTTGGTAACTGTAAGACCAAAATACTTGAGCAGAACATCGGCTGTTTCTACCGTGCAGGTCTTGCCCTGTATTATCCGGCACAATCTTCATCTTCACAAAAATAAACGCCTACATTTTGGCTATCTTTTTGCCTTATTTCAACATCCTTCCAGCAAGCTTTCGGACACTGGAGGCACATGATACCTTTTGCATCATCAATCTGAACAAGACATCCTTGCTTTTTGGCTTCTTCTACCTGCTTAGCAGGCCATTCCTCAAGTTCATCATAACTGACGCATAATCTGTCTGAAAGTTTTGCCTGTTTTTCAAGATACTTGAGTAAATTCATACAATTACTTTCTCGGTATCAATATCAGTTTTATTTCTCTGGTGCTTCGATGGTTTCATCCGAGATTAGCCCCCATCTCTCGACATATTTCTGGGCAATCTGATGAGTAAGAGAGTCTTTTAAACTGCACCAGTCAGGAGTTCCAATACCAAACGCTACCGACTTGGCTCTTCTTTCGTCTGTCATTTTTCTGAACACGATTTGCATATTTACCTTTGTAACAGTAACGCTACTGAGGGGGATATTTTGCTGGTTAAGAGCGTCATTTATCAGATTATAAATATCTGAACGGTTGCTGTTATCGGTAAAGCTAATACGTCTTTTGAAATCTACTTCCAGTTCAATAAATTTCAATTTTACAAAAGCAATGTTATCTTGTGGGTCACGGGGCATAAAATTAAAGCGGGTCTTGAGTTTTTCAAGATTGTACATCCGGCTGTCCTTATCAGGTAGCTTCTCCATATTCAAAACACCCTGACAAAATGCTTCGTGTAGTTGCTTTATCCGGTCTCTTTTTGCTCTGGTATTGGTTTCAATTCGTCCACTTTCAGTGTGATAAACGAATATTACTTCAAAAGTAGGCTTAACAGGTTTACCCTTAATTATCTCACCTTCAAATTCGTTTAGAATATCTCCATAATCTTCAAGATACACAAAATAGCAGTATCGCTCTGGAGCGGAGCGTTTGAGAACCTCTATAAAACAGTGTTTGCCACGGCCTTCTTTTTTATAATGCTCAATCATTTTTTGTTTGAAATCTTCCAGTTCACTATCAAGCTGATTTGGGGTAAGACCTTTCCAGACATAGGCTTTCTTGAAAGCTACACCGTCCATTTTTTGAAAATGACCAGAATTTTTGAAAACTGTCGGATGATTCAGAAAGACCCACATAGCTCGTTCATAATGATTGCTCATTTGTTCAATATTTTCAGTTATATCCAGATTATGACCTTCCCATTGAGATTCCTCAATTAGACAAGCTATGTCGGCTTTACAGGCTCTTTCGTCTATATCACGGAAATCTTTTTCAATTTCAGCCTGTTTTTCTTGCTCCAGCAAATCAATCAGGGCGATGATAGGTTTGAATTGATTTTCCTCAAGCTCAGATACATTTATAGTTTTCTTCTGGTTTTCTCCATCGACAGATTTAACTTCAATTTCGACTTGCGGAGCTATTCCTTTGGACTTTAGATACTTTTCAAGCAGACAGTTAGGAGTTCGCCTTATAAAATTATTTGGTGAGTAATCTGTACCCATATCTAATAAATTCCTCTCCTGTTTTATTGATCAGCCGTTTGGGGCGTCGATTGTTAACCGTCATATATTAGTAATTCCAATTTGTATGACTAATGGGAAATCTGTTCAATTCTTCTTTATAAGAATGCCATTGCAGCAGATATTTATCCAAATAAGCTAAAAAACGCTCGTTATGATGACGTTCCAAGAGGTGTATCATTTCGTGAACAAGAATATATTCTAAGCATCGCTTTGGCTTTTTAGCCAATTCAAGATTGAGCCAAATACGTTTGGCTTTAATATTACAAGTTCCCCATTTTGTTTTCATCTTTTTGATGGCAAATTCTGATACTCTTACCCGCACTTTCTTTTCCCATTTGGCAATAATTTCAGGTAACATTCCTTTTAATCTCTGACGATACCATTCATCTAAAATTTCTTTCCTTTTTTTGATAGCTGTATTCGGTCTTATATACATTTCGATAGTTTCATGCCTTAATATCACTTTGGGCGGAGCATTATGTTCTATGACTTTTAACAGATAACGCTTGCCCAGATAGTAATGACTCTCTCTTGTAATATATTCTCTTGCTGCTTCTCTTTCCTGATTGAGAAGTTTATTTTTCTGTTTTTTAATCCAACTCGATTTTGAAATGGCAAATATCCTGATTGTATCCAAATCCATACGTAAAGGTGCGGATATTCTTACTCTACCGGTAGGCGGATGTACGCTTAGATGCACATTTTTGATGTCTTTTTGCACAACATCAACATACATATCACCAAGCATTATTTGCTTTGTCTCAATACTCATTTTGCTGTTTTATAATCTGAAAGATTCTTTCAACTTCGTTTTCATCATTAAGAATTTCATAGATTTCTGCTTTAATTTCATTCTCTTTTTGCAAATTGCCACGGAAGTCCGCTTTTTTGACACGCTTGACAGCCTTATCTATTTGAATTGCCAATGGCTCATTCTTCCCAAGGTTATTGTACAAAGCCCGTTGTGCATTGGTTTGAATGCCTGCCGGTAAATCATCACGGCTTAGATTGGTTGTCCTTTTTGCAAGGTCTGCAATCTTCTTTAAATACTCTTCGTAGCTGATTGCATTGGCTTTTCTTTCCTTGATAATTTCGTTTAAAAGTTTCGACATTTCTTCAAAGTAAGCGGGGTCTATCAGATGTTCTTTAATAATTTTTCGGCGGACATTGTTTTCAATAGTTTCGGCAACCGCTTCTTTGCTGCCCTTTATGCCTTGCGGTAAATTGTTGATTGCATCGGCAATGCCCGTTTTCACAATCAAATCTATTAAGGTTTGATTCTCAAAAGGCGATATTTTCCGTGGTTCGTCAGCCTGAATAAAGTTATCAAGCAAGTGCCGCATATCTGCTTCGTAGGTTTTCATATCAAGCGTCTCGCCGCTGGCATTCTTGATTTCTTCTCTGAGTTTCAGATAAAAATCTACTTTTCTCTTAACATCCTCAATATCAGTCTGGCTATATCCTGCTTCTTCCATTTCTGCTGAAATATTGGCATAGGCTCGTATCAATACCACAGTTTGCTTATATAATGCGGTTCTTTTTACTTCGCTGGCTTTGAGGTCTTCCTCATTTTCGGGATTACCGCAGAAGTAGCGGATATAGGCCAAAGAGTCTTTCGGTGGTTCTACAGGTTCACATAGCAAGGCAATTTCTTCCAGAGCATTATCCAGCCGCTCTCTGCCTTTTTCCAATCGGTCTTTCAATATTACATCCACATCCTCTTTTTTGAAGCTATCATAATCCAATTCCGAAGTATAAACCGCAACCGCATTTTCCACTTTCTTAAACAGGTCTTTGTAATCAATTATGTAACCAAATTCCTTGTCATCACTATCCAACCGATTTACACGACAAATAGCCTGGAATAAACCATGGTCTTGCATACTCTTATCTATATACAGGTAACTGCACGGCGGAGCATCAAAGCCGGTAAGCAGCTTATCCACCACAACGAGCAGTTTCATATCGGCAGGTTCTTTTATGAATTTGGCTTTGGCCTGGTCTTCATATTTCTCCGTAGTTTTGCCATTGAGCAGGTCAATATAGGTTTTGTATAGGTATTCTTTCTCTGTTTCTGTATTGGCACCTGTATCTTCGGTTGTAATATCTTTTGTAGCGGGACTGTAAGAGGTAATAATAGCACATTTCCCCTTTAGTTCGGTTTTTTGGAAGAGTTCAAAATAACGGCAGGCTTCATAAATGCTACCAGCTACAAGAATGGCATTTCCCAAATCCGAACTTAATCGGGGTTTTACATTAAAATCAAAAATAATATCGCTGACAATTTTCTCCAATCGGCTACGTGAACTGAGCACCCGCTGCATTGTGCCCCATTTCTTTTTCAGTTCAGATTTTTGAAAATCGTTCAGCCCTTTGGTCTTGGCTTCAAACCATTCATCTATTCTCTCCGGTGAGGAGATTTTCTGGTCAATATCACGGGCTTCATACACCAAATCCAAAACTACTTCATCATCTACGGCTTCATTGAATTTGTAGGTATGAATGTATTTGCCGAATACTTCAAGACTGGTTTGCTTATCCTGCTTTAAGAGAGGCGTTCCTGTAAAGCCGACAAATACGGCATTCTTTAATATGGCTTTCATTACTTTATGCAGCTTGCCCGACTGAGTGCGGTGGCACTCATCTACAAAAACAAATAATTCACCAACAGTAGCAGAAGGTGCGTTTCTTAATTCTTCGATGAACTCATCAAAGTTATCAACATCTTTCCTGCCGAACTTATGAACCAGCGAACAAAGCAATCGGGGCTTTGCCAGAGCCAATTGATGCATTAAGTCTTTACCGCTACGGGTTCTGTAGATTTCTTCGCCCACATCTTCAAACACTCGCTTTATTTGTTTATCCAGTTCATCACGGTCGGTAATAACTACCACACGAGCATTCGGGTTGTGTTCCAGAATCCATTTTGCCAGCCATGCCATAACCAAACTTTTGCCGCTGCCCTGCGTATGCCAGATAATACCATCTTCGTGTTTTTGTGCATATTTCTGTGCGGCTTTAACGCCAAAATACTGGTGCGGACGGCAAAGTTTTTTTATGCCGCCGTCAAACAAGATAAAGTCATAGATTATTTCGAGAAAACGTTCTTTATCACATAGCTTAAGCAGGTATTTATCGAGCAGGTTTTCTACATCACTTTCTTCTTTCCGCTTAAGATAATATTTTTCAGGTGTTTTTATCGTTCCATAACGCAAGCCCTGAGTATCGTTTCCAGCAAAGACCAATTGAATAGTAGAAAAAAACGATTGAATAAATTCCTTTTGCTGATTGACAATATTCTGACGGATACCATCACCAATGGAAACAATACTTCGCTTTAGTTCCAGTACGCCAAGGGCTATGCCGTTAATATACAGAACAATATCTGGTCGCTTGTCTTGCTTTCCGCTGATAGTAACTTCTTCGGCAATGGCGAATTCGTTTTCAAGCGGATGTTCCCAGTCAATCAGTTCAACGGTCTCAAAATTTTCACCTGCTTCGGCTTTTACTTTTACGCCGTAACGAAGCAGTTGATAAACATTTTTATTGGCGTTGTATAAGCCGTCATTGAGATTGTTTGCTGCCTTGCCAAGTTCATACAGAGCTTTACGGATAAGGGTATCGTTGTAGCCTTTTTTCTCTTTTAAATATTTGCAAAGGATAGCTTCTTCAATATTGCTGTTGCCGGAGCGGTCTTGCCAATCGCCTAAATATTGGTATTTCAATTGGTCTTTGAATAACTTAACCACACGGTTTTGGGTCTCTCGTTCGATTTGCCCTACCTCGTTCATATCAGCCTCGTTTTTCCGGTGAGTAATTCCTGCATCATCCCCTGCTTAATCATTTTGTATTTATCCAGCTTTTGCTCCAGCGATTCAATCTCTGCGTCCATGTCGCTGAGAACTTGGGCAATAGCGGTTTGTTCTTCTGGCTTTGGCATGGGAATTTCCATTTTCATAAAACTGGTCTTTGAAAGGTTGTGACGGGTTGCTCCTTGAGCTAATGAGAAAAACAATTTTCTCCCGACACTGCTTCTGAAAAAATAGGATAGAAATAGGCCGTCTGTTTTCAATTCTTTGTTCAACCGAAAACCAAAGCAGAAGCTGTTCAGGTAAAGATTTGGAATATCTTCTAATAAAACAGAACACGTCCCTACATCTTCAGGTGTTTCAGAAGAACCATTAAAAAACAAATCCCCCTTCATTGCTTGGTTTTGACTTTCATCAGAATGAATATTTACATAATCAAAATAGGTCGTGTCGATAACAGGATTATTCAATATGTTGAGAAATGGTATGTAAGGATAATTTCCATTTTCAAAATCACCCTTTGATTTTCCTGAAAGTCCCCCATAATGTTTACCAAGTTGTACCATCGGTGTTGATTTCCACTCACCACTAAACCCAGGCAGGCGTTTTTTGCCGGTGAGAAGTTCCTGCATTGCGCCTTGTTTTATATTCCGCTTTTTGGCAATGAGTTTTTCCAAGCTGTCAATTAGGGCATCGGCATCGCTTAGGGCGGTCGCTATGGCGGTTTGTTCGGCTTTGTTTGGGAGAGCAATTAACAATTCGCCGATTTGTCTGAGGGATAAGAATGGTTGAGCACCACCTGTTGAAATTGAATTTGTAATCTTGGGTTTGGAATGTATTTGATGGTATTTCAAATAAGGGCCAATTAGAAATGTATTATTTGGTTTTAATAATGCAACATTCTTCAAACTAAATTCATAATCAACATTAACCAAGGCAGTTGTAGCAACCCCAGCACCTATGTTAACCATTAATACATCGTTTTTTTCCGGATTACATCTTTTAAAAATTATGTCGTGAATATTTTGGGGAAGAAAACAACAATTCTCAAAATCTATAAAGTTTTCTTTTATGTGAATTGCTGTCAAGAACGGAACACCAGTTTTAGTTGGTTTAGGTGTGTCATGCGTTCCGTCAGTAATCTTGCGGCAACAATCAATCAGTTTCTTAACTTTCCACTCTTTAGGAATGATGCCAACCTCTGTTCGTTGATAGCCATTTTTTACTTCCATGCAAACCCCATTTTTTTCAGGTGAGCATCAACTTTTACGGTTAGTTCATTGACGTCTTTGTGTTGTTGTGGCAGCGGGATTTCATAGCGTTCAGCCAGTTCTTTTATGCGTTGGGTAAGGCGTTGGCTGATGCGTTGCATTTCGGTTTTAATATCCTTTTCTATGGTTGCCATCCATTTGTCATCTACTACAAGGGTTTTTATTTCGTCTTCGGTAAGTGTTTTGTATTGGGCGATTAATTTTTCGTCTAATGCCGCCTGTGCTTCTTTGATTTTTCTGTTTGTTTCGGCTTCCTGTTCTATCAGTTTCAGGTAAGCTTCTAAAACTTTCAGTTCTTCGGCAGCATCTGTATCGTGTTTTATTTCTTTGATGCGCCTTTGCACTTCACCCTTACTTATTTTGCCTTTATCGTTTTTTACCTCTTCAAGCAGACCCTCTTCGCCGCTGTGTTCTTCTTCCATCTCTTCCTGCTGACGGGTTATGGCCTCGCTCTCGGCTTCCAATGCTTCAATGGTTTTTTTCTCTGCCCCAAAGAAACGGTTGATTACTAATTCTTTGGGAACTAAATCGCACGTCCATCCTTTATCGACCAATTTCTTTTGCTTATTTTCTACCGTTATTCGGTACACTTCAGCTTTCCAGCCATCGGCAGCTACGATATAGCAATCATCCTGCATAGTTTCTGCCCAGTAGCTCATCAGGTGCTGATAGATGTCGTATTTGTCAATCAGACTTTTATTGGTAAAACTTTGCAGTATGTCTTCTGAAACAGTGTGAATAATTTGCTTGGGCTTAATGCCTGCCGTTAATCCTTTAAGCAGTTTTGTATTTCGCTTTTTCCAAGTAGTAATAACTGCATCTATTTCCCGTGAAAAGCTTACAAATTCGGGATGGTTGAAAATGGTTTGTTTTATTTTGTCTTTTTCAATTTTCAGTTGGCAATAATTTTTTCGCTTGCTTGTTGTAAACAATTCATTTTTTAATGAAGGATAAACCTTCCAGTAATTATCCAAGGCTTCAATATCAGCATTGGGAATATCGCCTAACAAATGGGCTTCAATACTTTGTATATCTTCGGCTTCCTGGCTGTCGATATAGCGGGGAATGTTAAGGTTAAATTCTTTGGCTTCAATCTCAGCTACTGAAACCATTTGGCTGAATTTGGGAAGCTCCGTTTGCTTGTTGAACACGTCAACTATTTTGTGAATATCCTGCTCACGGAGTCTGTTTTTGTTTCCGTCTTTCACAAAGCCTTTAGAGGCATCTATCATAAAAATGCCTTTTCTGTGTTCAGCATTTTCCTTATCAATCACAACGATACAGGCAGGGATACCCGTGCCGTAAAACAAGTTGGCAGGCAAACCGATGATGCCTTTGATGTAGCCCCTGCGGATTATATTCTGACGTATTTCCGCTTCGGTATTGCCGCGGAACAATACACCGTGAGGAAGAATGCAAGCCCCTTTGCCCTTGCTTTTGAGTGAACGAATGATATGCAGAAGAAAAGCATAATCGCCGTTCTTTTTGGGGGGTATGCCATAATCCTTGAATCGGCCATATATATCATTTGCCGCATCTACACCATTACTCCACGACTTGTAGTTGAATGGGGGATTGGCTACTACAAAGTCAAACGTTTTAAGACGGCTATGCTCATCTAAAAACATCGGGTTGGCAAGTGTGTTGCCTTATTTGATAGTTTGCACGGCTGTTGCATTATTGTGTAAAACCATATTCATACGGGCAAGTCCGGCAGTTGCAGTGTCGTTTTCCTGTCCACAGATGGACATTCCTGATTCAGACTCATCAGCCACTTTCAACAACAACGAACCTGACCCGCAGGTGGGGTCATACACTATTGTTGATGGTTTTGTTTTTGCATCAACGCCTATAATCTTTGCCATAATACGGCTTACTTCGGCAGGTGTGTAAAACTGCCCTTTGCTTTTTCCGCTTTCGGTGGCAAAGTGCCGCATCAGGTATTCATAGGCATCGCCTAATATATCATCACCTTCAGCACGATTCTTGGTGAAGTCGAGAGCAGGATTTTCAAAAATGGCTATGAGGTTACTGAGCTTTTTCACCATTTCGGAACCACTGCCGAGTTTGTCGCTGTTGTTGAAATCAGCAACATCAATAGTACCGGTGAGATTATTGGCTTCAGCAATTTTGCCAATGATTTTTTTATTTATATCGTCTCCAATGGTAGGTTTGCCTTTGAGAGCAACCATGTCCTTAAAACTGGCACCTTTGGGAACGGTTATAAGGGCAAAGGGCACACCGGCATATTTGTCGGAGATATATTTGATAAATAAAAGCACCAGCACATAATCTTTGTATTGGCTGGCATCCATTCCACCCCTTAATTCATCGCAGCTTTTCCAAAGAGAGCTGTAAAGTTCGCTTTTTTTAATCGCCATTGACTTCAACCTGTCTCATTTTAGTATTTCCCCGCTGTTTCAACATGATTTACACTGAATCCAAATGATACCACCGAAACCGCATATTATCAACCATATTTATGATGACAAGATAGGTAAACCAAAGCCAGAGAAGGAATAGAGAAGTGGCGAAAAACTCGTTCCTTGTTGACCTACAGCCTGTAATCGGTCAGGTTGTAGAGATTTTTGTCCCCCTGTAATTCGTTGCTCAAGAGCTTGTAATCTTCTTGCCTTTATACATATACCCCCTGTGGCCTTGCGGCCTGCAGGTACACCCCTGCAGGCCGTTAATCGTTTCAAGCCATTTTGCTTT
>CAZCIR010000016.1:0-50231 GCA_964499145.1 uncultured Pirellulales bacterium | reverse complement strand
ATAAACCCGAAAAAGTGTTACCCATGTTGTCGGTATAAACTGTTACCTATGTATTGGTTGACACACGTTAAGACGTGTTGATTCGGATGCTATCCGGTAATTGCATAATTGACTCGAAGGCGGGAAGGTGATATAAAAACGGCGAAAGACAGCGACATGGACTCAAATAAAAGAAGGATGGAAGGCAGGGACACAGTTATGAGAAGGTTCAGATGTATGAATATTGCACAGGTGATTATTCTTTTATCCTTTTTAGCGGCTGAGGTCTCAGCTGAGCCGCCGAAGGTCGTCAAGACAGTGCCTGAAAACGGCGCACAGGATGTGGATGCCAACCTGAGGCAGATTCGCATTGTCTTCGACCAGGATATGGACCAAAGCGGCTATTCAATATGCGGAGGCGGGCAAAATTACCCTGAAGTGGTCGGTAAGCCGAGATGGATTAATAAACGCACGATTGTGATGCGGGTGAGACTTGCTGAAGGCCATAAGTATCAAATGAGTATTAACTGCAGGGATTACAAGGGCTTTAAGAGCACCAAAGGTGAGGCGGTTGTTCCGTATCCGATAGAATTCAGAACCGGCGCCGGGAAGGCAAGAGCAGAAGATGAGAAGCTTAAGGCAATGGACAATCTGGAGGCAGTTGAGGAACTGCGCAGAGCGATAGATGAGGATTACTCGTATCGCGACCTTCGTAAAGTTGACTGGGAGGGACTGTTCGATAAGTATGGTCCGGCGATGAAGAACGCTAAAACAACATACGAATTCGCGAAGGCAGCGGCTGAACTGCTGGACAGCGCTGAAGACGCACATATTTGGGTCAAGATTGGTGAAGAAAGTGTAGGGGGTTTCAAACGGAATGTAACCGGCAATTATAATCTGAAGGTTCTTGAGAAAACTATCCCCGGCTGGCAGAGGCGCAGCGCTGTAGTATTTACCGGTAAATTTAACGACGGGATTGGATACATTCTTATAGGCAGCTGGTCCAACGAACATACCAAGGCGCTCGAGGAGGTCTATAAGGCGATAGAGGAGTTTGCCGGTGCGCCCGGACTGATAATCGATGTGCGCAGTAACGGCGGCGGTTCGGAGCCGCTTGCGCAGGAGTTTGCGGGCTGTTTTATCGATGAGCCGGAAGTTTATGCACGGCATATGTATCGTGCAGTTGGTGAGCCGGGAGGTTTTACCAGGCCGAATAATCGTGTTCTGGAACCGAGCGAGGGACGGCCGAAGTACCGCGGCAAGATAGCTGTGCTTACGGGGCCGGTAAATATGAGCAGCTGTGAGGCGTTTCTTTTGATGATGAAGAAGGTTCCGGGCTGTAAATTAATTGGTGAGAAATCTTACGGCAGTTCGGGTAATCCCAAACCGGTCGAATTAGGAAACGGCGTGACGGTGTATTTGCCCAGCTGGAAAGCTATGCGGCCTGACGGGACGTGCTTCGAGGGCGAGGGTATTGCGCCGGATATTCTTGTAAAGACGACGGAGCAGGAACTAAAAAGCCGGGATGCGGTTCTCAAAGCTGCGATGCAGTGGCTGCGCGGGTCCAAGTGAGACATTTCAAATCACGCTTGCAATCCTTACGTGGGGCGCTACAATTAGTTGATAGTCTCTGGTCGCTAGTCGCTAATAATTAGTCGATAGTTGTTAGTCTCTGGTCATTAGTAATTAGTAGTTAGTCATTGGTATTTAGGGACAAGTTTAAATATTCAATATGAATGAACTACTGAATAAAATTGTCTGCGGGGATTGTATCGAGGTACTCGGTAAGGTCAAAAAGCTGTTTGCGGATTTGGTATTTGCGGACCCGCCTTTTAATATCGGGTATAAATACGATAAATACTACGATAAGGTCAAAAGCAAAAATTATATAGCCTGGACGAGGGAGTGGATGAGTGTCTGCAAAAAGGTCCTGAAGCCAACAGGCTCATTTTATATAGCTATCGGCGATGAGTATGCAGCGAACGTGAAAATCATAGCGGACGAATTGGGGCTTTTTATGCGGAACTGGATAATTTGGCATTACACGTTCGGGCAGCAAACGAAAAAGAAATTTGCCCGGGCACATACGCATATTTTTTACTTCGTAAATGATAAGAAGAATTTTACTTTTAACGAATACGCGGTGAGAGTGCCTTCGGACCGGCAGTTAGTTTATAACGATAAACGGGCTAACCCGGTTGGTAAGATGCCGGACGATGTCTGGGACGGGTATCCGCGCGTGTGCGGGACGTTCAAGGAACGGCAAGAGTGGCATCCGTGCCAGATGCCGGAAAATTTACTGAGAAGAATTATAGCGGTAAGCAGCAAGGCCGGCGATTGTGTGCTCGACCCATTCAGCGGTTCCGGGACAACACTGGCGGCGGCGAAACAACTGGCGAGAAATTATGTCGGTGTAGAAATATCAAAAAAATATGCCGAAAACGCAAAAAAACGTTTGGCTAAATTAGAAAAACAAAACAGCGAAAATTTGTTTTTTGGGCCGACAGAGATGGCTGAACTTAAGCGGCTCGTCAGCGAGACGGCAAGGCCAACCAGGGAAATTGCAGACGATAAAAACCTCCTGCTCCTGTTCACAAATCAATTTTCAATGCGGATGAATAACGGAAAACGTTACCAGGCAGAAGAGATTGCAACGGTTTTGAAGGGTTCGGCTGGTTGAATAAAACAGAGATAAAGAAAAATTTGCTGTTTTTAACGGCGCTTGTGGGCAGCGTGGTCATGCTGACGGTGATACAGGAGCCGTTTAACTTGTCGGCCTTGGCGTGGGTAGCGCTGGTGCCGTTTGTTTTGGCGTGCTGGCCGAGTGTAAAGGCAGGGAGGTTATTTTTAGCGGCTTATCTGATTTCACTTTGCTACTGGCTCGGTAATCTTTACTGGATATACCCGGTAACGCCAGCGGGGTGGATTGCGTTTTGTATGTATACGGCGCTACTCTGGCCTATGATGGCGGTTTGCCTGCGGTACTGCAGAATAAAAAAGATACCGCTATTTCTGGCGGTGCCGATTGTGGTTGTCGGTGCGGAGCGGATGCAGGGGCTTTTTTTAGGTGGTTTTTTCTGGCGGTTTTTGGCTCACAGCCAATACGCCAATATAACACTTATTCAAATAGCAGATATATTCGGCGCAGCAGGTGTATCGTTTTTAATAGCAATGGTCAACGGGCTGGCGGCGGAGCTGATAATCGCCGCTGAGGAGAAAAAGATTTTCAAAATCGGCAATCTTTTCAAAGCCGGTTTGACGGGTGCCACGGTGGCTGGTGCTTTTATCTATGGGCAATACAGGATAGGTGAAACCGAGAAATACGTCGAAAAAGGGCCGTTAGTAGCATCGGTGCAGACGAATGTTCCGCAATCAGTCAAGAAATCACATCAGGACTCGGATATAATACTCGATGAGCTTTTGAAAAATAGTAAAGCGGGCATAGAGGCAGGTGCGGAGCTGGTCGTATGGCCTGAGACGATGGTGCAGGCGACACTGGATAAGCGAATATTAGACCGTCTCAATGGTGAATATCACTGCAAGGGCGTCGATGAAATTTTGAGGGAACATTCGAAGGGAAAAGCTTTTGTGCTTGTGGGGGCTTACGGGGGCGTGCTGGAGATGAAGGAGGATTTTACGCTCGATTTAGCGAAAAGATATAATACGGCTTTTCTGTATAAACCAGACGGCAGCCAGGCGGAAGAACAATACAGTAAGATTCATTTGGTTGCTTTCGGAGAGTATGTGCCGTTCAGGAAAAGTTTTCCGCTGCTTTTTAATCTTCTGATGAAATTTACACCATATGATTACGATTATACGCTGGATGCGGGAAACGAATATACGGTTTTCGAAATGACTGGCAAGGCAGAGCAAAAGTATAAATTCAGCGTGATGATTTGTTATGAGGACGCGGTGCCTGCGATTGCAAGGAGATTTGCGACAGGTAAAGAAGGAAAAAAGAACATTGACTGGCTTATCAATATAAGCAACGATGGTTGGTTCGTGCGATTTGCAAACGACAAGATTTCTCCAAGTACCGAATTGCAGCAGCACGCAGCCATCTGCGTCTTCAGGGCGGTCGAGAACAGGCTTGCGGTAGTGCGGAGCGTTAATACGGGGATAAGCTGCTTAATCGATACGGTCGGCTATATACGAAACGGGTATGTTGCGGGGACTTTGCCGCATCGCGCGATGGCGAGGAGGGGTGTGGCCGGGTGGTTCGCCGACAGAGTGCCAATAGATAAAAGAAGCACATTTTTCAGCAGAAACGGACAATGGCTGGATTTTTGTTGTGCAGTTTGCTTTGTTTGGCTAATGATAATAATGGCTGCAGGACGATTTCTTTTTAGAAAAGGGCCTAAAAGAACACAACAGCGGCTCAAAAAGCAAGATTAGAAAGGCAGAAAGATGAAGAGCACAAAAGCACTTACGGCTTATACACTTATGACTTGTGCGGTGCTTATCTGCGGCTGTGATAATTCCCTGCAGGAGGCTTATTTTCCGGCCGGCGGCTTAGTAACCGAGCTTGTGCCTGAGGCAACACAAATAATTCTGGAAGATTTGGCCGACGCCGACCCGCGGATCAGGGCCAATGCCATCGAGGTTGTCGCAGATACCAGGCAAGTCAGATTGATGCCTAAGGTGCAGAGATTGCTCAAAGATGATTTTGTGCCCGTCAGGTTCGCAGCGGCCTTGGCTGTGGGCGACCTGGCATACTCACTTGCGAAGCCTTCGGTAAAACAATTACTGGAAGACAGAAATGAAAACATCAGAATTGCAGCAGACTATGCAATGAGTAAACTCGGGACCGGCAGCGGTTTTGAGCTTGTTCGCAAAGCGATAGCCAGTGATGACCAGACAGTCAGAGCCAATGCTGCTTTTTTATTAGGCAAAAGCGGTGACACAAGCTCGCTAAAATGGCTGTGGTGGACACTGCGAGACAAGGATTCCGATTACAAGGCAAAATTTAATGCGGTGGAAGCCATAGCAAGACTCGGCGATGAACGAATAGATGAAAAAATATTGGCGATGCTTATAAGCACTTACGCCGACGACAGAGTCGTGGGTATAAAGGCAATGGGAGCATTAGGGACGGAAAGAGCCAAAAGTTTTCTGATAACCAAGCTCGACGATGATGTGCTGGAGGTCCGGCTCACTGCTGCCGAGCAGCTCGGTATGCTCGGAGAAACCACAGGAGAACGTGAGGTTCTCGAAGTTTTTACGAAAAATTTGATTGAGGGACTGGATAAAGAAGAACTCGAACGTGTTAATACGCTGACGGCACTGGCGATAGGACAGGTCGGCACAGCCAACCTGACGAAATTTTTGCCACAGCTTTTGAAAAATGAGTCAAAATTCGTCCGTATCGCCGCCGCTAAGGCAGTTTTCCAATGCACAATTAAAAAATGAACTTCTGAAAAATCCAACCATTTAATTTTCAGCAATAATCATAATTGCCCATTTTAACTATCTATGACGGGATAATTTGTGCTATTTTACCAGAAGGTAGTGCAAAAATAGCTTGACTTTCTCGGACGTAAAACATAAAATTATTTAACTAAAGGGTATATTAGCCCGATGTATAGCCTGTGGCAGCAACAGGCTATTTCAATAATAATAGTGAAAGGGTCTAATCTTGAGCACGCTGACTAAGATTTTAATAGTGTTATTGACATTATCCTCAATTTTCCTCTGTGGTATTGTGGTAACATACGTTGCCAACGCCGATAACTACAGGCAAAAATACAACGATATAAAGGCCGATAAAGACAGCTTGAGCTCGAAGGCCAAGGAGCTAACCAAAGAGGTCAATGAGAAAATTGAGCAAAAAGCACAGATGGAAAAGCAACTGAAGAGCCAAATCACCTCGCTGAAAACAGAAAAGGACGAATTACGAACCAGTCTTGATAACACCGAGAGAGAAAAAGCAGCCCTGCTTCAAAAAGTAAACAGCTGGACAAGTATAACAAAAGATTTCTACCAAACTACGGATAAGCAAGGCCAGTTATTGAAAAACACACTCGAAGAACTAAGTAAAGTCCAGGCAGAACAAATCAGTCAGCAAAAAGAGCTGAATGAAACCACGGCTGCTCTGGAAGAGAAGATGGTGATAATAGAAACACTGCAAACAGAAAACAGACGCTTAGTGGAAGAAAAGACGGAATTACAAGACAAGTTAGACCAGTTCTTACGGCCTATCGGCAAAACCGCTAAAGCCGCCGCAGCGGTGACACCAAAATATGAGACAGCTCGACCTTCTACAACCCAAGTAAGGGACATCGCCCTGCAGGGACTGGTCAAGGCAGTGGATTTGAAATATTCTATGGCGACCATATCCATAGGCACAGCGGACGGCGTGAGAGAAGGTATGAGATTCCATGTGACCCGCGGCGATAAGTTTCTCTGTGATGTCCTCGTTATTGATGCAGATACGGAAGAGGCAGTCGGTGTCCTGGAACTCGTGCAGCAGCAACCAAATGTTGGTGATACCGTATCTACGAATTTATAGTATTGTAATCTGTAAGTGAAATCCTTCATAACTATATGAGGTTAAGATATGAGTCCTGATGGACAAAGCCCCCGTGGTAAGGCAGTAACGTCCAATAATCTCTATACTATTATTCTCGCCTTAGCCTTTTGTGCAGTTCTGGCTACTGCAGCACTGGTTGCATATAAGTGCTACATTCAGTACGGCACAATATTAAAAATTCCGTAGCCAAAATTGACTATTGACAATCCCGCCTTTAGTATATACAAATAGTCAATCAAAACCCGAGAAGGGACTCGAAAGTGCTACTGGATACAATCTTAGGCTGGTTTAGCATGGATATGGGCATCGACCTCGGTACGTGCACTACCCTGGTCTGCGTCCGTGATAAAGGCATCGTCCTTAACGAACCTTCCGTAGTTGCTGTTCGCAAAGGAACCAATATTGTTCTAAACAACGGTGAAGCAGTGGGTTTGGTTGCGCGTGAAATGTTAGGCAAAACGCCCGGCTCAATCAGCGCCATAAGACCTTTGAAAGATGGAGTAATCAGCGATTTCGAAATCACCGAGGCAATGCTGGGGTATTTCATAAGGAAAGTTCACGGCAGAGGCGGTCTAATCAGGCCCCGAGTAGTGGTTGCCGTACCAAGCGGAATAACAGCAGTGGAACGAAGGGCAGTCATAGACAGCGCCGAACGCGCAGGAGCGCGAAAGGTCTATTTAGTCAACGAACCAATGGCAGCAGGTATCGGAGCGGGCCTGCCAATCACCGACCCAACCGCCTCAATGATTGTCGATATCGGCGGCGGAACAACTGAAGTAGCAATCATAAGTCTGGCGGACATCACGACCTGCGAATCAATCCGCGTCGGCGGCGATGATATGGACGAAGCGGTAATTAATCATCTTAAAAAAACCTACAATTTGCTCATAGGCGAGCCAAGGGCTGAAAAGGTGAAGATACAAATCGGCTCTGCTACGCCACTGGAAGAGGAGTTAACGATAGAGGTGGCAGGCAGGGACACGATTTCCGGGCTGCCGAGAAAAATTGTCATCACAAGCGAGGAAATCCGTGAGGCCCTTCGGGAACCCATCGCCGCCATCATAGATGCAGTTACGGCGACATTGGAAAAGGCTGAGCCGGAACTGGCTGCCGATTTGATAGACAACGGAGTGCATATCTGCGGCGGCGGATCACTACTGCGAGGAATGGACACCGTTCTGGCGAATGCAACCGGCCTGAAGGTCGAAAGGGTCGAGGACCCGCTGAGCTGCGTGGCACGAGGAACCAGCGTATATCTGGAGAACCTGGAACTGTGGAAAGATACGATGGACCATAACGAGTACGGGTGAGAATACGCATAATACGCAGAGCAACAACGGAACTGTATTTTGTTGAGATATAGCAAGATAAGAACCCAAAAGCAAAAATGATAATCGTAAATCCGAGTTTCCGGTCAGAAAAACAATCAACCAATAGATATGGCAAGGCGTCAAATCAGAATCTGGGTTCCCAGACGCAATAAGAGGCGTATGGAGTCTCCATCAGAGGGGATGTTATTCACGTGGTTTATGCTGGCCGGGTTTATCCTTCTGCTTGCACCGCAGAAATTGACAAGTAAATTTCAGTTCGCTTTTGCTCATATTTTCCGCTGGCCATTGAGTATCGGAAGGAATATCTCCCTCTCGGCACGTGAGCAACCACAGCTTACAGAGGTAGTCAGCAGAGCTAAATACAACCAGCTCCAAAATCACCTTGCAAACCTTACAGAAGAACTGAATGAGGAACGACAAAAGGTCAAAGAGCTGTCGGGGATGCGCAACAGGCTTCCATTAGAAGGGGCGGGGTTGATACTTGCCGAGGTAATTACAGCTTCTATAGAGGGACATATTATCAACCGCGGCGAAAACGACGGCCTGCGAAAAGGCCAGTTCGTGCTCGGTGACAACAGTATCATCGGCACCATATCCGATGTTTCACCACGCACCGCCAAGGTCGAACTGGTAACAGAGACCACATCCAATATAGCAGTAGAAATAGGAGGATTGAAAGCGGTAATTCAGGGCGACGGCAAGAATTCAGCCAAGGTTCAACTGGTCTCAACAAAACACAAAATTAAAATCGGAGATAAAGTGTATGCGTGTAAAAAGCCGGGACTGCTGGACGCGGCGATGATTATAGGAACTGTGGCCGAATGCACGAGGGACAATGAAAATCCGCTGCTGTGGGATATAACGGTCGAATCCGCATCAGATATTCAAAATCTAACCAACGTAGCAGTGATTATAATGAATCCGAAAAAGTAATCAGAGAAAACGCTGCGAAATGAGGATTAGTAAGGATATAAAATGCACTGGCTTCGGTTCGCAGTTTTTATTCTTATCGTTACGGTGCTGCAGGCAAGTCTGGTCGATGTAGTTGCTGTCAGCCGTCTGGATATCAAACCCGATTTTCTGTTAATCCTTTTGGTTTTCTTCTCTATCCACTGTAATCAGCAGGAGGCAATTATAACGTCCTTCACAATAGGATTTGCGGCAGATATTATTGGTTCTGCAATGGGGGTGCGAATAATCAGCTTTGGTCTTTTCGGGACCCTGCTGGCATACCTGCACGGCGTTATCAATATCAAAAAAATGCCTTATCAATCGTTTGCGATATTTATCAGCGGTCTATTGACCGGGATTCTGGCTCATTTTTTAACGCTTCTTAAGAGCCAGCCAACAGGGGCTAACGCATATACAGTTGTATTCTTGACATCAGTTTATTCAAGCTTTGTTGGGCCATTTTTATTCTTGCCAACGGCGTGGTTGATGCATATAAAGACATATCGCTTCGGCCGACGTTAAATTCGTATCCGGTAGGTTGTAAAACATACCCTGAAAGCAGTAAGATACGAGAGGCGAGATACGAAGAAGATGTATCGTAAGCAAATTAAAATTTTTGTAATCTTAATCACAATGTTGCTGCTTGCCTGCCTGCTGCGACTGGCACAAATGCAACTGCTGTCCAATTCGTATTATCGTGAGAGAATCGCACAACTAAAGCTTCAAAAAGGCAGAACCCGGCAATTTAAGACGGTAAGAGGAAAAATACTCGATAGGAATGGCAAAGTATTAGCCAACGATGAGCCGCAATTTCAACTGTATATAAATTACAGCCTTGCCTGTTTAATGGATGAGCGTGTCGATAAAGGCAATCTATTAGAGGCCGCAGACGAAGCAACCATCTCGGCAGTTAAAGTGCACAAAGAGCAGGACGGCGGACCGGCGGATTTGAACCAGATAATCAGTAAATGCGCCAGGCTTGGAGGAGTTACGCCTTCAAAGATAAAAGCCGAGATGAAAAAAATAAACGATTTTGTATGGAAGCGGCGTGTGTTTCAGGCATGGAGAGATAATTTTCCGGACTCGGAAGTTTTCCAAAATTATGAAAATATACTCAGTATTCCAAGTTATATTGCAATAGCTGATTTTGAGAAAAAGCAGCCAAACCCAATCGAACGGCTTAGGCTTATCAACAAGGTAGATATTGCCGAGATGCACAAGAGCCGGCCGCTGGTTGAGCTGGAAACCGATGATGATATTTTTACTGCTCAACTGGAGTTTGCAGATGTCGACGACATTGAAATCCTGGCAAAAGCACAGAGGTTCTACCCATTCGGCGCGGCTGCGGCCCAAACAATAGGATGGGTGGGGCCGGCGACGCAACAGCAAGACAGGGAACTATTCGCAGACGACAAACTGTCAAGGTATCTGAACGGGGAAGTTTGCGGACGAGAGGACGGTATCGAATATGCCTGCGAGGCTGTTCTTCGCGGCAGACGCGGCAGGGTTATTTACGACATAGACCACGAACTAATCGATGAAACCGAGGCGCAATTCGGTGATGATGTTTCACTAACACTGGACATCGGGCTTCAACAAGAAATAGAGGAATATCTAACTAACTGTGGGTATAACCCGAATTGCGAGACGCCAATGGCGGCGGTTGTAATTGAGGTTGAAAGCGGAGATATTCTGGCGCTTGTTTCTGTGCCTGTTTTCGACCTGAACCTTATCAGGAAAGATTACGCAAGTGTTGCCAATGACCCCAACGAGCCGCTGCGAAACCGAGCAATAAATAAGCAGTACCCACCCGGCTCGGTTGTAAAACCGCTGATTCTCATAGCTGGCCTGGAATCCGGTAAAATCACAGCGGACGAGATTATAAGCTGCCCCGCCCAGGATGTTCCAAAGCCCACCTGTCTGCAATTTACGCGTTTCCATAGCTGTCACGATTGGAAGTGGGAAAATTCCGGCGGAAATAAAGCTCGCAACGCTATCAAAGGCAGTTGTAATATCTATTTCTCCCGACTTGCAGATAGAATCGAGCCGCTGGTGCTACAACAGTGGCTGCTGATGTTCGGATACGGCCAAAAGTCACCGCTCGTGCAAGCGGAGGATGCGGCACGGGATTTGAGACAGGTGGCAGGGCAAATATCATCAATCCCAG
The DNA here is from genome assembly GCA_964499145.1 of uncultured Pirellulales bacterium. Lineage (GTDB taxonomy): Bacteria > Planctomycetota > Phycisphaerae > Sedimentisphaerales > Anaerobacaceae > CAIYOL01. Next base: position 39,274 of record CAZCIR010000016.1, on the reverse strand, counting down.
CGCAGGGTGCGAACTTGACTTTCGAAAAATTACCACCTCTTAACAGGAGCGAAAGCAGATTTTTCGGCATAGGGCAGGGAAATATGCGAGCTACACCACTGCAGGTGGCGAATGCGATGGCAGCTATCGCACGCGGCGGTATCTTTAAACGGCCGAGGCTGCTAAAGGAGATTCCAAATGAGGATGGTATAGCACTCGGTATCTCGCAACAAACTTTGGATGTCGTTCGAGACGGTATGGGCGCCGTTGTCAACGAACCGGGTGGAACAGCTTATAATGAATTTGCCCCAGCCAGCCTTATTGAACAAGGTGTGAATGTTTACGGAAAGACCGGCTCAACAGAGCAGCCGGAGCATGCGTGGTTCGCAGGCTTTGCTGAGGACGGCACAGGCAGGAAATTGTCAATCGCAGTTATTATCGAAGGCGGCCAACATGGCTCAAGCGATGCCGCACCTTTGGCGCGTGACATTATACAGTTCTGTATCGAAGCTGGATATATCGGCTGGACTTCGTATTAAAGCGGGTGCTTTTCGAGGTAAGTGAGAGTTTTTTCGAGTATAGCGCCGACAGCAGGAGAGGCGACGGGTCCGCCGGTGTAACCTTTGCCAAGAGCAATGTTCGGCTTGCGAATCGAGACCAAAACGATTACTTGCGGGTCGTCGGCAGGTGCACCGGCTATGAAGGATGCAATGTAATCTCTTTTTGAGTAACCTTTTTCATTACTTTTGGCAATATTCGCAGTTCCGGTCTTGCCGAAGACCTGCCATTTTTCAAGTTTGGCTCTTTTGCCCGTTCCTTCGTTAACCACGTTAACCAGTGCATCGGTAACTATCCATTCGGCGACCTCGGGCTTGATAACAAAGCCGGCGGACGGCGGCGGCTGTTTCATCTCAATAATTTTGCCGTCGTTGTCCACCATAGCCCTGACAAGGAACGGCCGAACCATACGCCCACCACTGGAAAGTATGCAAAAAGCTCGAACCAGCTGAATTGCAGTTACAGAGATTTCCTGTCCAAAAGGTATTCGAGTTACACTGTATCCGGTCCAACTCGGCAAGGGGTGCAGGAATCCCGCCACCTCGCCCGGTAACTCAATGCCTGTTTCTTTGCTGAAGCCAAAACGCTTCAGACCGACATAGAGCTTTTCTTTTCCCAGTTTTTGTCCGATTTTGGCCATACCTATATTGCTGGAAAAAGTCAGAATATCTCCCACCGTCAGGTTGCCATATTCGTGCCCTTCATATTCGCCGATACTTCCGAAACCTTTGCCGCGGTATCGTCCCTGCTCGCAGAAAATTTTTTCATCCAGACGAACAACACCGGCATCGACTGCAATAGCGGCAACAATCGGCTTTAAGATACTGCCGGGTTCAAACTGGTCGGTTATGGCACGATTACGGAAGTGGTCGGGGTTTTCCAACCGAATCTTATTGGGGTCAAAATCAGGCAGCGAAACGATGGCTAAAATCGCCCCTGTTTTGGCATCGGCGACAATCGATACAGCCGATTCAGCCTCGTAACTGGCGTATTGCTTCATTAGCTCGGCCCGTGCAAACTGCTGGATGGTGGCATCAAGGGTCAGAATAATTCCGACACCATCACGGACAATACCATTTTTCTGTTTCAGCCGGACCGGCCGGCGAAGCGCATCGGCAAGGAAAATATTCTGCGCCGACGAGCCGGCAAGCTCTTCGTCGTATTGTAACTCAATGCCCCCTAATCCTTGGTTGTTAAAACCTGTAAAACCAACGATGTGCGAGGCCAAAGAGCCCATTGGGTAATGCCTTCGCCAATTTGACTGAATGCCAATCCCATAAATTTTGCTGGCTGCACTACACTGGTTTGCATCGGCACCTGTTTTGATTTTTGCAAAGCCCGGGTTTTTACTGTCGGTGATAAGTTTGCAGATTTCGTGTGCACCCATATCGAGTATGGGGGCGAGTTTTGTGGATGTGGTTTTGGGGTCTTTGATAATCCGCGGCTCGGCAAAAATTGTCTGAATTCTGTTGCTTGCGGCGAGTATCCTCCCGCGGCAGTCGAGAATCACGCCGCGTTGAGGCACCTGGGTTGTCCGGCCCTGCTTCTGCCTGGAACAGGCGTTAAGATAATAGTCGCTTTTGAAAAATTGCAGGTAAAAACAGCGTCCGGCAAGTAATAAAAATGCCACAACCAAAAAAGCAGAGAATAAAATGATAGTTCGGACGCTTTTCAATTTTCATCTACCTGTCTGTGGCAGAGTCAAGAGCTAATTACCGTCAAGACGCTTCGAGAGGGCAGCAGGATTTATTAAATTCTCCAGCCGAAGCTGCTTGTTGCCAAGCTGTTGTTTGAGCCGACTTTGCTCGGCTGTGAGCGTACAAAGCTTGTAGAAAATGCGATTGTTGGCGCTACGGAGATAAATGGTAAAGATTAAGACAGCCGTAAAATAAAAAACAACAAAAACAAAACAAAACCGGGACATCATAGTGAATAAACTTGAAACGGTATCAAATGACCAATCTATCGAGCCGGCATTCTCAAACGCATCCCGACAGAAAGATTATCCTCGCTGTCTAAAATACCGGCATTTAGTTCAGCTATTTCATCGTATCGACTTCCGTCTCCAAGCCGCGCAGCGGCAATCTGCCATAAACTATCGCCCTGCCGGACAACGTGCCAGGAGCTTTGCTCCGGCCGGCGAGTATTAGTCAAGAGTTGTCTGCTGCCGATAGACTCGACCTTTGCAAATTGCTTTTCAGGAAAGATATCGGCAGTTTTGCCTTTATCCGGCATCGAAGCTGATAGCGGCGGTATGATAAGCTTTTGGCCGACATAGATTTCATCAGGTGATTTCAGCACCTTGCGATTGGCGTTAAATATCCTGCTGACGTTGATTCTTCTGTTTCCCTCCTGAGAACCGTAAAATTTCTGGGCTATACCGGCGAGGCTGTCACCTTCCTCGACGACATAGGTTTTTGGAGGAATCACTTTACTTGATGTGGTCTTATAATCTTCATCTTCTTTAGCTACAGCCTGTGCAGCATCAGCAATCACCTGCTCTACTATAGTCTCCTTTATGACCAGGGGTCTTTCCGGCGCCATTTGTGCAGGTTGAATATTCTGAGAGGCTGCAGAAGAATGCTCGACCGCTGCGTGTTTTTTCCTGACCAATTCTCTTAGATTGATAACATCACGCTCCTTTGCTGCGATAACCGGCGGATTGTTCTGTAAACCGACCATATTGGCAGTCAGCTCATTGTTGTTTGAGTTTCCACAGAAACTGGGCAGGCCGTTAATGACAAGAGCAATCAGGAATATAAAGACCAATCCTAACAGTAATCCAATCTTGGCGTCGGAAGTCATAACGAAACTCCTTTTTCTTTAGCACACGGCGGTTCGATTTCCGATTCACTATTTATGATTTTCGAGCAATTCTTAACTTCGCACTTTTCGCCCGCGGGTTTTTTGCGATTTCCTGCTTTGAGGGCACAATCGGTTTTTTCGTAGAATCAGAGTAAAAGTTATCCTTAATGTTTTTCTTAAAACTATTCTTAACTAATCTGTCTTCGAGACTGTGATAGCTAATGACCGCTATTTGCCCCTTTTTGTTTAACAACTGCGGCGCCGAATCAAGCAGCTTTTCCAGGTTTTCCAGTTCATTGTTAACGGCGATTCTAAGTGCCTGAAAGGTCCTGGTTGCCGGATGTATTCCGGCCCTTCCTTTTCCGCCCGGCCTATGAAGCGCTTTGCAGATTATCGATGCAAGCCGGCCTGTTGTGGTAATCGGCCGAGCCTGACGGTTCCTGACGATAAATCGTGCAATTCGTCTCGAAGCCCTGTCCTGACCGAATTTGTAAATTAAATCGGCCAAGTCTTTTTCAGACGTTTTATTAATTATATCGGCAGCGGTGGTCTTTAATCTTTCGTCAATTCTCATATCAAGCGGTGAATCCATCTGGAAACTCAGCCCCATTCTGACGTCGGCCAAATGCGCGGAGCAAAGCCCCAAATCCGCCAATATAAAATCGACCTTTTCTATGCCCTGACTATGGACTTGCTCAGTGATTTGGGAAAAATTGGCGCGAATCAAAATAATCCTGCAGGAGAGGTCTTTTAAATTAAAATGGGCCCTTTGGATAAATTCCTTATCGACATCCAGGCCAATGAGAACACCCTTAGGGCCCAAATTTCGGCCGAACAGAAGACTATGACCTCCATGTCCTATGGTCGCATCGACCATTAACCCATCCCTGGGTAAGTTTATCTGCTCGGCTAACGTTTCTGCAAGAACCGGAATATGCACAACTGCCGAACTATTCACTTCTAAATCAGCAAACCCACTGTTCGAAAGGCACGGCCAGGATGGCCGTGCTACAATTCAGCCTACGGCCACGGCTTTTCTGCGGGTCTTAAGCCTATCAACGGCGGACGAAAATTCAATGGCGGAAAAAACCCTATCGAGCGTCTTCAGTCGTTCCAGACGTTCAGTAAGGATTTCCAGCGAGGCAAAGGTCTGTTCGTCAACCGCTTTTTCACCGGTAAGACTGTTTTGCACAATACGACAATGATTCAAATCCATTCCAATCATTTTTTGCCTCCACCTTAAGAAGTTAAAGTTCCCGGTTTTTCTTCCTGCAAGACAACCTGCCTTGCCTGTGACATCTGTTGCTGGTATTGAGCCCTATGGTCTGCAAGATACTGTTCCCAGTTTTCGCTGTTCCACAGCTCGATATGGTCTCTGACACCAATGAGCGTAAGCTGGTCTTTTAAACCGGCCCTTTTTCTGAGCTTTTCACTCACAAGCAAACGCCCCTGCCTGTCCAGCTCTACCTTGTTGGCCATAGCAGAACTCATTCGCTCAAATACCAAAATCTCATCGGGCGCAGCATTGCCATGTGCGACCGCAAGAATAATCCGCTCAAAATACTTTTCAGGATATAAACAAAGTATGCCGTTGGCACCGAGGACAAGATAGAAATTGCTGCCATGCTCCTCAGCATCGATCTGATTTCGCAGCTTGTTGGAAATGAGCACTCTGCTCTTGCCGTCGATGACGTGCTCATATTCACCTGTTAACAAAAGCATGGCATTTGTCCCACTTAAATAATTAATACAGGGAAATCTTACCACTTCTTACCACTACGTCAACAAATAAAATCAGTTTTTTCGAAATTTATGCAAAATTTTATTATAGGACGCGTGCTTCAGCTATGCTTTGATGAGAAAAATCAGATTTAACTTGTTGTTACGACAGGACTTGGTTTCCTTTGCAGAAATCCTAAATTCTAAATCCTAAGCACTAAACAATTTCAAAATCCCGGTGTCAAAATTTTCCAAATTTCAATCTGAAAAGTGTGAGTTTTTACGAAATTCGAATTTTGGTCATTAGTGCTTGTTTAGAATTTAGGCATTAGAACTTAGGGTTTCATGAGACAAAGCGGGTGAAGGGAATCGAACCCTCGTGACCAGCTTGGAAGGCTGGAGCTTTACCACTAAGCTACACCCGCAACCGTAATTGATTATTGATTATTGATTATTGGCTATTTATAATCCGGTAATCAATGGTTAATAGTAAATAAAAATAAAAAATAGTCAATAAAAAATGAGTATTGCAGATATAGCTAAAGAGGCCAAAAAGGCCGCAATTCAACTGGCAGTAGTTGGAACCGGCGTGAAAAACGCTGCATTGGCGGAGATTGCCAAGGCTCTGAAACAAAATACCGATAAAATCATCTCAGCCAACAAGCAGGACCTTGCTGACGCCGAGAAGAACAATCTGGCTGAACCTCTGCTGAAACGGCTTAAATTCGACAAAAATAAAATTACAGACGTCATTGCCGGTATCGAGAGCCTGATTAAGCTCGATGACCCAGTGGGCAAGACCCTCTCGGCCATTGAGCTTGATAAAGGGCTGGAACTATATAAAGTCAGCTGTCCGATAGGGGTAATTGGGATTATCTTCGAATCCCGGCCCGATGCCCTTGTGCAAATCTCCACTCTTTGCTTGAAAAGTGGTAATGCCGTTCTACTCAAAGGCGGAAGTGAGGCGGCTAATACAAATAAAATACTGGCAAGGATAATTAAAGAAGCAACTGAAAAGGCAGGGGTGCCTTGCGACTGGATTCAACTGCTGGAAACACGACAGGATGTGGCTGAAATGCTCAAGATGGAAGAGGCAATCGACCTGATTATTCCTCGCGGCTCAAATGAATTCGTTCGCTATATAATGGATAATACCAATATCCCTGTTCTCGGACATGCTGAAGGAATATGCCATATTTATATTGATGGCGCCGCTGACTTGGATATGGCTGTGAAAATTACTATCGATTCCAAGTGCCAGTATGTCGCTGCCTGCAATGCCGCTGAAACACTGCTGGTAGATGGGAAAATTGCAAAGAAGTTCCTGCCGAGAGTCAAAATCGCCTTGGAAGAAAAGACCATTGAGATTCGAGGCTGCGAAAAAACAGCTTCTATAATGAAGGTAAAGCCTGCAACCGAAGAAGACTGGTCGAAAGAATACTTAGATAAAATAATCTCGATAAAGGTTGTAGGTGGTCTGAATGAGGCAATCGAGCATATAAATTGCTATGGTTCAAGCCATACCGATGCGATTGTTACTGCTAACAGGGAAAAAGCTAAAAAGTTTATGGACCTGGTCGATTCGGCGAATGTGTTCTGGAACTGCAGCACTCGTTTCAGTGACGGCTACCGCTACGGACTCGGGGCCGAAGTTGGTATAAGCACCAACAAAATACACGCACGCGGCCCGGTCGGTCTGGAAGGTCTTGTAATTTATAAATGGAAACTATTAGGCGGCGGGCAAATCGTTGCAGATTACTGCGGCGATGCCGCAAAAAAATTCACACATAAAAAACTGGACGAAAATTGTCAGATTTAGGTTTGGAAACATAGAGTTTTGAATTTATAGTTTTTATTTTTGAGTTTTGGATTCCTGTTTCTTTTGTGGCAATATTTGCACTTTGTTCCAATCTGGCTCTACCCAGCTATCAACATACCATATTACCAAGTTTTTTTCGCCTTCGGGCCTGAATGTAACATAACCACAAGTCGGCTCAGTATGAATTTTTCTTGGTGCTTCCTGATAGTACCATCTTTGATAAGCTCGCCGTATGATTTGCTTTGGCTTACCAAGTATCTGCTCTACATGTTGTTGTGTCATATCTTTTTTAAGTTTTTTCCAACTTTCAGGTACTATCCACTTCTCAGGAATAGCCGGTTTTTTAGAACGATGCATTATTGTGAATAAATAAAATAAAACAGATACCACAAACAAGAAAAGGACAAAATGAATCGTAAATTTCTGCATGGTTCTTTATCTTATTGTATTAGATTGTATCAAATTGCAGATATTTGACAACTAAAACTAGTTGTAGAGTTTCAGAAGCTTCTTGTGGAGCAGAGGATCGTAACGGCTGAATCAAGAAAATGCAAGGGATTGGAAGACTATTGAATAGTGTGAGATAATGCTATATTATGCGGTCATATGCGTGATTTCAGCAAAACCAAAAAGATAGTTATCAAGATAGGGACTAATACGCTTACGAAAAAAGGCACTATCGAGGTCGATACCGCCTATATTCGGAGTATTGCCAGAGAGATAGCCAGCCTGCGTAAACGCGGGATACAGGTTGTTATAATTACATCAGGGGCTATCGGAATGGGAGCGGGACAGCTGAAGCTGGCTGAGAGGGTAAAAGAGACAAAGATGCGGCAGGCGTGTGCCGCTATCGGACAGCCATTGCTGATGGCTGAATATAAAAAGGCCTTTGGCAGATATGGTGTAACTGTTGCACAGGTTCTGCTGACCGCTGATGTATTAGATAACAGGAAGACGTATCTGAATCTTCGCAATTCCATCGAGACACTGCTACATTTGGGCGTGGTGCCCGTTTTGAACGAAAACGACAGTGTCTCCACTGACGAAATCGGCTCGGCCTTCGGTGATAACGATAAACTAAGCGCTTTTGTAGCAAGTAAAATAGACGCAGATTTGCTTATTATGCTAAGCGATATCGACGCCCTATATGATAAAGACCCGCGCAAATTCAGGGACGCCAAGCCGATATCCGTCGTCTATGAAATAACTGAAGAGTTAATAAAAAGCGCCGGCGCCAAAGGCAGCACGTATGCAGTGGGTGGGATGAAAAGCAAAATAGAGGCAGCAAAGATTGCGTCCAACGCCGGATGCCGGATAGTTTTGGCAAACGGCAGATTGAAAAATGCTATCGGCAGAATTATCACAGGCGAGGAAATCGGCACAGTATTTATGCCCAAAAGAAAGTTGAGCAACCGCGCAAGATGGATTCTAAACAGCACCGCTGCGGGCGTAATAAATATCGACGAAGGAGCAATGAAAGCCGTTAAGAATCGCAAGAGCCTGCTGCCGAGCGGCATAATTTCCATCGAAGGGACATTCGAGGCCGGGGACGTTATTATGCTAAACGACAAGGCCAAGGCGGTGACGAACTTGAGCAGCACTCAACTAAAATCCCTTGCCGGCAAACACAGTTCCGAGATTCGCAAGATACTCGGCCAGAAACACCGCGACGTGGTGGCGATACCGGAAGACATTGTAATGATTGATTATTGATAATTGATTATTGTAATAGCCGCGAAGGATACAGGGAAAAGAGAGTTTGCAGGAGGCGAGGTTAGGTCGTGATACGATTTAAGTGCATTTATTGCGGGCAAAGGATGCTGGCGGAAGAGGATGGACGCGGAAAGAAAAGCAAATGCCCCAAGTGTAATCATCTGGTGGTTGTTCCCAAGACAACCAAAGGCCGGCCGGCAATCAGCGCCGATACTCCAGAAAATTTGCAGCAGGTGAAAGAGGCAATCGCCAAGTTGAGCATTAAACAGGATTTGCCTGATGATACGGTCGAGGTTTATAGAGAGAGAATCGGATGGCTCATTCCAACATACGATGAGCTGTCACTATTTCTAACGGCGGCTACATTAATCCTTCTGAGCGCCACCAATGTCACAATGCGAGAGCAGATATTAAAGGGAATTAAAAAAGTTGACGACCTTCGGATATATATAATGTTTGTGATTTTCCTGGGAGGTGCAGCGCTAGGTTTATATCATGTTTTCACTTCGAGGGAGAAAACCAAATACGAGAAGCTGGTTATGCTGTTCTTCGCGGTAACGGCAAATGCAGGCACAGGAATCGTATCCGGATGGTATGTGTTAACAAACAGCGACGTCCACAACTGGCAACTTGTTTTTCCAGTATGGAACATAATCAATGGTGCTCTGCTACTTTTAATGTTGCGTTTCAAGATTATCGATGAAAGGTGCATCAGCGACCGTGATGCGACAGCTGCTCAGATTGTTCTCGGCTTGGCAGCCGTCCTCATAATTTTCGTACTCTGTAATTATATCTTCAAATTGTATTGGGCCATTACTTTTTCAATATGTATCGTCTATGCGACCAGTTTCGACAGGGCATTTCAAAATGTCCTGCCGGGTCTGGCGTGCAAAGAAGACGAACAACCTTCCTGACCGTGGTCATCCAACAAGGCGCAGTTGTTTGTAATTGACAAAAACCCATCAATAATCAATAATTAATTTTTCAGCCGAAGTGGCGGAACTGGCAGACGCGCGGGATTCAAAATCCCGTCCGGTTCACCCCGGGTGAGGGTTCGATTCCCTCCTTCGGCAATCTTGACAACATATGCTGATACCGTGGATGGAGCCTTATAAAAGGTTTTAAGTATATGGACGCAGGCGAAAATAAGCTGCTATTTACGATTGCACACCATCGAGTCATGGTTTCCCGTATATTCGGTGCTATGGTTCTGCTTCTGGCGCTTTTTACGACGCACTCTTTCCGCCAGAACAGCCTGGTGGATATACTTTCCGAAGCATTCGGCTTATTTCTTCTCACGGTTTGCAGCATCGGCAGGCTGTGGGCATTATTGTATATCGGTGGTTATAAAAAGCGTGAGCTTATTACGGAAGGGCCTTACTCGATAGTGCAGCATCCTTTGTATGTTTTCAGTCTCATAGGAGCGATCGGCATCGGAGTGGCATCAGGAAATATCCTTGTCCTTGCAATGATGGTAATTTTCTATCTGCTGTATTATCCTCTGACGATTCTTGCAGAAGAAAAGAAGCTGACTAAAAAATTCGGCCAGGCATATCTCGACTACATTAAAATCACACCACGATTTCTACCAAAACTGTCGCTTTACAAGAAAGATGTACAATATCAGATAAACGCTGATATTTTTGTAAAGAGCCTGGCAAACGGGATGTGGTTTATCTGGATTTTTATTATTTTGGACTTTATAGAGGCACTTCAATACACCGGTTATATACCTGTGGTTCTGAAGGTGCCGTAGGGCGTGCTGAATTCAAAATCCCATCCTGCCAACATATCGAGGGTTCGATTCCCTCCTTCGGCAGTTGGCCTTGTATGTATTTCGTGATGACGTGCCAGGTGATATCCATTTTGGTCCTGTTTGGTTGCGCCAAACTAACAACAGAAGCATTCCGGTAGCTGCCTTGCTGAGCCTGTAGACCAGTTCGTCAACAACCTGTTCTTATTGCAGATCAAATCGAGGAACGGTAGTGGCAGCTTGACCGCCTTTGCTAAAGAATTCCGTGATTTTCCGGCTGTCGGCATTATGCTTGCGTGCTCGTTGATGAATTATGCTCAAGTTCAATAAATCTCTTACCAAGCTCCGAACGCAACGGCCACGTATTCTTAGCGTACCACTCTTCCGGGTTTTTAGGTTTTTGGTAAGGATTTTGTTGGAGTGTTCGACCCAAATCAGCCACTTCATTAGCTGTCTTTCCAGGTGGCAAGGTGGTCACAACATAAGTAGTCGAGCGTCGCATGAGTTCTGTCCATTCGTCCGCTTCAGTATAAACAAGTGGGACATTTGTACTATATTCCTCAATGAATTTGCTATGGTCGGCAATCAACACAACTCTTTTCGGATTCTTAAGAGCAGCTTGCTTTATTCCAAGAGAGTCAGGTTCTCGTCCGGCTGGACCCTGTATTCCAAATATTGAACGTACGGACAAAACCGTATATTGTACCCTTGTCGTCATTTGTTCGACTATTCCTTCACATAAAGAACCACCGGTCATCATTAGCTTAGTGTTAACTTTTCCACCAGCAAGCTCAAGAGTAAACTCTTTGGGCCAATCGTCTGTCTCCCAGAGTGGGAATTCGTGAGCTATCGGCAAGCTGTTAGTATACAATTTGAATCCTTCTACCTTCTTTTCAAATAATGAAAGTCCAATGAAGAACGTGCTGCTCCCATCCGAAATAAAGACATTCTGTCCTGGGCCAAGAAATTTCGTTACAACATATTCTGCCACAGTATTTTTTTGCGATTTATTTTCTTCAATCCGAGCACCGAAAGTGGTGCCTTTAGGATATATGGCCTTTGGGGTAATCATGTTCAATCCTTTCATTTAACTCGTAAAACTGAGGCGAACAAAAATCAACCTACTCCACAATTATATTCCTGTTGACTTTACTCAACATTTGCAGTACTTCAATGCAAAAGTATACATGATTGGCAGCAATTTATCAAGCTTTTATTACATGTGAGCACCCGTTTCACGGCAAAGCTTGATTCTACGCAACCTGTGTGCTATAGGCGCGCTTTTATATTAATGATTTCACATGTAGTAGCACCCTCCGAATATGATAAATATCCACATTATGAGTTTGGCAGTGCCCTGCGATAACTTTTTTAGTATTTCGACGTCTTTGTGTATCAATGTGTAGGACATTTTCTATTTAGCCTTATCTCGCCACAAACGGTGATAGTTCTCGAAGGCGGTTGACGATTTCGGGCATTTTTTCGATTGTGTAATCAACCTCTTCTTCGGTGTTGTATCGGCTTAAGCTAAAACGAATCGAGCCGTGAGCTGCGGTGAAGGGAACGCCCATAGCACGCAAGACGTGAGAAGGCTCGAGCGAGCCGGATGTGCAGGCGGAGCCGCTGGAAGCGCAAATACCGTATTTGTCGAGCATAAGCAGAATTGCCTCGCCTTCGATAAACTCGAAACTGATGTTACTCGTGTTAGGCAGGCGGTTATCCTTATCGCCGTTGAGCATTGAGTCGGGGCATCGTTTCAGAATTTCGTTTTCGAGTTTATCGCGCAGGTATTTTACTTTTTCGTTTTCTTCTTTGATTTTTTGTGTAGCTAGTTCACAGGCCCTGCCCAGGCCGATTATGCCGGGGACATTCTCGGTGCCGGCGCGTTTGCCTGCTTCCTGATGGCCCCCTACCATATACGGAGACAGGCGAGTTCCTTTTTTAATGTAAAGAACGCCAATACCTTTGGGTGCGTGCAGTTTATGGCCGGAAATACTGAGCAAATCAATGTTGCTTTTCGATAAATTCATCGGAATTTTACCAACTGCCTGAACGGCGTCGGTGTGAAAGACTACGCCTTTTCCAGTGGCCAACTCTGCAATTTTGTCAATGGGAAATATCACACCGGTTTCGTTGTTTGCATACATTATCGTTAAAATTGCTGTGTTATCGTCAATCTGTTTGGCCAGCTCGGTAAGGTCGAGACGGCCCTTTTTATCTACGCCAATTTCCACTACAGTGTAACCCTTATTCTCCAGGTCGCGGCAGACCTGAAGGACGGCAGGATGCTCGACACGCGAGGTAATCACCTTTGTTTTGTTGGGATAGGCTGACAGGGTGCCTTTGATTGCGGTGTTGTCGCTCTCGGTGCCGCAGCCGGTAAATATAATTTCAGACGGGTCACAGCCGAGAAGTGTTGCTACTTTTTCGCGCGATTCGCGGATTTTGATGCCAACCTGTCCGCCAAAGGTGTGCATACTCGAAGGGTTGCCGTAAAGTTCGCAGAAAAACGGTTTGATTTCTTCGAACACTTCATCGGCAACTTTGGTTGTGGCGTTATTGTCAAAATATATCGTCTTCATTTTATTCTCTGTGGTTATGCGGCTCTTGTGTCGAATCCTTGTCTTCCTCGACAAAAAGCTCATCAGAGACAAATTCTCTCAGCTTTGCTTCGACCACATCTTTCATTGTAAATTCTGTAAGTTTGCACTGTGCACACATACCCCGAAATGCGACTATGACCTTATTTCCCTCGACGTCTATCAGCTCGATATCGCCGCCGTGCGCCCGTAGAGCAGGCCGAATTTGCTCGTTGATTGTCTGCTGAATCAGTTGAATCTTTTGGATATTCGTCAATCTGACGGCCCATCGAGGCGCTGTTTCAATGATGCGACCTGCTTTTTCACCCTGGATATTTTCGATGATTTTTTCAATTTCACCTCTGCAGCCGCCGCATCCGCCACCTGCTTTGCAGTAATTCGTTACCTGCTCAACAGTCGTTAAATTATTTTCGCGTATGACTCTTTCGATTTCATTTTCGGTAACGCCGAAGCAGGTACAAACAACCCTTCCCTCAAGCTCGTGTTTCTTTTTACCGCCACTTCGGTAATTTTCAATCGCTGCTTCGAGGGCCTCTCTGCCCATAACCGAGCAGTGCATCTTTTGCTCCGGCAGGCCGCCGAGATAATCTGCAATGTCCCTGTTGGTGATTTTCGCAGCTTCTTCGAGGGTAAGCCCCTTTATCATATCGGTTAATACCGATGACGTTGCGATTGCGCTTGCGCAACCGAAGGTCTTGAATTTTGCATCGGCTATTATGCCGTTTTTATCGAGCTTAAATGTAAGTTTCAAGGCATCGCCACAAGCCAGGGAGCCAACTTCACCGATGCCATCGGGATTTTCCACTTCTCCGACATTGTGCGGATTGAAAAAATGGTCTTTGACTTTATCTGTATACTCCCACATATTTGATTACCTCTGACTTTCCTTCAAAGCCTGGTCGAAATCGGCGATAATATCGTCGATATGCTCCGTACCGACCGAAACACGAATATAATCTTCGGTTACACCGGCTGCAAGCCGTTCGGCTTCGGTCAGTTGCTGATGCGTCGTGCTGGCAGGGTGAATTACGAGGGTTTTGCTGTCGCCGATATTGGCGAGGTGGCTGGCTAATTTAACGTTTTCTATAAACTTAACACCGGCCTGCCTGCCACCTTTTATTCCAAAGCCTAAAATAGCTCCCTGGCCTTTGGGCAGGTATTTCTTAGCCAGCTTATAATCCGGATGAGATTCCAGCCCCGGATAGTTTACCCAGCTAACCATATCCTGTTTTTCCAGCCATTGTGCGAGTTTCAGTGCATTTTCACTGTGTCGGGGCATACGAAGATGCAACGTCTCCAAACCCTGCAAAAAGAGGAACGCATTAAATGGTGACATACAAGAGCCCATATCCCTTAAAAATTGCGTCCGGGCCTTGATGATGTATGCCAGGTTGCCGAACGCCTCAACATATTTTACGCCATGATAACTCGGGTCAGGCTCGGTCAACTCGGGATACCTGCCGTTCGTCCAGTCGAATTTACCCGAATCGATAATCGCTCCGCCGATGCTTGTGCCGTGCCCGCCGATGAACTTTGTGCAGCTATGAACAACGATGTCGATGCCGTATTCAATCGGCCTGAATAACATCGGCGTCGCAACAGTATTGTCACAAATCACCGGCATACCGTTTTTATGAGCGATTTCTGCTATTTTTTCATACTGCAAAATATCATTTTTGGGATTGCCGATTGTCTCTATATAAAGCAAACGCGTATTATCTTTGATTGCCTTTGCAAAATTCTCCGGCTTTTTCGGGTCCACAAATGTTACTTCAATACCGAGCTTGGAAAACGTCTGGCTAAACAGCGTGACTGTCCCGCCATAGAGTGAGTTCGAGGATACGATGTGTCCTGCCGCACAGCAGATATTAAATATGCTCACATAAATTGCCGACTGGCCGGAACTTAACGCCAAACCGCCCACTCCGCCCTCCAGTGCGGCCAGCCGTTTCTCCAAAACGTCCGTCGTAGGATTCATCAGACGTGTGTAGATGTTGCCGAACTCCTTGAGCGCGAACAAATTTGCTGCATGCTCAGTGCTTTTAAAACAATAGCTGGTAGTCTGATAGATAGGAACAGCCCGGCTGAGGGTATCTGAATCTATCTTCTGGCCTGCATGCAGAGCGAGAGTTTCCAGCTTATATTTAGTTTCTCCGTCCACCTGTTCAATCCTTCCCAACTTTTGAAGGTAAGATTTCTACCATTTTGTCAATCGCCTTTTTTGCTTTTATTCTTATCTCCTGCGGTATTGTAATTTTATACTGCATATCCTCCAGTGACCAGGCCACTTTTTCCAGAGTAATCTTTTTCATATTGGGGCAAAGTGCCCTGTCACTTGCCGGTAAAAATTCAGCCTGTGGATTTTGCTTTTTTAAGGGATGTATCATCCCAATCTCGGTTGCAACTATAAAGTGTTTGGCTGTGCTTTTGTCGACAAAGTCGAGCATTTGACCGGTACTGAGCAGTTGGTCGGACAGCTTTTTGACCGGTTCAGTGCATTCCGGATGTGCCAATACAATCGCATCGGGGTATTTTGCTTTTGCACTTTTAATGTCCGCTTCAGTTATTGCTACGTGAACGTGGCAATATCCCGGCCAGAGCACAAGGTCTCTGCCGGTTTTTTCAGAGACAAAGCGGCCGAGATGCTGGTCCGGCACAAAAACAATCTTCTTATCCTGCGGTATGGAGCTGACCACCTCAACGGCATTAGAGCTGGTGCAGCAATAATCGCTCTGGGCCTTAACCTCAGCGGAGCTGTTTACGTAACAGACCACCACCGCATCGGGATACTTCTGTTTCAGCCCGCTTAGCTGCTCTGCGGTTATAGTATCGGCTAGGGGACAGCCGGCAAATTTATCTGGTAAAAGTACGGTCTTTTGCGGTGAAAGGATAGCGGCGGTCTCGGCCATAAACTTTACACCGCAAAATACGATTACCTGTGCATCGGTCTGCGCGGCTTTTATGCTCAGGCCCAGAGAATCGCCGCAAAAATCAGCGGCGTCCTGAATTTCAGCCGGCTGATAGTTGTGCGCAAGTATGACGGCGTTGCGCTGAGTTTTTAACCGGTTAATTTTTTCAATCAGACTCTCGCTCAAAAAACCTCCTGTAAAGAAAGCAAAAAAAGAAAAGCTTGTGACTGTCTTTTTTTATTTTTTTACTTCCTTTCCGTTTTTTATATAAACCAGGTCTGCTTTTGGCGTTGTGACGGTAACACCGGGCGGCACCGGCTCTTTTATCCAGACGTTTCCGCCGATTACTGCGTTTTTTCCGACGACTACATCACCAAGTATCGTTGCCTCGGCATAAATTGTTACGTTGTCCTCTATCGTCGGATGTCTTTTTCCGCCCTTTATTATTTTTCCTCTCTCATCCTTGGGGAAGCTCAAAGCCCCAAGGGTAGCACCCTGATAAATTTTCACATTGTTGCCTATGACCGTAGTTTCACCTACTACGACGCCGGTGCCGTGGTCGATAAAAAAGTTTTTGCCTATCTTTGCACCGGGATGTATGTCAATACCGGTTTTTGCGTGCGCACATTCGGTCATTATACGTGGAATCAACGGCACCTCTTTCAGATATAATTCGTGGGCAATACGATACGTAGCAATTGCTATGATGCAGGGATAACTTATCACAATTTCCTCATAAGACTTTGCAGCGGGGTCTCCGTCAAAAGCCGCACTGACATCGCCCTTCAGCAGTTCTCTGATTTTCGGCAATTGGATTAATAAATGTTCGGCGGCGTCCTCAGCCATTGCCCGGCAGTCACCGGTGTCGCACTTCTCCATTCTACAACGGTATTTGTAAGCCCGCTCTATCTGCTCTGTAAGCTCGGTATAGATATGGTACAGAATATCAATAACAATGTAGTTGATATTCGACTTTGTAACTGTTCTTTTTCCTGTATAGCCGGGGAAAAGAAGCTCGATGAACAGGTCAAGAACTTCCACAATCTTATCCCGCACCGGTAGATTAGAGGCTTCGATAAAATTTATGCCGGAATCACCCAGATACGTGCGAGTAATTTCGCCAACTAAATTTTCTATTTTCTTGCTGTTTAACCTACTATCTCGCATTTTTCAGGTCCTCTCAAAAAAAGCTTATTACTCAAACATTTCAGTAGAGATGTATCTTTCTCCGGTATCAGGCAAAATTACCACTATGGTTTTGCCCTGGTTTTCCGGCTTTTGCGAAAGCTGGATTGCCGCCCACAGTGCGGCGCCTGAGCTTATTCCCGCCAATATTCCCTCTTTCGCCGCCAACCGGCGGGCCGTTTCCATAGCGTCATCATTAGATACCTGTATAATTTCGTCGATTACCTCAACACTCAACACTTTCGGCACAAATCCGGCGCCAATGCCCTGTATCTTATGCGGGCCCGGTTTGCCCCCCGAAAGCACCGGCGAATCTTTCGGCTCCACCGCAACGACCTTCAGGTCCTTATTGTGCTGCTTTAACACTTCACCACATCCGGTTAACGTTCCACCGGTTCCGACGCCGCAAACAAAAATATCGACATTACCATCAGTATCCGCCCAAATCTCCTTCGCCGTAGTCTGCCTGTGAACCTGCGGATTCGCAGGGTTGTTAAATTGATGCGGCATAAAAGCATTGGGATTTTCCGCCACGAGTCGCTCGGCCTCCTTGACGGCGCCGGTCATACCTTGCTCTGCCGGAGTTAGAATAATCTCTGCTCTAAATAATTTTAACAGCTTCCTTCTCTCGATGCTCATAGATTCCGGCATAGTTAGTATCAATCTAAGTCCTTTTGCAGCACAAATGAGAGCGAGTCCCAAACCTGTATTACCGCTTGTCGGTTCAATTATTACAGTTTCCGGTTTTATCAGTTCCTTTTCTTCAGCATCCTCAATCATTGACAAAGCAATCCTGTCTTTGATGCTGCCGCAGGGATTAAATGATTCGAGCTTGGCCAGAATAGTGGCTTTATCTGAGCCGAGCTTATTTATTTGCACCAAAGGTGTAAATCCAACTGTTGCTGTTATATTCTCGAATATTGCACTCATAATTTATTCCTCATTTGTTTATATTTGATAATTTGAAGTTCTCTTGTCCTTTGCCCTGTCCACCAAATCCTGCAAAGTCACCGATTGCAGGACATTCGTAATTGCCTGCTGCACCTCTGCCCAGACCTGTCTTGTTAGGCAATCAGCAGCCCTTGCACAGTAATATTCATTTTCAAGGCACTCTACGGCGGCTACAGGGCCTTCGAGAGCATTAAAAACATCGCTAAGTTTAATCTGATTCGCAGGTTTAGCAAGGATATAACCGCCTTTTGAGCCTCTGATACTTCTTACAAATCCCGCTGATTTGAGGATGGCCATTAACTGCTCGAGATACTTGACGGATATGTCCTGCCGATGCGCGATTGTCTTAATCTGCAGGGGCTTACCCCGGCCTGAAACCAGCTCTAATATAGCTCTTATTCCATATCTGGTCCGGGTCGAAAGTTTCATATAAGATTCTCCAGTATTCCTACGATATTAGTAGTATATTATACGGAATTGTCAAGACTTGTCTGCAAAAAAACCGAAAAATCAGCAAAAAGTCGAAAATTCGCTTTTTTTACCGCCGAGAACGCTGAAGTTTTTTAGACACGGATTTACACGGGATTGACACCGACATTTGGCAGATTTTGATAGGATTTTGTCATTCTCGCGAAACCTGTCCTGAGCTTGTCGAAGGAGCGGGAATTCACCCTTCGTCTTTGCGAGCGACCTTTCCGGCGTAGTGTTATCGAAGATGGACGCGTGTCGATTTCTATACAATAATATGGTCGATATTTAATACCGTCAGTTCCCCACCTGCCTCAGAATGTCGTCAGTTGGGGTCGCCGTCTATATCCCCGCCGTCCAGCGTCCCAGCACACAAATGGCAGTCCCCTCAAGGATGGCTTACGCTATTATATATCGTCTTAAGATATTTCTTCTCTAATAATGGCGGTATCATGTCATAATATTTGCGCTCCCCCCGATATTTATCTTTGAAGAATTGATACAATCCCTTTCTCCCCTTTATTGAGTTGCACTGTCCGCACGCCCATATCTGGTTATGAATCCCCTGAATCGTATCACAAATCCCGCATTTCTCCAGAATCCCTAACGACTTTGGAACAATATGCTCTTTATGTAAATCGCTTTCACCCCCGCAGTATATGCACCGCTTCTCCGCATTAACAAAACAGGGGTCAGCGCAGATATTGTAGTTGCTTTCGTTTACATCGTTGCAGTCTGAAATGCAACTGTATGTTGCACTGCAGTTATAAAGGTCATCGCCGTTGTCCCATAAGATGCAGTTGGTAATGTTAGGTTTGCTGCCTGATGTAACACGTATTCCTTCAGTTGAGTTCCCGACAATAGTATTGTACTGTATCGTCCCCGGCTGTGTGACGCCAGCAAAAAGTATTCCGCAAGAAGAGTTATTATATATCCAGTTACTTTTTATCTACGGTACACCAGAACCCTTGGAAAAAATCCCATTTGAGCTTTGCCTGATTTTATTATTCGTAATTTCAGGTGAGGCATTAATGCAATAAACTCCGTAGATTATGCTGTCTATGATGCACCTGTCTTTTTCGGGTCGGTCTGAACAGTAGCAGGTTAGACAGGTGAATGAAAAACCTTACCACTGCTCAGGCCGCTTGACCGGTAGCTGGTCGGTCGTTCCGAATTGCTTTATCAAGTAGTTTACGAGTCAACACTCCGTTACTAAAATGAAAAACTTTATGCTTCATTGCCCTTACCGATTATCTGCTGGAACTCAGCAAGCATTTCCGATAAGCCCATAAATTTATGTTTCACATATTTTAGATAGGCGGAGATGTCATATCCAATATCAGCATTACCCGTAATAGCATCTGTAATCTTTATTATCGAGTTTTCGAGATCATCACAGAATTGTTCGATTTCTTTATTAGGTTTAGCACATAATATGAACCTTAAATCTTTTATATGCTTGTCGAGATGTCTTAAAGCAATCAAAACATTCATATATTTCCCACCAAATCTATAGCGTTGACCAAAATTTAGTTTTCTAATAGAACTTCGTAGAAATTTTATGTCTCTGTCCATGCCCTCTTTGATTTCGTGTATGCGAGTTTGAACATATTGACTCATATTCCACCCTATCTTTCTCAGGCTGTTTAAGGCAAGGCTGATAAAAGGCAGGTGAACCACAAAACCAACTCTGTCTCAACCATTTGGCGGTTAAATACCCCACAGTAGCCGATATTTCCTTAAATGGTTTGTTGTCTTGAGGTGTTCACCTCTTTTGGCCAGCGTAGGATTTGCCTTTCCACAATGGGGGCAAAAATCAACATCAAGTTGCTCACTTAAAAATATCACAATTATATCCTCAAAATTTCCTGCCAAAGAAGATATTCTATAGCCCTATTAAAATCAAGAAAAAACAGAGCCAAATCCGCTTGTGCTGCCTACTGCTCAGATACTGTTTTTCCCGTATGCTTACGTATACTCACTAAAGGTTTCTTCGTCGCGACCTCCGGCAGCACTGCGCAATAGAATTTCTCCGCCAGAACTCGCAGACAAACAAAAGAATACCTAAGTATCTTAGGTATTGCATACTTTCCTCACCCTTCCTGATATCTTATTCTCCTGATGTCCACTACCTGCTACGCTGATTCCCTGATTTCCACCTCCGTGCCTCTCTATGTCAGTGTTAATTCGTGTCCATTCGTGGTTAATTTTTCTCCTGTCCGCTATACGCTGTACACTACCCGCTATCCTTTTTCAATCAAAAACGGGGGTACCTGCTGAGAAAAATCAAATTTTATCAAAAATTTTTAACTCCTTTTCTCACAACGACTTACAAGATTTTCGCCCCCGAAAAATACTCGATTTTTCGAATCAAACGCGCGGGTATCTCCAATTATAGAAGGGTTGTTTTTCTGCCCTCAACCACCCAGTAGGGCAAGGTCTTGGGGCCGGCAGGCCCGGGTCAGAAACGACTGGTAATAAATAGTGTAGTGGAGTTGACCTCGCCGTTTCTAAGGCGATCGGTAACCCCATAGGAGATTCTCTATCAACTAAGAACAATGGACTACAAACAAACTAAATTATTCAAAACGAACCCAATTTCCAAAAGACTAAAAATGAGCGTAAGCGTAGCTTACACAATAACTAAGAACGAAAAACTATGAACAATGAACTATCAAAAACGAACCCAAAACGAACCCAAACGAACCCAATTTTATACGCCTCTGGTGGACTTTGACCGAGATGTTAAGACCTGATGTTCAATCTGCCATCGAACGAGTCTTTTCCTCTGCGGGTTTACCATCACCTAAGCAATAAATCCATTAATCTTGTAAGAATATGATGTTTTATGACCGTAACTCAACAATCAGCAAATTCATTGACAGATTAAGCCGCTGACCTTAAAATGAAAGCAGTTACTTTCCAGTTTCAAAAGGATTGCAAATGACAAAAGACTCCACGGAAGAGCCGGCGTTTACTTCATCTTCCCCGCCGAGAAAATACGGAATTACATCCGAGGCGATTTCAGGCATCGAGATACCTGAACCATCGCTGGCTCATCTAAAAAACCTGACAGATAATACAGGGCTGTACCAGCACGCCAGGCACACGATACCGTATCGCGAAGAAGGCTATTGCACGGACGACAATGCAAGGGCGGTAATTGTAGCGACAAAGTATTATGCACGCTACTCTGAGCCGCAAGCTCTCGAGCTTTTTAATACATATCTGTCCTTTCTCCTGCATTCTCAAAATAATGACGGCTCGGTTAAAAACCTGATGAGTTTTGAAAGAACCTGGCTAAAGGATGAGCCGGGCAATGATGCTCTGGGCAGAGTATTGTGGGCGTTGGGGATAGTTATGGCAGAACCGCCTTCCCCGGTTTATCTGCCGACAGTTAAAGACTGCTTTGACAGCTCCGTGAGATTTGTAGAGAAACAATATCAAAAAGGCACGGCATATTCGATACTTGGAATGTCTAATTATCTCAGGCGGTTCCCCGATGCCGGAGACATCAAAAAACAGATGGAAACGGCTGCGGATAGTCTCATAGCTGAGTACGAACAAAACAGATCCCCTGACTGGCAATGGTTCGATGGCATTCTAACTTATGACAATGCCATTTTGCCGTATGCCATGTTTGTCGCCGGCTTTACAATTGGGGTTGGGGATAAATACCTCGAAGTCGCGGAAAAAACATGTGAATTTCTGCTGGCAAATACTTTCAACGGCAGGTATTTCAGTTTTATCGGCTGCCAGGGATGGTATGAACGTGGAGGGACAAGAGCTAAATTTGACCAGCAGCCGATAGAGGTCGCGAGCACAGTTATGATGCTAAGGGCTGCCTATGATGCGACAGGAAATGATAGATATTTAATACTCCAAAGGAAAGCTTTTGAGTGGTTTCTCGGGGAGAACGATTTGCACATTCCGCTCTACAACTTTAGAACTAAAGGATGTAGCGACGGCCTTATGTCGGACAGCATTAATCCCAACCAGGGCGCAGAAAGCACACTCAGTTTTTTATTGAGTTTGCTGTCCATAGTCGACGGTATTGCCGGACCGACAGTCAAAACCAAATCTAAAAAAACTAGGTAGAAGAAACTGCATTTTGAAGGTGCAATAAAATAAAATCACTTCCGGTTGAATAAGCGGACTATGTTAATATCTACCCTCTTCCACTCTTTTGCCTCCCAGGATTTCAGCACCTTTCTGGGCGGTCCACTTAATATCGCTGCCTATACCCTCGATAGTTTGACAGCCTATCAACGAAAAACTCAAGATAATTAAAATAACGCACAAGATTATTTTCTTTACCATTTTCTTAAACTCCATTTTATTGCTGATAGGTTCAGCTCAATAACAATATTAGAAGATATTCGTAGAAAATCACAAATATCCTGATAATATTATACACGCTCTCGGCGACCTTTCCAAATACGGTTTGTCGCATTTGGCAGGCTCCTATAATACTATCGGACAATGCTATCGGACAAATGCAACAATTTATGTCGGAGATAACTTAAATGAAAATAGGCAGCTTTAATGTCAATTCCCTGCGTGCACGTCTGCCAATAGTACTCCGGTGGCTTTTTGAGCATCGGCCGGATGTTCTCGCCGTCCAGGAAACCAAGGTTCAGGATGTCGATTTTCCAACAGATGCATTTGAAGCCACTGGATATAAATACGTCTTTAAAGGGCACAAAAGCTATAACGGCGTAGCAATTTTCAGCAAAAGCCAAATATCAAACGTAAAATTCGGCTTCGACGATGAGCCTAAAGACCAGGCTCGGCTGATTGCGGCTAAAATCGCCGGCATAGTCGTCGTCAATACTTATGTCCCGCAGGGCGAGTCGCCTGAATCAGAGAAGTTCCAGTACAAGCTAAAGTGGTTTGACCGACTGTTTAAATTTTTCAGGGAGAATTTCAATCCCACAGACCCAATCATATGGGTAGGTGACTTAAACGTGGCCCCACAACCCATAGATGTATATGACCCTAAGGGTTTATTGGGACACGTTTGCTTTTGTCAGGAAGTTAAGCAGGCTATGAATAAGGTCATTAGGTGGGGATTTGTCGATGTATTTAGAATGTACTGTAACGAGGTCGGGCAATATACATTTTGGGATTACAGGCTGCCAAATTCGTTTAAGCGCAATTTCGGCTGGCGACTGGACCATATAATGGCCACGAAAACGTTGGCGGAAAAGTGCACTGCCTGCTACATAGATAAAGAGCCAAGGGCGGCGAAGAAGCCCAGTGACCATACCCCAATTGTTGCGGAATTCAAGTGGTAAGAATTAAATTAGACGCTGAACTCATCGCATTTTTAGCGACGGCTACAGCCGTTAACTTTAAGAATCAATTCTCCTCTATGCTTTTAATTGCCTCGTCGGCTGCTTTACGAACATCCTCACTGGGGTCTTCCACCCTTGCTTTTTCAAGGGCAGCGCGGGCAATTGTGTTCTTTACTTTGCCGAATGCCTGTGCTGCTTCTGCTCGCAATTCCGGGTCCGTGTCCGAAAGCAAGATATCCTCAAGGGCCTGTCTGACGTTATCATCAAAAGAAAATCCCGCTAATTCCCTTATCGCTTCCCTGCGCAGCTCTTTGTTTGCTATCTGGAGCTGTTTGAGAAGTTCGCTTTTTCTGTATTGCAGGCTCATATTTAGCTGCAGTGTGCTTTCATCGAATTGCTGCGGCTGCACAATTACCGTTCGTTCTTGAATTACCATTGGTTTAATAGCAACACAATAACCCAGATTCCGATCGTACTGGTATACACTGCGGGAAATAATGATTCTCCGGCGTGGACGATGATGACGCCGACCCCGGCCCCATTTACGATGACGGTTATTATTAGAAGGCCTGAATGTACCGCGTCTGTTATCGTTGCGGTGACCGCTGCGAAAGCTTGAACTGCCAAAGCCTAAGCTTACCTGCACTCTGGGGCGTGCGAAAGCCACACTCGATAATCCAATCAGCAAACCTACTACTATTAACAGGTATCTTGACGTCTTCATTTTGTTATCCTTCCTTTCTTAATGTTTAATCATTTTTCATAAATTCAGACGTCTTTGACTGGCCTTTTATTGCAAATCATATTGAAAAAAAATATCTTTGCATATACTAGGCGTTTGGAGTTTTAACGGCCGCCTTCTTATCTGTTTGAAAAAGTTTATTTACTCCAGATGAACCAGACAAACAAATAAGCAGCGGTTACCGCAGCCAAGGTAAAGGGCAGGCCTATTTTCATAAACTCGCTGAACTTTACATGGTAGCCCTGTTTTTTAAGAAGGCCACAAGTCACAATGTTGGCGGATGCGCCTATCGGGGTGATGTTACCGCCCAAGCTTGCACCTATAAGTAAGCCAAAAAGCAATAATGATGGGTTGATGCCGAGTTTGTCAGACATAGAGATTGCAACGGGCAACATTGCTGCTAAAAAGGGGACATTATCGACGAACGCTGAGACAAAAACAGCGATGACCACCATTAATGTGTAACCCCAGAATATGTGCTGGCCTATTAAACCTGACAAGGAATCAGAAATTGTGTTAATCCAGCCATTCACAGTAATACCGCCTACGAGGATGAAAACTCCCATAAGAAAAAACGCAGAATCCCAATCCAAAGACTTTATGCCTTCTAAAATTGAGCCTTTATTGATGAGCTTTTCCCATAATATTGAGATAAAGCCGAATATTACACAGATTACACCTGCCAGATACGAAAAGCCGACATCAACAAACGATGAAAGAGCCAATGTGATAATCAGCAGTATCAGAATAACCGAAGGCGTCCAGGATTTTATTTTTTCCACATGTGTAATCTGAATCTTTGTTTTGTGTTTTCTGAAAATGAAATACAAAACTACAAACGAAGCTGCCGCCCCGATTTGAACTGCGAAGAAGATACTGGGTCGGCTTTTATAAAAGAAAAAATCGCTAAAATTCATTTTAGCAAAACCGCCCAGGAGCATGCTCGGCGGGTCACCTATTAAAGTAGCGGCGCCCTGAAGGTTACTTGAAATAGCTATAGCTATCATCATGCTCACAGGACTTATTTTTAATTTGTTCACCAGTGACAGGGCAATAGGTGCGACAATCAGGACAGTGGCGACATTTTCGACAAAAGCGGAGATAATTCCTGTCAATGCACAAATAAACAATATCGCCCAGCCGGTATTTTTCGCTTTATCGACAATAACCTCAGCGATATAAGCAGGCATTCGGCTTTCCATAAAGATATCTGCTACTACTAACGTCCCGACGAATATCCCCATAACGTTCCAATTAATAGCGAAAATTGCTTCTTTAGGTGAGATTGCCCCCAAGAGCATAAGAACCACTGAACCGAAAACTGCAATTAAGGTTCTTTTCGTTGAGAAGAATACGAATGAGATGTATACTAAAATAAAGATTATCAGAGAAATTATCTTGGGTTGCATTCTGTAACTTTGCCCTTTCAGAATCAGCTATAAGACGGAATTAAAAGCAACTGGGGAACAAGGATTCGAACCTTGACTAAATGATCCAGAGTCATTTGTGCTACCGTTACACTATTCCCCAACACAATTTCCAATTGTAAAACGTAAAATGTGAATTGTCAATTGCATTTGACAGCCCCCTGCACAATCGCTAACCTATTTCTATGATTCGCCTTTTCCAAATGATGGTTGTAATCTGTATGGCCGCTGTGCTTACAGGTTGTGATGCCCCTAAAGAAGAAAAGCCTATATGGCAGCAGGTCAAGATAAGCGATTTAGCTCCGTTCAATAATGTAAACAACACTTCCGGTCGACTGTTAAAAACAGTAAATCTTAACATCCGTGTATTTGAAGTGCCATCTGATAGCCTCAGCGCAATAAATGATATATGGCAAATGCTGTACAAAAAACCACTGGAATTTAACGATTATGACGCTTTCTGCGCCAATTCTTTTTTAGTCGGCTTCGGCCAAACCCAAATGTGGGATATAATCGCCAGTGTATTGCGTAGCGTCGGCGGTAAACAAATAAAAAAAGTTTCGCTACTGCTGCCTGATGGCGAAACTAATGACTTTACTATTACCAAGCTGGATAAGAAACAGGACATCTTCTATATCTCAAGCGCCGGTTTAATGGAAGGTGTTACTCTCGGGCCGGGTAAGCTCGCCCTGCGGATAAAAGTTGAAAAAATCCCCGGCTCAAGAGGCGTATGCAAGGTTAATGCCCAGCCTGTATTTCCAACACCTGTAACAAGCCCAATCCCGCGATTGGCTGCTCAGGCAAAATCGGCCGAGTTCCTTTTTACCTCTTCCGGCTTCTGTCTTAAAATGAGCCCCGGTGACTTTATCCTGCTCGGACCGGAAAAATACATCGAACACCAAATAACATTAGGCAGTTTATTCTTCAGCAAACCCAAACCAAGACCAATCGTTAGAATAATCCTGCTTTTTTGCACACGAATAATTGACTGAGCCGCCGTATGCCCAATCCAACGGTGATACTTACTCGATGCAGCGATTACAACCAGGCCAAAATCGCCAAAGCAATTGCGAAACAATTCGAACTTCTCGGCGGATTAGGAAAGTTTATAACACGAGGTGATACTGTTTTGCTTAAGCCGAATTTTATCGCTCCGAGGTCCCGCCGCCATGCTACTCAGACCGACCCTGCGGTACTGCTTGAGGTTGCTAAACTCTTAAAAGATTTCGGTGCAAGACCTTTCATCGGCGATTCTCCCGCTTGGAGCAATGTGTTTAACTGTATAAAGGCTTTAAAGCTAGAAGAGACCTTGAAAAAACTATCCGTGCCAGTAAAACAGCTCAATAAACCGAGAAAGTGTCGAATAGGGGCGAAAAAAATCGAGGTCGGCATAAGTTCGATTGCGCTCGATGCGGATGTTGTTATAAATATGCCGAAGTTCAAAACGCATCAGCAGCTGGTAACTACGTTTGCGGTCAAGAATATGTTCGGTTGTGTAAGCGGCAAGCAAAAGGCACTCTGGCACTTTGCAAAGGGAAAAAACGCTGAAGAGTTTTGCGAATTGCTTATCGAAATATACAAATTCCTCAATCCTGCTCTGACCATTATCGATGCCGTTATGGTAATGGACGGCCCCGGGCCAATCCGTGGCAGAGCAAGGCCGCTCGGCTGGCTTCTCGGTGGAACCGAGCCATTCGCATTGGAGGTTATTTGCTCCAGATTGGTAAATATCAAGCCCGAATACGTGCCGATTATCAAAACGGCAAAGCAGATGGGATTAAACTACCCCGAAGCTAATAGCATAAAAATCCTCGGCGATTCATTACCACAAAATCCTTGCACGGATTTCGAACTGCCCCGGCTTATTCCAATCAGGTTCTCTCTACTACGCGTTTGTAAAAGCATTTGCAAACAGGTAATCCTACTTTCCAAATCAATAATTAAAACAAAAACTAAGAGCTAAAAAGCTCCCTTGTGTCCTATGCGGCTATTCCTTTACTTTTTACTTTTTTTTCGCTAATATCCGTTTTATGCAGAGCAAATCCATAGATATTCTCGGTATCGAGACCAGTTGTGATGAAACGGCTGCAGCAATTGTTGCTGACGGCCGGGTTATCAAATCCTCTATAATTGCCTCGCAGACGAAGCTGCACGAGAAATACGGCGGAGTCGTCCCCGAAATCGCATCCCGCGCTCATATCGAAAAAATATATCCGGTTATAGCCGAAGCAATCGCAAAAGCGGGTGTTAGCACAGAGAATATTGACGCAATTGCTGTCGCAAATCAGCCGGGATTAACAGTTGCTTTGATAGTCGGTGTAACCGCCGCCAAGACCCTCGCATTTGTCTGGGAAAAGCCGCTGATAGCAATAAATCACCTGCACGCACATCTGCAGTCGGCTCTTTTGGAGCAAGATAGTCCGGAACTACCCGCAGTTGCCTTGATAGTATCAGGCGGGCATACTTGTCTTTATGATTATCATTCACCTTTGCAGCCTGTGCTGCTGGGTTCCACGATTGACGATGCTGCAGGCGAGGCATTTGATAAGGTAGCAAGCATCTTAAAATTATCGTACCCGGGCGGTCCCGCTATAGAAAAAGCTGCTAAAAACGGTAATTCAAAGGCAATCAAGTTCCCGGTATCGATGCTTGGAAAGGACTCGCTGGATTTTTCGTTCAGTGGTATCAAGACCGCTGTTTTGTATTACTGCCACGGTCAGGATATGAAAGGCGAAAACAAGGTCAATTCAATGACAAGTGAGCAAATCGCCGACATCGCTGCATCGTTTCAGGCGGCGGTGGTTGACGTGCTTGTTAAGAAAACTCAGTACGCCATCAAAAAAATCGGTGCTAAAACCGTTATTCTCGGCGGCGGAGTTGCAGCCAATGTGGAGTTACGAGCACGTTTACGGCAGATGTGTGAATCGGCAACGCTGGCAAAAAAACTGCTGGTAGCGCCAAAACAATATTGCACCGACAATGCGGTTATGGTAGCTTCGTTGGCGTATCATAAATATAAAGCCGGACTTTTTGCTGACTTAACACTTGAGCCAATAGCTACCGGATAAACGAGGGACGAAGTATTCAGATTGAACGATTAAAAAAACTGTTAAAGCAGGTTAAAACCGGCAAAATTGACATTGAGCAGGCGATTGAAAAACTTCGCCATCTTCCATTTGAGGATTTGGGCTTCGCTTGTGTAGATCATCACCGCCAGATTCGACGCGGCCTGCCGGAAGTCATCTACTGTCCCGGCAAAACCACCGAACAAATAATTAAAATCTTCTCGAACCTTGCTGAAAAAGGTAATAATGTCCTGGCGACACGGGCAGAGGAAAATGTTTTCGTATCGCTGGTCAGAACAAGAAAGTTCCGGAATGTCAGGTATGAGAAAGCAGCGAAAGCAATCGTGCTGGAGCAGAAAAAAATCAAATCCTCAAAATCCGTTATTCCGATAGTTACCGCCGGTACTGCCGATTTGCCCATCGCAGCGGAAGCGAAAGTTACCGCTGAAATTATGGGCCAGAGGACAAAGCTGATTTGTGATGTCGGGGTAGCAGGCCTGCACAGATTGCTCGGGCATACTCAACAGCTCCAGAACGCCAATGTCATCATTGTTATAGCCGGGATGGAAGGAGCGTTAGCGAGCGTTGTAGGAGGCTTGGTCAGCTGTCCGGTAATAGCCGTCCCCACCAGTATTGGCACAGGCGCCAGTTTCGGCGGTATCGCTGCTTTGTTGACAATGCTCAATAGCTGTGCCTCAGGTGTTACCGTTGTCAATATCGACAATGGTTTTTCCGCAGGTGTAACCGCTGCACTTATAAATCGAAAAATAGAGGTAAAGAAATAAAAAATGCAGTTAGTAGAGAAAATTCCGAAATTAAAACCAAGAAAACCTGACGCCCACAAAGGCGATTTCGGCAGGGTCTGTATCATAGGCGGCTGTATCGGTATGAGCGGCGCTGCGGCACTGGCCGGCCGGGCCGCACTCCGCGCAGGCGCTGGTCTCGTCCGAGTTGCTGTCTCAGAAAGCGTATTACCAATAGTTGCTTCGATAGAGCCATCCTACACGACTGTACCACTTGTTGAAGACAGCTCTGGTCGAATATCCGCAAAGGCAATCAATACTATACTCGATGCCGTAAATGAAAACGATTGTCTGGCCTTCGGCCCAGGCATCGGCACCAGCGGAGGCATCCAGTCGATTCTCGAAACACTCCTCCAGCAGGAAAATTTGCGTATGGTCATCGACGCTGATGGCCTGAATAACTTAAGCGCTATAAAAGACTGGCCCGACAAACTAAAAGCGGATTTGATTCTCACACCCCATCCGGGAGAAATGAAAAGATTATGGTCTGGTCTATTCAGAGAACAACTCCCGCCCGACCGCCGCGACCAGGCAGGCAAATTAGCGCAGCGTACCAAAACCATCGTGGTATTAAAAGGTGCAGGTACAGTCGTTACCGACGGCCAAAAAGTTTATATAAATAAAACCGGCAACCCCGGTATGGCAACAGCCGGCTCAGGCGATTGTCTTACTGGCGTTATAACCGCCCTTATGGGCCAGGGCCTGAGCAATTTCGACGCAGCGGTCCTCGGCGTTTACATCCACGGCTTAGCCGGCGACATCGCCGCAGAAAAATTCGGCCAGGTCAGCTTAATAGCTACCGACATAATCGAATCATTGCCCAATGCCTTCCTGCAAAAAAAGTGATTATCTTTTGTGCCGCAATTGCGCTCAAGTATCGAATATCAAGTCAAGTTTTCTTCGTTCCGGCACAGGCAATTCAGCCCCGCATAGGACGCAATCGACCCTTTCGAGTCCTCG
The DNA here is from genome assembly GCA_964499145.1 of uncultured Pirellulales bacterium. GTDB lineage: Bacteria > Planctomycetota > Phycisphaerae > Sedimentisphaerales > Anaerobacaceae > CAIYOL01. The sequence continues at coordinate 8,521 of CAZCIR010000016.1, read as the reverse complement.
GCCTCTGCCGCAAACCGGGCACTTAATAACGGCAGTGTGGTTCAAGGCCAAATACCCTAATAAACCCGCCAGATTGAACGCGCCAACCACAACCAGCCAGACAAATAGTTTGCCCCACGAAGTCCGCCTCGACCAGCCGTGCCAAAGAGCAATCACCATCATTGCGGCGCTCAATACACAGTTCAGCAAACTATAACGCGGCCGACATTCTGTGATTATAACGGCATACGCCTGCATCATTCGCATTGTACTCACCCCCTCGCTGCCGAACTCATACAAGCTGTCGCCGAACAGATACCACAGCAAATCGAACACTGGCGGCGACGTTGTGCTTGCCCACCTCACAATTGCTTCTCTGCGGTCTGCGGGATATGGTTTCTCCCAGACAGGTCTAATCCAGTCGAACTGGTTGACAAGTTCAAGATTACCATCGTTGGAGACCTTGTAAATTTGCAGTGATTGCGGTCGCGGTTTGCTGTTATATTCACGCTGGTATTGCTCAAGGAGTTTATGCGATTTCGGTGGATTGAAGTGTTTTTCACGATACTGCAAAAACAAAGCATCCCTGGTGGTTGTGAAGTTCACTTTAGATACCCAATACTCGGACGACTGCTCTGTTTGCATTTGCTCAGGTAGCTCCACTGTGAGTATTTTGTTCGGCTCGCACATTATCAGGTGATGTCTGTGGTCTGTGGTTCGGCAGTCTATCAACGGTCGATACTGAATATCATTACTATTCTGGTCTTTGGGATTCATCGGCCTCCATCGATGCCACCGTATAGATTCAATATCGGATTGGCCGCTGTCGAAAACTGTTTCGACTTTGTGGGTGCGAAAATCTATCTGGTAAATTCGTCGTTTCGTCACCCCCAGCATTACGATAGACGAGGGGTCTTTGTCCGTCCACAACGCCAGTCCCTTAAATTTACCGAGTGGTTGTGCCTGTGCTTTTGAAAAGACAAATCCATCAGCCCCGAGATAACCCATCAGGCCGCCTTCAATCCTGTAACCGACAAACAACTGTGCTTCAAGGTCATATTGCCAGACCTCCTGAACTTTTTCACCAATCCTGACAGGCACCTCCAGAACGCACGGCAATGGTGGACTCAACAGCATACGGCTTATCTGTTGCTCGCCATAAAACTCTGCATACTCTCGCGGCGATGACTCCCATTCAAGATACTTAAAAGGCCGGTCTTTGCGAATCCCCTGCCAAAGAATGTTGCCGTTTACATCTGTGATTTCCTCTTTTGTATAGTCACCGTTATCTTCCGTATCTATCCTGCGCACAAGATGTATCGTCCCATCTGGAAGAAAATACTTTGCCGCTCCATGAACTCTCCATTCGGGGTCATCCGGGTATATTGGGGGTGATGGCTTCTCATACGTATATAGCCATACCAGCTCTGTCACAAGAAACTGCGCAAAGAATACGATAAACATAATCAGAATCAGCGCGATAACTTCTTCTGCCGGTTGAGAAACATATTCTAAAACGTTTCGTTTCACCATTGTTTGAATCCCCTTTACTAAAATTCCCTCTTCAGGAACGTCTCCCACATCAAATAAAGCAGAACGCCCGTACCAATCACAAGCGTGACGAAGCTCCACCAAAGTGTCCATTGTTGTGTGAAGGTGAAAAACATCCAGACTGCGAAGCCGAGTCCGGCCAGTTTGGTCGTGTACCACCTTGCTTTACTAAGGCCTGCAAGACCGGCTCCTAAGTAAAACAGAAGCCCCACGCCGCAAATCAACCATCCGCCGATTAAAAATCCTATAGGCGGCGGAACCGGTGAATAATCGGGCAAGCTTGCTCGCCAGAACAGATAGCACAACACCAGACCGACGCCCGCAATTAGTGATATAATGGCCGCACATATTTTGGCCGCAAGTATTCTTGTTCTGTCCGTTGAACGATGTAAAGTAAAACCCCATGTCCCGGTAAAGTCAGCGACCCAGAATTGGCGCACACCGAGCGCAAGACCAAGCCCAACAGCCGAAATGAATACCAATGCGCCAACATCGCCAAGCGGATACTTTCCGAGGTCGTACGCTGAAACCTCCGAATATCGCTCGAAAACACGATACTGGTACTCCTCCACGTCGCGTCGCACCATACTCCGAAGCTCAAGACTGCCGAAAATCAGCAAAAACGCCGCCGCTGCAACAATCCATGGCAGGCACTCACGAAGTTCTTTTTTGAGTAATGCAAGGAATTTCATCTTATATTTCTTCCCATTTGAATAGTTTCCCTCGGCCGTCTGGGGCCGTATATTCGATAAACTGATCTTCCAGATTCATATTGGCAATATGGTATTTCTCCGCCCCGGCAGATTTGGCCAATTCGGCGATTTTGTCGTCATTGATACCGACCAGAATCATGGCGAGTTCCTTTTCACTGCGCCTGCAGTGCAGCAAACCGTCGATGTCCACCTGTAGTGGCGCAGAATCCTCAAACGCCAGTATTACCTTTTTGACTGCTGTTCTAAACTGCTCTAATTTGCAATCGGCTCTTATTACGCCTTTATCAATGACCACTATTCTGTCGGCGACCCTTTCGACGTCACCGAGAATATGGCTTGAGAAAAGTATCGTTCTTCCCTCCCGCATAATAATCTCAATCATACCCGACAAAAACTGGCGCCTTATTGCCGCATCAAGCCCAAGCGTCGGGTCATCCATAATTAATAACTCCGGATTTGGTGACAGAGCTAGGGCCAGTGAAACCTGGGCACGCTGGCCATTTGAGAGATGTTTTATCTTTTGCTTTTTACTCAGGCCGAAATACTCAATCATCTCGGCAAAGAACTTTCCGTCCCACTGCCCTGGGAAAAACGTCCGCTGAAACCTTTCCAATTCTACAATATTCATCCAGCCGAACAGTCGATGACCCTCTGTTACATAACCTATGCGCTGACGAATGGCGGGCGTTAACGCCGCCGAATCGCAACCCAGCAGTTTTGATGTCCCTGCAGTAGGATTCAACAATCCTAGCATAAGCTTGATAGCAGTGGTTTTCCCCGCTGCGTTTCGGCCGACAAAGCCGCATATACAGCCACGCGGAATCTTCAAATCTATGTGGTCGACCGCAAAGACACTGCCATAATATTTAGTAAGACCTCGTGTCTCCAATACCACCTCATCAATCATTTTTTCTTTTCCTCGCTTTTCTGTTTACTGACAAATTTGTTTGTCCTGTCTCTGAACATAGCAGCCAAATCCCCTGCTTCCAGTCCTATATTCAGACCCCTTGTAATGAGCGTGTCCATTCTTTCAGCAAGCATGTTAATATCTGCGGCATCACGGCTATATAGCCTCGGGTCACTAACGAACGTTCCTGAGCCGGTCTTGGTCGTAACTAATTTGCCCTGCTCTAAAAAGCTGTAGGCGCGGGCAACCGTATTGGGATTTATTACTAACTCCGCCGCAAGCTTCCTGACCGCAGGTAGCTTGTCGCCAGCTGACAGCTCATTCTTTGCGATGGCCTCGCTTATCTGCTCTACAATCTGGGCATAAATTGGCTTGTCCGAACCGGGCGATATTTGTATCCACAGTGCCATTTAAGAATCTTTTTTTACCTTTCTGCAAATCATTCCAAAAAACACTTAACCCAAAAGTGTATTAGTATCCTTAATACAATATGTACTATTAAAAGTGCGTTGACAAGTGAAATTTCAAAAAAAATGAAAAATTTTCCATCGTTTGGCCGTCAAAATCCCAGTACTCCGCCCTATATTATTACTGATACGAAACTGCAAAGCGTAAAACTGAAAAAAAATCTCTCAATCCGTCGATTTTTGTTCGGTTTTTGTTAGGGTTTTGACCCTCATATTACCGATAGAAGCATTTGCTGTAAGAGTAAAATATATTTGGCCCTGTATCTTGAGTTCTTAAAATGAATAGCCACCCAAACAAGCAAATTGAGTCCGCCGAAAGGCGAGACTTCGCCAAAGGCAAGCCTGTATGCAGATTCGGACCGGGCGGCGATTTCGTCTCTATTTGGCCGTCGCAATCCCAGAACCCTAAGAAACAGCCGGCTAAATTACTCGGCCGGCTAAACGAAATAATAGCCACATTACTCGGTTCAGCCTGTGGCTTAGCTACTTCACAGGAGAATTTAGAATATGCCGTTGAAAGCAATGATGGAAAATCAGCTCACTCCTCGCCAACTACAGCTATTAAAAGCGATTCACGTTTTTCAGGCAGGCTGTTGCTATTCCCCGACGATTGCAGAGTTGGCCTCGCAGCTTGCCATAAGCCGAAGCACCACATTCGGGCATATCGCAGAACTGCGAAAAAAAGGCCTGCTGTCAGCTTTGCCGGTCAAAGCTCGCTCTTTGAAGCTGACTTCAAAAGCGCAAAAACTGCTTAACCGCCTTGACAATGAAATCACAAATCCGCGCAACCGCCAGCAGGTGAATATACCTCTCGCAGGTAAAATAGCTGCTGGGATACCCATAGAAGCTATTGAAAACATTGAGTCGCTGTCCCTTGGCTCTTGCTTCGGGAACAGCGATGATATATTTGCCCTTGAGGTAAAGGGCGACAGTATGACCGGCGATGGTATCATAGACGGCGACTTTGTAATCTGCCGCAAATGCAGCACAGCCGATAACGGCCAACTTGTTGTTGCTATTGTGGACGATGAAAATGCAACATTGAAGAGATTCTACAAGGAAAAATCCGCCGTTCGTCTGCAGCCAGCCAATGATAATTATGACCCGATTTACTCAAAGGCCTGCCGAATCGAGGCTGTCGTGGTGGGATTGGTGAGAAAACTTTAATCCGCATATCGCATATTTCATTGTGTTTTGGTAAGTCCCGGCCAAATTCAGAAAAATAGTTTATTGACCGAACAGGGACTTATCGGCATAATTAACGTTTTGACGATTGTACGGGTGGCATTTATGTCTGTAAGCAAGAGCAAAAAAACCAGTTCAAAAAAAGTATATGAAGGCGGCAAAGCGTCTGAAATAGCCAATACCTTTGAATGGCTGATAACGGCCTTTATACTGGCCTTTCTCGTTCGGGCATTTATATTGGAGGCATTCCGGATTCCTACCGGCAGTATGGCTGACACACTTAAAGGCGACCATTTTCGCCTATGTTGCAAGCAATGCGGCTACGATTATGACTGTGGTCTGGAGACGAGAGGATATAGAACGAGCAGGGATGCTGTCGCTGCCGGTAATGTCAAACCGCATATTTCCCGCTGTCCGAACTGCGGCTATTATGACTCAGTCGGCAGAGCAGCCCCCGTATCCAACGGCGACCGGATACTTGTTCTAAAGTGCATCTATCAGTTTTTCGAGCCTAAACGCTGGGATGTAGTAGTATTCAAGAATCCCCTTAATCCTACGGAGAATTATATTAAGCGATTGATTGGTCGGCCTGGCGAAACTGTGGAGATAATCGATGGAGATGTTTATATTGACGGGCAAATCAGCCGAAAACCTGCTAAAGTTCAGGAAGAGCTGTGGATGCCTGTGTACGATAACGACTTTCAGCCCGCCCGGCCGCGAGAAGGTTCCTTTAACGGCCACCCCTGGCAGCAGCCGTTAAGGGATATTGCAGAGCCGAAATGGAGCATCGATAAAACTGACCCTACCAGGTTTCAGTTAGAAAGCCCTGCCGACGAAGTCTATTCGTTATTTTATGACACCTCGCTCGGAAATAATTTCAAAGCCACATATGCTTACGATAGTGTTGAAAGCTATGAATATATGCCGTACTGCAGTGACCTAAAGGTACGTTTCTACGCACAATCGGTCAGCCAGCGGGGCAGCGTCGGCATAGCTTTAAGCAAATATCAAACCATATACAAAGCGTGGATTGATTTTGGGGGTGATATGGTCATCGCCAAGGTTTCGGAAGGTAAAGAAACGGTATTAGATAATAAAACAATTGATTGCTCAGCTATGAATAAATCTACACTGGTCGAATTTGCCAATGTTGACCATCAATTGATTTTTCAATTCGGCAGTGACAAATTAACTTACGATTTGGGTCGCTTTCCTGAGGATGCAGGTGAAATGAAAAGGGATGTCCAGCCACGAGTGAAGATTTTCGGCTCCGGCACACTGGCACTCTCACATATAGCGATTTTCAGAGATATTCACTACACCTCAACAAAAGGCATCAGCAGTCCCGGAGAAGGAAGAGCAATAGAAGGCAATCCTTTTATCCTTGGCAGAGACGAATTTTTCGTATTAGGTGACAACAGCCCCAACAGTGAGGACGGCAGGTGGTGGAAGAGAGCTGGCATTGGTAATAATGGATGGTTCTACAGAGAGGGTATCGTGCCGCATGACTATCTTGTGGGTAAGGCACTGTTTGTCTATTGGCCCGGCGGTTTTGAGTTTCCCTGGCCTGAGAACCTTAAAATCCTTCTGTTGAAAGGTAGCCGGCACAACGGCCTATCCAGGATAATGTACTGGTTTGTTTCGTGGAAGTGGATACCCTGTATCGGCCGAATGCGCTTCATCCACGGCGGTTAAGGCTGATTCGACACAGTATCAACACAAGTAGATATAGGTCCGATAAAAGGGAAATATTCTTGAAACTCCCCCTTTAAAATAGCCGATTATGAGTTATAGCGATAGTGGAGCGCTTCTGTAAGGCTTAGCAGTGAAGTTTTTGGCTATATCTTAAAAGTGGAGAAGAGGAATTTATGTCGAGCAAATCCTTTAGCTATGGTGATGTACTGAGTTTTGGCTGGAGTGTGATGAAGGCTAACTTTTGGTTCTTTGTGGGCCTTGGTATTGTTATATTCCTGTTATCTTTACTTGGAGAAATCGTTGGTGTGGTGGTGGAAAATATGGTACTATCGCCTTTTTTGGTTCTTCCGTTGTTTCTTGCGTCATTTATAATCCAGACCATAGTGGCCATAGGCTTAATCAGAATAGCTCTTAGTTTTTGCGACGGTATAAGGCCAAGATTGGGCACTTTATTTAATGGGTGGGATTGCTTCTTGTCATATTTAGGCACAGGAATTCTTTACACTCTGATTATAGGCGGCATTTCTGCCGCATGTATTTTGCCGTTCGTATTGTTAGTTGGCATGATGGGTACTCCGTATATAGCTGTGCCTGTTTTTGCTGTGTTATTTATTCTGCTGGTAATTTTGTCAATCAAATTTAGCCTATCTTTCTACTTTGTTGTTGATAAGGGCCTTGGTCCTATCAATGCGCTGAAGGCAAGCAGCCTGGCGACAGCCGGAGCCAAAGGGTCTATATTTTTATTCCTTATTCTATGCGGTATGATAAATTTTTTGGGTTTTCTCTGTTTTGGTGTCGGTATTTTTGCAACTTTCCCAACGGTTATGATAGCAGTGGCGCTTGTGTATCGGCAGCTATCGGAACAAACTCCCGAACTGGCTGAGCTTGGTATCGGTGGCCCTGATACTGAACCCAGAGTCGGTGCTGCCGGTGGTGTCCAACCTGTTGGTGGTATGCAGCCAGGCCCTGCTATTCAATCCGGTCTTGGCATTCGTCTTGGACAGGGAGTCCAACTTAATCAGGATGTCCAACCTATGCAGGATGTCCAACCTATGCAAGGTGTCCAACCCAATCACGGTGTCCAACCTATGCAGGGTGTCCAACCCAACAAGGGTATCCGACCTGCTGCTGCCATCCAGGATGAAGGGGAAAAGAAAAGTGACAACTCTTTAATATTCTGGCTTATAGCATTGGTTATATTGAGTGTTATTCTTGCGGCCAGCATCGGCTACCGTTTCTGGCCAAGGGCAGAGGACAAGGTTGGGGTTTCCCTGGAGGATGTTGAGGTTGCCCTGAAGGAAGTACCGCTAAAGGGGATATTATATTCTGAAGATAATCCATCGGCTTTAATTGGCGAGACAGTAATGGCAGAAGGGGACATAATAGACGGCGTGAAGGTTGTCAAAATACATAGAAACACAGTTGAATTTGAGAGGGACGGCGAGAGGTGGGCACAACGGGCTGAATAAGCTCTGGTAAGCCGGCCGCTTATTGTCTTTTTTGTTGGTTTCAGCAGATATTTAATCATCTCTTTTTCTTGACTTTTTATCCGATTGCAGGTAGTTTACCCGATGCTCGTGAGTATTGAGTGTCGAAAATTAAGTTAGGCAGGAAATTATGGAAGAAGTTAATAAGCTGCAATCCACAGGACACCTTACGGCGGAACATTTCGAGGACAGACGGATACTCGATGAGCTCAAGACTTCATACCTTAACTATGCGATGAGCGTGATTGTTTCGCGTGCGCTGCCGGACGTCCGCGATGGCCTAAAACCTTCGCAGAGACGTATACTGGTTGCGATGAATGATTTGAATCTCGGCCCGCGAAGCAAACACCGAAAGTGTGCGAAAATCGTCGGTGATACGAGCGGCAACTACCATCCACATGGAGACCAGGCGACATACGGAACTCTTGTGCGTATGGGTCAGGAGTGGAATATGCGGTACCCATTGATTAACCCGCAGGGTAACTTTGGGAGTATCGATGCCGACCCGCCGGCTGCTATGAGATATACCGAAGCGAG
>CAZCIR010000015.1:0-51841 GCA_964499145.1 uncultured Pirellulales bacterium | reverse complement strand
CTCAATTTGATTTATGGCTAACCAAATTTGATTTATGGCTAACCAAATTTGATTTATGGCTAACCAAATTTGATTTGTGGCTAATCAAATTCGTTTTACGGCTAATTAAATTCGTTTTTTGGCCTAAAAACGATTGTTTAGAGGCCCGCCAAGGCGGGAAAACGCAGTTAAGTTCTTTATTTTAAGGAGTTTATAGAAAATGGCACAATTTCCAAATGCAGAAGCAGATATAGTGGCCCTCGCCAACGCGATGGTCGCCGGTTACACAGCCCACGCAGCCGATTTTCCCAGCTCTAATGTGGCTTCGCTGACAACAACACTCGGTGACTACAACACCGCCAGGACGGCTCAGATCGATGCGCTGGCCGCAGCACAGGTCTCTACCGAGACCAAGGACCTGAAAATCGATGCCCTCGAAGATATTATGAGGGATGAGCTGAAAAAATCCGAGGTCGATGTAGGGGGTGCCTCCGAGAAGCTCGAATATATCGGCTGGGGTCCGAAAGCGCCACCCTCGCCCGCCGTCATTCCCGGCCAGCCCCGCAATCTCGACCCTGTTATTCAGGGGCCCGGAACGCTATTTTTAGATTGGAAGCCCCCAGCGCGTGGCTCAGGCGGTACGGTGCGGACTTACATCATAGAGAGGCGCGAGCAGCCCGCAGGTGGTGGCCAGTTCGGCTCGTGGGCACAGGTCGGCATAGCGCTGGAGACGGAAACGACCCTGACAGACCAGCCACGCGGCCCACAATTAGAGTACCGCGTCAAGGCCGTCAACGCCGGTGGCGAAAGCATTCCGTCTAACACCGCGGCGGTAGTGCTGTAAAAAAAGCATCGTATGCCTAAATTCCCGAAACGAGAAGCGGATATTCTGGCCCTGGCCAACGCAATGATTGCCGGTTATGCAGCTCACGCAGGAGACTTTCCCAGTCATACTGGGTCGGGGCTGCCAAGAAGGCGCGGTTGGTATTTATCTGCCAAAAATGCCCAGACCGAAGCGCTGGCTGCAGCGCAGATAGCTACCGACGAAAAGGATGCAAAACTTGCTGCACTCGTAGAGTTAATGAAGGCCTGGCTAAAGAAGTCAGAAGTGGATGTGGGCGCAGATTCCGAGAAGCTCGAGTATATCGGCTGGGGCCCTAAGGCACCACCTTCGCCCGCCGACCCACCCGGTCAGCCACGCAATCTTGATGCGACTATTCAGGGTGCTAATACGGTCTTACTGGACTTCAAAGCGCCCGCTCGCGGCTCCGGTGGGAACGTGAGAACTTATGTAATCGTACGGCGCCAGCAGCCCGAAGGCGGCGGCGAATTCGGTAAGTGGCAACAGGCAGGAGTAGTGCTGGAGACAGAAGCTACTTTGGTGAACCAGCCGCGCGGTATTCAACTTGAGTACCGCGTCAAGGCCATAAACACCGGCGGTGAAAGCATTCCCAGTAATACAATTGCCGTTGTGTTGTAAAAAAGGCTTCGTATGCCTAAATTCCCGAAATGAGAAGTAGATACTATGACTTAGGCCATATAGTTTATATATGCAAGAAGTCGGTACACACCAATCCCTAAATACGATTCACCATCCACCAACATTCCGTCCCCTTGTCAATAAACAGTTTATTAGGTATAATGGCTTAACTTCAGTCAGTACCGTTTTTAGGAGTATGGCCAAAGTGCCTTTAGCGAGGGTAAAGAAAGAGTCTGTGCCGTCGAATAATGTCGCCCATGCATCAGAAATCTTTTACGAACATGGGGATTTTATCCGTGCGGTTATTCGCTACCAAGTTGGTAATAATGCCCAGGCGGATGATTTATTCCAGGATTTCTTCCTTTCTCTTGTCTCCAGGCCCATACCTGCAGAAGTGCAAAACATCAGGAGCTATCTGTATAGAGCAATAATCAATGATATCGTTGACGCCGCTCGTCGAGTGGAACAGTATAGAATAAAATTGAAAAAATATGCCGAATTTTTTGATTATTCTATACGTAAAAACAGCCCGAAAAACGCTATAATTGACGAAGAGGAAATGGATAAGATGTTTAAGCTCATCGAGGATAGGCTGCGACGTGGCGAAGTTCGTGCGATTCATTTGCGTTATAAAAACGGTTATAATAACGAAGAGGTGGCAAAGAAGATGCATGTGAACATCGAAACCGTTAAAAGATATCTATCCGAGGGACTAAGAAGAATTCGTCAGTTTTTTAAGTAAAACAAGGTGATTGGAATGATTGCTCGCAACCATGAATCTTTATGCAGTCAGGCTGAGCCGTATTATTATGACTTTCTCTTTAACGAAAGCCGCGAACTTATCCCGGAGCCTGTTGTTAATCACATTGTGCAGTGCCAAAATTGCCAGCAACAGATAAACCAACTTGAAGCGGTATTATCACAAACCGATGGTCCCGAATCAAAGCACAAACAGGTTAACTCCGCTGTTACTACCATGCTGACACTCCACTTTGCTTATATTGGCAAGCCTGTAACCTGTAAAACCACAAAGCCCTTTTTACCAAGCTTGTTAGATACGGCCTTAAAAATTGGAATTCCAACACCGATAACAGTGCATCTGGACAATTGTCGGAAGTGTTCTGAAGATTTAGAGACAATCCATAGGCTAAATCTTACTCGTAAACAGTTGCGCCGATTAAGCCAGCTATTTGCAGATGAACCTACACGGAGCAATATTAGCTGTGCAGAAGCCCAAAATGCCATCCCTTTAGTTGTATCAATGGTTTTTAGTGAAACTGATTCAGAAGTCTTGAGACATCTGTGTATCTGTCCCGATTGCCGTAAGGTATTATATCAACGTCGGGAAATAGTTCTCAGAGGGCTACTAAAGAGCAATACAGCGGAAAATAAATTTCCATGTATGAATGTATCAGCAAGAGATTTCTTTGATTATGTCGCTCCGTATGGGCTTGACCCTGCCAACGACCAATACGCTAAATTCCGGGAATCTCTTACATCGCATCTGCGTACCTGTCCGACGTGCTTGGTTAAAATGCAGCAGTTACATGAAACTATGTACAGAATCGTTGAGCAGCCTGAATCCGAAATCACTACAGCATACCACATAAATGAATCTGCCAAAACTAGGATTGCTAGTGAGTCCGATGACCTTTATGCCGGTTTTCCGATAAGGGTAGATATAACACGACGTGAAGAAGTAAAAGCTGAGCAACCAGTCCCAGCCATTGATTTTACCGCCACTCTAAAGCAGAAGGTCTCAATAGAGAAACTTAAGCCATTGCTTAAAACCAGTGCTGTGGCAGCGGCAATCATACTGATGGCAGTTATCTTATTTCAAAATATACCAACTGCCAAAGCTGTTACATTAGAAAGAATCTACAAGGCCATTGAAAAAGTCAGAAACGTTCATATCACAAGTTTCACACCCCCTAATAAAGAACCTACGCAGGAATTGTGGATATCAAGGACGCTAAATATATATGTGACTAAAACTGCAAAGCAATCTGTATTATGGGATATCGCCAATAAAACAAGAAAAACAAAGCAACTGGATACTGGTATAATAAAAACAGTTAGATTAATCGATGATATTATTGTCGATATCAAAAGAAAGATGAGCAGCACTTTGGATTTAATGCCGTTTTATGACGTATCTGACGTTCCAGAAAATGCTGATTGGAATCTTGTAGCTACTAAAGACTTAGATACTACTAACAAAGGTATAGAAGTATATGATTTGACGTGGATAGAAAGAGCTTACGATAGCTCTACCGTGTTCAAGAAGTGGCGGGTATTTGCGGATTCCGAGACAAATATTCCTCAGAGAATAGAATGGTATGAAAAGTCGGCTTCTGACGCTGAGTACATTTTAAGCCTCATGATGATGGTTGAATATTTAAACGACAATGAAATAAAGGAAGTTATTAAAGAGGCGTCTTTTTAAGACAGCAACGTTTCACTTCGGTATCCAAAGCGGGATTTTATTGATATAGTCATTGCCTGCCTTTTCAACGAACAAATCATCAGCTTTTGTTCGACTTACATGGCCATCTACAAATCCAACATTAACTGTTTTATTAGGATGCCGGCCATTTATGGCATCTTTTTCCTGGCCAGGCCATAAATTTCTGTCCTTGTTAATCCAGAGGCCCGGTACATAAGAAGCATCCTCAATAAATGTATTACCGAGGACAACAGGAGGCTCATCCGTAGCATGCCACCAGCTTATTATAGCGTAGCCGCTGTCAACAAGCAAAAGCGCATCGCTTGGATGTGTTATGTTGCAACTGCGTAAAGGTGTTCCAACAAATTCTTCCCTGTAGCTTTGCCTGTCGTCAAAACTTTTACAAATAGAACGATTTATGCCGTAATTGCCACAGAGAATATTATTTCTAAGACTGGGCTTACTCAATTGTTTTGAAGGGCAGCGAACTACATTCGTTCTTCTATCAGAATCTTTATAAAATCCTTCTATGAAATTGAACCACCACCATCCTATTCTATCATATTGGAAAAATCCGGGATAACCACCTTGGGGTGGGTTCGGGGGTCTATTATCGAGGCTGTAGGGGAGTATGTTGTTTTCTGTTTCATAAATAAGAACGCCCTTAAGCAAATGGCTGATATTCGAGCCGCAAACGGCAGCTCTGACCCCTTCTCTCGAACGTCTTAATGTAGGTAGCAATATAGCCATAAGCAGCGCAATTGTTGCAATGACCACAAGCAATTCAGTGAGTGTAAAAGCAAGGCGCTTCATAAATCATTATTATATTGCTATTTTTCTGATGGGTCAACAAAGAGCTCCTATAAAAAAAGCAGATGGGAATTATCATCCCATCTGCTTGCCTTGATAACTCGACGAGGTAACTAAGCTACTCGCACGCCTGCATATAGTAACATGTCCATACACCTGTTACAGCACAAGCAAGAGGATTATAAGGGTTCTCGATGCAGGGTGATTTTTTATACCTGAGCATTGGGGACTGGGAGCAGCTTCCACTTTCAGCAATTCCACAGCCGTACCTTGTGTAGAACTCCCTATAGTAGCCTCCGCATAGTCCACCAATATAGCTACAGAATATTACATTGTATCCTTGGCGTAGTACATTGCATTGATAGCCGTATGCACCCTTTATATTTCCAAGCTCGCTCTCGTCGATTTCAGTAAATTCGCCTGCGATGGGATTGTTGGAAATCAAAAGGGCAGTGCCTTCTGTCCAGTCCATTGAAAAGAAATCGATATCTGTCCGGTAGTAAAATTTATTGCTGGCTAAATCTACCATCCAGACGTATTCATCATCGATTGCCTCAAGGGCAACAAAATGTTTTTTGCCGGGAATATGCAGGATTACCTCACAGCCGTTCAGACTCTTGAGCATTTGGATATCAGTCTTGACGGCCCGACAGTAAAGACCCAAACCTTGTACAAATTGTTTCATTAGGTAAAGTGTCGTGGTTTTTTCTGATTCATTCACCAGTTGAGAAAGCTGTTGGTCCATAACATTCTTACTAAATTGCGAAGCAACATATTTTAATGCTGCAGTAGCACAGTTTTGGAATTGCGTACCTTCAGAGGCTGCATACGCCAATCTTTCAGCTAAAAGCAGGTCCGTATTAACTCCTTGTGAGTAGCGATACATTTCTGGTTTGTCGTCGTCAAAAGAAAAGTGCTCTATCAAAGCATCATCTTCATAGCCGACCTTGAAATCATAGCTTTCCAGGGTGTTTGCATCTATATTGGTGATGTTCCACAAGTCATGGGCCAATAATTTATTTGACCCAGCTTCGTACTGCTCCAGTAAAATGGTGAATGGAATCCAACCATTAGCTATCAACTGGTAGTCGGAGTATTGTTTGGAGACAATGACATCACCGAGTTTAATTATCCGGCAGCATATTACAGCATAATTTTTTTGCGGGTCCATAACAAATACCATTTGTGAGCCATCGGGATTGTTAAGCGTAAGATGTACCTGAATTTGGCCATCGACACATTTCTCAACAGCAGATGATTCCACATCAGAAAGGTTATCATACGTGTAATACCCATATCCCCAAGGAATTATGCCTGCTGTTAACGGCCCGTTGACAACATGCGGAGTTCTATCTGCCGCATCAACGATTGCGTGATTACCGGGCAAAAAGTAAGTGGTATACTTTTCACCATCCCAGGCAAATATACGTCTGGCGTTCCAGTCAAGGTTGAACTGCTCGGTCATAAAATTACCTGCCAAGTCTTTTCCTGGTTTTACTGCATCCGTGCGTGAGTTTACATTGATTTCCCAGTAAAACCTATCCCCATCAAATTTTACGACCACCGACGAACTCATTGTATATTCGTTGTACAACTCGTAACGAGCATTAAATGGTATTGCATCGTGTCTCATCTTTTGAAGATTCTCAGTCAATTCTACTTTGTCCTGGTTACTTTGGTATTCAGCAATTTCTTGCCTGATTCGGTTATTGAGCTCTTTTAGGTCGGATATTTTAGGAGCCTTATATTCTTCGTGCCTTGCTTCAATTGTACCTGCCGATATCCAGGTTTTTTGAGACTGATTTGTCAGCTTTTGAAAGATATGTAAAACCTCGGTTCTTTCCAACGGTCTGTCTGCAAAGGCAATATTGTAAAAAGACAATAAAAGAAGAATTTGAAATGAAATTTTTTTCGTTTTCATAGTTTCCTCCTGCCAAATTATATCAACAATATCTGTTTAACGATAATGCTATTGTTATCGACCAGATGACTAAACGCCTTTTTACTATTTAGCGATTGTGAAGCGGAAAATACGGATGATTTTCTGCAAATTTCTCAAAAATAATTTGAAAAAGCAGATATTTAAGTGAAATGCCCGCTGATATTACTACGGATTATACTTTACTAACAAATTTTTGCTCTCCCTTATATGATGTGAAATGTGGTTTGCAGTATACCTGCAAGAAACGGTAAAATGCTATAAATCGGCCATGTTATTCGGTTTGTTCAAGCCAGAATTCGCAAAACAGCATTAAATCATTGACATCAACGCTGCCATTAATATCAAGGTCAGTCCTCTGGCAACATCCCGGATAAACACAATCTGTTGTCTCCCAGTATGAAGCAAGCATGGCAAAATCAACGAAGTTAACTCTCGTATCTTTATTAAAATCGCTCAGAAGGAAAATATACACCGTGGCTTCGAGCCAGTAGTCACTAAACAGTGCAAAATCCCTAAAGTCAACATTACCGCTGGTATTGAGGTCGGTTCCTTCACACCAGTCTGGCTCGTTGCAATCAGCAGATAGCCAGTATGAGGTAAGTTT
Source organism: uncultured Pirellulales bacterium (assembly GCA_964499145.1). Lineage (GTDB taxonomy): Bacteria > Planctomycetota > Phycisphaerae > Sedimentisphaerales > Anaerobacaceae > CAIYOL01. The sequence continues at coordinate 44,580 of CAZCIR010000015.1, read as the reverse complement.
ATCAAGGTCGGCAAAGCCAACTATAGTGTCTCCATTGAAATCACGTGTACGTACATGGTGAAAAGTAAAAGTATTGATTGGTTCACTAATATCTAAATCGTAGAATACGACATTGCAATCACCTATGTCTAAAGCATTATAGTCGAAAATGAACCAATCACCCACATTTGGCTCTTCACCACCATAGAACTCTATTCCAAAACCTGGATATTGGATTTCCCCTGCATAAGGAAATTTACCTGCTGCAGGCAAACAGGAACCAGGGCATTCATATCCATCACAATCTCTGCCGTACAAAAACCCGATATCAATCATATTTACTTCTTCTATAATCAATTGACCGCCATACCATTCTTCGGTAACATTCGAACCCACAACGAAAGTGAGCTTGGTTCCAACCATTATGTCTCGACCGTCAAACGGTGTGATACCATCAGCCTCGCATACTCTTGCCGAAACCAGCCCAAAAGCTGACGAAGTAATAGAAGACAATATCAGTAAAATTGTTGTTTTTTTAATAATTTTTACTCCCTGCATAAGATGTTATTAGAAACAGTGGAACGGAAAAGAAGAATACGACTAATTGCAAAAATACAATACATTTTGCACTCCTCCGTACTCACCCTCCTATTTTCTCTAATTTATGTTATCCGGCCCAGCAGCGTATGTCAAGATAAAAAGAAATTGCGAAGAATGTTTTTATGAAATATTGCAAATTTTCTCAGAAAAATTATATGTCTTTAAGCCTTTAGAATCGCCTTGGTTATGGTATATTATAAACTGGATTTTATAGGTTGCAGTTTGTCAGTGTACGTGTTTTTAATCGGTCGAATTTTTTAAAAGTCAAAATTTAGGAAAAGCATTATGAAACGAAGTCGAGTTGGTAGAATGCTGCAGATTCTGACTGCATTGCAGTCAGGCCAAAATAACCGGCTTGTTGATTTGGCGCAAATGTGCACACTAAGCAAGCGAACGATTTTTCGCGACCTGAAGGAACTGAAGGAAATAGGCATACAATACCACTATAACACAAAAACCGGCACTTATTCTATAGACCAGAATTTCTTCCTACCCCCCATCAATCTAAATCGTAAAGAAGCAATAGGCTTGCTTTTGCTCATACACGCTGCGAGATGTCGCATGCAAATGCCATTTAAAAAGGAAACTTTAATTGGGGCAATGAAATTGGAGAACAATCTTCTATATGAAATGAGACAATATTGCAACGCTATTCTTAGAAATATCTACATACAATCTAGACCAGAGGTAAAGATAGAGTTATTTGATAAGATATTCGAGCAACTAGGAGATGCCATCTTGAAAAAGCAAGTCGTAAACATGTCATACTATTCGCCTCATGAAAAGAAAGCCATAGCAATTGAACTGAACCCTTATCATTTAATCTACAATGACTACGCTTGGTACGTATTAGGCAAATCAAGCTTCCACAGAGGAATCCGAGTTTTCAGGATTAACCAGATACAAGAAATAATCAAATCGAATAAAGGCTTTGTTAAAGACGATAACTTTGACATCAAGGAGCATCTTGGTAGAGCTTGGTCATTAATTTCGGAGGGCAGGCTTTATCATGTCAAACTCAGGTTTCTGCCGGAAGTGGCCCATAATGTCGCAGAAGTTCAATGGCACCATACACAAAGAGTCACTTTTGAGGACGATGGTTCTGCAATTGTTCAATTCCGAGTCGATGGACTTAATGAGATAACTTGGTGGATACTTGGCTACGGTGATAAGGTGCAAGTGCTTGCCCCTTTAACGCTGCGGCAGAGAATCATTCAAATAGCCCAAAGAATGTTAAGAACCAATATTTAGGAACCGCATCTTTTCTCAAATCTAATTCAATCTCGTGATTTTTGCCTGTCCTGTCTGAGTGCATATAAAAGCTTCAGTTGGATCAGACTCGAGAGATTTACTCGCCCCTACAACAACATGTCCATCACTTGATATCCCGTAAGCATCGCTTTCAAATTCATTGCCCAGTAAGTCACCCAAGCCTTGGAAACTTGCCGCGGCAGCGCAACTCACTGGTATAGGATAAATGTATAGTAAAATGGCTGCCAATATGTGGATTGATTGCGTTTTCATTATTATTTCCTTTCGTAAAACACCGATATTACGCGCAATGAAGCCATTAGTAGATTGATATAAAATTGCTCTTGTTTCATCCCTCTCATTCACTTGTGTGATAATAACCATTGTACAGATTTCTATGTTGAAAGTCAAGGGAAAAATTAGAATTTCAAGTGCTTAACTAAAAAGTGATTTTGAAGTCTTTGTATTGAGGGTTGGGAGGGATTTCTTCGATTTTGGTCTCCCTAATGTATCCGTTGAATTCTTCTTCTATATCCCGGATACAATCGTCGATTGTTTCGGTACAACCTTGTGCGAGCATCTCAACGGTTCCATTAGGCAAGTTGCGGACAAAACCGGTCAGTTCGTGGCGATTGGCTATGTTAAAAACGGTAAAACGAAAGCCTACTCCTTGGACCCGGCCAATAAAAATTATATGCTTGGCAATTTGGCTCATACGGCTTTCATATTAGTTTAAAAAAGCTCTTACTGCAAGTTAACAATGGCTAAATAGGATTTTAGGTTCACTAAGAGACGTAATTTAAGTATAATTCTACACAGTATCCCTTACGGAAGTTGGTTTTGTAACAACAAGTGGCGATAACGGTTGATTATGGCAGAAAAGACGAAAGAACAAATTGAAAGAAACGAGCAAATTTACCAGCTCACTACGCTTGTGGCGGGGACTTTTTCACTGCAGGAGGTGCTCGATAGGCTTGCCGAGGCGGCAGTTAAAATTATGGCTGGCGTCAAGGCTTGCTCTATTCGACTGCTGGACGAAGAAGCTGGCGACCTAAAGATGCGAAGCACCTATGGTCTCAGTGACGAGTACCGGAATAAGGGGACAGTTTCGAAGAACGACACGGTAATTAAGGCTGCCTTTGCGGGTGAAGCCGTGGTGTTGGACGATGTTCGTGTTGATGGCCGCGTAAAATATAAAGAGGCAGCAATAAAAGAAGGGCTCGTCAGCCAGCTCACCGTTGCTATGAAGTTCAGGCGTAAAGCGATTGGCGTGCTCCGGCTGTATAGCTCGAAGCCGAGACAATTTTATGAAGATGATATTGCACTTGCCAGAGCGGTTGCTTCACAGTGCGCGGCGGCAATAACAAACGCTAAGCTTTATGCAGAAGCTATTGAAGGCCAGCGCATAGCCGAACAGGTACGTTTGGCTGGGGTTGTTCAGCGAAGAATGATTCCGGAAAAGGCGCCTTCGATACCAGGGCTGGATATAGCAGCTACTTATATACCCTGCTTTGATGTCGGCGGCGACTTTTACGATTTCCTCCGGTTAAGCAACCATCGCGTCGCCGTTGCAATAGCCGATGTCATCGGCAAAGGCATTCCCGCAGCGATTATGATGAGTCTGTTTCGAGGTTCCGTACGCGCCTACGTAGATGCCGAACAAGGCAAAGACAACATCGGAGAGATTATCAATAAACTCAATAGAATGGCTTGCGGCGAATGTAAGGATGGTGAGTTTGTCGCGTTTTTTTATGCAATCATTGACGCTGAACAAGAGTCTATAACCTACTGCAATTGCGGACATGAGCCTACAATGCTGATAAGAAATGGGCAAGTCATCGAGCTGGAAAAGGGCGGATTTGTGCTCGGTGTCGAGGCTCAGGCTGAATATGAGATTGAAACCCTAAAGCTGCAGGAGGGAGATTGTTTGTTGTTTTATACAGATGGGCTGATTGATGCTGCTAACTTTGATGATGAATTCTGGGGCAGGCAAAGTTTGCTCGAAACCGCAAAGAAGTTTACCAACTTAGAAGCGGAGCAAATGGTCAAGAATATCCTCGGGTATAGAAGACGATTTGTGGGACTTGCCCATCAGGTCGATGATACGAGTATTATTGTTGTTAAGGTCAACAAGCATCTCAAATAGAATCGCTGATTTTCCAAGATGGCGGATTTGATTATTACAATCGACGGCCCCGCAGCAAGCGGTAAAAGCACCGTTGCCCGGCTTTTGGCTGAAAGGCTCGGAGCAAGCTTTCTTGACACCGGTGCGATGTATCGCGCCGTCACATTAGCGGCAATGCAGGCCGATATAAATATGAGCGACCAGGAGAAACTGCTCGGTGTTTTAGACAGGAGAAATTTCAAATTTGCCGCAGAAAAAAATAAAATGACGGTCTCAATAGACGGCATTGATGTCACCGAGCAAATAAGACTGCCGGAAGTAACCGCCAATGCCAGATACGCAGCCGGTGCCCCAAAAGTTAGAGAGAAGCTGGTGGAAATGCAGAGACAATTTGCATCAGGTGAGGAAAAAATCATCACAGAGGGAAGGGACCAGGGCACGGTGGCGTTCCCGAACGCTCATCTGAAATTTTACCTTATCGCGCAGGCGTCAGAGAGGGCAAGAAGAAGGGCGAAAGACGAAGGGAGAACAACAAAGGACGAACTCGAACAAATACAAAAGGATATCGAAGAAAGGGATACCAGCGACCAAAACAGGACCGTCGGGCCATTAACACCCGCCGGCGATGCCTTTGTTATCGATACTACCGGTTCAAACGTAGAAGAGGTCGTGTCGCGTTTAGAGTTTATTGTTCATAGTTCATCGAAAAAACACGAACTACCAAAAATGAGATGGTTTCGTCTTGCGAGATGGTTTTGCAAGGTTTTCTGCGTAACATTTTTCAAGCTGCACACGCAAGGCCGGGAAAATATCCCCGACCGAGGCCCTTTAGTTCTGATTTGTAACCATCAAAGCTTTCTCGACCCGGTCCTTTGCGGAATCTTTATCAGGAGGCCTTTGCATTTTCTCGCTCGTGATACGCTCTTTAAGGGGCTCTTCGGCTGGTTGATTGCTTCGGTCAATACCATACCCGTTAAAAGAGGCGAGGCAGACCTGACTGCAATGAGAGTCGTTATCGATAAATTAAAACAAGGTCACGGACTCTGCCTCTTTCCCGAAGGCACTCGCTCCAATGACGGAAAGATTACGGCTTTCAAACCCGGCTTCGGCCTAATATGCAGAAGGGGCGGTGCCGCCGTTGTCCCGGTTGCTATTGACGGCGCCTTCGAGACCTGGTCGAGACATAAAAAGCTATTTAGCCCGGGCAGACATATCTTTATACAATATGGAAAGTGCTTACCCGCCGGGCAGGTCAAAAAAATGGGGGACAGAAAACTGGCAAAACTCCTGACTGACACCCTGCGAAAAATGCAGAACGACTGCAGGGTAAAACAAGGAAAGCAGCCGTATAACTATTAGCTGGTATGGAATTTGCCGTTTTACTGAGTGCAGAGGAGTCAGTCGTTGCTGACCAGTGCTCTATGGCAAAGGGATTTACCTTTCCATAAAACAATTGGCTGTAAATTCGGCAAGGTCCACATCGCCGCCACCACTCAAATCAGGCGCTCTATGCTGGTATTCTTGTCATTGTCAGCGAATGTTATATATTCAGCTCATAAATTATCTTTGAATTTTCACAACTGACTCGTTATTTTATCTAAGCATTCAATATCAAGATAGGAGGTTTAAGATATGAGAAGGTACTTAATCATCATTCTGGTTACCGTGTGTTCGGAAATCGCGGTCGTGGGTCAATCTCAGCAGCAACCAGCAGAGCGCCAGTCCCAGGCAAACGACAAGCCACAGCGCATCAAGGTGCAAGTGCCCGACTTCGCCCAGGCGCAACTGGACGAACTTGGTTTTGTGGCTGTTTCTTCACAATATCAGGATGAGCTTGCTAGTTTGTACCGGTCTTACAACAGCCAACATTGGCCTATATTAGTCACCAGCGATGCGATGCTGCATTCCAGTCATCTGGTTTTTGACTGGTATCAGCGTCTCCTTGAGATTGCATACCTCCGCGATGACCTGATTCAATTAACAGATGTGCTGTTGAGCAGGATGATGGAATACAGCGTCCGCTATGAAGGTCCTCTGCGCGAAGCAGCATTGTCTAACGCCGCGTTTTTCACTGTCGGTAAAGGTTTGCTTATTGAATCAGACTATAAAGATGTCCCCGGCCCCTGGCGGGACAAAATCATGCAGGAACTTTCTTTAATCATGGCTGCTCAAGAGGTCGAAGAATCGCCTTTATTCGGGTATAGGGAGGATTACACACAATATAAGCCACGCGGGCATTATTCTCGGAGTAAAGAGTTTCAGGAATATTTCAGGGCAATGGCATGGTACGGCCGGATGGAATTTCGTTTGAAGACGGATGATACTGCTGTTTCTGACAGGCAGACGCTCCAAGCCCTGCTTATCTGCTCCGCTTTGGACAAATCACAGGTAAAGGGGCAAAAAGCTTTTGATGTCTGGAAGCGGATTTATGAAACAACTGCCCTGTTTGCCGGCTACAGCGACGACCTGACCGTGGAAGAATATCTTTCTCTTAAGAAACAAATATATGGCCAAGGTCAGGAAAAGCTCAACGACGGGAAGCTGCTATTAAAGTTCAAGGCCGAAGCGGGCCAATTGCGCAAACCGAGAATTCTCTCAACTGAATCGCTGGCGCAGAGTCAGGGCGGGCCGGACTGGAAAGAATCAACGGCAGGAATGCGTGTTTTGGGCACGAGATACGCGCTGGATTCCGAGATTATGCAAAGATTGACTTATGATAATGTGCATGAGTATCTGGGTTCTGCTTCTACGAGCCGGCCCCTTACGTTAGTGAACGCCGGAGGTATGTCGATTAGAGGGATTCCGCGGGGATTGGATGTATGTTCTGCGTTTTCTTTTCCTCAAGCCGATGAACTGCTCAAAGCAGTGGGGGACAATCAATATCGAGGTTATCAGGAGCAGTTGGCCCGATTACGGCAGGAATTGCCTCCCATAGAGTCCAAACAATGGAAGGAGGGTCTTTACACAGGCAGGTTAAAAGCCGTTCGGATGCTGGCCAATGAGCCGAAAGGTATCCTGCCGAAAGCAATGGAGGGAAAGACCTGGAAACTAAAGCAATTGACCGCGGCACTGGGAGCGTGGACGGAATTGCGCCACGACACGATACTCTACTCGAAACAGGCATTCGCCGAGAGGCAAAGTGCTTGGGCGGGTATGGGCAAGGCTGGCGTCGTACCTCCGCCGCCCCCGCCGCCGCATGGCTATGTTGAGCCAGTTCCCGAATTATACATCGCCTTGAAGGACTGCTTCGCATTGCTCGACAACCGAATTAAATCGCTGGGGTTTCCCGAAGACAACGCCTTAAGCCATAACCTGGTCGGATATCAGGATAATCTTAAAGAGCTGGAGAAGATCGCTCGAAAGGAATTGGCTGGAGAAATTTTGACGGACGAGGAATATAAATTCATCGAGAACATTTATTACACCTTGCACATCCCAAGGTTCGGCTTACCTCATTATCGAGATGTATCAGACGAATTCATGACCGATATGGATAACAAAATGCCTGTCGTTGCGGATGTTTTCACCGACCTGAACTCGCGGATGGCCCTCGAAGAAGCGGTCGGCAGACCAATGCAATTGTATATGGTCTGTCCTGTGGATGGGGAGGCGACGGTGTGCATCGGGGCTGTCTATTCATACTACGAATTTAAACAACAAATGGATAAGCGTCTGACCGATGAGGAATGGCGCGAGCTTATAAAACAAAATAAAAAACCTAAGCAGGCGGAATGGATTAAGTCATACTTGGTTAGGAAGACCCCGTGACGAAGCAATCAGGAAAATCTTCTGGATATCTGTGTGAAACCATTTTCCTGTTTGTGTCGGGATTGGCAATCGCCTACGTAAGCAGCTATCTGGCAATATATTTGAATCGGCCTGTTTCACGGGCTCTGGTTGTAGATGACCGGTGGATTTTCAATTCATGGCTTGATTTCCCTTTGTTCGACTGTTTGGGGATGCTTATGGGAATGATTGCGGTCCCGGTAATTTGGGAGTGGCGCGTGGGAAACAAACCGCGAGAGATTGGGTTTGCCCTTCCGTCTCGATGGCGTATATTTATGGCGATGGTCACGGCGTTTGTTTTCACTTTTATAACACGGATGCCAACTTTGTTCGAATGTCGGGAATGGTCGCTGCCAAGAATGATGTTTTTCGCAACATATTTCGCATGCGTATCAATGGCGGAAGAGACAATGTTCCGGGGAATTTTACAGCGCCGGATACGAGACATGCATAATTCTCTGATAGCCATAGGAACCAGCACCATCCTGTTCGTTTCCTGGCACGGCTTGCCCACATCATCACTGCAGGGATTTTCCCGGATAACTGGTGCAGTAATACTGGGGGTTCTTTACGACCGCAGTAAGAGTATTTACCCATGCATAGCACTACATTGGATGATCAACATGGGGCAGGTCTGTTGACTTCTTTCAAGCCGAAAAAGGGATATTTTCGGATAATCAATGGTTTCCATCAGGATGATTTGAATAAAAGGATAAATCTGTTAAGATATCTATCGAATATTTTACCGATCATTAGAAGGATTAACGAATTTATGAAAGTTATAGTTGCTGAAAACTGCGGATTCTGCCCCGGTGTAAGAAATGCTATCAGTATGGCTGAGGATGTGTTGACGCATAAGAAAAACGTTTATAGTCTCGGCCCCATCATTCACAATTCAGATATGGTTCAGCGACTGGCAAAAGCAGGTCTGAAAACTGTTAATAGTGTGCAAGAAATTCAGTCAGGCACGGTTCTTATCCGCTCTCACGGAGCTGCTCCTGAACAGATAGCAAAGCTCAAAGAAAAGGGGCTTAACATCGTTGATGCCACCTGTGTACTGGTTAAAAGGGTCCAGCAAATAGCCAAGGAGCTTGCCGGTGATGGCTATAAAGTGGTGGTTATTGGTGATGAAAATCATCCTGAGGTTCAGGCGGTGGTGGGTTGCGCTGGGGATGTTATTATCATCGCAGACGAAGCAGATTTACACAAGCTCCCCGTAAATGGTAAATTAGGTCTTGTTTGTCAGACTACGCAAAGTCACGAGTACTTTAGCAGAATGCTCGGCGCTATAGGCAGGCACGGCTTTAGTGAATTGAAAGTAATCAACACTTTGTGCAGGGAAGCAATAAAAAGACAGGAATCAGCTGTGCAATTATGCAAGCAGGTCGATATAATGTTTGTGCTCGGGGGCCTGGAAAGTGCAAATACTCGCAGACTGGCGGAGCTTTGCAAAAAATATAATAGCCGAACGTTTCACTTGCAAAATTGGAGCGAATTTGATAAAAGTATACTTTTTGGCAGAAATGTAGCTTTGTCACAGGTAGCTGGCGTTACGGCTGGAGCTTCGACTCCGGAATGGATAATAGAAGAATTTGTTGAAAATTTAGCAAAAATTGAATGAATTGGCACCCCTTTGTATTCTGTCGCGGACAGAAGGGGGACGCTAAACAAAGGAACTTAAATTTATGGTAGATAGAAATATAGTTAACAAATTAGGTTTGTCAAAAGAAATGATTGACCAGCAGGTCAGCAATATGTTCAGTGACAAGGAAAATCAATTTCTCGAAGAAGTCCTGCAGACAAAGGTCGATTCTCGTTTGCCGGGGACTATTCTTAAAGGTACAATCGTATCGCAAATAGGTACTGATGTTATTGTTGAAGTGGGCCTGAAAAGTGAAGGGGTCGTTGATGTGAGCGAATTTGATAGTCCTGATGAGATATCACCGGGCAGAGAAATCGAAGTTCTGCTTGAAGATACAGACTCCGAAGGCGGGCTCATCCTGCTCTCGAAACGCAAAGCCGACCGCATCAGAGGCTGGGAGATGATTGTCGACACAAAGAAGGAAGGGGATGTTGTTAGCGGTAGGGTTATAAGGCGCATCAAGGGTGGTTTGCTTGTTGATATTGGTGTACCTGTGTTTCTGCCGGCTTCGCAGGTTGATATCAGAAAACCCGGTGATATTAGCAGGTTCATTGGCAAGGAAGTGAAATGCAAAATCCTCAAAATTGATGTCGAAGGCCGAAACATTGTCGTATCAAGACGTAAACTTATTGAAGAAGAACGCAAGAGCAGTAAGGAAAAGGTTCTTGCAGAGATCGAGGTCGGTCAATTACGAAAAGGCGTAGTGAAAAACATAGCTGATTTTGGTGTGTTTGTAGATTTGGGCGGCGTGGACGGTCTGTTGCATATTTCTGATTTGAGCTGGGGCAGAATATCACATCCATCAGAGGTGGTTCAGCTTGACCAGGAAATCGAGGCTGTTGTTATTGGTGCAGACAAGGAAAATGAGAGGATTTCTTTAGGCCTGAAACAGAAAACATCCAGTCCCTGGGAAAGTGTTGAAGAACGTTATCCAATAGGAGCGAAAGTGAAGGGAAAAGTAGTAAATGTGATGAATTATGGGGCGTTTATCCGGCTTGAAGATGGAATCGAAGGTTTAGTACATATCAGTGAGATGAGCTGGACTAAACGCCTGACTCATCCATCCGAGATGCTCAATTTGGGTGACGAAATCGAGGTAGTTGTGTTGAGCGTTAACAAGGAGAAACAGGAAATCTCGCTGGGGTTGAAGCAGACCGAAACCAATCCTTGGACGATTGCTTCACAAAAATATCCGGCTGGAACGATTGTTACCGCCGTTGTACACAGTCTGACTAATTTCGGCGCTTTTGTGGAGATTGAAAAGGGTATTGATGGAATGATACACATTTCAGATATGAGCTGGACAAAAAAATATAACCATCCCAGTGAGACCCTACGAAAAGGTCAGGAAATAAAATGTGTCATTCTGGAAGTCGATGAGGAAAAACAGCGAATATCTCTGGGAATAAAACAGATGACCGAAGATCCCTGGATTCGTGCGATTCCTGAGAAGTATATTCCGGGTCAAATTATTAAAGGCACAGTGACAAAGCTTACCAATTTTGGCGCATTTGTTGAACTTGAACCCGATTTGGAGGGACTGTTGCACATTTCTGAACTTGCCGACCATAAGATCGAGAAAACTCATGATGTTGTTAAGTTGGGCGAAGAGATTGAGGTTAAGATCCTAAGAGTTGATACTGAGGCACGTAAAATTGGTTTGAGTTTACGAAGGGTGCAGTGGGCCGCCGAGGGACAAGCATCCGAGTCTGTCCATAAACCAACCTCAATGGATATTCAGACCGTTCCTTCTGATGCTGATGTGGGCCAGACTGCAGAACAACAAAAGAAAACAGGTGAGTCCGAACAGGTTACCTCTGGGCTGAGTCAACAAAATGAGCAGGATACTGAAACAGTTGAGCTTGGAGCCGATGATGCTGGACAAGCAAAAGAGATAGAAGAACCTGAGCAAGCCGAGACTGAGCAAAATAATGAATTGGCGGATGGTCAGACTGGCAGCGATAGTAATACAGAGAAGAAGGCCGATAATTAAAGCTTAACAGCCGATATCAGCCAGCCTCATTTAATCGGCTAAACCTGTAGGTATATTTGACCGATACCTCAAATGAATCTGTCTTTGGCAAAGAACCAATGGTTCTGTAAGATTGGTAAGGCCAAAACCAAATTTGACCTTATAGCCGGAATCGAAAAATCTTTTTTAGCTGGTTGGAGGAGCATACTATAGCATTTGATATCACTATAAAAGAATATCTGAAAGAAATTGACGAGGCGTCGCTGCTGACGGTGGAACAAGAGCATCTGTTAGGTAAATTGGTCGTTGAGAAAAGTGATCCACAGGCTAGAGAACAGTTGGTACGAAGTAATCTGCGACTGGTCGTTAATATCGCAAAAAAATATGTGAGCCGAGGAATGAGTCTTGGCGACTTAATTGAGGAGGGCAATCTCGGCCTTATAAGAGCTGTCGATTACTTTGACCCTGACTATGGAACACGTTTTAGCACCTACGCGGCCTGGTGGATAAAGCAGAGTATCAAACGTGCATTATTGGCCAACGTCCAGCCGGTACACATTCCAACCTATATGGTTGCTCTTATCAATCAATGGCGGCATACTACGTCGGAGCTGGAAAACAGACTCGGCAGGACGCTGGACGTCGAAGAGATGGCTGAAATAATGCACCTGCCGCTGCGGAGGGCAAAAATCATACACCACATCGTCAAAATCCTCAGCTCTGTCAGGGATACTGCCGGCAGTGACGGCACAGACGATAATCAAATGCTTGAGGAAACTTTGCAGGACCAAAATGCAGGTAAGCCGGAGGACGCATTGGTTGCCGATGAAGAACAGACAAAGGTCTTGGGATTGCTCAATGAAATCGAACCTCGCGAGGCGGATGTTTTGAGGTCGCATTACGGGCTGGATGGACGCAAGTCGATGACATTAAAAGAAATAGGCAAAAAGTTAGGCCTGACACGAGAGAGGATTCGCCAGATTCAGCGCGGTGCTCTTACCAAGCTTTATGAATATATGAACGAAGAGTAAAGGGTTCCCGCGAAGCGTGTCCCTGACAATACCTGGGATGGGAGATAAGTGACGACTAAAGGAATTAATCTGGAAAAATACATTCGCAGCATACCCGATTGGCCGAAGAAGGGTATTTTATTTCGCGATATCACGCCTTTATTAGCTAATCCAAAAGCTTATGCAGCAGCGATAGATGCTTTATGTGCCGCCTTCACAAAGACAGATATTGAGTATGTTGCCGCTGTTGAGGCAAGGGGCTTTATATTCGGAGCAGCAGTAGCAAGAAAACTCGGAGCTGGCTTCATACCAATACGCAAAAAGGGCAAATTGCCTTTCAAGACCGAAACTGTTACATACGATTTGGAATATGGCACTGACACATTAGAGGTACATTGCGACGCCGTGAAAAAAGCCGCGAAAGTCTTAATGGTGGATGACTTACTGGCGACCGGCGGGACAATGGCCGCTGCCTGTAAACTCATTGAGAAGATAGGCGGACAAATCATCGGAATATCATTTCTCATCGAGCTTACCGAATTAGCCGGCCGAGGTAAACTGAGCGAATATAACGTTAAAACCGTCATATTCTATTGATTTCTTCCCGCCTGCCGCACCTCTACATTCTAAATTCTCAATTCTAAATTCCCTTCGTCTATCCAGACTTTCCTTTTAAGGCAAAATCACTCCGCGAACGCTCGGCGTGAAGTTGAAACGCACTCTGCCCGGATTATTAAAGTATATCCGCTTGCTGACTGTCTCACCCGGCTCAAGCTGTCCATCGCCTAACAATGCTGTCAACTCAACATATGGCTTACCGTCAATTGTTGTACCGTCGGCATCTGCCAGCACAACAGCTGGATTTGTTATATCCTCAATCACCAGCCAGACCGGCTCGCCGATAACCTCTGCGGACGTATTGGTCACTGTAACGTTTACACTGAACTGCCCCGTCCTCCGGTCATAGCCAATCCGCCCAGCAGCCAAGTCAACAAACGTGTCAATCAGAGGTGGCCCGATATAGTGGATGTACTCCGTGAGCCCGTCGACGACTGTGTCAAGAGCATCCTTAATCATATGAGGAGACGTGAAATATTCATCAGGCAGGAGGCTAAAGACTGAGCTATTTGTGTCATTTGCTCCGCGGAGTATCCAAAGCTTGCGAGAATGGTCACCTCCAAATCAGGTAAGCCGTCCTGCGAAAGTGTGTCACGAATCTGTTGTATTTGCTGTGAGTTCGGGATTGTCAAGTCCGCGCTTATAGGCCCCCAGAAGTCAGACAACCACTGGGTTAATCCCATCATTTTGCTTAGGTAGAACCTTGCAGCTTCCATCTGTAAAGCCATATATTGCGGTATTCCGTCAATTTTGGCGCCCTCATATCTTTCCAGTGATATTCGCAGAGCTACGCCTGTTGCTGCAAGTTCAATGGCTTTTTCTGCGGCTTCTCTGAAGTCTGGATTGTCGATCATGTTCAAATCTGGAACGTCAGGTATCTCAGGTATGGCGACTTCAGTGTAGTTAAAGTCGGGTGGGTCTGACGCTAATACGTACCATTCTTCTCCCAGTATTATGCAGGCAGCCTCTAGGGCGTACAATGGTAGGCTATGTGGTCCTGGAGCTTTTGCAGCCAAAGTTGCGAAGGAGCCTGCAATGTGAAAACCTACACTTTGGCCTAGAAGGATATATTTTTCTATAGGTACTTCCACTGTGGTTGTGTCAGTATCTTCTGACGTTTCGCAAGTTGCTGTATAAGTGTAAACGACTTGTTGCTGGCCGCTTAGCGCATCAGCCGCTTGCTTACCTAGCAGGCTAGGTCCGACGATATGAAGTGGGTCTAACAAACTGGCGACAATTCCAATTACTCTGTCCCAATTCCAAGGTTCAATCCAGTACCATCTGTGATAGCCCTCGACATAAAATCGCACTGTTTCACCAGGAGGTAGGTCAAATGAGATCACATCATGGCCAAATTGGTAATCTTCCTTTTTGACGTCCCATTTGTCCAAGACATCATCATATTGATAGAGGTTGCAATTTGCTTCAGGTCTTCTTTTCCATTCTCCAGCCCACAAATCCCAGTATTCATTATCATGGATATCCCATGTGGCATGAATGTCTTTGTTCTCATGTACAACAAAATTTGTTAGACCTCCCGGCCAAGAATCTAGTGCAGTAACGGATATGTTTACAGGATACTTCATGTCCATATATGTCTCAGGAATTATCGCGTGAACATCCACCATGACGGTAGGTTCTGGAGGGATTGATTCGTACCCAATACATATATCGTCAAAGTATATGCTACATCTTTCAGGGTCTGTTGCACCTTCACACGAGCCAAAAAGTAGAACATGATGGACGCTCTTGGTCTCGGACAAAGGAAAGGAACCCATTTGAGTCCCGTTTATAAAAACGCCGCACATGCTCTCACTTATGAGAGTCCTTACCTCAATTTTGTACCACCGGCCGGGCTCCCATGTCCCGAGGTCGTAAGTCGTTTCATCGCTACCGCCAACGATCGTTTGATCAAAGTCGAATAAAATGGCCTACGCATATCTAACACGAAACCCAGTCTCAGAGACTATCGGTTCTTCAAAATCACCGACAACGATCATAGCTCCATTTGTAACCGAATCGAGCCACAATGCACAGCTCCAATTGATGGGTGTGCCTTCTTGAGCTGGTTCTGAAATTCGAATATAGTCTACTCTCGCAGATGTTTGTGGCGCCTCATTAGTCGTTGGCCAAAATTCTAGAGACTTAGTTCCAGAAAACGAGCGGCGATCAGAGACAAAAGCATCCATATCGTTGGCAGTGAGCTCCTCCCATCCATTTTCACCTGGGTAATCTCCCACAGCGATGTTCTCAAAACCATCCTCGAAAAGCAGCGTTACAGCATAAGCCGAACTGCAACCGAACGCCAAAACCACAGTTAAGATTAACGCTTTGAAGATTTCTTTCCTACTCTTCATTTTATATAACTCCTTCCTTATTTCATTACGTTCTTTCACAACATTTGATTGAAAATGCAGTTTGCGCGCGCGACTTTCATACTCCCCATAAAACCAGAATTTGAACCTGACTTCCCGCAAAAAGGTTTGTGCCATTCCATCGGCTTATCCTCTCCACTATTTTTCCTTAAATCAGTTTTCCGACTCTTGACTTACGAATAAGACCAATCGTACCCGTACCAATAAGGCCCAGCAATAATGCACCTGGAGCAGGAATAACCAAAACGCTCACATTGTCAAGACTGGCGGTGGTGATCATCCCATCGTCCCCGCCCCACAGGTCGAAAGACAAAAGGGCATCCAGACCACGCAAACCCGAGATATCAAGGGTGACCGTGATACCTGAAACTGAACCAACTGTCTCTTCGTAGCCGGTGTTGTCCAGATAATAGAACTCCGTAAAACCCGGATTTGAGACCAATGGATCGAAAGTTACAGGGTCCAGCAATGAAGCCATAAAGGCATCCGACGGGAAGCCATAGTCATCGCCTCCCGGTACCGCCGATAGCTCCACATCAAATGAAAGCTCCAAAGCCAGCGCTGGTATGGTAAACTCTTGGCTCAAGGTACTCGACAGGTCGAACTCATCCTCCTGGAAAAAGGCGAAACCGCCGCCATCGGTAACAGTGCCATACTCAACCGTCCAGTCGCTCAGCCCTGTTGAAAAGTTACCGTTTAGTGGTGTTGGCCCCGCAAAAGCCGTCAACCCAACTAAAGTAACGATAATCGCACTGAAACCCGCCCGCTTGAAAAAACTTTTGTTATTCATCCTGCGCCCTCCTTCAATAAAACAATAATTTTAGCTCACTCACAGCTTAAATTCTACACAAGGATATCCTCCTGTTTTCCTCTTGCGGACTATCCCTTCCTGAATCAAGTGTTCAGATATTCTCTTTATTTGAAGAAATTGCCAAGCAAAAAAATCCGAAAAACTAAGTTTTTTAGTGCTACCCCAAAATATACCCGTTAGTTGACGACCAAAACTTCTGGGGCGCAAAATCTTTGTTTATTTTTGAAGGTTTTGCACCAACTTTTGAATATTTTCGTACGTTTTGTATCAATTTTTGAATATTTTCAAATGTTTTTCGAACGTTTTTGCTTTACCTATCTTGCCTAATCTCACCCTTTTAACACCCCTCACCCCTATTTCCATCTCAAAAACCAGCATCACCCACCAATTCCCTGTTTTTTAGCGATTATGATTCGGTCTTTTCCGTGAAAGTCTTTTTCAATCGTAACTTCACTAAAACTATTTGCTTGTTCAAACAATTGCCTGACGTCCTGTCCCTGGTTGTAGCCGACCTCAAGCATTAATGCTGCGCTAGGCTTTAAGAAAGCATCTACATTTTCAACAATTCTTCGGTAAATATCCAGGCCGTCATCTCCTGCGAACAGCGCTAACCTCGGCTCATAATCTTTGATATTTTTACCGAGATTTTCAAACTCGGCAGCACTTACATAAGGAGGATTGCAAACAATCAAATCAAATTCTTCAACGTCCAAATGAGGGACAAGAGGGTCGAATAAATCGCCGCATAAAAGTCTGATTCGCTCTCCGAGCTGGTGCTTTTCGATATTTTTGGCAGCTACACTCAAAGCGGCATCGGAAATATCTGTTGCGATTATCCGGCAATCGGAGAAGTTTCTGGCGATTGCAATGGCAATACAGCCGCTGCCTGTGCATAAATCACAAACAAATTGTCTGCCGCTGCGTGTTCGCAAAAATTCTATGGCCATTTCAACGAGTAGCTCTGTCTCCGGCCGGGGAATCATACAATCAGGCGTAACATCAACTTCCAGAGAATAGAACTCGGTTCTGCCGACCAGATATGCGACAGGCTCACATCGGCCGGCCCGTTCTACCAAGCTGTGCAATTTGTCTAACTGTTGTTTGGTGACGGACTTATCGAATTGTGTATATAGTTCAATCCGTTTTAATCCAAGCACGCAGGATAACAGCAGTTCCGCACTTAACCGCGGCGAATCAATGTTCTTGTTTGTAAGGTATTCTGTAACCCAGTTTAAGAGCTTTTGTATAAACCAATCCTGCATTGCCAGATTATAGCTTGGGCAAAGAAAAGTGAAAAACAAAAAGAATTCACGCAGAGTACACCGGATTTGAATTGGGTTCGTTTGGGTTCGTTTTGACCAAATATCCAATGTGCATTTTTCGTTGTAATCCGTTGCAGATACTGCCGTTATAACCATTTGACTTTTTTAGAAATTGGGTTCGTTTTGCATTTCTTGTTCATTTTGATTGACTCTTCCTCTGCGCAGACGACCATCGCTTCCTTCTTCGCTAACTCTACGAAGTACGGTGAAAAATTCGAAATCCGAATATCGAAATCCGAAACAAATTCGAAAATCAAATTTTCAAATGCTCCAAACAAGTTTTAATAGCGGATAGTTATTTCACTAAATTGCCTCCTTTTCAAACTCCGCCGGAGGCGGAAAAATACCTCCTTCTACAATAGAAGGTACCCGCGCGTTTGAGTCGAAAAATCGAGGATTTTTCGGGAGCAAAAATCTTGTAAGTATTTGTAAATAAAGGGGATATAAAAATTTGAAAAAAATCGATTTTTCTCAACAAGTACCCCCACTTTTGATTGATTCATCTCCGCTCAGGCGCCGCGGGGGCTTAATCCTGCTCCCCATAAGTCCGCTAAGGGACGCCTTATGGCGGGGTCCATAGGACAGGTGCACCTAAGACACAAGTACCTAAGGCACAGGCCCCGTATCATGGGCAGGTTCCCCAGATTGGCCTCCAATCAGAGTCTAACCAACTATTCGCGCCGGTATCGAAATTATACGGCTCAGAAGGAATATTTGTGACGCACCATCCGGAAAGGTCCTGGTTGAATGCCGACGCATAGTAGAACATTTCATACATGTTGGTGACGCTGGAGGTATCCCAGCCGCCAATGTCCTGGTTGAATGCATACGCAGCCCAAAACATCCCTCCCATGTCGGTGACGCTGGAGGTGTCCCAGCCGCCGATATCCTGGTTGAATGCGTACGCCCCGCAGAACATAACTGCCATATCGGTGACGCTGGAGGTATCCCAGCCTCCTATGTCCTGGTTGAACGAGTTTGTAGAGTAGAACATATCGCGCATGTCGGTGACGCTGGAGGTGTCCCAGCCGCCGATATTCTGGTTGAATGCCGACGCACCTCCGAACATCCCATCCATGTTGGTGACGCTGGAGGTATCCCAGTCGCCGATATCCTGGTTGAATGCCGACGCATAGTAGAACATACCTCTCGTACCGGCGACGTTGGAGGTATCCCAGTCGCCGATATCCTGGTTGAATGACGACGCATAGTAGAACATATCGCTCATATCGGCGACGTTGGAGGTATCCCAGCCGCCGATATCCTGGTTGAAATTATACGCAGTGTAAAACATATAGCTCATGTCGGTTACGCTGGAGGTGTCCCAGACGCTGATGTCCTGGTTGAAGTAATACGCCCAGTGGAACATATAGCTCATGTCGGTGACGCTGGAGGTATCCCAGCCGCCTATGTCCTGGTTGAAGTCATACGCATAGGAAAACATATAGCTCATGTCGGTGACGTTTTTAATACCGCCCGAGGTAGCCGGCACTGAAACGAGATTTCTGCAATGATCAAACGCGCGGTACATACTTGTAAAACCCACTTGCCCCCAGTTGTCAACACTTACCAGCTTTTGCCGCTCGGAAATCCCGCCGCCATTGGAATAGCTGTTGTAAGCCGTCACGCTGCCTGTAACCGAGACGGTATAGATGCCGTCAACACCATAGTCGTGCACATGAGGGCCGGCAGTTGTGACGACATTGGGTTCCGTGCCATCCCCCCAGTCGATAGTAGCGTTCACCTCACCAGCCAGCGCCAGGGTAACAGTCGTGCCGTCTCCGAGGTTCGTGTCCCAGGTCGTTACAAAGACATAGAAGGCATAATCTCTCAGCCACTCGGCGGCAAAGATTGAAAGGTCGTTAGCATCAATCTGGCTTGGTAAGTCAAGATCCGCCCCTTCACAGAAGTTGTTGGAGGAATTGCAATCTTCCAGCCACCACTCGGCCATCATGGCAAAATCCTCAAAGTTGACAAAACAATCGCCTGTAAGGTCTGCCAATGGACAATCGGCAAAGGCAAATCCACTTGTAATGAAGAATACACTGAAACTTAATGTTAAAATCTTCTTGATCTTTACCTCCTTAAAAATTGGTATTAAGGTAAGACTACTACCGCAAACATCTAAGCTTTTGTCCCATAATAATACGCCAAAACCGTTAAAACAAGCAAAATCTGTTTGTTTTTTAATTTTTTTGTGTCGAACTATATGTCCATATTTAGATATATACCTTGTCCATCAAACGTGGGAAGGCGATGCATTGGCGGATGTGTTTTTCGCCTGTGAGCCAAGCGATGGTACGTTCGACGCCGAGGCCGAAGCCGCCGTGCGGGACCGAGCCGTATTTTCGTAAATCTAAATACCAATAGTAGTTATCTATATTCAGACCCTGTTCCTTGATTCTGCTGAGAAGCAGTTCGTAATCGTCCTCTCTGACTGAGCCGCCGATGATTTCGCCGAAACCTTTCGGGGCGAGCATATCGAAATTCAAAACGACTTTTTCATTTTCACGGTCGGTCTTCATATAAAACGCTTTGGCTGCTTTTGGGTAGTGGGTAACAAAGACCGGTTTATCGTGCATTTGTGAGATGATAGTTTCATCCGAGCCGCCGAGGTCTTTGCCCCATTGAAATTCGGCCGCCAGTTTTGCATGTTTTGGATTGTTTTCGATTTTCACATCTGTTTCGGAAAGCTCTGTCCGCAGCTCGATCAGCTCAGCAGCGATTTTATCCTTCTGCCATTGCTTTAACCGTCCTGCCTGCTTATTTTCAAGCTCGCTGATTTTGGCTTCTATTTGCTGCTTTTGATTTTGCAGCTCCTGCAATTCCTGCGCAAGGTAATCTTTGGCTTTTGGTCCGGTCAATATCTCAACAGCCTCAGTATAGGTTAATTTGTAGAAGGGCGGTTTGATTTTCTCCAACGTTATAATATCGGCTCCCAGAGTTTGAAGCTGGCCTTTGTTTTTCTGCAGTACTTCGGTAATGATAAATGATACGAAATTTTCAGCCAGTTCAAGCAGGCCGTCGAGTTCGATAAAGGCCACTTCCGGCTCCACCATCCAGAATTCGGTAAGATGTCTTCGGGTTTTGCTTTTTTCCGCTCTAAACGTTGGGCCAAAGCAATAGACCTTGCCGAAACTCATTGCAGCGGCTTCGAGATGCAGCTGGCCTGTTTGCGTCAGGTGCATTGGCGTGCCGAAATAGTCTGCCTCGAAAAGTGTCTGCTCACCTTCGGCGGTCATGGCAGTGAAAATTGGTGTGTCTATCAGGGTGAAACCATTGTCGTTAAAAAATCTGCGGATAGCATCAACAATTGTATGGCGGATCTTGCCAATGCACCATTGGCGCTGCGAGCGAAGGTGCAGGTGTCGGTTCTTAAGAAGAAAATCGATACCGTGCGATTTCGGCGTGATGGGGTAGTCAACCGCTTGCGAAATTATTTGAGCGTTTGTTACGGCCAATTCAAATCCGCCGACACTTCTTTCATCAGCCCGGATAGTGCCGGTTACTGCAAGCGAAGATTCCTGTCCGAGATGCTTCAGGTCATCGAAGAGCTTCTCTGAAACTTTGCCTTTTTCTGCAATGCACTGGCATAGCCCTGTGCCGTCACGGATTATTAAAAATTGAATCTTGCCGCTCGCTCGGCTGTTATACAGCCAGCCGGTTAATGTAGCTTCCTCGCCGACATTGTCCTTTAATTCAGATATATAAGTCTTATTGCTGTTTATCATTGTTATTTTCCTTCTATGCTTAGCGTATTGAGCTGGCAGGAGGCCATATCGGCCAGTCATCGGAGGTGTATCTGCAATCTTCGTCTATGTTGTTCCTGCCTTTGCTATAAAGCATGAAATATTCACCTGCTGATTTATATCCGAAAGAGCTGCCATTTGTCGGGTCAACGAAAATTTCCTCCGCGGCTGATAGTTTGACTTTGTCGAGACTTACCGGCCAGTTTCCATTTTTATTTTTGTAACTTCTCAGCGCGATTATTAATCTGCTGCCTCTTTGTTTTGCGACAGTTCGAAGATACATATTGTGAATATTGTAAAAAACCGGTTCCACATAAAGCTGCAACTCAATCATATAAAGGTAGTTCAACCTGATTGGGCTTATAGAAAATTCTCTCGGTCTTTTTTGCCATTCAAAGTTCGGCTCAGCCATCGCATAATATCTCTCGTAAATTTCATCAACAACTGCACCAGCCTGCTGCGGCGTAGAGGGCATATAAAACCAGCGTAATATAGCCGATGCCTTTATAAGCCTTTTATACCAATATGTTATAACCAGCTCATCTTTCATATCTTGTTGCAATAGTGTTTTTGTTATATTGGCTGAACTGCGGGTTAATCTTGTCTTGCCCTGCGGATTTACATCATAAAACATTCCACAAAGATTCTTGGCGAACAGCTTCTCGTGTTCAAGAAATCTGGGAAAGTCATAACTCCAGTCGTGTTCAATTTCTGCTAAAGTTTTTTCGATAAGGTTTAGATGCTCTTTTGTGGCATCACCTGTGACGACGAATCTTCTAAGCTGGCCGGTTGAGTTCCTCTCTATACCAGCACCGACCAGAAACTCGAGCAGTGATGATTGCTGATTCAGGTGTTCTCCCATTTGAAGTAAGGAGAAATATTTCAGAAGCCCCTTTTTCGTTCGTCCCTCAGCAATATCATTATTTGCCGACCAAATCAGCAATAATGCCCACTGTTGCATTGGTCCAAGCCGATGCATCATACCGGCAACGCGATCTAAGTCGGCAATAATTGGAAAACGGCAATGTTCTATTTTACAGGCATCAATGAGTTTTGCGATTGTTCCTTCCTGCTGCTTAAGCCATTGGGCTACTTCAGGACAGTCTTCGCTTGACCATAGTTCTTTTTTGATGCAATCTATGTGATTAGGGTCAATAAGATTGGACTTAAATACAGATTCATTATAATCTTCCAATAATTGGTAGTAGATTATAGCGGCGTTTTCCTCATCCGGTATTGCGTGTTTTGCTTCGAGGACAGCTAATTCTTCGTCGAATGTATATGGCCACCAACCTTCGTTTTCCTCCGGCAAAAAGACCCAGATAATCAATGCAATTACAACACCACCGACACATAACCAGAAGTATTTTCGGCAAGGTTTAGGTAGAATAGTGCAGGCTAGGAAAAAAACCGCGAATAGCACTATCACCTTCCACGGTGCCTGAAAGATAATAGATATAATTAACAGCAATGAAAGCAGCCCGAGGATGAACCATTTGAAGATTTGTTTTATGATGCCGGCCTCTTTCTTTTCAGTTTGTTGTTCTTTCTGTTCGGTCACTTCTTACATCTCCAGTTTTTCCCGCAGGTGACTGAGTAATTGGCTGGTTGAAACTCTAACCTGTTCCATCGAGTCTCGGTCGCGGACGGTTACGGTATTGTCCTCTTTTGTTTGGCCGTCAACAGTAATGCAGAACGGTGTCCCTGCCTCATCCTGTCTGCGGTAGCGTCTGCCAACCGCACCTTTCTCATCATAAAAACAATTGAAATATCCTTTCAAATCATCATAGATTCTCTGCGTAATCTCAGGCATGTTATCTTTTTTAACTAATGGGAAAATTCCGACTTTCACAGGCGCAAGGGTCGGATGAAACCTTAAAAGATTTCTTTTTTCCCCGCGAACCTCCTCTTCATCGTATGCATCAACCAAAAAGGCCAGAGCGCTTCTGTCTATGCCGGCACTTGGCTCAATCACATAAGGAATGTAGCGTTTTTTCAGCTCTTCGTCGAAGTATGAAAGCGGCCCTTTTTCGTAATCGTCCGCCTCGCTGGCCAGTTCTACTTTGTTAATATCCTGGTTGTTTTCAAACCACTTATTGAGTGTTCTCATTCCACGTTGATGCTGTCGCAGGTCGTAGTCTGTGCGGTTCGCGATGCCTTCGAGTTCCTGCCAGTCTCCGCTGCCGAACGGAAATTTATACTCGACATCGACGCAAGCCTTGGCGTAATGCGCAAGCTCATCGGCTTCGTGCTCGCGAAACCGCAAATTCTCTTTCTTCAGACCCAAATTTATGTACCAGTTAAACCGTGCCTGCCTCCAGTGTTCATACCATTTCTCATCGGTGCCGGGCTCGCAGAAGAACTCAAGCTCAGCCTGTTCAAATTCGCGCGTACGAAAAATAAAAGCCTTGGTGGTTACCTCATTCCTGAAACTCTTGCCTATCTGGGCAATTCCGAAAGGAATCTTGACCCTGGTAGTATCGAGGACGTTTCGAAAATTGACAAAGATTCCCTGCGCGGTTTCGGGGCGGAGCTGCATCGTCATCGAGTCATCAATGTTGGCCCCCATTTGTGTCTCGAACATCAGCTTAAAAGGCATTGGCTCGGTGAATTGACCGACTGCACCGCAGTTTGGGCATACCTTATTGCTTAAATCGCTCGCTTTGGCCATAGCTGTATCGATTGCGATGTGTTCGGTGTGCTCTTCGGCCTGCTCCGCAACTTTCTCCTTAAGGTGGTCGACACGTGTTCTAACATTGCATTTTTTGCATTCCGCTATCAAATCGGCGAATTTGTCGGCATGGCCGGATGCCTTCCACACCAAAGGGTGCATCAGGATACTACAGTCTAAACCCACGACGTCGTCACGCATCTGAACGACCGAATTCCACCAGGCCTTTTTGACATTATTTTTTAGCTCAACACCTAACGGCCCGTAGTCGTAGCAGCTTGCTAACCCGCCGTAGATTTCACTGGACTGAAATATAAAGCCCCGCCGTTTGCATAAGCTAACAATATCATCAAGCTTGGTGATTTTAGCCATATCTTGTCTCCGTAATTATTGACTGGGCTTATTATATAGCCAAAGGCGCAAATTACAAGAATTAGATAAAGCTGTTTGAATATCGAATGTAGAATTACAAAGTACGGATAAAGAAACACTAAAATTTACTTGAGGCGGACAAGGATATCGGACAATCTTAAATCCCCATGCATATTTGATCGTGACGAGGCACATGGCTCGTGAGGCGTGAAGTGTACCCCATCAGAGGAACTCTTTTAGATACAGATTAACGATTAAAAAAGCTTGCTTGTAATTCAGAAAGAAAGTATAATCAATTTTGAAACAAGGAGATCATTTAGCACATTTATCTGTTAGGAGGAGCAAATATGGGTTCGTTAATCAGAAGGGTGGTTCTTGGGGTGTTTGTTGTCTGCATTTTAGGCCAAGCGTCTTTTGGGCAGTATTGCAGTGCTTCAGGAGGCTGCAGCGATTCAGTACCAGAGAGTTTGAATATCGATAGTGTGGAGGTCGGAGATATAAGCAATACCGGAACCGGCTGTGACGGTTATTTTGACTACACATCGCTATCCACCACTATGGAAATCGGGCAAAGTTATGCGATAACAGTGACCAACGGTGACCCTTATGATTCGAGTGACCAATGCGGGATATGGATTGACTGGAATCAGGACGAGGATTTTGACGATGCAGATGAGATGATTGCCGTCAGCGGAGGAAATGTGATTTTCACGGCAACCATTACGCCGCCGGTGGGGGCGGCTGCGGGTAATACGCGGATGCGAATACGCATAAGGTGGACGGGGACACTCAGTCCGTGCGGGGCTACTGAGTGGGGTGAAGTTGAGGATTATACGATCAACATTGCCTCTGCTGGTCCACAAACCCGGATATACGGGAAGAAATGGAACGACCTTAATGATAACGGGGAAATTAACGGCGGAGAGCCGGGACTTATCGGCTGGACGATATTCCTTGACGAGGATCACGACGGTGAGATAGACCCAAACGACATCACTACGACCACAAACAGTCTGGGCAATTACGAATTCACAGGTATAGAGCCGAACAAGTACTATTATGTCTCTGAAGTGGACCAGGCGGGGTGGATAAACACCTATCCCGGCGCAGGAGGAATCCACTATAGAATATGGATTGAGGAAAACAACAACATCGAATTGAACTTCGGCAATTACCAAATTCATAACTGCAACATCAGCGGATACAAATTCCACGACATTAACAATAACGGTGTATGGGACGACGACGAAGGCGTATTAAGCGGGTGGGAGATTTACATCGATGAGAACGAGAACGGCCAATGGGATACAGGCGAGTCAAAAACAACAACAAACGGGAGTGGCTATTATGAATTCACGGACCTCGATCCGGGTTACTATAATGTTATGGAAGTGCCTCAGACCGGCTGGTTCCAGACATACCCCGGCCTTACAAGCGGTAGACTATGGGGGCTCTCAGGAGGTGGAAGCAGCGAGAAAAGTATGATTAATGAGGTCAACTTAGGTACGATGACAATAGAAGATAGTTTTGCCGCGCCTTTTGAGTCGATTATAATCGGCGGCGGCATTCTTGCTGCCGGTCCCAGTACACTGTTTTACTGTCCTCTGAGATTGACGAGTATGGAAACAGCCGATAGTCTCTTCTTTGAGATAGACTGTGAAACGGGCCTGGTGCTTGATGAAGGTGTTCTTGAGTTGCCGACAAACGAGATTGCGTCCAGAGGCACATGGCACAACGGAATTCTCTACATCGTTTCGGTTGAGATACCTTACGGCGACCCGTGGGTAACGTATTTGAACCGGTATGACGCGTTCACGAAGGAATTGACATCGCGAGATTTACTTGCCGAAGGCGCCGGTGACGGAATGGCAGGCGACCCATACGAGGATGTGCTGCTAAGCAATTTGGCCGTTCCGTGGACGTTGTACGAGATAGAGCCTGACACTGCAAATGTGGTTGGACAAATTGCGCAGCAACTACCAATTCGCGCTTCAACGGCATATACGCAGGGAGTTTTGTATAAGACGCACTTCGGCATGGATGAAATGACAGTAACACACAGGTATGACGGCTCGATGATATCACTCGAGACAATCGATGAAAACGTTAGGTTTGATGCGTTAACCGGCGGCATCGGGACCAAAGGCGGCCACCGAGTGTGGATAGGCAAGAAAAATATAGAAGCGAACTTTGGAAACAGACTCGACAGTGAAGGGGCGCTGACTGGTATTAAGTATGAGGATTTGAATGGAAATGGTCAACGTGATGCGAATGAGCCGGGGAAAGCAAACCAGGCGATTTATGTTGATTTGGACGGCGATATGCATCAGGATGCAGGAGAACCGGCAACCGTTACCAACACGAACGGCAACTGGACAATTGACAATTTGTCGTATGGCCAATATTTTGTCAGGGAGGTTCAACAAAAAGGATATACATGCACCGAGCCGGGGCTGAGATGGGCTCACAACGTTGATGTTAATCGGCCGAGAGATATTGTCTTTGATAATTTGCGTAACCTTCTTTACATAGGAACGGAATCGGGCACAATAGAGCGGTTCGACCTCAGCACTAACGAATTTCTTTTGCCAATTGCAGTCGGCGGTTCACCCCACGGGATGGACATAACAGCCGATTTCAGCGCGCTCTATGTGGCGGACACTCAGTTATCAGACGGCAACGGCGTTGTGCATAAAATCAATCTTAACACGCTGAATGTTAGCGACCTGACCTATGCAGTTGGGGAAAACGAGGATAGCAGCTACGATATTGCAATCGGGTCAGAAGGAGTGGCATTGTTTACAGGCAGCTCTGAAGGCATTATTACGATTCTGCTATATGTGCTGGACACGAGCACGGATATAATTACTACTCATCCTAAGATTATGTGGACGGACAGAGTAGATGACGACATGAGATTGGTCCGCTCACACGACAGGAGCACAATGCTGCTTATAGGTGACAGTTCAGGCGGCTGGGTGACAGTATATGATGCTGCGAGTAATTCATTCATCGGTGAAAACAGGTTCTGGGAGTATCTTCATGAATCACCGGTAGCGTTGAATAACGACGGCTCGATGGCAGCGATACAATTGAAAGAACATTGCCGGATTGTTGATTTAGACTTCAACATGGTAATGGGACTGGATGACAGCAGAATGGGAGCTGAATTCGACCCTTCCAACAACCTGTTCTACCAATTCCATTACGAGAATAAAAATCTGTTCCTAATTGATACGATAATGTGGGAATTATTGGATAATATTAATATAGGCATGATAAAAGAATCATATCAGAAGTTCACAAGGGGAGAGACGGCGATAACAGCAGATGGCCGGGTACTTGGCATCACAGAACCGAATCATGTTGTTCTTTATCGCAGAGATTATTATACCACAGCATTACCTGGCCGAACAACGAGCGGATTAGACTTTGGAAACAAGACAATGTTATGTGGTGATATTGATGGTGACAGGGATGTTGACTTCAAAGACTTGCACTATCTATGTGAAGACTGGTTACGCAATGAACTCAGCACGGACATTGCCCCGGCGATTAGGGACCACTTTGTGAATATGCCGGATTTTGCACGGTTTGCGAATGCGTGGATGAGCCACAAAGGAGACGCGAACTGGGACGCATTGTGCGATGTGGCACCGGCGGGCGGCAACGGGTTTGTAAACTTTGAGGACCTGAAAGCATTGGCGGATGAATGGCTGCTGTCAGGCGTAAGGCACAATAGCGACATAGCAGGGACAGACGGGCATGTTAACCTGCAGGATTTTGCATGTCTGGCCGGGAATTGGGGGATAGCCGAGAATATAATCGAATATGACGAAGATTTTGAGACAGGCGATTTCAGCAATCTGCCCTGGGAAAATAGCGTCAATTACCCATGGATTGTAACTTCTTATGAACAATTCGAAGGCAGCTTTAGCGCAATGTCTGCCGACTCGTTCTCTGAAAGCATTCTGGGGGTGACCGTTACCTGTGGAGAAGGCAGGATTTATTTTATGCTGAAGAGCGGCAGCGGGGGGGATTTCAGGTTCTACATTGACGGGGAGCAGGTATTTGAATGGTATGGTTATTGGGATGGTGACCTGGGCTGGTCTTTGGTTTCGATGCCTGTCAACGCCGGTATGCACACGTTCGAATGGTCTTTCGAGCATGATGGTTCCGGCGAGCACCATGCTTGGATAGATGCGATACGTTTCCCGACTGCGAATGACTAATCAGCATTTCAGTAATCTTTAAAATCCTGCATCCATTCCGGCCAGTCGTTCGGCTGGACACCGCCGCACTGGGTCCACGGGCCGCAGGTATTGTATGTTCGACTGTGCTTCAGCGTCCACAACTCCTTAAGCCCGACCTTGCGAGCGGAGAAATCCAAAAAAACAGCATTGATATACCCCGTATGTCGATTTATGCATAACCACTGCATCTCATTGGAAAAGTCACCATCATACGAGGGTGGGGCGGCGTTGGCACTGGCCCAATAATAAAAATACTGACAATCCATAAGTATGGGGACCTTATCTCCACCTTTTACATCAGCCCGCCTCCAGAACGACGGGTCCGACGCAAAACTACCTCCCATATTCTCAATGTGGCGATTCATACCGTAGCTGCCGCAATAATTTGGATCCGCCCACGAACCAAGCCCGAGGTTCCAGGTGCCAAACGGACCCCAGACAAGAGTTGGGTTTGCGGCTGTCGGACAGAAGCGCACCATCGGGTCTAAGTAATACGGCTTATAGACGTATGGCCATAGATTATAATAACTTGAACCAATTGACCTCCCGTGGAAATAGCCGTCGTTGTCAGCAGTGTAGGCCTGGAAAATCTGGCCCCATTTGAGGAGGTTTGAAAGGCAGACGGCCTCTTTGGCCCGTTTTCGGCCTCCTTCACCAATGGCTGCAATATTGACCAAGAGAAAACCGACGCAACACAGAACAACGATAATATCTTTTTTTGTAAATATATTTCCCGATTTCATAATTTTTTACTCCTTATTCAACCACCGATTTGCCAGTTGCGCAAAATCAGCAAAATCGACATAAAAATCTTTATTCATATCACCCTTGAGATATTTCAGGTTGCCGTAATAATCGCAGGTCTGTCCATAGTCCGTGCAGCCGAGCCAGTCAGCAGTCAATTCATCAAGGTCGAGACTGTCCACGTTCCCGTCGCCATTCAAGTCTTCGGGCCTATGCAGGACTAACAGCCGCCCCCAGCAGTGATATGGGCCGATAGCCCAAACCGCATTGTTGGCATCGCTGACTATAATCGTTCGACTCTTTATTATCGTCGGGAAGCTCAGACTGCCACCACTTTCGAATCGGGCGATTTCTTCACCACTGTCGTCAACCACGTAGAGGCAACCATCATCACAGGCAGCGTAGATTAGGCCGTTGCCGCCAATGGTCAATGTAAAACCACCCATCATACCGAGGCGCGTTACCCACTTGATAGTGCCGTTTGGATTAACAGCTCTTATATACGGGTCATCAAAGCTTACGTAAATTGTGCCGTCAGCAGCGACAACCGGCTTTGACCAGCAGCGGGCGGGACCGTAAGTTTGAACATAATCAGGTTCGAACCAGCCGGAGCAGGGGTCGGCCAGATTTAACGCCCAAATTATGCTGCCATTATTCGGGTCGATTGCATACAGATTGGGGTCATACAAAAAGGCTTGATATATAGTTCCATTTTTGGCAATAACAGGCGAGGCAAAAGGCCAGGGTCTCCTTCCACCGAGGTTCTGGTTGGTAAAACTGCGGTTCCATTTTATATTGACATTGTTTGTATCAAGTGCATAGAGATTAGGGTCATATATACCGGCGATATAAAGACCGTTATTATGGTCTATCGCAGGAAAAGCAAATATGGCGCCAGTGGTTACTGAAGATAAGCTATCTGTTTCAAAGCTCCACAACTCACTGCCATCCTGTGCTAAAGCATAAAGTGTGCCATCTACTGAGCCTACAAATATATCAACTTGCTGTTCCCAGGGCCATGGTTGCCAGGGAGGATATGAGAACCTGCACAATGCGTCGTCAAATGAAACAACTGGAGATGAATAGATAGGCCCATCGGTAGTGTGCGTCCAGAGTAAACGACCTCTTCTATCAATCGCATATAGCTTTCCATTTTCTGCGCCAACATATACCGTTCCGCTACGGTCCACGGCCGGTGTGCTAACGAGTGGTGAATTGGTATCGTAAGTCCACAACAATCTGCCGCTGGCACTTAGAGTATATAATTTTCCATCTTCACAGGGTATGTGAATCCTGTTAAAACAGCCGATAGCAACACCTGCGGTTACCGGCCCATCGGTTTGGAATTTCCATTTCACACAGCCGAATCTCGGCCCGAATTTCCTTTGCTGGTATCCCGACCACCACGGTACAGGCGGCAAATTGCGGTAAGGCTGAATTGTAAAGGGCTCGCTTTTGGTACAAATGAGATTAGTAACAGGTGTGTTTGGCTCAACTAAAATGCGACATTGGTTGGAATCGACCGCATACGGCAGATGCCAAATATAATTGCCAGTATCGGCTACGCTGTCAATCTTTATCCAGTCGATGCCGTTGTTAGTGCTGTAAGAAACATCAATCATGCCGGTTATGTTGAAACTATCCCAATTGATTTCGTGAGTACTGCCTGCGGCCCAGACTTCACTGCCCTTTGGTTTAGTAACAATTATCATTTTAATTTCAAATTCGTCCGCGCCCATATCGACGCAGCGGCCCATCAGGCGCGGCTGACCATCAATATCCAAATCGCCGGGATGATATGTGAAAAAGGGATTTCCATTTTCAATGCACGGTGAACAATCAAGCAAATGATAATCACCCTTGTGCCAGAGACCGTTGGAATCCCAATACCCCGGCACAACAAAGCAGGGGTCGTCGTCGATGTTGCACTTGAATCCTTCATCGAATGGAACGTTGGCATCATCGGGATTATCATCCTGGATACAACTGAACCACACGTCCGGCTGGCCACCATAAACTTGAGCGGATTGGCCTATGCCTCTACTATCGGCGTTGCCCCAAATAATACTGTTTGTTACTGTTGATGATCTACTTGCGAGGTATATACCGCCGCCATCGCGTATGGCTGAGTTGCCGGTTATGGTACAACCGGTAATCTTTGTGCCGCTTTTGCTGTAGATGCATAGTCCTCCACCATCACGTTCGGTTGAGTTGCCGGTTATTGCGCAATCAGTAACCTTTACGCTGCCATCATAGTCGCAGTAGATTCCGCCACCCATATTAGCAGTGTTACCGCTAATAATGGAATCGTAAATAAGGCAAAGACCTTCACGAACAGATATTCCCCCACCATAACCGTCGCGACCACTGCTATTGTTGTTGCTGATAACACAATTGGCAACTGTCGGGCTGCTGTCATAGCCGCAGTAGATTCCGCCGCCTTTATTACTACTATTTCCGGTTATACTGCAATTGGTAATTGAAGGGCTCGCCCCATAGCAGGATATCCCACCGCCTTCATAACCACCGTTTCCGGTTATTATGCAGTTTGTAATCGTTGGGCCGCTGTTAAGACACTGTATTGCCCCGCTGCTGTTGGTAATCGTAAAGCCATCGAGAACAGAATTGGCATCTTCATAGTTACGGAAGTAAAAGCCGTAATGGAATTCGATTATGGGACTGCCATCGTAGGGGTCGTAACCTATTATTTCTATGCAATCGATAATTGTCCCAGCGACTACGAGAGGATCTATCGGGATAATGCTCTGGACTGTAATGGCTTTACCAAGGAATTCAATTTCCCGGTTGCCCTCGCCAGTGTAAGTACCGGGTAAGACAACAACAGAGTCATTATCCTCCGCGGCATCAATGGCCGCCTGGATAGTGGAGTATTGTATTGGCACAATGAGCTTCCTGGCCAGACAGGTGCCATGTAAGGCCAAAAGGGTTGAAATTACGATAATTATTGCAGATTTGTTCATTTTCCATCTCCTTAAAAATTAATGATTAATATATTATGATGGCACAGGCACGCACATATAACCACACTGCCGATGTTCGTACCTATGCCCAATTCGCCCTCAATGGCAGAACTGTTGTTGAAAAAGTAATCCGGCTCGCTTCCCAGTAATAAAATGCGTGAAATATCTTTGTATTTGGTTAGTTTCACTTTTTTTACCTTTCCGGCTACGGCACGGCCTATGCCGTGACGAGTTAAGACGGCCCTACGCTTACTTGCAAAAGCAAGAAGCGGGGCTTCTATACTTAAGGGCATGCAAAACAGTAATTTGTTACACTTTTTTCTGAAAATTTTTAAAAAATCCTTACTAAAAAGCCCTGATTCCATTTTTTAGCCTAAAAAAAGCGTTTTAAAGCTCGAAAATCTCAACGAAGAGCGTTTTCGGGCAGGTAAAAGTCGCCCGGGCCGAGGTCAGCGGGATAGGGAACTGTGCCATCAGGAGTTTGCGAGACTTTCATTACTATTGTCTGCGAAGGTGAATAGCATTCGACATGGCCATCAGCGTAGGCAGCGTGCAATTCGATATCGAGTGAACGCAAAGTGATACTTGAATTATCAGAGCGTCTGGACCAATAGGCCGATGAGACGCTTGTTCCGGGTGTAACGGAAGCGGCTTTGAATCTCTCGCAACTACCGTAAGCTTTGTAGTCGCCGTAGATGAACCTATTTCGCCAATGGCCGAAACCAAAATAATCGCTTACGAGCAGCTTGCTCCGGCCTTGCTCACACGAGATACTCTGCGGACCTTCAAATGGATATGGTCTTGCATCGAGAAAACCTATGTAGTTCCAATAAAAGCAGTATGTCCCCATCACAGGATCCTGCGACGTGGGCGTGTCAGGGTTATCCCAGTTATCTCCGGCATCCCAGGCCCGCTGTAAAAACTTGTATTTCCGAGGAGCGGAAGGGCAAGATATAATGCTTGTGTCCTGGATGTAGCTGTATAGGTAAGCGCTCAACGAACGATGCAGATTAGGATTGAGGGGGCGGTAAGCAGTCAACATTGTCGGCTCCTGCCAGTTCCAATGCTCCTGTAGCAGGCCAATGGTAGCAACCGATTCGGGGTACTCGCCGTTGTTGTCTGAGGCGAAAGCACTTACGGCGATGACGATTTTGCGCTGGTTGTCCATGCACTGGACGGCGACAGCTTTTTGCCGAGCTTTTCTCAACGCTGGCATCATAGCCGCCGCCAACACCGTAATGATGGCAATTACTGCCAAAAGTTCAAGCGGAGAGACTGCTTTGCGCAGCTTTATCTTTATATCCTTATGGCGATGCGGAGAGACAGCGGTATGCCCTATATTATTAGTAAATCCCAATTCCCACATTCAATTCAAGCCGCCTTCTGCCAACCGCACGAGCCAGAGCACGCCAGGGCCTTGTTGCTGCGGTTTTCCATAATCTTTTTCCTTCGGCTCGGTAAACTCAACACCTGCCTGTGTTACGTCGTCGAGGTAGAAGAATTTCAGCTCTGCCTTTGTTTTTTTGTAGGTGCCTTTGCTTGTTAAAAAAGTTATCTTTTCAACAACGTCTTTTTCCATATCGATGGTATAGATGATTTTGTTTTGTTCGTGGACAAGAATAACCTCTGCTCTGGGACTGCCGGGCGTATATTTCGTTTCGAACGGCAGTTGTTGTTCCGCAGCATCGCGGCGTATGGTGTCGATAGTATGTAATCCCATCCAGGGTCTGGCGAGGCCTTTAAAGAAAGCATCCGCGGGGTAAGTTGTGAATGTGTGTCTGTCGGCATTATATACGCCAGCACCTGCGATGGTGTTTACAACCTCCAGTCGATTTGCCACATTCAATCTTAACCAGGGGTGGAATTGCCTGCATGCAGCATAGACAAAAGGAATTCTTCCGGCACCTGAAACTTTTTCTCCGTTGATATGGCCCGTAATCCTGAAATATGTCCAGCCTCGTTTGTGCATTGCATCGCGGTTGTCCGCTGTTTTTGTCCCTGCGGGCCAACGGTATCGGAAATATTCCTCGTCAGTTACATTGTAGTGATGAGATGTATGTGAACGAGCTCCGGTATCATTGCACTCGACGATTACCAACAAGCCATTGCTGTCACTGGAAACATACTCGATTTCTTCTCTCTGACCTTCACATTCGACCATCGAAAGAAACTTTGTCAAATTTGAGTTGTCGGTGGGCAGCCTGGCAACCGCCAGATTATCCCGCCACATTCGGAAGTTATTGATGTGTATGGTATTGGTGAGTTTATCAAAGTAATAGTTGGCGTGGTCGTCCTCAAGCCGCTGGCAGTAAGATTGCATCGTCTGAAGTTGCCGCTTCATCAGGCGTGTCACTACGGGCCCAGCCGCTTTGCCTGGATAGTAATACCAATATTCATCGCGTTCGCTGCTTATGTCAGCGTTCAGGTTTTTTGTCAGTGTCTGCCGGAGCGAATCTACCGTCTTATTAGTCCATACAATCGCTTTATCAACTGGCAAAGGCACAATCATAGTACCTACGGCCAAGACAGCTGCGGTCGCCAGAGTTACAACGGTAGTTTTGCTTGTTGCCACACCCACAAGAGCAGCAGCGGCACCAACTTTGGTTGTGGCAGCGGTTACGGTCACAGAAGGCACTGCCGCCTCGCTCGGAGCCGTCATCCTGCCGAATAAGGCCAAAGCCGACAGCAGGAAGCCCTTGCCAAATCCCTTACGGCAAAACTGCTTACGCAGAGCTTCTTTTGCCCGATAGAACAAGACGCGGTTGCTGAGTTCACTGCCACCCATCAACTGAGCAATCTGCGAATACTGCATTTCTTCATAGCATCTCATAGCCAAAACCGCACGGTGCTGCGGTTTCAACTCCCGCATAGCATCAAAAACAAGCTGTTTTAATTCCTCTCCGATGATAGCAGTTAATCCTGTCTGTCCATCCCTTAGCTTGCCCTGCGGCCAATCGCCGGCATCGGATATTGAGACGGTTCTGTGTCGCTGCTCTTTTTTATAGTGATGCATTATTTTATTAAACGCGATTTTGCAGATCCACGGCCAAAAGCGGTCGGCTCTGGCCAATTTGTCTAAATTGTTAACCATTTCAAGCATACTCTCCTGTACGATGTCCTGAGATATGTCTTCCTGCAGCATAATTCTATACACGTACGCATACAACCGCCCCCGCACCCGCTCTGCTAAAATATCGAGACATTGCCTGTTGCCGAAGCGGGCCTGCTCGACTAATTCAACATAATCTTTATTGTTATTCATCGCGATACTAATACTATGTGCACCTAAACCGGCCATTTGTTACACTTTTTTCCTGAATTTTATAAATTTTTACAAAATTTCCACTGAGATGTGCAAAAGCGGCTTTGTGTTTGGTTAACTCCATTTTTTCCTCTTAAGCCGGCGCAAAAGATGCAACAGGTTTTAATAATGGTAACTGGAGCGTTTAGAAAGCGGGGTCGGTATGAAATGGGTACGAATTATGATGGCAAAGACAAAAATATGATATTACGACTTTTTGGCCCCGCCTCGCACTTTATTCAATTTCGAATTATTATAGCACAAAATGGCTGGTTTCACAAGGGGATTTTTGCGATTTTTAGGTGTTAAATGAGGTTTTTCCGCTTCAGGCGGATAAATTGGAACCCAATCTGAGTAAAAATTGTATGAATTTAGTAAAAAAGTTATTGCCAGTGGGTGGTTTGACGATTAACATTGAGAGTTTGGTTGTAAGAATTAACGGCTACCAAAGCCAAGTTAAATCCGCCATGGGCGGATAAAGGTGTAAGACAATGGTTTTGACAGGATGAGTGGACAGTGCAGCGTAGGGTACTAAACAACCTGAACGGCTGCGCTTTTTGCGCAAATGGTGGCCCGGGAATCGGCGTTTCTGCTTCAATGTCAGGAAACGAACAAGATTTGCTGTTTCTGGAGGCGGCTGATGTAGTGTAAGGGTAAACTTACAACTTTTGTTCGTTTCTGGTGCGTTATTGAGGTGGAAACCATTCAGGTTTCCACTTTTTTTTGCCGAGTTACGCCAAACGGACGGCGGACAAGATTAGGAAGCTAAAGAGAAATGAGTCAGGAAATAACAAGAATTGTCGACAACATAGCACGTGATAAGAATATCGACAGGGAATCCATATTCATTGATTTGGAAGAAGCTATGGTCTCAGCGGTCAGGAAGCACTTCGGAGAGCCGGAGAGCGAAATAGCAGTGCATATCGACCGTGGCAGTGGTGAAATCACGGCTTTTAAGGACAAGGTTCAAATTGATATGAAACAACTTGGGCGAATCCCCGCCCAGACGGCCAAGCAGGTGATGATACAAAAAATAAAGGCCAATGAGAGGGACAGTATCTACGCCGAGTTTAGCCGGCGAAAAGGGACAATTACCAGCGGCTCGGTAGTCCGATATGAGAGCGGAACATTAATTGTTAATTTAGACCGTCGCGCCGAAGGCTTTATGCCAAAGAATGAGCAAATAATGGGGCAAAGCCATCGTCCGGGCGAGAGGATTCGATGTCTGATTCTCGATGTTAAAGAAACTGCGGGTCAGGTGAAGATAGTTCTGTCCCGCACGCATCCTGATTTTATCCGCAGATTATTCGAACTGGAGGTGCCGGAGATTTCAGAAAACATTGTCGAAATACGTGCACTGGTGCGAGAGGCAGGGTATCGAAGTAAGGTTGCGGTTGTCTCGCTCGATGAAAAGGTTGACGCTGTTGGAGCATGCGTTGGGGTCCGAGGCAGCAGGATAAAAAACATAGTTGATGAGCTTGGTGGGGAGAAAATAGATATTGTCCGCTGGAACGAGTCGTCTCAAGTGCTTATTGCCAATGGTTTGATGCCGGCAAAGGTCAGCGAAATTGCATTGTGTTTTGAACTGGGAAGGGCAACAGTCGTAGTGGATGAGGACCAGCTTAGCTTAGCTATTGGCAAACACGGGCAGAATGTTCGGCTGGCTGCGAGACTGACTGGATGGGATATCGATATACTAACTCCTGACGAATACAACCAGGGCATCGAACGATTGACAAGCTGCGTCAAAACTGCGGCCGGTGATGATACGCTGGTTGATAAGCTGATAGCACTTGGAGTTATATCGGCTCTGGATTTGGAAGATGTCGGGTCGGAACCCTTGATTAGTGAATTGGGTATAGACGCCGGTTTAGCTGAGAAATTGATTGTAACAGCAAGCGAAGAAGCCAAGCGTTTGGCGGCTGAGCCGAAAAAGCAAGCGGAAAACATATTGGAGCAGGAAGGTAACAGGCAACTTGATGAAGGTCGTTTGGGAACCGAGGTAGAAGCGGCAGATAACGAACAGACAACAGCGAATAGCAAATAGCAGATTGCAAAAGAACCTGAATTCAATATGTAAAAATCGGAGTTTTTTTGGCAGCTACAAGAGTTTACATTTTGGCAAAGGAACTTGGTGTAAAAAGCACTGCTATTGTAAAGAAGTGCCAGAATGAGGGTCTGGATGTTAAGAACCATATGTCATGGATTTCAGCTGGCCTGGCAGCGACTATTCGCGAATGGTTCAGCGAAGGAGAACTTGCCACATCGGTTGAGACGGCCGAGAAAGTGGACCTAAAGAAGGTCCGACTCAAGAAAAAACGGACAGCGAAGAAAACCAAAGCAAAGAAAGCCAAGAAGGCTAAACCCTCTAAAGCTGCAGCAGAAGCAGAACAGCCTGAGCAAGAAGCTGCAGTTACGGCGGCCAGCGAAGAAGCAGAACCAAGCGATGCGCCCAAAGAACACGAGCCGGAGCCGATACTACCAGCAGGTCCGATTTTGGAGAAGCCCGAGCCGGCCCGACTGAGCGGTCCACAGGTAGTTCGTGTCGAAGCACCGGAACCAGTAGAACCACCAAGACCAAAACCAAGACCAAGATACGATAAGCCTGTTACTGAGCCGTTGATGTACCGCGAAGAGGAATTGAAAACATCTATTCTGGTTTCACCGAGGGAGAAGGAACGAGTACCAAAGCGACACACTGAGAGAACGTTTGGGCGTCGTCGTGATGAGAAGGGTGCAGAAGCTGCAAAAAAGTTTAAATTCAGCAGATGGCGTCAAAGGGATATTGAAGAAAGGCGGGCTCGGCTTGATGCAGCTGGGGGTGAAGGCCTGCGAACAAGGCCGACGCGCAAAATCATTACCAAGTCCCGTGCAAGAGTTGCTGAAGTTGGCAGGCCGGAAAAAGCGACCATAAGTGAGCCGATTACCGTAAAGAATTTGGCTTCAGTTCTGGCGGTTAAATCGGCAGATATTATCAGTAAATTGATGCAACAAGATATAATAACCACAGCTAATCAAGCAATAAGTTCCGATGTTGCGGAACTGGTTGCACTGGAGTTCGGCACGGAACTGGTCGTAGAGCACAAAATCACACTGGAAGAGCAGATACGAACTGAATTTGACCATCGGCAGAGACAGAATCTCAAGAAGCGTTCGGTGGTGGCTGCAATGCTGGGCCATGTTGACCACGGCAAGACCAGCCTGCTGGACAAGATTAGAACAACACAGATAGCAGCCGGCGAGGCTGGCGGCATTACGCAACATATCGGTGCATCTCAGGTCAGCTGGGACAATAAGAAGGTGACATTCCTTGATACTCCGGGGCACGAGGCATTCACAGCGATGCGGGCGCGAGGCGCCAATATGACCGATGTTGTGGTTCTGACGGTTGCTGCCGACGACGGTGTGATGCCACAAACCGTCGAGGCGATACATCATGCCAAGGCGGCGGGTGTTCCGATTATTGTGGCGCTAAATAAAATAGATTTGACCGGTGCCAATATAAATCGAGTTTATTCGCAGTTAGCTGAGCAGGGTCTGTCACCGACGGAATGGGGAGGGGAGACGGAAATTGTAAAAACCAGTGCGATTACCGGCGAGGGCATTAATGATTTGCTTGAACACCTCGATTATATAGCCGAATTACTTGACATAAAGGCTGATAACACGGTGCCTGCGACCGGATGGGTAATTGAGGCAAAGATGTCACCGCAGCTTGGTCCTGTGGCAACTCTTTTAATTAAAGAAGGCCGACTAAGCAAGGGCGATGTAATGCTTGCTGGCAGCGCCTACGGGAGAGTAAAGAGTCTGAAAGACAGTTACGGCAAAAAGATAAAGGCGGCTACAAGCTCTATGCCAGTGGAGATAGCTGGTCTGAGCGATGTACCGCAGGCAGGCGATAGATTTTACGTTCTGGATGATATTAACAAGGCCAAAGCTGCCGCTGAAGAAAACCAGATACTCTCGAGGGAAAATTCGCTGGTGAAACGAACAGGGGTGACGCTGGATAATTTATTCAGCCAAATAGAGGCCGGCAAGACAAAAGATTTGAATCTTATCATTCGTGCCGACGTTCAGGGTTCGGTGGATGTTTTGATGAAATATTTATCTGAGCTAAGCACTGACGACGTAAAGGTTAAAATTTTGCATGCGGCACCCGGCGGAATCACAGAAGGTGACTGTTTGCTTGCCGAGGCGTCGAACGCCATTATAATCGGCTTTAACGTTATGAGCGAGGAGCGTGTGGCCAAAATTGCAGAGGCCAAAGGGATTGAGATAAGACTCTACGATGTAATCTACCGAATAACCGAAGATTTACAGAAATCTATGGCTGGTCTGCTTAAACCCGAGGAAA
This sequence comes from uncultured Pirellulales bacterium, assembly GCA_964499145.1. Lineage (GTDB taxonomy): Bacteria > Planctomycetota > Phycisphaerae > Sedimentisphaerales > Anaerobacaceae > CAIYOL01. The sequence goes on along the minus strand of CAZCIR010000015.1, from coordinate 4,664 downwards.
AAGAGAAGTCCATTGGTAGGGCTATGGTAAGAGCTGTTTTTAAGATTTCGAAAGTTGGCACGGTGGCTGGTTGTTATGTCAGCGACGGTATTGTGACAAGGAATGCCAAAATTCGCCTGATACGTGACAATATCGTAATCAGAAACGGACTGAGTATAGAGTCTTTAAAGCATTTCAAAGATGATGCTCGCGAAGTCAAAGCAGGTCTGGAATGCGGCATTAAGATAGCAAAATTCGATGATGTTAAAGTCGATGATGTTTTTGACTTCTATGAAATCATTAAAGTAGCAAGAACCCTTTGAATTGATAATTGGTGATTGGTTAAATGGAGGCCATTTTGCGAAAGGAAAGCGAAATGGAAATCCAAGAAACTGTCAATTATCAATTACTATATAACCAAACAATGGCGACAAGAAGGCAGGAAAAAGCAGCTCGTGTGGTAAAAGAGGCGGTCAGCGACGCTATTAGCAACCATCTTAACGACCCACGTATTGAGGGGTTTGTGAGCGTTACGAAAGTTGATATAACCGCTGATCTGCGCAATGCAGATGTGTATCTGAGCATTTTCGGCAAGGATGATACTACGCAGAACAAAACCTATGCGGCGATAACACACGCAAAAAGCCGAATACAATCGCTTCTGGCAGGTAAGCTGCAGTGCAAATTCTGTCCTGTTTTGCGATTTCAGAGAGATGAGAAATTCAAGAAAGCGCTGGAAACCATAAAATTGATAGACGAGACCACAAGTAAACAAGAAAAGAAGGATTTGGTTGACGAGAAGCAAGACCGGCTGTAAATTGGCAAGTTGCTGTTCAACTCAAGAAGCAGCAAATGCTGCTCTGCAAAGTAGCTGCCTGCTATGCGAAGCTGCGTAGGGTGAAACGGAGTCCGGCCTTTGCAGCTGCTTTGGCGGAGCAGGCTTGCTACTTAGCACGAAACGCCATAACCGACAGAGGCTTTTATGAAAGACAGCAAAGAGTATTCTAAAAAATTGCATAAGCTGTACCGCTTATTGAAACGTAAATACCCGAAGGTCCAAAGAGCTATATACGATGAGCCGGTGGACGCTCTTGTTTATGCTATCGTTAGCGCTGAATTGAGCGAGCCGGCGGCGCAGTCTGCGATTAAGAAATTCGCGGATTATTTTGTTGACTGGAATGACTTGCGTATTTCGCGAGTAGAAGAAATCGTCGAAGCGCTTGGGCCAAACACACCTGTTTCAAGAGATATAGCTTCGGCACTTACTACGGTTCTAAGGGCCGTATTCAGCAAATATAATACAGTCAGTCTGAAGGCATTGATTAAAATGAGCAAACGTCCGGCCAGGGGGATTCTTGATAAGATAGAAGGCGCCAATCGATTTGCGGTCGATTATTGTATGCTTACATCTCTACAGGGACATGCAATCCCGCTTACAAAAAAGATGACAGAATATCTGAGAAACAACGAGTTAGTCCACGCTGGAGCTGATGAGCAGGAGATAGGAGGCTTTTTAGCCAGACAGATTTCGGCTGAAAATGCATACGAGTTTTATTATCTTCTGCGGCGCGAGAGCGAAGCACGCGAGGCGAGAGGGAAAAGAAAATCTATCCATAAAACAAAGATGAAGAAAAAAGCCAAAAAGTAGAAAGGAAGGAACAACTGTTTGAGATGTCAGAAAAGGTGTTAAAATTAGGTATTCCTACAGGCAGTCTGCAAAAGGCGACGATTGAGCTCTTCGACAAAGCCGGGTTCGGGATTGCCGATTCTAAAAGAAGTTTCCAGCCCCGCATAGACGACGAGCAAATCAAGCTTATTATGCTGCGTGCACAGGAGATGAGCAGATACGTCGCTGGAGGCGAGCTCGACGCCGGCATTACCGGCTATGACTGGATAATGGAGAACGAATCGGATGTAGTGGAAGTGGCTGAGCTTGCCTATAGCAAAGCTACAAGCGAACCAGCCAAGTGGGTATTGGCTGTGCCGGATGAATCGCAGGTTAAAAGGGTGCAGGATTTGCGGGGATGTATAATCGCAACCGAGCTAATTAATGTAACCAGGAAATACTTCGCGGATAAAGGTATTGATGTAAAGGTCGAATTTAGCTGGGGTGCTACTGAGGTAAAAGCACGCCTCGTGGATGCGATAGTGGAACTAACTGAAACAGGGACGTCACTTGCTGAAAATAATTTGAGGATAGTAGACACCGTGATAGCTTCTACAACCAGATTGATAGCGAACAAAAAGGCCTGGCAGGACAAGTTCAAACGGGAAAAGATAGAAAATATCGCCATTTTACTTAATGCAGCCATTGAAGCACGCAGCAAAGTGGGCTTAAAAATGAACGTAAAAAAAAGTGACCTGAAGGATGTACTAAAAATACTGCCTGCCGAAAAAAGCCCGACTATTTCAAGTTTGGCCGACGAAAATTATATAGCAATAGAAGTTGTTATCGACGATAAAATTGAGCGAACACTGGTTCCGGCTTTGAAGCGCGCGGGAGCGTCCGGGATAATCACTTATCCTTTAAATAAGGTCATACATTAAGAAAATTAAAAACTTTTCAAAGTTAGTAGACTATTTCATATTAGTTTATTTAGCTCTTGCAAGGTAGGAGGCGTCGTCAGTGCTGATGCGGACGACGTCGCCGATGTCAACAAACGGGGGGACGCGGGTTTTCAGACCCGTCTCGAGAACTGCTTCCTTCATTTGATTCGTTGCTGTAGCGCCTTTTATAGCAGGAGTTGTTTCAGCAACAGTCAGCTCAACGGTTTTGGGCACCTCTATAGCCACGATGTTACCCTCGCATACCAGAGCTATTAAAGTTGTATTAGGTCTGAAGAATTTTATCGATTCACCAGTTAAATCATCGGAGACGGCGGTCTGGTCGTAAGTTTTGGTATCCATAAGGATATGGCCAGTGCCGTCGGAATAGAGATATTCCATCTCACGGCGGTCAAGAGAGGTCTGCTCCAGCTCTTCGGTGGAGCGGAATCTTTTTTCGATTATGATACCATCAGCCACGCTCCTTAGCTTGGCCTGAACGAAGGCCCGCAGGTTGCCGGGCGTTACATGCTTTGCCTGAACGCATATATAAAGCTTCCCATCGAAATTTACAGCTGTACCAACTCGTAAGTCACTTGCCTTCATATCAAATTTCCTGTAAACGAACTATATGAACAAAAAGTTGATTATACATTACTTACCGCTCATTTATCAAGGTATTGGGTTTAGAAATTTTATGCCGGCTTTTGAATTTGAGGTGTTTAATAGTCTCCGGTCAATTTGAGAGTTCGGTTGGGCTAATATCTTTGAATTCAAAGAAGAATCCCTCAGGTGTGCTGATGCCATAAAATGCGGACAGGCCAAGATATTTCCGCACAGTATCAAACGGAGGTAAAAGGTCAAAATTAACTAACTCACTGATCCCCGCTGGGGCAAATTTAATCGCATTAGATCCAGCCGTGACAGCCGAAGACCCGGTTTTGCCGCTCTGCTTTACTATCCACCAGAAAATTTCACTTGATGCTGCATTATCTTCCAAAGCCGCCATTCCGACGACCGAAGGGATAGCAGAGTTGGCGGATGTGAACCACTTTGCCGAACTGACTGATGAGGCATCGGCACTGCTCAAAATACGGACAGCACGCTCAATAACAGGCTCGCTTGCGAAAATCAGATGAGTGTTAGTAACAGTAAAAGCCAATGTGGGTGTCCTTGGAGCGTTTGATTCGGAAGGAACCTGCATCGGTGTCATGCCGGGACGGAGAAACGGCAATGCCGAGGAGCTAAGCAGATAAATAGTGTGGCCGAGAAGTTCGCGTCTGGCATCAGGATCGTTCGGAGCTATTATTTTGCCGTGAAGAATTGAGAGGGATTTTTCGAGGGCATTGCGGTCATTTACCGCCAAAGCAACAAGTGATTCTGTCGGCATTGAACTGATTGAGAACGGCTTGTTGACGCTCTGAGAGAGTACAATTTGCGAGCCGAGGTGACTGATAATATCACTTTTAAATTTCAGTCCTGGCTCACCCTCGGGACTATCCGGCAAATCTAGCATCTGCAGCATTGCAGCATATTGAGGATTAAAGCTATAGAGAATGTTGTAGAGCTCATCATAGACCTTATTAATATTCAGATTAAAAAATGTTACAGAATAAGTAGATTCAGGAATAAATGAAGGGATATTAAAAACGGCGGATTCCACTTCGAGTATTTTACAAATCCCTTTTTTATCACCGTTTATTTTGAGAAATGCTTTAGCAGAAACAGAACCGCCGGTATTCGCCTCCACGGCAACTGAACAGCTCAGAGCGGCAATGTTATCGAAACCCAGATTAGTTATCCACTGGCGTGCTTTGCCTTCAGGGTCTCTGGCAAGGGACATTTTAATGATTTGTTTTATGTTAATGTAGAAATCGATGTCGTGGTGAGGCCCAACGGTTTTCATAGCGGTGTTGTAGTCGGTGTCATCGGCCAGCGCCGGGCTGGTGGCGCCTTTGATATGTGCGATGACAAATTTAAGTAAGTCAAGATTTGTAGCGGCTATAAAATAGTCGTTAATGAAGCAGTGGTTCAGCTTTGAGGATGCCTCATCGATAAATATTTCAATACTGACACCACGGTAATCCTCACTTCTTTTTTGGTGTCCGCCGAGTTCGATATTTTTTTTGAGCATTTTGTCT
>CAZCIR010000014.1:0-55423 GCA_964499145.1 uncultured Pirellulales bacterium | reverse complement strand
AAACCGTCTCCTAATTTAAAGGTAAATTTGTCTCATTTTTGCTGACGACGTACACATTCAAGCAAGGAAGTCCTATGACCATTCCCCTTGATGATCGTCTTGGAAGATTTGCTGTATCGGTTAGCTTGAGGGCTCTTTGGGTTATGCAGCTTGTGGAGCATCCACTTGCAGAGAAGTGGAGGGACAAGCTATGCGAGCTTGAAACCGAGTGGAGGAACTATCTCCTAGAGACGCCTAATTTCATCATGGGAAAGAATAGCCATCACATCCTATTGTGCAGCGAGGATCTTCTTGCCATGGGGCTAAAGGATAGCCCAAACCTCATCCTTCATATCATGAGGACTTCGGCGTTTTATCTGTTTGAAAAATTCGGAAAGGCCTATATGTTTGCAAACCTTGCGGGAGTTCAGATTATTTCTATGATCTCTCCTACGGAGTTGCCAGTATCACGGGGAATGCAGGTGTATCCGAATCAGACATTTGGTGTTGATACTCCTGCTGGCATAGGATGGGGTGGGTATTTTCAAAATCTCTTAGAGTTTACCAGAAAGTTAGACGTAGCCGGGAACCGTTTTTCTGATGCACAGAAGAAAACTATTGAGCAAGCGATGAATAAGGATCCCGAAAGGGTAGCCAAGTCAGAGGACGCTCGAATTTTTAGGATGCAGCAAATACTCCGCCATGACATCATGTCTAAGGGTGATTAACTGGGTAGAGGGTGCAACTTATTTGCACACGCGGGATTACTCAATAAAAGAGATTGGACTAGTCCACCATAGGCGAATAAATCGTCCTCCCAACTCTCACCAAACACAACCCCCAAATTCCGACAATTAAAACCACTTTTTGACGACAACTCTCTCGAAGCTTGCCTCGCCGTCTTTCGGCGGACACAAATCCCCACAACCTTTTTCCCCATCTTTTGGCCTTGAAACCCATACAATGATGGATAGAATTGTGAGTTATAGCCTAAGGGCAAAAATATCGATTGTTTCTAAGGTTCATTAAGTTTGTGTGTGCGAGATAAAGGATGCCTGCAATCATTCGGTTTGATATCGAGTGCGAAGCGTGTGGTTTTAATTTCTGTGCCCAGCGACGCATCCCATGGCCACGTCGTGTGGCGATGTCTCCTCATTGTTCCTGGCGCGATGTGCCAAGCCGTGAGGGCTTGGTTGAGGCGATGGTATCTGCTACCTATTTTCGGATAAAGACGTTATGTGATAATCCGTCAATCTCAGACGAGGAGATGGATAAGCTCTTGGCCGATGAAGATGATCAACGTCACTGTGGCCGTAGTATGATTATTGGTAGTTGGTTCCATCCAATCATACCGCCGCGTCGTCGCTGTCCTGATTGTAGTTACCTTCAGTTTTGGATGTCGAGGGGACCTGCAACCGAACCCGATCCTGAAGAAGTAAGTGGCATGGGGATTCTATTTGGGTTGGCGGGAATCGTATTAGGTATCCTGATTGTGGGCTGGCTCAGTGTATGGTGGAAGAACCTCTTATCTATTCTTGCCTACTTCACCGCCGGAGGATCATTGTGGGAGGCGCCTCGATTAATTCGACGAGAAGTCCGGCAGCGAGCTGAAGAGGCTCGCAAATTCTCTGGCAAGAATCGCCGGCGGAACCTGCACAAAAAGTTTCCGGATTTTCCTGCGAAATGTCCCTCGATCAGGCTAATGAGGGGATAACAGTCCAACACACCAAATAATGAAGGGAGATTCTTTGCTTAGAATGACTGTTGAGATTATACACCTCTACCAAGTTCCCTCAGCTTTTTCCTAATCCCCCACAACCCCAAATAATTTTGCTGTTGTGTCCTACAGTTCGGCACCTGTTCCTAATTTACTTCGTGGCTTCGCCCCTGCGTAATACTAATGTTCCTCATTGCCTGCCCTGTGAGATTTGCCGTTTGCTATCTCTCCGGGGCGGCCTCCGGCAGCACCAGCATTTATGGCCTATCGCCAGCACCACACGACCCATCGTTATCAAAACCCTTCGTTCTCAGAACCCAACTTCTCAAATCCCGTCGTGAACACCGGCGCTATATGGCATTGCCATATAGTGAGCTGCCTCTCCCAAAATTTCTGTAAAAAAATCCCTATGCAATTATCTTCGCTAGGTGGTATTGCCACCTACTGAAATTCTACTCCCAAAATCGTCATAATTGAAAATTCATCATAAAATAATTTATCCGCCTCCGGTGGATCCGTGTCAATCCTATCAATTAGAGATATTCGATCTTTTTTAGTCAGCTACACAAATGGGGCATTGCAAAATGACCCGGTGGAAGAAGGCGGCTGGTTTTCACACCCCTTAAGGGGGAGAAAATCCATCGCCGAGTACACATAGCTGACTAAAACCCCTCTGCGTAACCAGCGAAATCCGCGTCAAAAAAATCTGTGAAAATCCGTGAAATCTGCGATTAAAAAATTTGTGTTTATTCGTGTTCATTTGTGGTTAATTTCCCTTAGCGGCTTGGCGTCTTCGTGGCGTCCGAAATTTTTGAATATTTTCGAACGTTTCTATACAACTTTTGAATATTTCCATACATTTTTCGAACGTTTCTATACAGTTTTCGAACGTTTCTATACAGTTTTCAAACGTTTCTATACGGTTTTCGAACGTTTTCGAATATTTTCCATCATATACTCATAAACACGCGCCGTTGACCCCTTTGAAGCCGTTTTACGAAAAAATTCGAGTGAATTTCCCCTTGCCTATCTTGCCTAACCGCCCCATTTTAATACCCCTATTTTATCGCTTTATGGTCATCTTCTTTTCGTTCATAGGGCTTTAATTTATAATCTGCCATCTTTTTTGTATAATCTTCAAACGACTTTTTCACTTTTTCAAGATGTTCTGTCTTTTTATTCGGCTCTTTTTTCTCTTCCTTGTATATTTGATACTGCCATATTCCGTATGCTATCCAACCAGCTACCACTATTATCGCACCAGCAATCAGTATTATATACGTAATGTTCATTTTTTACCTCAAAAAAGCTTATCCGCATTCTGCGTAACTGTTTTCTTGTTCTATCAAGAAACCATCTGCTTGTAGAATAATCTATGTTTCCAATTCCGTCAAAACAAAACTCTACCGACCAAGATATCCAGAAAATAAATTCTCAAATAGTCAAGATAGCTTACACCAGTGTATCATTTTATGCAAAATCTACCTTAAAACCTCAGCTCTGCCTTGAAATCAACCTAAAATCCACTTTTTTGAAATATCCAAAAAATAATCGAAAAATACTTGACAAGTTAAACAATTGTTTTATACTTTAGTTTGAAACGTTTGTTTAAGGAGAAACCTAAATGGTTAACCAAAATACTGATTTTCAGGCTAAAAATGGGATTTCAACTAAGGATGTCCGAAATAGGCTGCTTGACGCAGCTGAGAAATTATTCAGTGAACGCGGTTTTGCCGATACGAGCGTTCGGGACATAACCGCCGAGGCCAATTGCAACGTTGCCGCAGTAAACTACCACTTCGGCAGTAAAGAAAATTTGTACACAGACGTTTGGCGCCATCATCTACTTTTGCTGCGAGACAATCAACTCGCAAGCATCGAAAAAGTAATGTCAGAAAATCAGGGCACTCCAGCTCTGGAAGACCTGTTAAAATCATTCGCAGAAGCATTCATTGGCTCATTAGGAGATGAAACCGGAAGCAACCGACTTCTCAAACTCATGATACGGGAAATGCTGGATAAACACTTGCCTCCTAATATGTTTGCAGATGAGGTTATTAATCCCACGCTGAGTGCTATGCAAAAAGCTCTACTTAAAACCTGCCCCGACCTTCAGGAATCAAGGACAGCTCTAATAGTGTTTTCCATCATTGGACAATTGATACATGCAGTAAGGATAAAAACTATGATTGGGCAAAAGGACAAATGGAACCTGCCAATTTTCGATTTGGCTGAAATGGTCGACCATATTATCAAATTTTCGGCAGGCGGGATTCGGGCCTGCACCGGCGAAAAAATAAAATAAGAGAGCAAATGTTTACAGAAAGCATAGTTGATTGAGCTGATATATGAAAATTTTACTGATAAAAAACGGTTCACTTTTAGTATGTATGTTTCTTTTACTTCTATTAACCGGTTGTACGAGCAGTGAAAAGTTTTACGAGGAGGCAAGTTTATCCAGGGATGCAGCTTATCGTCAATGGAAAAGCCAAAGAGAAGACCGGGAGCAATCCCAAACGCTAATAAACGGCCTACTCGGCTTGAAGGATTGCCTGAAGCTAACTCTTGTAAACAACAAAACACTACAGCGTGTCGTTCAGGAAAAGGAAATTGCCCGCGGGAACGAACTGAAGTCGTATTCTGCAATCTTGCCTTCGGTAGGTCTTAGCGGCGATTATACACGGCTGGATGAGATTCAATCCATTGCCGGCTTTACGATGGGAGATTTGGATAATTATTCAATCGGTCTGAGGGTCACTCAGCCCGTCTTTGCCGGCGGCTCAATAATAGCCAGGTTAAATGCCGGAAAACTCTTCTCCCTGATTACCGACCAGACGGTCCGGGCAGCAACTCAAGATGTTATATATACAGCAGAGCGTTCCTACTATGATGTCCTGCTCAATCAGCATCTATACCAAATCAGTGCCGATGCGGTCCGTTCAGCCAAGGCACATCTGGATGACGTAAAACAAAAACAGCAGGGCGGAGTTGCTTCGAATTTTGACGTTCTTCGTGCCGAGGTAGAACTATCCAATTTCCAGGCTGAATTAATACAGAACAAAAATGCAATCAGCGTGTCAAAAATACAACTGCTTAAAGTAATGGGTGTTTCACAGGACAGCGAGTTTATTTTATCAGATGAGCTTGAGTATTTTCCCTTAAATGTAACTATGGAGCAGGCAGTTAAAACCGCCTATCATAATCGACCTGATTTATATGGTCGCCAGTTCGATATAAAGTATCAAAAAGAATTGCTTAATATTGCCCGAAGTCGATATTGGCCGACCATTAGCGGCTTTTATGATAATACCTGGGCAAAACCCGACCCCCACAACAGCATACTGATTGAATGGGGACAAGCCTGGCAGGCCGGTGTTATGGCGACGCTGCCTGTATTCGATGGTTTTGCCAGAGAGGGGGAGATTATACAGCAGAAAGCAAAGTATAAACAATCCCAGATAGACTTAATTGATGCAGAGGAGACTACTTTGTTTGAGCTTACTAAAGCGTTATTAACTATTGAGGATGCGGAAGAATTTGTTCAGTCGCAACAGTTGAACCTTACCAGAGCAGAGGAAGGAAACCGTCTTGCAGATGTTGGTTACAGAGAGGGCATAAATACACAAGTTGAAGTAATTGATGCCGAGTCGGCCTTGACCAAGGCAAAATCACTTTATTACCAGGCCATATATTCGCATATGATTGCTAAGCTTGATTTGCAAAAAGCTATGGGAACACTGACAACTTTTGACGTAGATGACACCGAAGACAAAATTAAGATGAAGAACTAAAACTACGAAAGAGATATTTATAAGCGAAAGTGAGAGCAGCCAGAATGAAGGCAGGTAGAAGGATTATATATTGGATAGTGGCGGCTGTATTGGTGCTTATTACCTTTTGGTTTGGAGTTTTTCATAAGTCCACCAAAAGCCAGGAGCAGGAAAGTATAGTTCCGGTTGAGGTTGAACTTGTAAAAACCGGCCAGATAGAAGAGACGATAGAGGTAACCAGCTGGATAAAGGCAAATAAGGTAGTGGATGTAACCTCAAAGGTGCCGGGAAGAATCGAGTCTTTACAGGTTATTCTGGATGGTCATGATGTAGTTGCTGTTGAGGAAGGACTTGCTGTCAAAAAAGGCTGGCATCTTGCAGTTATCGACCATGATGTTTATCTGGCACAGGCAGAAGCAGCCAAGGCGGATTTACAGGCCAGGGAAGTTGAGTTGGCTGATGCCGAACGCGAAAAGAAACGCATTGTCGCTCTTTATGAGGGAGGTTCAGCTACAGAGCAAAATAAGGACAAGACTATAACCGCTGCAGAGCTGGCTGCGGCAAGGCTTAACTTGGCCAAGGCCAATCTTCGGCTTGCTCAAATAAACCTGCGAGAGTCAACGATTGTTGCTCCTGTTGATGGCGTAGTTACAGCCAAGCATATTGACGAAGGTAATCTCATAAAAGCCGGAGACAGAATTGTTACTATAGCTGAGATGAAAACTGTCAAGATAGTTGTGGCTGTTGCAGAACAGTATGGTGGACAGATTATCGCCGGAACGCCCGCGAGAATCAAAATTGATGCATTTGGGGATAGAGTTTTTGATGCTAAGGTATACTCAGTTTATCCGGCTCTTGATGAACAAACGCACACCATACAAGTAGAAATACGTATGGACAATGATGAATTGCTTTTGAAACCCGGTATGTTTGCCAGGGTTACTTTAATCACAGAGCGTAAAGATAATGTAGTTGTTATCCCCAAGGACGTTGTTCTTGGCGGCAGAATAGACGAACCTTATGTTTACGTCGTTGAAGATGGAATCGCATATAAGCGTCTTGTGAATATTGGAATACGCCAGGCAGATAAATATGAAATAACCGATGGCTTAAGAGCACAGGATAAACTCGTAGTCAATGGAATGAATTACCTGACTGACCAAACGAAGGTCAAGGTTGTGCGATTAGAAGAAATCGGTGTAAGTAAAAACTAAAAAGGTAAACAACAGATGAAACTTGCGCAAATTTCAGTAAACAGGCCGGTAACTACTGCTATGATATTCATAATAATGGTAGTATTGGGGCTGGTGTCGTTGTCAAAGCTGGGATTAGACTTAATGCCGGAGATGGAAATACCCGCCGTTTCAGTTATAACTGCCTATCAAGGAGCAGGACCCGAGGAAGTGGAAACATTAATAACTGAGCCGATGGAGGACACGCTTAGCACTATCTCCGGCGTTGATGAGGTAATTTCAGTATCCAAAGAAGGAATATCAGCGGTAACATTGAAATTTAATTGGGGCGAAAAAATAGATGAAAGCACCAATGATGTGCGCGAGAAAATTGACCTGATTCGGGATATGCTACCGGAGGAAGCAGATAATCCCGTCATTTTCAAATTTGACCTTGCAATGATGCCAATCGCAATTATCGCAATTACCGCTGATGACAGCTATCCCGATTTACAGAATATAGTCGATGACGAAATAGTTGACCCGCTTAAACGCGTCGAAGGTGTTGCTTCGGTAACGCCACGCGGCGGATTGGAGCGACAGATTCGCATCGATATTGACCGCGACAAATTGGCCGCTTTGAACTTGTCGGTCGCACAGATAAATGCGGCTCTCGCCGCCCAAAACATCAGTACTCCCGGCGGTAACATAAAGACCGGTTACAAGGACTATCTCCTGCGAACGCCTGAGGAATTTTCCAGCCCGCAGGAAGTCGCTGAAGTTGTAGTTGCTCAGCGAAACGGCATAGTCATAAAACTCAAAGACGTTGCCGATGTAAGAGATTTTTTCAAGGAGCGGACTTTTGAAGTGCGAATGAACGCCAAAAAGGCAATGGCTGTTTTCGTTCAGAAACAGAGCAGGGAAAATACAGTCAAAGTCGCACAGGCTGTCAGAGAAAAACTCGAGGAAATAAAAAAGAACTTACCGCCTGATGTCAAACCCAAAATGGTAATGGATAATTCCGAATTTATTCTGGCCTCGGTGGGTAATTTGCGTAATACAGTTTTCTGGGCTGCTATCTTTGTCTTTATAGTGCTTCTTTTTTTCCTTAGAGACCTTCGAGCCAGTATTATTGTTGCACTTGCAATTCCCACTTCCCTTATCTTTACGTTCTTCCTGATGTACTTAGTTGATTACACGATTAATGAAACCTCGCTGGCCAGTCTGGCTATAGCCGTAGGCCTCGTTGTGGATAACGCAATAGTTGTTGTTGACAATATCAATCGTCATCGTGCCAAAGGCCAAAGGCCAAAGGAAGGCGCCATTTTTGGCGCAAACGAGGTAGGTGTCGCTGTTATTGCCTCGACGCTGACGACTATTTCTATTTTTGCGCCGATTATATTCGTTGGCGGAATAACAGCGATAGTATTTGGCCAGTTTGCAGCTATTATTGTGATGGCCCTGGTGGCTTCGCTGTTTACAGCCCTTATGCTTGTGCCGATGGCGTGTTCAAAAATGCTGATAGTACGTGATGCGAACTCACCAAAATCTATTTTGGATTCGTTTTATAACCTGGGCGAGAAAGTCTTGAATAAGACAGAAGACCTGTACGTTAGTTTCCTGAAGTGGTCACTGAGCAACCGAAAAACAGTTTTCATTTCCTGTATTATTTTGTTTGTCCTGAGCATCGGGATTATTGGCTTTATCGGTACAGAATTTTTCCCTGAGCAGGACCAAAATCGCTTATCAGCAAATTACGAATTGCCTATCGGCACAAGATATGAACGTACCGGAGCCGTGGCCCAGCAGTTACAAAAAATAGTGGAAAACAGTGTCCCTGAAAGGCGGGATAGCTTTATCCGCTGGGGTGTTTATGGTGGTGCCGGCGGTGGCCACTTTGCTACAGAGGAGGAAAGCTATAAAGGCATTCTGTTTATCAGCTTGAAACCTAAAAGCCAGCGGGACGTTACACCTAGCGGCATTATAAAGAGACTTCGAAAAATCACAGATGACATACCGGGTGTAACAATTCGTTACAGCATGGAGGACCCTGTTGAAGCAATAGTATTCGGCAGTGGGGGCAATTTGGCTGTCGAACTATTTGGCCACGATATGGATTTAGCCCGGCAATACGCAGATTCTGTCAAAGCAGCAATGGAGAAGATTGATGGCATCCAGGATGTTGAAATCAGCAGAAAAGAAGAAAAACCGGAGATTAAGGTCATCGTTGACCGCGAAAAAGCATCGAAACTGGGCCTTGATGTGAAAACCATCGGTAAAACAATAGAGACTTTTTTCGCAGGTAGTACCGCAACGAAGTATCGAGAGGGTGGAGATGAATATGATATAGAAGTCCGATTGCAGGAAAAGGACCGTGACAGAATCGAGGATTTACGTGATGTGTTTATCAGCCTGCCCACAGGCGCCCAAGTCAGCCTGGCGAATATTGCTGCAATCGAGCAGGGCTTTGGGCCGACAAAGATAGAACGAAAGGACCAGGCGCGATATATTACTGTCTCCGGCGAAACCAGTGGCAGGGACATCGGCTCTGCGGCAAAGGATGTTAGAAAAGCCCTTGATGAGCTGCCTGCCCCGCCCGGTTTCAGCTACAAATTTGCCGGTGCCGAGGAAGAAAGGACAAAAGCATTCCGTTTGTTGGTAATTGCTGTAGGTTTAGGAATGGGACTGGTATATATGGTGATGGCTTCGCAGTTTGAATCCCTTCGTGACCCATTTATTATATTTCTCTCAATTCCATTTGGTATTGTAGGTGTGATTATTGCATTAGCGATAACTGGTCAGGCGATGAGTGTGGTTAGCTTTCTGGCGCTGATTATGATGATCGGTATTGTCGTAAATGACGGGATTGTTCTCATTAGTTTCATAGGAATACTGCGCCGCCGCGGCCTTAGTGTTTATGAGGCAATTATGGAGGGCGGTCGCACGAGATTGCGACCTGTGATATGTACTACTGCTACTACGATTCTGGCGATGGTGCCGCTGGCTTTGGCAAGAGGCGAGGGGTCTGAAATGTGGCTGCCGTTTGCGGTAACGGTGATTGGTGGTTTGTTTATCGGTACGATTATTACATTGGTTTTGATGCCTACTCTTTATAGTGTATTGGAAGGTTTCAAGTTCACTGATGCGAGGGGACAATTATGAAAGCTGTTTTGATTGTACACAATGTCGCGATTGATGAGCAGGTAAATGAGATACTGGTCTCTATCGGGATTGATTGCTATACCAAATTCACAAATACCCTGGGCAAAGGCCGGCTTAGCGAGCCGCATTTGAATACCGATGTTTGGCCCGGCGTAAATTACGGCACTTTTATTGTTACCGACCAGGGCAAGAGCAAAGAAATAATGGATAAAGTCCGCCAGATGCGGGGAAAACTGGGCTCCGAAGGTATTAAGGCGTTTATGTGGGAAGTTGATGATATCACCTAAAGTCAGTTTTAGCAGTACTTACCGTTCTATAAGTAGTTTTGAGACTACGAGTTAACAAACGGCACAAATTTTTTCCTGTTTTCAAAAAATCTTCTGGCAAAATCACCCCTAACATCAGATAATATATTCTGCTTACATTCGGTGCATAAAAGTATGGAAACTACCGCAAACTATAAGCCTAATGTTGAAGTTGTTTCCGACACTGAGGAGCTTGCACTGAGAAGTGCTGCACTTTTTGTTGGCGATGCGGAAAAAGCTATAAAAGCGACAGACACTTTTTACGTCGCAATCTCAGGGGGGAATACACCTAAGCGCTTTTTTGAACTGCTCAGTGAAGTATCGAAAGCAAACGCTCTGCCCTGGGATAGAATTCAGTTGTTCTGGGTCGATGAGCGGTACGTTCCACCGGATTCACAGTGGAGCAATTACAAGCTGGCCGCCGATACTTTCTTAGCTAAAGTTGCCATCCCAAAGGAAAACGTACACAGGATACCGACAGAACACAACGATTTCAATGATGCTGCCAAATCCTATGAAGAAACCATTCGAAAGACTTTTGGTTTACAGGAAAATCAGCTTCCCCAATTCGACCTGATTGTGCTGGGTATGGGTGCCGAAGGGCATACTGGTTCGCTGTTTCCCAACAGCTACGCGCCTTTTGATACGGAAGATTTGGCGTGTGTTGTTTATGCCCTGGATGAGAAGCTTAACAGGATAACCTTGACGCATCCGGTTTTATGTGCTGCATCTCACCTGGCTGTGTTGGTCTCAGGGGAAGAAAAGGCCGGTATTTTGAAAGAAGTTTTAACCCACGAGCCGGACGAAGTGCAGTACCCCATTCACACTCTTTGGCCTATCCTCGATAAAGTTACGTGGCTGGTAGACAGCAATGCGGCAAAATTCCTGTAATTGGGGTTTTCTTTCGTTTTTCTCAGGTTTCAAGTTCACTCTGGAATGATTAATTTTGTTCCCGGCCTGAGTTTGTTTGGATTCTCTACTATCTCCCGGTTGGAACCAAGAATCTTTTGCCATTTTTCAGCAACGCCGTAGTATTTGTAGGAAATGTCGGAAAGGGTTTCGCCGCTGCGCACAATGTGAAACCTTTCGGTCTTTATCTCTTTAGATTGTTCATTGTTGACTTGCTTAGCTGGATTCCCTCCAATAGTGGTTTCTTTCCGAGACCCGGCACTGCGAGAGTGCAGAGGAATTCCCATTTTGCGATGCACTGCAGAATTGGATTCAAGCATTCGTGTTTTTGTACTCAGTCCGTCTCGAGTAGAAAGCCAGATGGTAAAAGCAGCTACCAGTACCAAACCTGAAATCATTCCTGTTTTAAAATCTTTCTGCATTTTCAAAGTTATTGGCAAATCTTATTTTTTGCTTTCCTTTCCGGTTTTGCTGCCGAGCAATAATACCGGTGCTGCTATTGCTATAGACGAATACGTTCCTATGATGATGCCGAAGCCGATTGCAAAGGTAAATCCTCTCATACCCTGGCCGCCAAAGATATACATTATCAGCACTACTATAAATGTCGTGAAAGACGTCAAAACGGTCCTGGAAATAGTTTGGTTAATGCTGTTGGTAATCACCTGCGGATTAAGCTGTGCCTTCTTACGGTTTTCCCGGATGCGGTCGAAAACAACAATGGTATCATTAAGTGAGTACCCGATGAGCGTCAGGAAAGCGGCTATCATCGCCAGATTGATTTTGAAATCTCCAATGAGAAGTTTTTCTCCGATTGGCGTTGTCGCGATATAGGTGCAGGCGGTAACGGCACCGAGCGTGATGCATACGTCATGCATCAGCGCTATAATCGCAGCGATGCCATAGCGGACATTCCCGAATCGAACCCAGATATAAACGACGATTGCGGACAGAGACAAAACAATGGCAATCAAAGCCCGTGTTTTTGCCTCCGCGCCGATTGACGGGTCTATCTGTGTTACTCGGGGCAGTGAGGTTTCCAGTTCGGTTGCAGCAAGGATCCTGGCTGTTTCGTTTTTAACGAACTGTGCCCACTCATCCTCGGTTAATTCACGCAGACCCGCCTCAGGCTTGACACTGATATAAATAAAAGATTTCACCGGCTGGTTCGGTTCTATTGTCGTCATAGCCTGACCGAGGAGCTCATAAGGATACCAATCAAGTTTTTGCGTATCCGGTTTGAATCGCAAATCCGCCAATCTCCGGTTGATTTCTTCCGCTGTAGCAGCTCTTTTGATTTTGCATTCAATTTTAACCCCGCCCAAAAAGTCAGTAAGTTCGGGGTGAGAATCTATAATCTGCTGGCTTACTTTTTCTTGCGAGATAATCTCCGGCTGAAGATTTTGCTGAATTTCCAGTTCGTCCGCAAAAGTAGTTAGTATTGTGGTATTAACAATCTCATCAACTCGTGGTTCCGCGATATCGGCACTTGGAAAAGCCGCACTGAGTACATCTTTTACCAAAGATTTGTTCACCTGGCTTGTCGTTATGACAAACTCATTGGGGTTACTTTGTCGGGTTACAAGCAAATTGCTTAGTTTACCTCCAAATTTAGCCTGGGCCTTTTTAATCGCTAAGGTTATAGCTTCGACGTTATGCTGAGTTCCCGGCTCAGATTCAGAAAAAGTAACAGTAGTAACAGCCTTATTTGTTTCAGTAGTATTGATTTCATATTGGTCATTTGTTTTTCCGATGCTGTAAACATTCGCCGCTGCAAGAGCAGAATTATTCATAGCGCCCGCGAATTTACGGATTCTATCCTCAACATCCTGTCTTGTGAGACTAACGCCGTCTTTCAGATTAATTTGGACGGAAGTTCCGCCGGTAAACTCGATATCGTATTTATTACTCTTTACATTATCTCTCGTAAAAAAAACAAAAAGGCCCGCTGTAACAAGCAAAATTGATATGAAGAAGAAAATCGGCCTGGAGCCCATCCAGTTTATATTCGGTTTGTGTATTAAACGCAGCATGACTAAGTGGTCTCTGATAATTCGTTTAGTTAATAAGAAATCGAAAATTACTCGAGTTACAAATAGTGCCGTGAACATACTCGAGATGATTCCGAGCATAAGAACAATAGCGAACCCTTTTACTTCTTCTGAAGCGACCCAGTAAAGAATCGCAGCGGTGATGAAAGTAGTAAGGTTTGCATCGAAAATAGTTCTAAACGCCCTCTGGTAGCCGTTCCTTACTGCTATCCTCAAAGATGAACCACGCTGCTGCTCTTCGCGGATTCTCTCGAAAATCAGTACGTTAGCATCAACGCTCATACCGATAGTCAGTATTATACCGGCAATGCCGGGTAACGTGAAAGTTGCCCGCAGCAACGCCATTGCCGACAGTACAAAGAGCAGATTCATAAGTAATGCCGCATCGGCGATAGAGCCTGCAAGAGTATAGTAAACTGCCATACATAATACGACCGCCACAAGGCCGATTAAACCGGCTTTGATTCCTTTATCACGATTATCGGCACCAATGGACGGGCCTATCGTTTTTACTGAGATGGGTTGCTCTATCAGTCTGGCGGGCAAAGAACCGGCGTTTAGTTTGTTGACCATATCAACGACTTCTGTTTGTGTAAAGCTGCCTGTTATTATGCCCCGCGTGAATATCCTGGACTGGACGTTTGGAGCGGATATTGCAATACCGTCGAGCAGAATACAAAGTGGCCGTTCAATATTTGTCCCTGTAACGTTACTAAATAACCTTCCGCCTCTTTCATCCAGCACAAAACCAATAGCCCTTCGACCGGTGTCGTCGGTTGTAGGGTAGGCTCTTTTCAGGCTCCAATCCCCGATTTTGGTTCCGTGCAGAACTGCTTCATTCTTTTTGTTACTCGCCAGAACATAGAATTTATCGCCGAATGAAGCAAGGAAGACGTCACTCCTTTTCCATTCGTCGATATTTTCTATTTCACACCATATATTTTTATTATCTGAGGCGTATCTGGGTCCTTTTGTCTTAAGCCGTTCAACATAGCCGGCCATCTCGTCGGCGTCCACTTCCGCGTGTCCCCGCGTTGGCAGTACCCTAAACTCCAGTATTCCGGCGCCTTTCAGCATTCGTTGCAGGTCTCTCGGGTCGTCGAGTCTTCCCTGAAAAGGACGATATGCGTCGAAAGCCGCAACTGCACTATCAATCTTTTCTGAACGGTCGGGAAATCCGGCTTTAAGCTCATCGATGGCGGCGCTGCGTCTAATTGACTTGGGGGGCATTTCGAGACAGGATTGTAGCTGATCCTCGGTAAGATTTAATTTATCGAGAGCATTTTTTGCCTCTTTGTATCGGACATTTACACCCGTTTCAGCATTCGTCATCTGTTCGACAACCTCAGCCCATTCGCTGTACATCTTTACATACCTGCTCAGCAGGTCCAGGTTGCCCTCAGAGCCAAGGTAGTCTAACAGAGCTTCTCTCAATTGCTGCTCATCCAGTTTAATCCAATCACCGAGACGCAGTTTTATTTCATCTAAGTCAAGTCCGGCAACGCTAATTATACTTTCCGGGGTTTTAAGCTCGGAAAAGAGCTCATCTCTTTTATCCTTTAAAACCTTGTATTCGTCGTAAACCTCAGCCAGATTGTTGAGTATTACCATTCTATTAGGAGCATCTTGAGCAAATTCTTCGAGATCTTTGGTTCGCTGTTCTGCTGGCTTTTGCAGGGAGCGCAAAATTATCGCAGGATTTACGTTTTCAGCCAGCATATCGCTGCGTGCTTTTTCAAAATTCTGCCGCTTCTGGTGGGTTTCTTCACTCGCCAACGGCATTTGTATCTCAAAACGAGTGCCACCCTGCGGACGCCAAACAAGGTTTTGGATGTTGGCAGGGTCTATTCGCCTTCGCAGGACAGTTATCATCCTTTGGGCCAGGTCTTTCTTTTCCAGCCCCTCAAGCCCCTGGGCATCAATTTCATAGATCAGGCTTGTTCCGCCCGCAAGGTCTATTCCCGGTTTTAAGGTTTTCTCCGGTGGGTATAAAGTCCACACTGCAACAACTAAAAGAACGACAATTAAAATGAATTTCCATAGATTCTTGCTCATAGATTCCTCACTGTTCGTAGAGCAGTTGATACGTTTATGTGTGTCATCTCATCTACTCATTCACGATTTATCCTGTGACATATTCTTTCCGACTGCTGAAGAGGCGATTTTTATTTTCGTATTATTTGATTCATCAATCTTCAATGTAATCTCGTCGCCTTTGATATCCACAACGGTACCAATAATTCCGCCGATTGTCTGAACTCTGTCATTTTTTTTCAGCGACTGAACCAATTTTTTGCGCTCCTGTTTTTGCTTTTGAGGCCCTCTAAAAAGGAGAAAGTACATCAATACAAACATTAGGACAATCCAAATCCACGCGATACCTCCAAAAGGCTTTTGTGCCGGAGTTCTGGTCGCAGGAGCATTAGAGTCGGATGCGACTATCGCTGTTGTAGTCTCTTCGGTAGTAACTGGTTCCGAAGTGATACCCGAAGGTTCCTGGTCGCCTGGGGCCTGAGCCAAGATCCACACATTATCCATTTTTATTTCCCTTTAATAATTGATTATTGATTACTGTTCATTGATAAGATGTTAAATCATCAACCATCAATAATCAATAATCATTTTTAATTGTTCCTTTGCCCAGTCGGAGAATTTATTTTCTTTCAGAACATGCCTTATCCTGGCCATTAGTCTCTGATAAAACCTCAGATTATGCAGGGACACCAAAATCGGCCCGAGCATTTCTCCGACATTAAAAAAATGCCTTAAGGTGGCCCTGCTGAAATTCCTGCAACAGTAACAGTCACAACCGTCTTCGATTGGCGACGTATCGCTTATATATGCACTGTTCCTCAGCCGCAATGAACCATTTTCGGTTTCAGTAAAGGCAAAGGCGTTCCGTCCGTTTCGAGTCGGCAGAACACAGTCAAACATATCGATTCCGGCGCCTACAGCGGTAATAATATCCGCCGGTGTACCGACACCCATTAAATAGCGAGGCTTATCCAGCGGCAGAATTCGTGTCGTACCAGTGACTGTTCTTATCATATCTTTATGTCCCTCACCAACGCTCAATCCACCGATAGCATAGCCGTCGAAGTCCAGTTTAACAAGTTTCGCCGCACAGTGCTCTCGCATTGGCAGGTCTATTCCGCCCTGGACGATACCGAACAATAGCTGGTTAGGGTTATTATGTACCTGCCTGGCGCGCTTTGCCCAGTGTATGGTTCTTTCCACGGCTTTTTTTAGCTGCGAGTCGCTGCAGGGAAACAGTGGGCACTGGTCGAAACACATTATTATATCGGCTCCGAGCCGGTTTTGAATTTGGGTGACGATTTCAGCATTCAGGTATATTTTCGCTCCGTCTATATGGCTGGCAAATTCAACACCGTCATCATCGATTTTAGCCAGTTGGCTTAGTGAAAAGATTTGATAACCGCCGCTGTCGGTAAGTATGGGACCGTTCCAGGCCGTCAGTTTGTGTAATCCGCCGACTTTTTCGACCGCTTCAACTCCCGGCCGCAGCATCAAATGATATGTATTAGCCAAAATCATTTCGGCTCCGGTCTCTTTGAGCTGTTGTGGTGTGATACCCTTTACCGCACCGGCGGAACCAACCGGCATAAAGACGGGCGTCTCAACCTCACCGTAGGCTGTGTTTAACACTCCGCATCGAGCTGCAGAGTTGCAATCTGTAGAAACAATTTCGAACCTGCTCATTTCAATAAACTCTTACGATATTTGAGCCGGGGTAATAATATGAAAGTATCTGTATTGCTGTTTTGCCTTGTCTTGCCATCTCCTCAGCCCCGCATTGGCACATTCCAACACCGTGCCCGAAACCCCTGCCTGACACAAATGCCCATTTATCACCCATATCAATAATTTGACAGCTTGTGCTTTTTATCTGCTTGCCGCTTGGGTCTGTTGCAAGCCGGAAGTCCTCGGCACGCAAAAATCCTCTTTTCCCGTTTGAGCCGATAAGTTCTATACGCGTCAATCTGGAAAATTCTTTATAGTCGCTTTGCTCGACAGAATTGATATCTGTAATTTCTCCAAGTTTTATCAATCTTGGATACCTCTTTAGCAGGCTGTTTGTAATGTCGGTCTTATCAAACTGGACCGTAGGCCAGAAGAAAAAGCTCTGCTTGGCCACTCTTTCACAATAAGGGCAGGGCACTCCCACAAGCGGTTCAAAAGAATCGCCGAACACATTTTTGCTGTTTTCGGTATGCCCGCCGCAGCTTGAGCCGTAGTAGGCGGGAAAGAGACCTTTGGCGCCACCGGTTTGTTTGCAGACCAAAACCTGGCCTTGCGTTAGATTGATAACATCCCAGACCTGAGTCGATTCGGCAGCGACTCCGAGGTAACGCTGATTGGCCTGTGTTTTGGTAACGTCCCAGTTGCGTTTATTCCCAAATCGTTTTTTAATATACAGGCAATAAGTTCTCGACGCGATTGCCTGCGCCTTCAGTGCCTCTGGTTCCCAGTAATTCGGCATCTCGGCGCTTATTACACCCGCTAAATAAGGCTCGAGCGGAACAAGATTTATCACATCGAAAGAATTGCTGTCAGGATTGAGTATAAGCTTTAATTTGCCGCGGTAATCATCACCGTTTAGGTTAAAGATATGTGGCTCATCGGGAAAAATAATTACCTGTTCACCGATAAAAGCCCGACCGGAAATATCAATTCTGCCGCCGGACATAGTCACCTCAAACGGCAATTTGGATTTGCTGAAATGAGCTTCTTTGGCCTGTGTCTGGGCGTCCAAAACAACAAATGGTGATGCAACTTTCAGTGTGCAGGCCTCGGCGCTGTCAAGGAGCAAAACCCGTATCCAAAACTGAGGCCCGATATCCATTTGCGGAGTTGTTCTGCCGAGTCGCTTCGTCCTGCAACCGCCTAAGATTACCAGCCAAAACAAAAAAACTATGCGGCAACAGCTTATGGTGTGTGAAGTATGGCGGATAGGAAGTTGTATTTTCAATTCTGAATTTTTAACTTTAGATTTTCCCCTGACTGCACCCAGACTCGTGCTGTATCCCTCAGGTACTTCGCAGAGTGGCAATGGCAAGCGAAGTCGAACCATTTAATCCAGACTTCGCAAAGATAGCCCAAGGTTGCCAACGGACTTTTTAATTTCGTTTAAGCTTGTTACACCGAAGTTCTTAATGCCGAGAAGTTCGACATCTGTTCTACGTATCAATTCACCGATTGTACGAATATTGAGCCTTTGCAGGCACTTTCGGGCACGAACCGACAATTGAAGGTCATCCACAGGCTTGCTCAAAAGACCTTCGTTTTCACCTTCTATGCCGCCGCGGTCAAAGATCTCCGCTTTAGGGAACTGCTTTTCCTCCAGAGCCATACCAAGATGTAATCCTTTCGATTCGAGGATGACCTTGATTTCTCTAAGCGAGGTTTCACCGAAGTTTTTATAAGACAGCAGCTCTATCTCAGTGATGTTCAAAAGGTCCCCGATTGTATCAATATTCATCTTCTTGAGGCAGTTTCTACTGCGCACCGACAGCTCAAAATCTGAGATTGGAGTTTCAAGAATTTGGGTCTTGCGGTCTTTTTTCTTTTCTTTTTCTTCGTCGTAGAACATTGTCTTTGAGCTTTCGATGTCTTTCTCGAACAGGATAGCTCTTTGGTTATTGGGATGATACTTTAAGACCTTATCAATACATCGAGCTGCCTTGTCGAATTCGCCCACATCTTCATACAGTACAGCTAAATTCAGCAGGGCGCTTACATAAACCGGCGATGTTGAAGCAATTTGTCTGTAGTAATCGATGGCTGCCTCTTCATCACCGGATAAATCGCAGCGATACGCTAAGTGGAAAAGGGCCCTTTGATGGTTTGGAGATAATTCCAAAGCTATTTTGTAATTATCCGTCGCATCTTCATATAGTCCCTGTGCTTCCTGAAGACGGCCAAGCTGATAGTGATATTCGGCATTTACGTTTTCAAAATTGGCAAGAGTTTTGAGTTCCTTGGCTGCACTGTCAAAGTTCGACGCATAACAATATGTAGCGGCTTTTTCCAGAGTTATGTTTAGTTTGTCTGCCTCGTAATCAAGGGCCTTTTGCAGGTTTTGGATTGCTTCATCGAATTTGCCAATCCGGCGAAGTGCAAAGGCAATACAGATTAATTTCTCTTTGCAGTCCTTTGCTTTTTCCAGTTTCTTGACTGCTTCGTCATCGCTGCCCAGAATAAAAAGGCCGACCCCTGTTGCCAGAGAAGCTTTTTGCCCCGTTCCTGACATATTCTCTTCGACTTGTTTACTGAAAGCCAGCCGATTGGCCTCACTGGAATGCACAAATTCGGCAAGCTTCTTTATTTCGTCCATTAACGGCAGATTATCAGCGAACAAGTCTATTTGGCACTCTGTAATCGGTTCCATAGAAATTGCTCCTTATTCATCTTGCATAGAAAGCACGTTATTATAATACCAGAACAAGGATTAGCAATAGATTTTTTCACCCCGACGGGCTATATTGCATTGACTTGCCGTCTGAATAGGCGGATAGTGTAATCTATGTCTTGAAAAACGAAGATACAATGAAGCTTGTTTTGAATAGTGTAACCTACCATAATTGCCCAGTGCACCTGCGCGAAAAGGTCGCTTTTACCCCAGAAAAACGCCGTCTCCTGCTGAAAAAAATGCACACCGAGCAGCGGATTTCCGAAGCGGTTATCCTTGAAACCTGCAACCGGTCCGAATTTTACACCTACGCCCAAAAAGATTTCGATGTAAGTGGATTTTTGGAAAAGCTTATCGGCCAGGTTCAGCCCGAGGCAATTGACTGCTGGAGCAAATACAGCCGGCAAAGTATCGGGGTTGATGCTGTCCGACATCTTTTTGAAGTTGCCGCCGGCCTCGATTCGCAAATGCTCGGTGAAAACCAGGTCCTCTCGCAGGTAAAATCCGCCTACATAGAATCCATCGACTCTCGTATGAGTAAATTTGTATTTCACCACCTTTTTCACAATGCCTTCCGGGTAGGAAAAACCGTGCGAACCAATACGAATATCAACTGTGGTGCGGTTTCGACAAGTCTGGCCGCTGTGGAACTTGCCAAAAAGAAAGTCGATTTAATCGCCGGGAAAGCTTTAGTAATAGGCGCTGGGGAAAACGCAGAGTTAGCAGCAAGGCATCTCCTCAAAGCACATCTGCCAACTCTGATTATTGCAAATCGCAGTAAGAAAAAAGCACAAGCCCTCCGGGGACGGCTCAAGCTTGTCCCGAGCGAAGTCGAGGGAGCCGGAAAAATAATCGGCTTGGCCGATATCGCCGCCAGCCTGGCTGAAGTTGACCTGGTGATTAGCTCGACCGCCGCCGCCGGGCCGATAGTAACCTGCCGGGCAGTCGCAGATATACTGTCGCGCAGACACAAGCCTCTGCTGATAATAGACCTTGCCGTGCCGCGCGATATAGAGCCGCAAATCAGCCGATTCGAATGTGTTTCTCTCTACAACGTTGATGATTTGAACAGCCGGATTAGCCGCAACAGAAAAAAACGCAGTAATGAAATCCCCAAAGCCCGGGCAATCGTCGAAGAATTTACTAATACATTTATGCAATGGTATAATTCGCTCAATCTCGTGCCGACAATCACACAATTGACACAGCAGGGATTGCAACTGGCCCATAGCGAAGCTAAGCGTTATGCAAGGGATTTCGCTGAAGATAGTGATGACAAACTCCGGCTTTTCGCTGAATCTCTCGTTAAGAAAGTCCTTCACGGCCCGATTACCTTTCTCAAAGAAGGCGCCGAAAAGCAGCCAGCCACAGAACATCTACGGGCGGTGGATTTGATAAATAAAATGTTCCTCTCACAGGACAAAAGTGACTAACGATGAATGTCCTTACCGCTGCAACACGGGGTGGAGATTTGGCCGTCGCCCAAACACAGATTATCATCTCGGCCTTGAAGAAAACCTGTCCGGATTTACAAATTAACATTAGAAAAATAACTACCAAAGGCGACCGCGAAAAACGCACACCCCTTTGGGATTTAAAAAGCAGCGGTTTCTTTACCTCACAGCTGGAAGATGCCCTCCTGGCCGGTGAAGCCGACTTCGCCGTCCACAGCTTCAAGGACTTGCCTACCCAGCAGCGAGAGGGTCTGGCCGTAGCTGCAGTTTGTGAAAGAACATTTGCAGAAGACTGCCTGATAGCCAATGTTTCGGTTGATTCGATAAAGCAGCTCCCCCAATCCACAAAAATCGGCACTTCGAGTTTAAGACGGGCGGCCCAGATAAAGCATTTACGGGCCGACCTTATCCCGGTGCCCGTTCGCGGCAATGTCCCGACTCGAATAAAATTGCTGCAGCAGGGCAAATTTGATGCTATCATTTTAGCTCGGGCCGGCCTGGAAAGACTCGGTTTAGGCGGAAAAATATCTTTATGCTTTGACCCACAGCATATTATCCCTGCACCGGCCCAGGGTGCCTTGGCCGTCCAAACGATAATAAATGACCCGGTTACAACAAAGTTGATTTCCGCAATAGATGATGAAAAGTTAAGAATGATTACTTTTGCAGAACGTCGGATTCTGTCTGCAATGCAGTGTGGCTGTCACGCCCCGGTAGGGGCCTACGCAAAAATAACAGCAGGCAATATGGAAATATGCGCATTTATATCGGATTTACAAGGCAAAAACTTTATCAGCCGTCGGCTCATCGGCCCGACCGCCGACGCCTATAGCATCGCGGAAAAAATCGCCAACGACCTCCTCGACGCCGGCGGCAGAAAGATTTTAGAGAATCTGGAAAAACAATGAGTGAAAAAGGCAAAGTATATCTCATCGGCGCAGGGCCGGGCATGGCGGATTTGATTACCGTTCGCGGCGCCAGGCTCCTCAAAATCGCTGATTGCATAATCTATGATAAATTGGCCAACCCTGCTTTATTAAAATTTGCACACCCGAACGCCGAGATTATCCACGTCCCGAAGCGAATCGGACCGGCCTCAACCACTCAGAACCAAATTAATAAGCTGCTGGTCGAAAAAGCAATGCTCGGTCAAACTGTAGTGCGATTAAAAGGTGGTGACCCCTGCAT
Organism: uncultured Pirellulales bacterium; assembly: GCA_964499145.1. Classification (GTDB taxonomy): domain Bacteria; phylum Planctomycetota; class Phycisphaerae; order Sedimentisphaerales; family Anaerobacaceae; genus CAIYOL01. The sequence continues at coordinate 33,286 of CAZCIR010000014.1, read as the reverse complement.
ATTTGGCAGGGCAGGGCAGGAAATATCTGCCCTCACCGAGGCTGGATTAGATTTCGAAATAGTCCCCGGCGTAACAGCCGCTATCGCCGCAGCTAGCTCCGCCGGAATCATACTGACCGACAGGAACTACAGCTCACAGGTGGTCTTTGTTACCGGACACCAGGCCGAGGGAAAGAAAGATAGCGGTCTCGACTGGGACCTGCTCGCCAAATTCAGCGGAACTATCGTCTTCTATATGGCGATAGAGAACCTTGAATCTATCGCTGAAAGACTAATAAAAAATGGTATGAAAGAACAAACACCGGCAGCGGTAATAGCTGATGCTACACTGCCGAGTCAGAAAACCGTAAGGGCTTCGCTGAAACATATAGCCGAAAAGTGCAGTGTAAATAAAATTGGTCCGCCGGCGGTCTTAATTATTGGCGCTGCTGCCGATGAAAAACTCAACCGGCTTAAAAGCAAGCCTTTATTCGGCAAAAATATTGTCATAACTCGTGACGCCGAAGGCAATGCCGATTTCGCAGCTAAGATTATCGCCAAGGGCGGCAATCCCATAGAATACACAACAATAAAAATCAAACCACTGACGCAGACAAATCAGTTTCTACAAACACTCACAAAAATTACTGATTACAATTGGATAATCTTCACCAGCGCAAACGGCGCTGCTTGTTTTTTTGACACCTTGCAGCAACTCGAAAAGGACGCTCGCGTCTTTGCCTCCGCCAAAATCGCCGCTATCGGCAGTGAAACCGCTGCAAAATTAAACGAATTTGGAATAAAAGCGGATTTCACGCCGACCGTCTTTACTACTGACACCCTCGGCAGACAATTAATCGCCCTTGCGAACCTAAAAGGCAAAAAAGTCTTGCTTTTACGCTCTCAACTTGCCTCAAGTGAGCTTAACCTGCTCTTGCAAAGTGCAGGAGCCAAAGTCGATAATGTCCCCCTATATACCACTGTAGCCGTAAAAAGCGATTGCGGTTATCTTTTGAAAAAAATCGAGACCGGCGAAATTGACTGGCTGACTTTCGCAAGTCCCTTTTCAGCCGACGCTTTTTTTAAGCAAATCCCAACCGAGGTGGTAAATTCGAGTAATGTTAAAGTCGCATCGATTGGGCCGGTAACTTCCGAAAAATTGAAAAATCTTGGTATCAGAGTTGACGTCCAAGCAACTGAGCATACTATTGATGGCCTGCTCACTGCCTTGGAAAAGATATACAAATGATAAATATCTCGAGATTATATTGCGGCCTGTCTGGCGAATCCGACCATTTACGTTTTAAGCCGGATAACTCGTTCGGCCCCGTCGTCGCCTACAACTGCACAAGCCGATGTAATTTGAATTGTTTGCATTGTTATAGTAGTTCAACAGCCGACCATTGTAACAACGAGCTGACCACCGCCGAAGCCAAACTATTTATTCATCAGCTTGCCGAAGCAAATTGCCCAGTAGTATTATTTACCGGCGGTGAGCCTTTGTTACGCAGCGACCTGTTTGAATTACTAGTGGAGGCAAAGCAATTAGGACTTCAAACCGTAATTTCAACAAACGGAACTTTAATTGATTCATCCACCGCCAACAAGCTTGCCGAAGTTGGCGTAAATTACGTGGGAATTTCTATTGATGGAGAGGAAAAGTCCCACGATAAATTCAGACAGGCGGACGGAAGCTTCAAAGCAGCGGTATCGGGAATTGAAAATTGTAAAAGTGCCAATCTCAAAACAGGATTGCGTTTTACAATAACAAAAGCAAACAGCGAGCAAATCCCTGCTGTTTTCGAATTGGCTGCTTCAACAGGCGTGCGAAGAATCTGCTTTTATCATTTAATCCGCACTGGAAGAGCAAAGGACCTCGATGAGCAAACCCCAACGCCGCAGCAAACACGACAGGCCCTCGATACGATTATAAACAAAACTGCTGAATCCGTCCTCAAAGGCCTCGTTGACGAAGTCCTCACCGTGGGCAATCACGCCGATGGCCCAAACCTTTTGCTGAAAATGACTAAAGAAAAAAATCAGCGCTTTGAAAAGGCCAGACAGCTTCTCCTCGCCAATGGCGGCAACAAAATCGGAGAAAAAATCGCCTCTGTCGGCTGGGACGGCTCCGTCCATCCCGACCAATTCTGGCGTAACTATTCACTCGGCAACGTCAGGGATAAATCTTTCAGCCAAATCTGGTATAATCCGAACGAGCCTGTGCTCGAAAGGCTCCGCAATAAAAGCAGGTTCGCAGATAAAAGATGTCTGGCCTGCAAATGGTTCGATTTATGCAAAGGCAACTTTAGATTCCTGGGTCCTGAAAGCGACGACAGATATTGGCTCAACGAGCCTGCTTGTTACCTGACCGACGAGGAAATAGTATAACGGAAAGGATTTGTAAAATGAGTTTTCCGAAAATAAGAATGCGAAGGCTGCGTAAGAGTGACTCTATGCGGCGATTAGTGCACGAAACGTCTTTAAGTATCGATGATTTGGTTTACCCCCTATTTGTCCGAGAAGGCGAAAATCTTAAAGAGCCGATAAAGTCAATGACCGATTGTTTCCACTTCTCGCCGGATACGATAGCCGCCGAAGCTGCTGAGGTCGCTGCCTTGGGCATACCTGCTGTGCTTCTCTTCGGCCTGCCCGCCAAAAAAGACGAAACCGGCTCGCAGGCCTGGGCTGAGGACGGCGTCGTCCAGCGTTCTATAAAACAAATCAAAAAAGCCGCACCTGATTTACTGGTCATAACCGACGTCTGCCTTTGTGCATATACCTCTCACGGCCATTGCGGCCTGATAAAGAACGGCAAAATAGAAAATGATGCAACCTGTGAATTATTAGCCAAAGTCGCTTTATCCCACGCCCAGGCCGGTGCTGATATAGTCGCTCCTTCCGATATGATGGATGGCCGCGTTAAATACATTCGCGAGGCCCTTGAAGCTAACAATTTTACTGATGTGGCCATTATGTCATACGCCGCCAAATTCGCCTCTGCTTTTTACGGCCCGTTCAGGGACGCCGCCGATTCCGCCCCCGCCTTTGGCGACCGCAAAACCTATCAAATGGACCCCGCCAACGCCAAGCAGGCTTTAGCCGAAATTGCCCTCGATATAGCCGAAGGCGCCGATATCGTAATGGTCAAACCTGCACTTTGTTTTCTCGATATAATTTATCGTGCAGGACAGCGTTTCGATTGTCCCATCGCCGCCTACAACGTCTCCGGCGAATATATGATGGTCAATTCCGCCTCGCAGGCAGGACTTCTTGACAGACAGCAGGCTATACTCGAAATTTTATATTCGATTAAAAGGGCTTCGGCAGACATAATAATCACATACTTTGCAAAAAATGTCGCAAAACTCAGGAAAAGCAGCACTATATAAAGGCAAATAGCCGTTTTTACAGGAGAAAAACTACGTTGACTAAAATGCGTAATAACCTTCTCATAACTATTGTCGGCCAGGGCGTCGCCATTGGTGCAATGACACAGGTGTTTGACATCCCGGTCCTTGTAATATTTGCCATCGGCCTGGGCTTGATAGTCGGTGGTGTGTTTCGTGAAATCGCCAAAGTCCAGAACCAAATCAACCCACCAGCTTCTTGATTGCGAACGTAACTTCTGCTTGACTTCCATTCTGTAATCGATAACAATACCTTAGTATTGTAAACAATAAATACTTAAAGGAATACTATCTATGAAGATAAACATAAGAATCCTTGTTTCGACATTATGCCTATATTTATTGTTTATTTCCCAGCCTGCCTTTTGCAATGTCAAACTTCCACTCTTGATAAGCGATGGTATGGTATTGCAAAGAGACGCTGAGGTTAAGATTTGGGGTTGGGCTGACGCAGGTGAAAAGATAACAATAAATTTTATCGACAAAACATATTACGCTGCAACCGACTCGGATGGTAAATGGACGGTATCCCTTTCTGAATTAAAAGCGGGCGGCCCCTACGAGATGGAGATTACCGCCTCAAATCACATAACCTTAAAAAATATACTGATTGGTGATGTTTGGGTATGCTCCGGACAATCAAACATGGAATTGACAATGGAAAGGTTAAAAGATAAATACCCCGACGAAATAACTAATTCCGACAATAACTCTATAAGGCAATTCGAGGTTCCTAATAGGTATAACTTTAATGCGCCGCAGGAAGATTTAGAATCGGGCGCTTGGCAGCCGGCTAATCCCGAAACTATCTTTAAGTTCACGGCTATTGGCTATTTTTTCGCGAAGGAATTGTATCAGAAATACCACTTCCCAATTGGCCTTATAAACGCAAGTCTCGGCGGCTCTCCCGCACAGTCCTGGATGAGCGAAGATGCCTTAAAGGCGTTTCCTGAACACCTAAAAACAGCTATTAAATACAAGGACACCGCCTATGTTAACAAAATCATAGAAAAAGATAAAGCCCGTAGCGATGCGTGGTATAGCCTTTTGGACAAAAAAGATAAAGGTTTGGCGAACAAGGAAAAACCGTGGTTCGATACAAGTTACGATGCCTCGCAATGGCCGACTATGAATGTCCCCGGTTACTGTGCGGATGGCCCGTTAGGCCGCGTCAACGGCGTCGTCTGGTTCAGGAAAGATATCAATGTCTCCGCCACTATGGCCGGCAAGTCCGCTCGGCTCTGGCTCGGCAGAATTGTCGATGGCGATGAAACTTACTTTAACGGACAAAAAGTCGGTGCAATAACATACGAATGGCCCCCCAGAAAATACGACATCCCAGCCGACCTCCTCAAGGAAGGCAAAAATACTATTGTTGTAAGGATTATCAATACCCTCAACCGCGGCGGTTTTGTTCTGGATAAGCCATATCAGCTCACCGTAGCAGGTCGGACTATTGACTTAAAAGGTCCATGGCAATACCAATTAGGCGCGACTATGAAACCGCTTCAGCCCAAAACTTTTATCGAGTGGCAGCCGTTGGGTTTATACAATGGTATGATTGCCCCTCTGTTGAATTACTCCATCAAAGGTGTAATTTGGTATCAGGGCGAATCCAATGCCAGCAGAAAACCGTCTGAATATTACAAACTTTTTTCCGCCCTGATAACAAACTGGAGACAAAAATGGAATCAGGGCGGCTTCCCCTTCTTGTATGTCCAGTTGGCCAATTTTATGGATGTAAAAGACCAGCCCTCCGAAAGCAATTGGGCAGAGCTCAGAGAAGCTCAGCTTAAAACCCTCTCCGTCCCGAAAACCGCAATGGCCGTTGCCATCGACGTCGGCGAATGGAACGATATTCATCCACTGAATAAGCTGGATGTCGGCAAGCGCCTCGCCCTCGCCGCTCAAAAGGTCGCTTACGGCGAAGATATTGTCTATTCGGGACCAATTTATAAATCTATGAAAATCGATGGTAATAAAATCATTCTCTCGTTCACACATACCGGCGGCGGATTAGTTGCCAAAGGTTGTAGCGAGCTGAAGCAATTCGCTATTGCCGGCCGTAATAAAAAATTCGTCTGGGCAAAAGCAAAAATCGAAGGTAATAACGTCATTGTTAGCAGTGACAAAGTGCTCAAACCTGTCGCCGTTCGCTATGCCTGGTCCAACAATCCTGAAGGTGCGAATCTATATAACAAAGAAGGCCTTGCCGCCTCGCCCTTCAGAACTGATGATTTTTAATAAAAAACCTCGAGCATCACAGTAATCTCGTCACCTTGAAATTGGGTTCGATTGGGTTCGTTTTGGGTTCGTTTTGACCTCGCCCGAAGGCCGATAAATTGCCATAATAGCTTGTCATAAAATGGCTTACGCTCATTTTTTGGCATTTCAAAAATTGGGTTCGTTTTGAATAATTTAGTTTGTTTGTAGTCCATTGTTCTTGGTTGATAGAAAATCTCCTATGGGGTTACCGATCGCCTTAGAAACGGCGAGGTAAACTCCACAACACTATTTATTACCAGTCGTTTCTGACCCGGGCCTGCTGGCCCCATGACCTTGCCCTAATAGGCGGGTTGGGACAAAATACCCCGACGGGATAGCAAACAGCGCCCCGAAGAGATAGTTTCACATCTCATGGGGCAAGCATCCCACAGGGCAGGCTGTCCCTTCATAATAGGAGGTACCCGCGCGTTTGATTCGAAAAATCGAGGATTTTTCGGGGGCTAAAATCTTGTAAGTAGTTGTAAGAAAAGAGATTAAAAAAATTTGAAAAAATTTGATTTTACTCAGCAGGTACCCCCGTTTTTGATTGAAATTTAACCGCGCAAAGCGCAGAAAACAGAAGTCAGTAGACAGGAGACAAAATAATAAAATCCCTAGATTGCGCTGCGGCCTGCGCTTTTGATTGATTTTTCCCTATTGTCATTACTGCAAAGGCAGGAATCCACTTTCCCCTATTGAAATCCGGACTCTATCCCCGTATAATCTCCCTAAAGTGTTCGGAATTCCTTATATTGACGGGAATTGTGTGGTTGGAAAAACGGTAATCTTGTCATTGTGTGAGGAGATATATTATGCGAAAATTGTCCTGCAAATGGCCTATATTTGTGACTTTTGCTGCTATTTTATTGAGTGTCGGACTTTATATTCTTTCGTTGCAGGATAAATACCAGCATTTACAAGATAAATACTTGGAGCAAGCTCTCACGCATGTTGGGCATATTTATGTACATAAGCTAAATAAGTATAAAGCGGATAATGGAAGATATCCGGATTCACTTGATGCATTATTTCCGAATTATATAGCTCAGCAAAATTTATTTATTGCATATACATCGCAGTTGGTTCTTGAAGAAAAATATTTGATAAAAGATTTAACACCGGAACAGAAAGCACAGATAAAACAATTGCAGGCACCTAAATGCAGTTTGTGGGATAATTGGGGCTATGCACTTGACCAAAACGATAACACATTTAAGTTATATATCATTTATGAAGATTCTGATAGTAGCAATACTCTAGAATATTCTCCAGAACTGGATGATTTTTTTGTTGGAGTTAGTCTAACTTCTATCGATTGAAGAATTTTTTTCCTAATTATATTAGAAATGAGGTTTAGCAGCGTAGCTAAGAGTTTAATATGGGAAATGTCAGATAAATATTCTATCACAGGGAATATCCTATGCCAAGAAGATGCTAAAGGAGTGAAGAATCTTCAAAACGTTTAAATATCCTCAAACAAAAGTCGAGAAAAAATTAGCTCGATGCTTGATGCCCGATGCTCGATACTCGGTAACACAGGTTTTTTAATTCACTGAAAAATTTAATATTATGTAGGTAAGTAAAAATTTTTGCGGGTTCGACAAGTTCCCCGCAGGCTGATACGGCCTCTGGCAGCACGAACATAATCTCTTGCTCTCTTATCCAAACTTTAATATAATCAATAAAGAAAATTTAATTCGTCAAATTGAGAAACAATGCCAAAGCGACCAAAAGCCCATCAAATAGCTGAAAAGGCGGAAGGTATTTTCAAGCGTACCCTACCGGAGAGTTGGATTATACGGGGCCAATCTCCAGATTACGGTATAGATTATGTTATAGAAATAGTTGAGGGAGAAAGCCTTACAGGTCTTAAATTTGCTGTCCAGCTAAAAGGCAAGAAAAATCTCCGTAAAGTCGGTTCTAACGTGTGTTTTTCTATGGAAACAGAACATCTTGCTTACTATGTTGATAAAGAACGCCAACCGACTTTCTTGGTTCTCATCGATGTATCAAATGAAGTTGGATATTGGATATTTCTACAAAAATACATGTTGTATGACTTGAATGTAGACGATTGGAGGATGAAAAAGACAGTTACAATTCGGATCCCTAGGAAAAATATCTTGTCAGACGCTAATGGTTTCCACGAAGCAATTCAAAGCGCCGAAGAATTCATGGGAGGTTTAAGGCCTTCAGCAATTGATTCGGCAATACAGGCAGATATTGCACGCAAACAAAGCTTAGATCCTCGTTTTGCAGTAAGTTTAACTCTTGAAAATGGGGGAAAAAATTACCACCTCAATGCAAAAGAAACTGTCAAGTTCAATCTTTCTATTAAAGCAGACAAAACACAAATAAAAAAAATAGTTCATAATTTTATTGATCGTGGTGTTCCTGTTCAGCTTTCTGCCGACCAAATTAATGTTTCTGGCTCACCTCTAATTGCTGACATGATGAAAAAAGGGGGAACTTTACACTATTGTAGATCTCGGCCCGGAGCGATTAGTTTTACTGCAATCAATGATAAGCAACAGGAGATTGGTAAAACTGTTACGATCTCTGGGATGTTTGAAGGTGGCACAAAGGAAATTCGTTTTAGTGGATGCTTGCCGCAAAGCCCTTTCAGCATTAAATCTACTTTTAATCCAAGCCAAGATGGAAAAGTAACCTCTTATGGCATCCGATATAGTTTTGACAGTACCAAGTGGTGCCATCAGTACATTTTACATCTGGCATATTTTGACCAAGTGTTATTCCTCGTCAAGCATTTTGGTAAAGGCATTCCTTTAAAAGTTGATGTTGAAATACAAGGAAACCGTTTGTTCTCGAGCGTGCTTGGCTCTGGAAGTCCTAGCGGTCTCGACAAATCTATTTATTTATTGGAAACGTTTTCAAAAGCTCGCGAAATTGCGAAGGTTATCCAAGTGAATCCCAAAATTCCCCAAAACATTCAGACAGACCAGATCCAAGAAATAGAAAATTTATATAGTATGTTAATTCAACCCGAACAATCTATCGCAAATGAAGCCGTACTTTGTCTCCATATGGAACCAGAAGGTATAAAAAGAATATTAGCTATGGATAAATCCAAACTCATAGATAGTGAGATTGCTATTTCAGGAAGCTCCGGCGAGTTTAATTTTTTGGGTATCGCTGTAACGATAGCAGAAATTAACTTTAAAATGACTCATGCTAAAATGTTAACGAAACTTGATGATATGAACCGTAAACTTCAACAATACAACTCTGGGGGTATCGAAGTCAAATGGGTTGGAACTCCTAAAACACAAACTGCTTATGATGTGAAAGGTATTGAAGTTATTTAATTTATGTATAGTAGTCACTACTTCACATGGCAGACAGTTCCTTTTTGATTGAATCTCGCGGCAGATTACGCTACATTTATGCAATTATGGGCAAGAAGGTAACAAAGCCGCGTCTTATAGCATTTGAAGTTACCCGCCGATGCCGATATAGCTGCCGACACTGCCGGGCAAACGCAAGTGCTACTGTTGAAGAAGAGCTGACTACATCCGTGCTATGAGGTATCGCCACCAGCTGGAAAAACTCTTGAAAATCCCTGTCAATTTAAACAACTTGTTGCCAAGCCATTTATGACTCCCAAAACCACTTTTTGACCCATAAGTGCCGAGTTTTAATTCTCCACGGATTTACAGAAAAATGCAAATGTCTGATAATTTCTTTGAAATGCCACTTTTACTCCGATTAATATCGTTAAAGTTATATATAATGGTTCTTTTCATCGGAGAAATTTGAACAAAATGGAAAGCAAATTAATGCTTAAGATAAAGTTTCCGTCTAATCTCTCAATGTTCTCAGAAAAAACTTAATTATTTCGTATTTTCCACTGGACATATGATTGGAAAATTGATAGAAATATATAATATATTGTGGATTATTAGTCTAAAGGTTTAACATTAGTTTGCCTTTAATCCACCCTACAACCCAAAGGCCAAACATCTCATAAAACTATAAAACAGCAAATTAATATTGTTTGTAATATTAAAAACTTAAAAACTCTTAGATAACAATGAACGTTTTGAACATACATTTGTATCATCTTCGAGGCCATCGGATATATAATCCGGATGACACGAAACAGCCATCTGCTATAAGCGATTGTAAAACATAGGCTTGCGTTACAAGTTGCTTCGATGTTTTGCTTTATGTCTCCATAATGGCACTGGTTTTATCGAATCTTAGACCTCTTTCCCACTTGATTCACCCCCCTATATTTACTATATAATAAGTATTATGAAAAAGGTTTGGATTTACAAAACAAAAGGTGTTCAGGGCTGGTGGGTCGGTTGGTACGAGAGCAGCAACCGCAAAGCCAAGGCTCTACCCGGCAAGGAACTTGCTGAACATTACAGGCACATCAAATATACTCAATTAAACTCTGATGTCTTTACGGGGACAGTAAATGCCGCTTGGAGGCAAATGCTCGCAGAATATAGGGATGCTAAAAAGAGCCAGGGTGTCACTGAAGGAACACTTTATGAAATAGCTTTAAGTTTGAGGAACTTTGAGCGATTATCTGGTAAATGCAGTTCAAAACAAATCACTCAAAGTGTAATCGACCAGTTCATACTTCAAAGGGAAAGTGAGGTTAAACGAGCGACACTTAATAAAGATATTCGTAATTTAAAAGCGTTCGTCAACTGGTGCCGTGAAAGTCGATATCTGAACGGTAATATAAAACTCAAAGAATTGAAGGAAGAAGAAAGGCCGGTAAGATCGCTGAACGATACTCAGATAAAGAATTTGCTGGAGTTTTCAGGACAATATCCTGCAATAAAGATACGAATATTGATCCTGTCCTTCGCCATGCTGTAGAGCAATTACGAATTAATAACCGGCTATAACTTTAGAGTTTAATGCCAGTTTCCAAACAAATGAATTTGCTAATTATCAACTTAAAGTGTAGACAATTCAAGGTTTGACTTTTGTTGATTTTCTTGCATAATATGAACATTTTCAAGTGTAAAGCGTAAAATAATCAAATTATTTTTTTACTGGTTTGTGTACCCAATTGGACACAAATTATAAGATTTACTTTGCAGGATAAATAAAATTTGTAGGAGAAATTATTTATGGCTACAGATGTGAAACAAATCGGAAACCTAGTTCAGAAAAAAAGCGAATTTGTGCGGGCATTGTTTGGGGAAATGGACAAGGTAATTGTAGGCCAGCGATACATGCTGGAACGTATGCTTATCGGGCTTCTGGCTAACGGGCATATACTGCTGGAAGGTGTGCCTGGTCTGGCCAAAACTATGGCTGTGACGATCCTGTCACGAGCGATCGATGCTGATTTTCAGCGGATTCAGTTTACGCCTGATTTGCTGCCAGCAGATCTTATCGGAACCCAGATATATCGACAATCGGACGGTGAATTTCAAACCCGTAAGGGGCCAATTTTCGCCAATATTATATTGGCTGATGAAATCAATAGAGCCCCTGCCAAAGTTCAAAGCGCCCTATTGGAAGCTATGCAGGAAAGGCAGGTAACAATTGGCGAAGAAACCTTTGATGTTCCAAAACCGTTTCTCGTACTTGCAACCCAAAATCCCATCGAACAGGAGGGCACTTATCCACTGCCGGAAGCACAATTAGACCGCTTTATGCTGAAGATCAAGATCGACTATCCAAACAAGGACGAAGAAAGAAAAATACTTGACAGGATGGCTTCAACAAATCCCAATTTTGACATTAAGGCCGTTATCAATCCTGACCAGATAGCTGAGGTTCGCAGCGTAGTAGATGAAATATATATTGATGAGAAAATCAAAGATTATATCGTCGATATTGTCTGTGCTACCAGAGAGCCAAAGAAATACGGTATTGAAATGGGTAACTTCATAAACTATGGGGCTTCACCAAGAGCGACAATTTATCTCGCAATCGCTGCCAAAGCACATGCATTTATCCAGCAGAGGGGCTACGTCACTCCGCAGGATATAAAAAGTATCGGCTCGGATGTCCTACGTCATAGAGTTATTGTAAGTTATGAAGCTGAAGCTGAAGACAAAACCAGTGAAGATATCATAAAGGCAATTTTTGATAATATTGAAGTGCCATAGAGGAGATCACTTAAGTTTATTTTTAAAAATGCTATGATACCTCGAGAATTAATAACTAAAATTAAGAAAATCCAAATCTACACGTCCCGGATGGTAAATGCCAGCTTTGCTGGTCAATATGAAAGCGTGTTCAAAGGCAGGGGTATGCAATTCGACGAAGTTCGCGAATATACGCCCGGTGATGACATCCGTACTATCGACTGGAACGTCACTGCTCGTACCGGCAGAACTTATATTAAACGCTTTGTAGAAGAACGTGAAATGACCGTTATGTTCGTTGTTGATTTAAGTGCGTCCGGTGATTTTGGTACTGTAAATAAAGCCAAAAACGAGTTGGCAACAGAATTTTGTGCCGTGTTGGCTTTTGCAGCGGCGAAGAATAATGATAAGGTTGGGCTACTGATTTTTACCGACCAGATAGAACTATACATCCCGCCTAAAAAGGGAATCAGCCATATGCTGCGATTGATTCGGGAACTGATATATTTCAAAATGCCTAAAAGAAAAACCAATATCCCCCAAGCTTTGGATTATCTGGCCAAGGTTGTACGCAAGAGAGCCACGGTGTTTTTAGTATCTGACTTTATAGAAACTAATTTCAAAAAACCCCTGAGTTTGCTTAATAAGCGTCATGACGTAATTGCTGTTCCGGTTCGTGACAAGGCTGAAATTACATTGCCCGGCATAGGACTAATTGAGCTTGCTGATGCCGAAACCGGCGAGACCATTCTTGTCGATACGTCCAGCAGGAGATTCGGAAACCAATACAGTAGCACAGCTGCACAGCGATTTGATGAACTGAAAAATATGCTGCGAACGATTAATGTTGATTGTATCAGTATCACCACTGATAAACCATATATACAGGATTTAGTCAGGTTTTTCCACGTGCGACACCGACGGCACTAAGTTATCGGACGGAACATATGGCAGATAGAAATTGTGAGGTATAAGTTATGGAAGAAAAACTGGACTTTTCGTTACCCGATAAAAAACGGAAAAACTCCTTTGTGTCCAGAGCGGTTATAATATTGCTCTTGATTCTAATAGCTCTGGGGATCACTAATCTTCTCACAAAGTCTGGCAATCGCCGACTGCTTCCTGAGAAAGCAGATTCCTCTCTGTCACCTGAACAAGTCAAACAGTTGGCTACTAAGCTTGCCAGCCGTAATTTATACACCAGAGCAGCTAAAGTCTGGCAGGATTATCTATCTGCAGGCAAACCGGATGCAGAATACGCTAAAACGCTTTTTCAGATTGGCACACTGCTTGAGAAAGCAGGTTCTTTCGCTGAGGCAATTGAATATTACTATCGCAGTGAAGCAATTGCCGAGCTTGATGAATTAGAACCACAAATTAATAGCCATGTTAAAAGCTGCTTTGAAAAACTCGGTAAGTTTTCATCTCTGCGATACGAGTTAATGGATAGAACAAACTTCGAGAAATCCTCTTCTGCGGGCAGCAAAATAGTAGCTGAAATCGGATCTGAAAAAATAACTGAAACTGATCTCGATGCACTAATTGAAGCAGCAATCGACAATCAACTTGCTCCTATGGCGGCATTTATGACAACTGCTCAGTTAAATGAGCAAAAAAAGAAAGTGCTTCAACAGTATAAAGACCCCGCAGCTAAGGGACATTTTCTTCAATCATGGGTCATGCAGGAAATTATGTACAGACAGGCATTGGAGGACAAGCTGACCGAGGACCCTAAAGTTAATAGTTATATTAATGAATTAACACGCAATGCCTTGAGCCAACAGTTAATGAACCAGCAGCTTGCCGGCAAAGTTAATATCACAGAAACCGATCTTCAGACATATTATCAGGCAAACAAGGAAAAGTTCATCGAACCTGCAAACCAGGAAGACCCTAACTCTGTTGAGCGGCAAAAAAGTTATGAAGAGGTTAGAGACCAGGTAACCAGTGAGCTTGTGAGCCGTAAAAGCCAGGACATTCAGCAAAGCCTTATAAAACAATTGATGGACAAGTACAATGTTATTATTCATACCTCCGTTTTGGCTCCTGCAGGTAAAATCGAAAATGACAAGTAAAACAGAAAAATACAAAAGTATAAGGATGCTATCTTGCACACTTATAACTTGTGCACTGCTACTGGCTTTCACTAGTTGCGGGAAGGATACGGATTCAAGGGACAGAGAAACCGAATTTGAGATTGACAAAGATTACCAGCGAGGCCCTTTAACTGTTCATATACGCGTCGACAAAACCAAAATGACTATTGCCGAAACTTTCTTGCTGGAGTTGGAAGCAGCAATTGAACTCGGTTTTGAAGTCCAGATGCCAAAGGTTGGAAAAGAGCTTGAAAATTTTGGTATTGTTGACTGGAATAATTTGGGCGACAAGCTTAATGAAAATAACAATGTAGTCCGCAGATACCGGTACCGTCTTGAACCTTTTTTGTCCGGTACTTTCCCTATACCGGCTTTTGCATTTCAGTTTTCTGATGTCAATAATCCGGAAGAAAAAACGTATGAACTTATAACTGAGCCAATAGATATTGAAGTAACTTCTCTGCTTGGCGAGCAGCGCGCCGAGCTAGTAATAGCTGACATTGAAGGTGTTATCCAAATGCCTAAGAAAAATTCTTACTGGCCGCTTTGGGTGTTAGGTGCCGTTGGCATTATTGCCGCTGTTAGTTTCTGGCTTTATTTACGGCGAAAACAGGCAGCCGAACTTGTCAGGATTTTCAAGCCGGCCCATGAAATTGCCTATGACCGCCTGCGGGCTTTGGTAAAAGAGAACTTGGTTAAAAAAGGCAAAATCAAGGAATTTTACGAGCAAATAAGCAGTGTTCTCAGGCATTATATTGAGCATCGCTTTAATCTCAGAGCCCCGGAAAGAACCACAGAAGAATTCTTAATTGAGCTATCAACAGCGGAGGTTCTTGGTGCAGCTGACAAGGCTAATTTGGGAGAATTTCTCAAGCTCAGCGATCTGGTGAAATTTGCCAAACACAATCCGACTACAGAACAAATCCAAAAAACATTCGATCTGGTTAAAAACTTTATTGAGAAAACAAAATCTGACGAAAAGAAAATTGATGTAACGGAACAAATCGTAGAAGCAGGAGTAGCTTAAATGCAGCTATATTCGCCATGGGTATTGTTGTTGTTTTTGGTACTGCCGGTTATGGCATTTATATACCTGCACAAAAAACGTACTGCTGCGATAAAATTCCCCAGTCTGATGGACATGAATAATTGCCCTATTTCATTGCGTATCAGGCTTAGACCGTTATTGTTAATTGCCAGACTGATTTGTATCTGTCTTTTGATAGTTGCACTTGCCAGACCAAGGAAAGGAACGGTGTTGTCAGAAATTTCCGCCGAAGGTGTAGCAATTGAAGTTGTTGCCGACCGTTCCGGAAGTATGCAAACAGAAATGGACTATTATGGTCAAAAGCTAAACCGCCTGGAAGTAGTCAAAAAAGTACTTTCTGATTTTATTCAGGGCGATAAGAAAGATCTGGCTGGCAGAAGCAACGATCTTGTGGGGCTGATTACATTTGCTCGTTATGCTGACACGATTTGTCCTTTGGTGCTCAGTCATAATGTTCTACTTGAATTTCTGAAAAATACAGAGCTCGTTAGGCTTCGCAGTGAAGATGGCACAGCGATAGGCGATGCGATTGCCTTGGCAGCAGCTCGACTTAAAAAAGCCGAAGATGAGTACCAACAAAGAATGACTCAACTTATCCAAGCCGGTGAAAAGAATTTAACTGAGCAGGATAATAGCTTTAAGATTGCCAGTAAGGTGATTATCCTGCTTACCGATGGTATTAACAATGCCGGAGAACATGACCCATTGAAAGCCGCTGAACTGGCGAAGGAATGGGGCATAAAAATATACACAATCGGCATCGGCTCCGCCCAAGCGTATACAACTATCCAAACTCCTTTAGGAACTTACAAGATGCCGACCGGACAAAATCTTGATGAAAGACTGCTTAAAGCAATTGCCGAAAAAACAGGCGGATTTTATGGTCGAGCTGATAGTGCTGAAACACTCGAAAAAATCGTTGAACGAATCGATGGATTAGAAAAAACCGAAGTCAAATCGATTCAATATACTCAATATGCAGAACTATTTGGCCCATGGATATTAGCAGCATTGCTGATACTGGCCTCGGAAATGTTGGCAAACTGTACAGTGTTTCGTAAAATTCCGTAAAATAAAAGACATAAGGTAATTATGAACATAGGGAATGATAGAGCATTGTGGTTACTGTTTGTTGTGCCGGCGGTTTTACTGCCCGCGTACATTTGGTGTTTTTGGCAAAAGACTAAAGCGCTTAGTACTTTGGCCTGTAATGTAATGCTAAAGAAAATAAATGTTTCAGTGAGTTTGAAAAAGCAGGTATTCAAAGCGTTTTTGCTTATTGCCGGTTTTATCAGCATCGTAATAGCACTAACCGAGCCTAAGTGGAATCCACAGGCCCAAAGAATAAAACGCCAGGGCCGGGATGTATGTATATTACTGGACACGTCCCGCTCTATGTTGGCTGAAGACATTAAGCCGAACAGACTTGAGCGTTCGAAGATAGCGATTCGTGATCTGCTGGAAACGCTTAGAGGTGATAGAATAGCAATAGTAACATTTGCCGGCAACAGCACTGTTAAATGCCCATTAACACAGGATTATGCCTTTGTAAGGATGGCTTTAGCGGATATATCTACGGAAAGCAGCAGCAGAGGCGGCACAATGATAGGCGATGCAATCCGTAAAGCTACTGAAGAAGTTTTCGACAAGCAAAGCCGTGAATATAAGGATATAATCTTAATTACTGATGGTGAAGATCATGACAGTTTCCCCATACAGGCCGCTGAAAAAGCAAAAGTCGACGGTATAAGAATAATAGCCATTGGTCTGGGAGATGAAAATCAGGGTGCACGGATCCCTATTACAAAGCCGAATGGTGAAAGAACATTTTTAAAGTATAATGGCCAAGAAGTTTGGTCAAAAGTTGATGGTGATTTGCTACGAGAGGTTGTTTATGCAACTGATGGCGGAAAATATCTTTCAGTCGAACCAGGCACAACCTTGGACCTTGGGCGGATTTACGAAAGCCTGATTGCTTCAGCCCAGAAACGCCAACTCGAATCTACAACTATGTTAAAATATGACGAAAAATTTCAGATTTTTTTAGCATTAGGTTTGGCTCTGATTATCTGTGAGGTTTTTGTAAGTGAACGAAAAAAAACATAAAATACTTTTGCCCATATTGCTGGTTTGCTTTGTGTTTCGAATAGCTTTTGCTGGCTCAGCTCAAGTTTCTACCAGCCGGGGCAACCGTCTATACGAAAAGGAAAAATTCGACGAAGCCATCAAACAATATGACCAGGCTCTTATCGATAGCCCCCAATCCTTAGAGCCTAAATTCAACAAGGCAAACAGCTACTATCGTCTTGACGATCTTGACAAGGCAATGAATTTATACCGTCAGGTTTCTGCTGAAAGCAAAGATATGGAACTGGTCGCCAAGGCCAAATACAATCTTGGCAATAGTTCTTTTCAACAGGGCTCAAAACAAAGGGATTCGAACCTGCAAAAGGCAATTGAGGAGATGGAAACCGCCATAAGCCACTGGCGAGGTGTGCTGGATATTGATCCGGAAAATCAAAAAGCCGCAAAAAATATTGAAATTGCTCGCCTGACTATAAAAGATATTCTCGATCAGATTAAAAATCAACAAGAGCAACAGGACCCCAACTCATCGCAGCAACAACAAAATCAGCAACAGCAAGGGCAAGAACCGAATCAGCCCCAAGACCCCAATCAACAGCAGCAACAAGCTTCAAAAACCGAGCTGAACCAACCTGAGCAGCAGGAGCCGCAGCAACAACAGCAACAAGCCCAAGAAAAAGATGAAGAAGAAAAGCAAAAATCCGACACAACTGCCCAGGAGATACTCGATAAAGAACAGTGCGATAAAAAACAGAGACAAACCTTACAAAAAACTCGTTACCAACGAGTAGAAAAAGATTGGTAGTATGACTATTTTCAGAAAATATATTTTTCCCGCTTTGGCCTTGACAGTATTGTCGGCAGGCAATGCTGCTGCTCAAGTACAGGTCTTTGCCCAGGTTGATTCTAAGAAAGATATCTACGTTGGAGAAAGTTTCACCTATCATGTAATCATTGATGGCGAAAACCAACCAGGCCTGGTCGACTTAACACATCTGGCAAAATATAATCCCCGAAGTGCAGGCAACCAGGATGTCTCACAAACCTCGATAAGTATTATAAATGGAAAAACAACCAAAAATGTAGTCAAACGATTTGTGATGAGTTATTCACTCGTCTCTAACCAGATCGGCCGTATAGAGCTTAGTCCTGTCAAAGTTACCGTTGCTGGAAAAAGCTATCAGACCAATCCAGTTTCTGTAAATATTCTGAAGCCGGGTACAACTGACCAACTGGATCTGGAAGTAACATTGTCAGAGCAGCAATGTTACGTTGGCCAGCCTGTTTTGATGACAATTAAGTTCTACTTCTCTGCCGACATTAGTGACCCACAGTTTTATATCCCGGCTTTGAACAGTGATGCATTCTATTTGGAAAACCCTGATATCCTCGATCAGCAAGTCAAAGAGTTTGATTTAGGCTCTGGCACCACTGTCCTGGTTTCACAGCATCAGGTGCTTCATAAGGGTAAACAATCTAATCTGCTTGTTCTGCGAAAGATTCTAATACCTAAGACACCCGGCAATATACAGCTTGAGCCGTCAGTAATTTCCGCAGATGTTGTTGTGGGACGGTCGCGGTCAAGAGATCTTTTTTTCGATGATTTCTTCGGTTCTGGTAAACAATATAAGAGATTTATGGTAAGCTCAAACCCCTTGTCTCTCATCGTATTACCCCTACCAAAAGAAGGCAAACCTGATGGCTTCTATGGCCTCGTTGGGCGGTATACAATTTCAGCCTCGGCAAAACCTACAACAGATGTATATATGGGCGACCCCATTACAATAACCATCACAATTGGCGGCAGCAAATATTTAAAACCTGTCCAGTGGCCTAAGCTCGAACAAGTACCCGAATTGGCAGCTAACTTCAAGATGCCCTCTCAGAAAGCAACACCCACAATTGATAATGGCTCCAAGGTCTTCACGCAAACAATCAGACCTGACAACAATCGGGCAAATGTAATACCTTCGATAACATTGGCCTATTTCGATCCTGATACCGGCAGCTATAATATAGCAAAGACAAAACCAATAAAGCTCGATCTTAAACCTTCCAAAAGATTAACTGCTGCAGATATAGAAGGAAAAGATTTTGCACCAATCAACAAAGAGGTCGAGGCAATAAAAAAAGGCCTTTCTGCTAATTACGAAGGCCCGGAAGTTTTAGAAAACATGAGTTTTTCGCCGACAACAGCCTTAATCAGTCCTGCTTATGCTCCTATCTGGGCGGTGCCTTTAGGCATACTGATTTCAAGTTTCCTTGTGAAATTCCTGACCCACACCAGCCCTGAAAAAGTAGCTGCAAAACGACGTCGGCAAGCAAGTAGTAAGGCGATTGCACAATTAAAGAAACTCACTTCGATGGATTCTTCGCGGCGAAACGAGCAGATAGCTTCGACCATGAAACAATACATCGGCGATCGTTTCGACAAAATGGCCGGCTCACTTACCGGCAATGACTGCTATGAGATAATTATCAATGATATAGAAGATTCTGAAATTGCTAACAAATACCGCGAGACAATAGAACACTGCGAATCAGCACGCTATGCCTCAATAAATGTAAATATTGACTCTGGGAAAACTAAGGACATAATCCAGCTTATCCGCAATATCGAAAAGAAATTGAAACAATGATCGCAAAGAGACTAACAATAGTATTGATTGTTTGGCTCCTGATTAGCCTAATCACCTCTGCTAATGCACAGATGTCGAAAGACCAGGTCTACGCGCTTTTCAGCCAAGCTAATGAAAGTTTTCGACAAGCCAATTCGACTAAGGATTCGGAACAAGCTGAAAGACTCTATGAAAAAGCGATACTTGCTTTCGAGAAAATCATAGAACAAGGCCAGATTAAAAATGCTAAGCTATTTTACAATCTCGGCAACACTTATTTTCTAAAGGGTGATATCGGAAAAGCAATATTGAATTATCGCCGAGCGGAAAAACTTGATAGCTCAGATGCCAACATTCAAAAAAACTTAACCTTTGCTCGCAGCAAGAGAATAGATAAGGTTGGTATAAAAACAGAAAAACGTGTTTTACAGACTTTGTTTTTCTGGCATTATGATTTTGCTATTAAGACAAAATTTTTACTTACGTGTGTCTTCTTTAGTATTGTTTGTATATGTGCCGCAGGAACAATATGGTTCGGTCGAAGTGTATATTGGATGACACCTACAGTAATATGTGCCGTATTGACAGTCTGTTTGTTGTCATCGGTCATCGTAGAATCCAGAACTCAGGCTGGTAGAATTTGCGGTGTTATCATCACTAAAGAGGTCATTGCCCATCAGGGTGATGGCCAAAATTATTCACCCAGCTTCAAAGATCCTTTACATGCCGGAACGGAATTTGATATTCTCGAAAGCCGGCCCGGATGGCTTCATATAAAACTCTTCGATGATAGTGACGGCTGGATTCCTAACAGTGCCGCTGAACTAATTTGATGCATCGGCTTTAAGAGCATTTTTTGATTCTTTGTTCTGTCTCCAGAATGTCTCCAAGGCGATTCGAATGTGTCGCCAAAGGCTGCGGCGAGCTGAAGCAGTTCGCCATTGCCGGCCGTAACAAAAAATTCGTCTGGGCAAAAGCAAAAATCGAAGGTGATAATGTCATTGTTAGTAGTGACAAGGTGCTCAAACCTGTCGCCGTCCGCTATGCCTGGGCCGACAATCCTGAAGGTGCGAATCTATATAATAAAGATGGCCTTGCCGCCTCGCCTTTCAGAACTGATGACTTTTGATAAAAAACCTCGCTGATGGCGAGAGCCCTCGACTTCGCTCGGGACGAATTAGTTGATAGTCACTGGTCGCTAATCGCCAGTCGAAGGAACCGCCAGAGGCGGACAAGTCTGTCTGAGACGGACAAGATTGGGTTCGTTTGGGTTCGTTTTGGGTTCGTTTTAGATTGTTCATAGTTCATAGTTTTTTGTTCATAGTTCATTGTGATAACAGAACTTGCGTTCATTTTAGGCGTCCGTAAAATTGGGTTCGGAATTTTTGGCCCAAAAATCGATGTTCATTTTTATAACCCTCTGTTTTACAAGAGCTTACGGTCGGCCGATTTGTAAGAAAATTGGGTTCGTTTTAAATAATTTAGTTTGTTTGTAGTCCATTGTTCTTAGTTGATAGAGAATCTCCTATGGGGTTTCCATCAGCCTTAGAAACGGCGAGGTAAACTCCACTACACTATTTATTACCAGTCGTTTCTGACCCGGGCCTGCCGGCCCCAAGACCTTGCCCTACTGGGCGTTTGAGAGCAGAAAAACAGCCCTTCTATAATTAAAGGTACCCGCGGGTTTGATTCGAAAAATCGAGGATTTTTCGGGGCAGAAAATTTAGTAAGTCGTTGTGAGGTAAGGGATTAAAAAAATTTGAAAAAATTTGATTTTACTCAACAGGTACCCCCGTTTTTGATTGAAATTCTCCTCCGCCGATTGGCGGAGGAGTTCATAGTTGATAGTTCGTAGTTCATTGCAGAAATGGAGTTCCTGACTTGTTTTGAGAAACTAGCCGAGGGGGCGAAATAGTCGCTAGTCGCTCGTGACTCGTCGCTCGGAGCAGAAAAGAATTAGGTCCCAGATAAAAGAGCTCTGGGATCTGCGCTTCGCTACGAGGGGATGGGTCTTTTCATAAAATGCGTTAAAGACACCCAACGGCGCTGGTTTATGAGCATATGATGGAAAATATTGGAAAATATTCAAAAAATGTATAAGACCCTTCGACAAGCTCAGGGCAAGCTATTCGAAAAAAGTATAGAAACACACAAAAAATGTATAGAAATATTCGAAGATTCCGCTCTCCGTAAGGAGTCCCTAGGACAATTGCACCTAAGGCATAAACCGCCGGGGGCTTAAAAGCATTTGTTATTTATGATTTATGATTGATGATATAAGGAAAGCTGGCGCTGCGGCCTGCGCTTTTGATTGAAAGGAGGTTAGGGGTAGGGGGTAGGGGATAGGGAAGAAATAAAAAAACAAAATGTAAAAGGCAAAATTGTGGTATCCCTTAGGGATGGATTTTAATTTGATGCGGAGAATGTGAGGATTTATAGTTGATTTGGCGTAAATACCCGCAAAAAGTATCGACAGAGAAAAGACACAAGGATAGAATGCCGAAGGCGAAGTCAAAGAATAAGATTGGTATAAGAGGGCACTTTCAAGGCAAATGAGAATAAAAGAACTAGAACTAAAATATTTTGGACCTTTCAGGCATTATAGCATTACATTTGCAGCCGAAGAACAAGCGTGTATGTTACTAACGGGACGAAATAATGAGGGCAAATCGAGTTTAATATGCGCTTTACGCCTTGTTGACGCAGCTACACGGGTGATAGGTAAACGAAGACAAGAGTTTTTGCACAACAGAGAATACTATTCCCAATTGTTAAAACAAGACACTGAAGATGTGCTTATCGGAAGGATGGTTCACAACTATGAGAGAAAAGTTGCCGAAATTCACGCACGATTTACAGATGGGTTCCTTATTCGAATATTTGTTGATCCTATCGATAATATAATTTTCGCTGATTACCAAGGAAGATTGCCACCTTCAGATATACATGAAATATTCGGTTTCATACCACCGCTGGGGCCTCTTAGTGAAAGGGAGGATATAATAAAAGATCAAAATTACATCCGAGCATGCCTTAATAAATCACTTGCGCCGAGACACTTACGGAATCACTTTTACCAAATACTATCTGCAGATGAATATAGACTAGTGCAGGAAATAATAAGTTTATCTTGGCCAGATATTACTCTAATGGAATACGAGGTTAACTACGATGAAAATAAAATTTTCTGTTATTTTAAAGAAGGAAGAATTCTAAGAGAAATTGCATGGGCTGGTCAAGGACTTCAGGTATGGTTTCAAATAATAACGCACATGGTACGTCTTAGGTCAAAATCTGTTCTCATTCTTGACGAACCCAAGATAAACCTTCACCCTGAAAAACAAAACGATCTTATTCGGATTTTAAGAGAATATCATACCGGTAGTACAATTATTGCAACCCACTCTGTTGAATTAATGAACAATGTCAACATAAGCCACATTATTTATGTTCAAAAAAAAGACAAAAAACCAGTGATCAAATCCAGTGACGATCGAGTATCGCTTAACATTATCCGTTCAAAAATTGGGAGTAATTTTAATCTGATTGCTTCTCAATTTGAAAACTGTGATTTAATCCTTTATACTGAAGATACATTTGATTTTTCAATCGTCCAGGATCTTGCAAAAACTTTTGGTATAACAAAAAAGGTTTTTAATATACCAATTCATGGTATAAGTGAATTTCCTAAGACCAGTGCTTACAAAGAAGCTTACAAACTTCTCATTGGTAGTTCTACAAATCACACGATGCTTCTCGATAGGGATTATTACCCAGAAAGCTATTTGACTTCTATCCAAGACAAACTTGATCAAAACAATATTCAAACATTATTTACACCGGGCAAAGAAATTGAAAACATTTTCCTTGAACCTTCTGTAATAAATTTGCTGATCCCAGATATTTACAAGAAAGACTTTGAATCATATTGGGACGCCTTTTTTAAGGAGATCGAGCTTGATTGCTTTGGAAGTTATCAGAGTCTCCACGAACGATTCTTAGATCCTCACAAAGACCCTAAGACAGTTATTAAGGAATTCAAACCTATCTTTGATGAACGATGGAATGATAAGAAAACGAGATATTTAATTGTAGCTGGTAAGGAAGGACTGAGGCGTATCAGGAAATTTTACCAATCAATATGCGGTTCCAATCTTACACAGGAAACCTTAATCAAAGCAGTTGTCGAAGTTGATACTGGAACATTACGGTCCTTTGTCGAACAGCTATATCATATAAAACCATCGAAGAAACAGTGTTTGCATTACTAATAATCTGCCGAAACGGATATGTTGTAAAATATTCTTTTTAATTTACCTTCAAATCATCAGCATTTTTCAACGGTAAAAATAAGCCCTGACACCGCATAGGGTGCAGGGATTAATATTTGATTGAATCTGACCATAAATTCCGCTACATTTACGCAATGGCGTAAGCCATCTTGAAGATTATGAGTAAGAAAATAGTAAAGCCGCGACTTATAGCCTTTGAAGTTACCCGGCGATGCCAGTATAGCTGCCGGCACTGCCGGGCAAATGCAAGTGCTACCACTGAAGAAGAACTGACTACTAAGGATTGCAAAAAAATCCTCAAGGCCGTAGCGAAGTATAAGAAGTGCATCCTGATACTGACCGGCGGTGAGCCGATGGAGCGCAGCGATATTTACGAGCTTATTCGATATGGACGCAAGCTCGGCCTGCGGCCGGTGTTGGCTACCTGCGGCTATCTGATTAACGAGAAAACAATAACAAAATTGAAAAAGGCGGGCATTATGGCCTTATCTCTTTCCATCGATGGGGCCGGCGCAGAAACCCACGACAAATTCAGAGGTACTAAAGGCGCTTTCGATTCGGCTGTTAATGCCGCTCAAATAGCACGTAAGGCGCGTGTTCGTTTCCAGATTAATACGACAATCAGTAAAATCAACGTCAACGAAGTTATCGGCATAGCAGAGCTGGCCAAGGAACTCGGCGCTTACTGCTTCAATCCGTTTATTCTTGTTCCGACCGGCCGAGGCAGAGATATTGCCGATGAAATTCTCGACCCGGTGGAGTATGAAACGTTATTGAATGAACTGCTGCGGATAAAGCTTAAATCGGAAATTAAAGTCAGGGTTACGTGCGGGCCTCAGTTTGCACGAGTGTATAAGCAAGCAGAGGCTAAAGGGTTAACAGAGGACGTGCCCGGCTGTATGGGCGGCAGGGGGTTCGGCTTTGTAAGCTATCGTGGTGATGTCCAGATTTGCGGTTTTCTCGATATACCGGCAGGCAATCTGATTGAGAACAATTTCGATTTCGGCAAAATCTGGGAAAAATCGGAATTTTTAGGAGAGATTCGCAACGTATCCGCCTACAGGGGCAGATGCAAGACTTGCGAATATGTCGGCATCTGCGGAGGGTGCAGGGCAAGGGCTTATGCGACCAGCGGAGATTACCTGGGCGATGACCCGGTTTGTAATTACTCGCGGGAAGATAAAGCGTGAGTGTGCATTTGAGGAAACTACAGAAACAGTTATGTAATGCGCTTCAGAACGGCTTGCCAATTTGTCAAAAACCATACGCCGCTTCAGCGGAATTTTTGGGCAGCGACGAGAAGACGGCTTTACAGGAAATCAGGCAGCTAAAGCAGGCAGGAGTCATCCGTCGGATTTGCGCACTGATAAATAGCCGTGCACTTGGTATAAAAAGCACTTTAGTCGCAGCACATATCCCGGCAGGAAATCTACAACAGGTTATCAAGGCAGTTAACAGCCTCGAAAACGTATCCCATAATTATTTGAGGGAGCATTACTACAATTTATGGTTCACATTGCAGGATAAGTCTCGCGAACAAATTGAGGTTACGCTCTCAAATCTCTCAGGTCGTTTCGGAATCGATTTTTACAGTCTGCCTGCCCGGCGTATTTTCAAACTCGATGCTCGCTTCGACGCCGAAGGCAAGGAGCAGTTCGGCGATATCGAGCAGATTCCAAATAGTAAAATAGTGGAGCTAAATATTACTGAGAGACAAATACTCTCAAAATTACAGGACGACCTGGATGTGATTTCAGAACCATTTAATTTTTTATGCGGCGAAGGCCTGAAAAAACAGGAGGTTTTACTGATTATACAAAGGTTAATCGATAAAGGGGCTGTTCGGCGGATAGCAGCAGTGGTTGACCATCGCAAATTAGGATTTATCGCCAATGTGCTGTTTGTCAGCGAGGTCCAGCAGAACAAAATTATCGAAGCAGGCAAAGCTTTGTCTCATTTCGGGATGGTGAGCCACTGTTATGAGAGGGAAACCATTAAAAATTGGCCTTATAATTTGTATGCGATGATGCACGGCAAAAATATGGACGAGATTCAGCGTATGATAAAAAAATTTACCGAGTCTGAAGGGATAAACTCATTTGAGCTATTACCGACGGAAGCGGAGCTTAAAAAGCAACATGTCAAACACCGATTCAATTAGACATTAAACCTGAAATTGATAATGTCACCATCCTGAACAATATAGTTTTTGCCTTCGATTCGAATTTTACCGGCCGCCCTGACGGCCTTTTCGCTGCCGAGTTCTTTCAGGTCATCAAAGCCGAAGATTTCAGCTTTAATAAAACCTCGTTTAATATCGGTATGCACCTTGCCTGCTGCATCGAGAGCGATTGTCCCCTCTCTTATAGGCCAGGCACGCAGCTCATCCGAGACAACCGTTAAAAAGCTGATTAACCTCATCGCTGAATAACAGCTTTTGACGAATTTACCAGCTTCCGGTTCGGTTATCCCCAAATCAGCCATAAATTCCCGTCTGCTTTCGGCATCTAATTGTGCCAGCTCATATTCCAGCTCGGCGCACATTGTAATGACCGGCACGGAGCTGCCGATTATACTGGCAAAATCGAATTTTGCGTTTAACTGGTTCTCGCCGGTATTTACCGCAACCACCATCGGCTTTAAGGTCAAAAATCCGAGTGGTTTTACCATTTCGAGCTGCTCATCTGTTTCGATAACTGAACTGATTGGCTTTTCCGATTCTATTGCCTGCTGCAGTTTTTTTTGCAGCTCTAATTCTGCTTTATCCTTATCGTGCGTATGGCTTTTGGCTGGCTTGTGAATCTGCTTTTCAAGATTTTCTATGCGTGTCGTAACAAGCTCCAAATCGGCAAGCAGCAATTCAGTCCTCAGCTCTGTTAAATCTCTGGCCGGGTCTATGCTGTCACGGTAAGGCGGTACTGCCGGATTTTCAAACGCCCGCACAACCAAAACAAGCAATTCTGCGATTCTTATCTGGCTAATCAGCCGTCGTGCTGCTGCTCGGCCGTGCTCATCGGTAAAGTTAAAGCCCGGCAGGTCGAGACAATCGAGCGTCGCATAGGTTGTTTTTTTCGGCTTGTAATACTCGGTCAGCCAGTCAAGCCGGGCATCGGGAACCGGCACGATGGCCTCTTCAATCCTGGTCAAGCCGACCGGCGGGATTGCTTTGCCGCTCAGCCCTGCCAAAATAGTGCTCTTGCCCGATTGTAATAATCCCAGTATTGCAACTTTCAACTGCTTACCTCCTTACTTATAAACGCTGTTCCCGTAAGAGTCATACGCAACGACAGCGGGAAAATCGACAACCTGCAGTTTTCTGACAGCTTCTGTCCCCAAATCTTCATAAGCGATTACCTCTGCGGAAACGATATGTTTGCTAAGCAATGCTCCTGCTCCGCCGATAGTCGAAAGGTGAATCGCGCCGTATTTTTTAAGTGCATCTCTAACCTCGCTACTGCGATAACCTTTTCCAATCATCGCTCGCAAACCCCCTGCAATAAGCTTTGGGCTGAAGGCATCCATTCTTGATGAGGTCGTAGGCCCTGCAGAGCCGATTACCCTTCCGGGGCCAGCAGGTGTCGGGCCGACAAAATAAATAACCGACCCTTCAAGCTCGAAAGGCAGCTTCTGGCCTCTTTCTATCGCCTCGCACAATCTTTTATGTGCCATATCACGGGCGGTATAGATTACACCGGATACAAGAACTTCATCGCCTGCTTTTAGTGAACGCACGACGGAATCAGTCAGAGGCGGCTTTAATTTTATCACTTGGCTCATATCTTTTTCATTTTTTCTGTCAGGCGGAACTGAAAAAAGTTTACAACATATTAGCATTTTTTGCGAATTGAAAAGATTAGAATTTTCTTTGAATTCTGCGAATTGCGGATAGAATGTGATTATCATGGCTAAATACCCCATATTTCTCGAAATGAGCGGCCGGCGTGCAGTCATTGTAGGAGCAGGGGCGGTAGCGACACAAAAGGCCCAGGCCCTGCTGGCGGCGGGGGCCCGGCTGATAGTAGTATCCAAAGAAATCGACGACGTTATGACCTCGCTTTGTCAGGGCACAAATGCTGAATTAATAAAGTCCGGATATTCCAAAGATTACATCGCCGAGGCGGCGTTAGTTATAGCTGCAACAAACAACAGTCAGCTCAACGAGCGAATCTATAAAGACTGTCAGCAGCTGGAGATTTTATGCAATATTGTTGATGCACCTGAACTTTGTGACTTTATTGTCCCTGCTGTCGTTAAGCGTGGCGACCTGCAGATAGCCATCGGCACTGAAGGCCACTGCCCTGCTTACGCCGGCCACCTGCGGAAAAAACTGGAAGAAACCTTTACCGATACACATGGCGAGTTTCTGGCTGGACTGGAAAAATTGCGAAAACGCATCATTGAGGATGTACCGGACCCGGCTAAACGTAAGGCTTTGTTAGGTGAGCTGGTTGACGACAAATCTTTCGAGTACTTCACTCAAAATGGCTCCGCTCGATGGCAGGAGTATGCTGACAGACTTATATCAAAGGAAAATAACAGTTAAAAACCGTCTGTCGGAGAAATGATACCTCAGACCTGGATTTTATCGATTGTTATCTGCAGATATTTTTGGCGGTGGCCGATACGCCTTTTGCTGTTCTTGCGTCTGCGAAAGTGCATCGGATAAAGCTTCTTGCCCTTAACGACCCCATCCTCTGCAGTGGTCTTAAACGAGGCAAAAACCTTTGCACCTTTCACCAGTGGTGTGCCGATTTTGACCTTTTCGCCGTCGCCGACAAATAAAACTTTGTCCAGCTCGATAGACCCTGCATCGGGTGAAACATCGGTCAATTCGATATTTATGCAATCGCCCTCGGTTACCTTATACTGCTTTCCGCCTTGTTCAATCACTGCATACATTCCAAAAACTCCTGAGCTTTACCTTTAAAAATTCGGATAATTTTTGTATCTTATATTTTCTTTTCTTTTTGTAAAGTAAATTATCGGATATTTTTGTATCCTGTGATTATATGCAGATAGTTATGATAGACGATAAAATCTCGCCGCTGACCGGGCTTGAGCCGGTTTACAACGACCGCGGCATCTACTTCGGCGACGGGGTCTACGAAGTGGTGCGAAGTTACAACGGTAAAATCTTCGCACTGCAGGAACACCTGCAGAGGTTCGCCGGAAGCCTCTCTGCAATTGGAATAGTCAATGTTGACATCGACCGGATTCGCTCCCGCGTCAAAAAAGCATTCGACGCCGCCGGCATCGCCAACGCCAGGATATATTTTCATATCACCCGCGGCTCGGCGCCGCGCAGCCACACCTGGGATGTCAACCTGAAGCCCAATTTCTTCCTGACCGTTACGCAACTTCCCGACGATACGGAAGAAAAAACCAAAGGCATCGCAGTATCAACTCATCCTGACTGGCGATGGAAAAGATGCGACATAAAGTCGCTGAATCTATTAGCGAATGTTCTCGCCCGTCAGGATGCCGCTCGAAAAGGTTGTGCCGAGGCGATACTTGTCGATGAGGCGGGTCTGATAACTGAAGGGGCCGGCTCGGCGTTTTTTGCTGTCTTCGAACAGAGCGTGCAAACCACACCACTTACAGCTAATATTCTGCCCTCGGTTACGCGCAGCTTTGTAATCAAAACCGCCAAAAATATCGGCCTGGAAATAATCGAAGAATCATTGACGCCACAGCAGGCCAAAGATGCGGACGAGCTTTTTATTGCTGTAACTACTAAAGATATTGTTCCCGTGGTGAAATTCGACGACAAAGTTACCGGAGATGGCAATCCGGGCAGATACACGAAGCTCCTGATGGAGGAATTTCAGCTATTCACGAAGTAAGACACCGCCGTAACCCCCCAGGATGAAAGGTTCAGAACTTTCCACGAAGCATCTGCTTCAGTGTGCGGTAGTCCGTTTTGCCCGTGCCGAGAAGCGGTATCTCATCCAGCTTGACAATCCTGCGAATACTGTGCAGACCTGAAAATCCCGTCTCACGGATTTTGCCGTTAGCTGTCTCCAAATCAATATCCAGCTTGGTAAAAAGTATCAGTTCCGGCCTTTCCTTCTCTGCCGCCTCAACCGCCAACATTGGCCCTTCATCTTCGCCGCCTGCGAAACTCTCATTCAATACCTGCTCAATTGCAGGTAAGGAAACCATCTCACCACCCAACTTTACAAACCTTTTCAGACGACCGACGAACGTAAGTATTCCATCAGAATCAACATTCACCAAATCGCCTGTATTATACCAGCTCTTTTTATTGACCTCCACGAATGGTGATTTGCCGTTGTAATTAAGATAGCCGTTGAAAACACTATCGCCCCGAACCAGCAGCACCCCCTCGCCCGGTCTTTCCACCGGCCTGAAATCCTCCGGCGAGACAAGCTCATATTCCAAACCGGGTAAAACCTTACCAATCGTAAAATGTCGCGGCTTGTCTTCTTCGTTGAGCGATATAATCGGCGAGCACTCGGTAACGCCATAACCTTCGAGAATAACCGCATTTCTGCTCTTTGCCCTGAGTCCCTCGTAAACCTTTTCGGGGCACCTCTCAGCCCCCGTCACTGCAAGCCGAAGTGATGATAATTGCTCTTCATTTGCTGCGCGCACAATACCACCGAGAAAGGTAGGCGTCCCTAAAAGAATCGTAACTTTATACGCTTCTATTATTTTTGCTAACTTATCCGCCTCGGTAGGATTGGGATGATAAACAATCTGCGCAGCCCCGCACAGAGGCAGCAGCATAGTAACCGTCAGCCCGAACGAATGGAAGGGCGGCAGAAAACCAATCAGCTTATCGTTTTGATAAATCTTTACGATGCTAAGAACAGCCCTAATATTGGCGATTAGATTTCTATGTGTCAAAGCGACCGCCTTCGGCAGTGTTTCCGAGCCGCTAGTAAATAAAACCACCGCCGTCTCCGGCACCTTCGCTTTATAAAGTGACGACCAGCTTATATGCCCCAGCAACAATGCCTTTAATTTCGCTGCTTTGCTGATTTTGCCCGCAAGCTCCTCGGCAAATACAAAGCTGCCGCTTATCTCAGAAAGGTCAATCCCCTGCATTGCGATTCTGCCGACCAGAGCTTTCGATGTAAGTACATACCTGACACCTGCCGTATCAAGAGCGGATTTTACATTCCGCACCCCCGACGTCCAGTTCACCATCACCGGCACCTTTCCCGCAAACAGCACAGCTAAATAAAAAATATCGGCCATAATGGAAGCCGGCAGCATTATGCCGACATAATCGCCTTCGAACGACTCGATAATCGGTTTAAGGACCATACACGCAATAATAATGTCACGATACGTTTTAATCCCGCTCAACTGGTCGGCAGTGACCGCCTTGCTCGGATACCTCGCCGCCAGTTCTAAAAAGATTTGTGCCACCGTATCGCCATCCGGTATCTCAATTCTTTTCCAGGTTTGGTCTTTGAACCAGCGTGGCGGCACCGGCTTTAACCCTGTCGGACTTAAGTAAACAAACTCACCACAGGCCGCCAGCATAACATCGCCGACGGTCTGCATAGCATCCACATCGGCCTGGTGAAATCCGAATTCCTGTTCCAGCCAGAGCAGCAAATCCATCCTCGCCAAGCTGTCCATCCCAAGGTCGGTGGCTAAAAAATCATCATCATTTAATTTTGTACCTCCCGTCATCCCGCAAAGCTGTTTAGCGACAATTTTTCGAGTCGCCTCCGGCACAGACGAATAATCACCTTTCAGTATTGCCATGGAAGGTTCCGGCCGAACCTGTGTCCCGCCTTTTTCCCAGATTGTATAGGGCACGTACGTATTCGCCATGGCATCTTCGTTGTAGTAATTTTCCAGGAAACGATTGAATGTATTGCGGTCGCTGTCTCTCGGCAAATCCTTCGGCTGGTAAAATTCAATCGTAACCTTGCGGCGCGGTGCAAAAAATATCCCGCTTGCAAGCAATGCCAAGAATCCTTTACCGAGCACCTTAAGCACCTTCGGCTCTTCTCCGACTGCCCAGCTAAAGCCGCTGCCCCACAATCCCCGCGTACGCACAAGCACAATCCGCACATCGGGACATTTCTCGACTATCTTCTCCACCGCACTATTGGCGCCGAGACTCTCAAGATAACTGCGATACACCCGTCCCGCAGGCCACAGCAGAAGATTGTCACCGGTTATGACACCTTCGATGGTCTCATCCAATATCTTTTCTACCTCTTTTTTCGCCGCCGGCCCGTATTTGGTGATACTTGGAATTGTGCGAACGCCCCAGCGCCTCGCGAAAAATCTTATAAGGGGCCTGTCCACCTGGTCCTGGTCGCCGAAACCTTTAGGTGCAAACTCAC
Organism: uncultured Pirellulales bacterium; assembly: GCA_964499145.1. Lineage (GTDB taxonomy): Bacteria > Planctomycetota > Phycisphaerae > Sedimentisphaerales > Anaerobacaceae > CAIYOL01. Next base: position 1,080 of record CAZCIR010000014.1, on the reverse strand, counting down.
TTCGCAGGTAAGAATATAGAATCACAGGCTCGATTAGCGCCGGATGGTTCGGCAGAAAAACAATCCCTTTTCTGCCGCCCGAGATTGATTCCAGCCCGCTTATCTTAATTTCATAGCGAAGCGACAATAACCATTTAGTCAGCGTTGTTGCGATAAAATCAATCATTATTTCTCTTTCTTTGTAAAACTACGCCGCAATCGACTATCCGTTAGTTATGTTAGCAGATATGATTCAGCCGGGCAATGAGGGACTACTTCTTACGCTGCTGGCGGTGGTTTTATTGGGTTTTTGTCTCGATGGTTGACAATTCTTATGTGTTATTTATACTTGCAGTTGTTAAAACCTTCGCGCCCGTAGCTCAATTGGATAGAGTGATGGGCTTCGAACCCATAGGTTGCAGGTCCGAGTCCTGCCGGGCGCGTTTGATTCCATTTCACTGTCAAACGGCAACACAGAATTTTCTTTAGTGCCTAATGTGGTCATTTGCGCAGAGCGATTCAAAATTTTTTAAAAAATTTGTTAATCTTTGTCTTTTAGCCAAAAAATGGCGGAAATTTTTTAAAAACCCCGTAGTTTCCACGATTGATAGCTTTCATAATATTAAACGTTAACTTAATATTTAAGACTGCACGGCCTCGAGTGGTTTACAACCTTCCCGTACCACTGGTTCCGTGAGGGGGGATCGGGACCGCGAGGCCGTGCAGCATTATAGCCGGACATCTTAATCCTTATCGAAGAATCCTTCTATCAGCCAGCATATCAGCCAGACTATTGCAAACAATGCATATATAACAAGGCAGGGAAAACTCTTCGCAAACAACAGACTCAACGGAATTACCGCTATCGCTATTACTAAACGAAACAGACCTCTTTTCGGTGTAAATTTCATTGTTGCCTCTTTATCTCCCTGTCCTGTTTAAGTGCATATAAGAGCTTCTTTACGAATCGAAAAATCCTTCTATCAGCCAGTAAATTGCGTAGCTGACAACCATCAGAAACAATATCAATCGGCAGGCGAAGTAATCTCTAAACGCCCAGCCGGGCAAAAGCACCGATAGAAAGACTGCCAGACGAATCAG